>CAZLCO010000041.1:0-19601 GCA_964558005.1 uncultured Gammaproteobacteria bacterium | reverse complement strand
ATTGACTGTTCAGGCTCTTTTTCTTTCGGTTTTTCCTGGCCATAAAAAAATATAATTAGGAATTGAGCTTTAAAAGTAGTATCATTAAAATTGTATATAAAATTACAAAAACTTAATTTATAAGGAGTATTTGGTTATGTCTAAAGATAAAGGTAATAGAGAAGTTAAAAAACCAAAACAAAATAAAGCAAAAAAATCGCCAAATTCTATTATAGCTGAAATTAACAGCAAAACTTCAGATAAGAAATAAATATGAAAATAGCATTAATATCACCTATTGCCTGGAGAACACCGCCAGAGCATTATGGTCCATGGGAAAATATTGCATCATTGATTTGTGAAGGTTTGGTTAAAAAAGGCGTTGATGTTACATTATTCGCTACAAAAGATTCAATAACAGCAGGAAAACTCAGCGCTGTTTGTAAACAGGGATACGAAGAAGATAAAACAATTGAGCCTAAAGTCTGGGAATGTCTTCATATCTCAGAGATTTTTGAACGAGCTGATGAATTTGACGTAATACATAATAATTTCGATTTTTTGCCGCTTACTTATAGCGGACTGGTTAAAACTCCTGTCTTAACAACAATTCATGGGTTTTCTTCTTCTGCAATTCTTCCGGTGTATGAAAAATATAATAATAAAAGTCATTACGTTTCAATCAGTAATTCAGACCGCTCTGACAAGCTTGATTATATAGATACTGTTTATCACGGGATTAATCTTAAGCAATTCATTTTCAAAAAAGAAGCTGGCGATTATTTATTATTTTTCGGGCGTATGCATCCTGATAAAGGCGCAAAAGAAGCAATACAAATCGCTGAATCTTTTGGCAAAAAGTTAATAATGGCAGGCATAATCCAGGATAAAGATTATTTTGAACAGGAAATTTCGCCGCATTTTGGCGAAGATGTTGTTTATGCAGGAAGTGTCGGACCTGAAAAAAGAGATGCGCTTTTGGGCGGAGCTTATGCATTATTGCACCCCATCTTTTTTGAGGAACCTTTTGGACTTTCAGTTGTTGAGGCAATGGCTTGCGGAACTCCTGTAGTTGCATTTAACAAAGGCAGTATGCCGGAATTAATTAAATCGGGGGAAAATGGTTTTATTGTTGAAGGTGTCGAAGAAGCTGTTAGGGCACTTAAAAAAATTCCTGAAATAGACAGGCAGGCTTGCAGAAATACAGTAGAACAAAAATTTACCGTGGAAAAAATGGTTGATAATTATATTCAGGTTTATAAAAAGATTATTGACCAAAACAAACAGGAAGATAAACGCCCGTGGGGATTTTTCGAGGTTCTCTCTGATGAATCTGACCATAAAATCAAAAGAATAACAGTTTTACCCCAAGGTGAATTAAGCCTGCAAAGGCACAAACGCCGCTCAGAACATTGGCAGATCGTTACAGGAAAAGCCATTGTTACTTTGGAAAATGAAAAAATATCTTTAAAGGCAGGCGAAAGCATTGATATTCCGCAGGGAGCCAGACATAGAATAGAAAATGCCGGAAATGAAAATATGGTTTTCGTTGAAATCCAGCGTGGGGATTATTTTGGAGAAGACGATATAGAGAGGTTTGAGGATAAGTATGGGAGAATTAAATAAAAAGATTATTTACCCGAATAAAGGGATATTAAATGAGCAATTATAACCCTGAAATACATAATAGACAATCAATAAGGCTTAAAAGATACGATTATTCTATAGGCGGCGTTTATTTTATTACAATATGTTCACAGAACAGAGAAAATCTTTTTGGTGATTCTATTAACAATAAAATTGTATTAAATAATGCAGGTAATATGATTGGAAAATGGGTAATTGAAACAAAAAATAAATTCGAAAATATTTTGATAGACCAATATGTAATAATGCCAAACCATTTGCATTGCATAATGTCAATTGAAACCGTCAAAACCGTAGGGGCAGACCTGTGTGTCTGCCCTGATAAACATGTCTGCCCTGATAATGAAATGGGCGAACATATATCCGAAACGGGCGAATGTGTTACCGAAACGGGCGAACACATAGGTTCGCCCCTACGGGCAATTATTCAATGGTTTAAAACAATGACAACAAATGAATATATTAGAGGCGTTAAAGATGGATATTATCCGCCATTTAATAAAAGGATTTGGCAACGCAATTATTATGAACGGATTATACGAAACGAAAAAGAATTAAATCAAATCTCGGAGTATATTATTAATAATCCTATTAATTGGTTCAATGATGAAAACAATTTGGATATAACATTAACCGAAACGGGCGAACGCATGGGCATTTGCCCCGATAAAAATACCGGTGAAATCATTAAAACCGTTAAACCCGTAGGGGCAGACCTATGTGTCTGCCCTGGTAAACATGTCTGCCCTGATAATGAAACGGGCGAACATATATCCGAAACGGGCGAACACGTAGGTTCGCCCCTACAAGAAATTGTTAAGGAGAACCAATTAGATTATTTTGGCGAAGACGATATAGAAAGATTTGAAGATAAATATGGGAGAATAGAGTGAGAGATTGGTATAATAGTTTAAACAGCTTAGTTTACCTGTTGTCATTGCGAGGAGCGAAGAGACGCGGCAATCTGGCTAATAAGGGATAAATAAGGAAAAACAGTGACCTATAAAGAACATAAATATTTTGAACCTCTTGAAGATAACCATATTATATGGAGATATATGGACTTTACAAAATTTATTGACCTAATCAACAAGAAAAAATTATTTTTCTGTAGAATAGATAAGTTACAAGATAAATTTGAAGGTTCTACTACCAATTCAAACTTAATTAACGCTGAAAACAACATGTATAAAGGTCTTCAAAACTATAACATGCCTCTTGATACACAGGAAAATTGTGTTAAAGGTCGCCAGCTTTTCAATAAATATCTGCACGAAATTTGGGTAAGAAAATCTAACTTTGTAAATTGTTGGCATATTAATGAAATTGAATCCTCAGCAATGTGGGATGTATATTGTGGCAGGGGGAATGGAATTGCTATTAAATCAACTTTTGGTCGTTTAAAAAGAGCTTTTGATAAATTTGAAAAAAATGTTTATATTGGAAAAGTAAATTATGATATTGACTATATTGATCCCAATAATCAAGGAATTTCTGAAAAAAATTTATTTAATTATGTCTTAAATAAGCAAAAATTTTTTGAATATGAAAATGAATTAAGATGTGTTATTTCAAAAAAAATAGAAGTATTTAAAAATGTAGAAATAATAGAATTATCGCCAGAAAATATGGCAAAAAAATTTGCAGAAATTAAAGAAATTCCTATTGATCAAGGAATTTATGCTGATATTGATCTTAATTTATTAATTGAAAAAATTGTTATTTCACCGCACTCAGAAAAGTGGTTTAAAAAAATTTTAGAATCAGAGTCAGAATCAATATTAGATAAATTTGAAATTGATAAAAATAAATTAGAACATTCTAAAATAGCTCGAAAAGCATTGTACTAATCACAATGCTGGATAGATTGCCATACTGAAACAAGTTCAGCACAGGCTTCCTCGCAATGACAGCTAGTACTAACTCAAAAATGGAGAACAAATCCTTGAAAGATAAATTAATAACCAGATACCCCAATAACCCCATCCTGACAAAAAACGACGTGCCATACCCTGTTGCCACAGTGCATAATGCGGGGGTTACCAAATACAAAGACAAATATATTATGCTGTTTCGCTCACATCTGCTGAACGGGAGGTCTGTAATCGGTGTAGCAGAAAGTATCGACGGTTATGATTTTAAAGTAAGACCCGAGCCGTTTTTGACGCCGTCTTCTGATTCGGTTTTTGGCGAATACGAAGAATATGGCGTTGAAGACCTCCGTATCAGCCAGATTGATGATGAGTATTTGCTTACTTACAGCGCATATTCAAGACACGGAGTTCGTATCGGGCTTGCCAGAACCAAAGACTTTGTAACTGTCGAAAGAATTTCCCTGATTACCCAGTCGGATTTAAGAAACGTCGTGATTTTTCCTCAAAAAATCAACGGTCAATACGTCAGGCTTGATAGGCCGCATTCTGAAATTTCTAAGTGGTCAATCTGGATTTCTTATTCACCTGACTTAGTACACTGGGGCAATTCAAAAGTAATCATAAAACCTGAAACATATCATTGGGACGAAATGAAAATCGGCCCGGGCGCAACTCCTATAAAAACCGCTAAAGGGTGGTTAAATATTTATCACGGGGTTTTTGAAACCATGGCAGGGGCAGTTTATCGCTTAGGCGTTGCATTGCACGATTTAGAAGACCCTTCTAAAATTATAGGGGTAGCCGATCAATGGATTTTACAACCGGAAGACCCCTGGGAAATTACAGGTTATGTTTCAAACGTGGTTTTCACCTGTGGAGCAGTCCCCGAAGACGACGGCAGTGTAAAAATTTATTGGGGCGGAGCTGACAGCGTTATGTGCGTCGGCAGCGCAAATATAAACGATTTAATCGGGTTATGTCTTGAAAATCCACGCAAAGCGCTATAAAAGGAGAATTTGGTGATAAATGTTAAGAGGATAAACAAAAAATTTCAGCCTGATTATTCGCGCGTTATTATAAAACCTCATATCCCAAAAGGGAAAGACCGTATAAAAAGAATTATAAAACGAGTTTTAAACCTGCCTGAGGATAAGGTAAAACAGGTATTAGACAGAGTAATTGCAAATTTTTCCAATCGTCATAAAAATATATGGAACGCCTTTGATAAGAACTATAATGAGATAAAAGGATATCTTCCCCAAAACAAACAAATTAGCGACAACAGAAAAGCACTGCTTGGCGCATATTTTTCTTTAGAATATTCTATTCAGGCGGCTGCATTTTTTAATCCTTCGATAGTAGCACATCCTGACCAGAATGATTTGCCGGAAGGAAGCCTGCGATTTATTTTAAGTTTTCGCTCTGTGGGAGAAGGACATATTTCCTCCATCGAATTTAGGAGCGGTATTGTAGATGAAAATTGTAATTTCACTTTTGACAAAGTCAGCCAATATGCTGAAAGAGCAAAAATCGCCAGCAATCCTGTTTATGATAAAACAACATTTTTCCTAAAATTGGCGGAAATGCAAAAACCGGAAAGTATAATTTCCCGACAGGTTTCTGATATGCTGCCTGATGAATTTTTATTATCGGATTTAATTGCGGTATTAGGCATTGTTATTAGTCCAGAGCATAAAGATATTGGTGAAAATATACTATGGCTGGCTAAATCCAATTATGAAATACAATTTGACCCTGACCAGGAACTGTCTGAAAAAATTATTTTTCCCGCATCACAAAACGACAGTAACGGACTCGAGGATGCCAGGTTTGTCCGTTTTGTCGATGATGAGGGGATAATTACTTATTATGCGACTTATACAGCCTATAACGGACGTAGAATTTTGCCTCAAATTATTGAAACTAAAGATTTTCGTACTTTTAAAATGATTACTTTGAACGGACAATTTTCAAAAAATAAAGGAATGGCGCTTTTTCCCCGAAAAATTAATGGCAAATATATGATGATATCCCGTATTGATGGAGAAAACCTATACCTGATGTCATCAGATAATATCCATTTTTGGCATAATGCTACACTATTAAAAGAGCCCGAAAATACATGGGAATTTGTACAAATAGGTAATTGCGGTTCTCCTGTTGAAACAGAACATGGATGGATTCTCCTGACGCACGGTGTAGGACCAATGAGGGAATATTGTATCGGAATAATCCTCTTAGACCTGGAAGACCCGACTAAAGTCATCGGAACTATGATTGAACCATTGCTTATTCCTCTTGAGGAAGAACGTGAAGGATATGTGCCAAACGTAGTTTATTCCTGCGGAGCTACAATCCATAATGACGACTTAATTATTCCGTATGCGATGTCTGATACCTGCTCAGGAATTGCAACTTTATCAGTAACTGAGCTATTTAATAATATTCAAAGAAAAAATTAATACAAAAAAGAAAGAGAAAACAAAAAATTATGTTGAATCCTCGAAAGATTGGAACTATCGGGAAAATTGCCGTAATTGGCAACTATTCGCCAAGGCAATGCGGGATTGCTACTTTTACTACAGATTTAAGTCAGGCTTTGGCGCGAGAATTAATAATAGAAGAAAATCTGATAAATGTTGCTATGGATGATATTCCGACAGGATATAACTATTCACCTCGAGTCAAATTCAGGGTCAGACAAAATATTCAAGCCGATTATTTTTGGGCGGCTGATTATTTAAATGCCAATCAGTACGAAGCAGCTATTGTGCAGCATGAATACGGGATTTTTGGCGGGGAAGACGGCGCTTATATTTTGCAGATGATTCAATTTTTAAAAATGCCTGTTATTACTAATTTACATACCGTACTTGAACATCCAACAGACGGGCAAAGAAAAGTAATGAAAGGACTGGCAAAATACTCAGACCGCCTGCTTGTAATGAATAAAAAAGCTATTGACATACTTACAAATGTATATGGTGTAGACAGGGAAATGATAGTTTTTATTCCTCATGGGATACCTGATGCTACTTTTGAAACTCCCGGATTATTTAATAAACGTTTTGGAGTGGAAAATAAGGATGTAATTCTTACCTTCGGGCTAATGGGACCAGATAAGGGAATCAAATCTATGATAGAAGCAATGCCCTTAATTATAAAAGAGCATCCTGATGTTATATATCTGATATTGGGTCAAACACACCCGCATATTATTGAAAGGTCAGGGGATTCGTACAGGCATGATTTACAACAATTAGTTAACAAATTAGGAATGGAAAATCATATTGTATTTCATAATCATTTTGTAAAACTTGAAACGCTTATTCAATATCTTCAAACTTCAAAAATTTACGCAATTCCTTATTTGAAAAAAGAACAAATTACTTCAGGGACTCTTTCCTATGCGCTGGGAACTGGTACTGCAGTGGTATCAACACCTTTTTGGCATGCTGAAGAGCTATTAGCAGAAGGCAGGGGTCGATTGGTTCCCTTTGGGAATCCAACAGAAATGGCAAAAGAAATTAATAATCTCTTATCAAATGATCAGGAGCGGGAAATGATGAGATTTAAAGGATATCAATACGGTCGATCAATGATATGGCAAGAAGTCGCAAGAATGCATTTAGACCTTATTTCCGAGATAAAAGAAAGAAAACCGGTTGAAAACTTACAGGAAGTAGTTATCAAATATCATAAAATATTTAATGAGCTGCCGGAAATCAATTTAGCACATTTAAAAATACTGACTGATGATACGGGGTTATTACAGCACGCAAAATATACGACTCCGAACCTTCATCATGGTTATTGTGTGGATGATAATGCGAGGGGTTTAATAGCGCTTACAAAGTATTATTCACTCAGAAAAGATAAAGATGTTTTATTATTAATACAAAAATATCTGGCATTTTTATTTTATGCTTTTAATCAGGAAAATGGCCGTTTTCGTAATTTTATGTCTTATGACCGCAGATGGCTAGAGTTATCCGGAAGCGAAGATTCCCATGCGCGCGCTTTATGGGGATTAGGTGTGACTGTAAAAGAGGCGCCCGATAGTTCCATCAGGAATATGGCGATGCGTCTATTCTTAGATGCACTGCCAATAGTCGAACATTTTTCTTCACCACGGGCATGGGGCTATATTGTTCTTGGATTACAGGCATATTTGTCAATTTATGGAGGAGATGCATTTGCTCGTAAAATTCGTGATGATTTAGCCAGAAAAATATATCAGCTATTTAAAAATAATATTTCTGAGGATTGGACATGGTGCGAAAATACAGCTACTTATGCAAATGCGATTTTGCCGCATGCGATGATTGTCGCAGGGAAATGGATTCCTGACCAGGAAATGTATGACACAGGTATAAAATCTTTAGAATGGCTATTAAAAGTTCAAACAGCACCGGATGGACATCTGTCAATAATTGGTAATAACGAATGGCTTGATAAAAACGGGAATCGTTCTATGTTTGATCAGCAACCAATTGAAGTTAAAGGTTTAATTAATGCATGTTTAGATGTTTATATTTCAACCGAAGATAAAAAATGGTTTGAAGAAAGTGAACGATGCCTGAGTTGGTTTCTTGGACAGAATGATCTTGCGCTTCCTGTATGTGATTATAAAACAGGGGGATGCTGTGACGGATTGGAAAGACAAGGAGTTAACGGTAATCAGGGCGCAGAATCCACCCTTGCCTGGCTAATTTCGTTAATTAATATGAATATGGCCATGGGGCTACAAATTATAAAATAATTTAGTTAAAAAAAATGAGGTGTTCAAACATGGATAATACTGTCAAATGCCCAAATTGTAATAAGGCTCATAAATTAAAAGCAATGGAAGCTGATAGAAATAATAAATCTATTTTATCTAATAAAATAAACTTAAGTCCTAAAATACACTGTAAATGTGGAAACAGCTATATCTGGAATCAGGCAAAACATACATTTCAATGGACTATGGGCGCTTAAATTCAATTAAACCGCCGTTATTTTTTCTTGCGAAATTTTTTGTCGCCAAATTTTTTATTTTCGTTATTTTTTATCTCTTCTGATAAATTGAGTTCTTCGAATTTTAATCTTGTCATTTAGTAAAATTAAACCTTTTCAATACTGATTTCTACACTTTTTTCTTCGTCATTTTTTTTAATATTAAATTTAATATGTCTATTATCCTGGTAACGACAAGCAAAATTTGCTTTATGAAACACAGTTAAATCCGAAATATCATATCCGTCAGAAATATATTCATTTAATTTGGTTTTAACACGTTCTAACTTTATTCCTGAAAGTTTAAAATGTGCCTGTTTTAATTTTTTTAGCAAATTTTTAATAACACTTACCTTAGCAAATATTCATTACAACTTAATTATGACACAGTCCATTTTGGGATATACTATATTTATGCGTAAAAAAACAATATTCACTGTCGTGATTTTCACATTTATATTTGTAATGCCTGTTTTTGCAATGCTTAATCTCCCTCAACCTGTGGGTTATGTTAATGATTTTGCAAATGTTATAGCAGATAGCGATGAGGCAAAGCTCAATTCAATCATACTTGAACTCAAACAAAAGACCCAGGCCGAGGTAGTTGTTGTAACATTAGAATCGTTGCAGGGTTATCCGGTTGAAGACGTCAGCCTGGAAATCGGAAGACAATGGAAAGTAGGAGAAAAAGGCAAGGACAATGGCGTTATAATCCTTGTGGCCCCTAATGAAAGCGAAATGAGAATTGAAACAGGCTATGGTGTAGAAGGCGCTATTCCGGATTCCAAAGCAGGCAGAATCAGGGATGAGTATATGATTCCATCTTTTAAAACAGGTGAATATGGCAAAGGAATTATACTTGGTACAGCCGCAATTGTTAGTGCTCTTGCGAATGATTACGGAGTAACTATTTCAGGGAATTATAATTATCAAGATTATACAAAAAAAAGCTCAGGACAAAGCAATCCTCTGTTTAATTTTCTTTTTGTGGCAATATTTTTAATTTTTGCTATAAAATATCCTCGATTTACACTATTTCTATTGTTAACTTCGGGTCGTGGAGGCGGGAGATACGGTGGCAGTAGCGGAGGCTTTGGAGGATTTGGCGGCGGAGGCGGCTTTGGCGGTGGCGGAGCATCAGGGAGATGGTAATAATGAATAAAAACGTTGAAATACTAATTGAGGGCATTAAAGAAGTTGTAGGTAGCAGGCTTTTGTCGGTTATTTTATACGGCTCCTATGTTGATAACACTGCAACAAAAGATTCTGATATAAATCTTATTGCGGTTATTGAGCAGTTAACCGCAAGGGACTTGAAAGATCTGCATCCGGTTATAAAAAAGTGGAAAAAAACTAATAAAAATTTGCCTCTATTTATGGGAAAAATCGAATGGTTCGCTTCATCTGATGTCTATCCGATGGAATATGCGGATATTAAAGACAGGCATTCCATCCTGTATGGTGATGACATAGTATCAGATCTAAAAATTGATAAATGTAATTTAAGGCTCCAGTGTGAATCTGAAACCAAGAATTTATTAATCAGGTTAAGGCAGGGTTATGTAGCAAACAGTTCTGACAAAAAAGCAATAAGTGAGCTGGTATTGAATTCCACAAAAAGCCTTGTTGCAATATTCAAAACCATTTTACGTTTAACTTCCGAGGAAAAAGTACCTGGTGATAAATTTCAGGTAATAAATAAAGTTTCATCATTAATAGGATTTGATTCTGAAATTTTCACGTCAAAGGATTATGATTTAATTATTCAAAAGTTAATTGATTCAATTTATGATGTTCTTAAATATGTTGATAAAATAAATACTTGTGAGGAGATATAAAAATGAAAAAAGCATTAATTGCACTTGGAATTATAGGTCTAATTCTGATAATGATTCTTGGAAGCTTTGTAGGGAGCTATAACAGTCTTCAGGTAATGGATGAAAACGTTACATCTAACTGGGCACAAGTAGAAAATCAGCTCCAAAGAAGAAATGATCTTATCCCAAATCTTGTTAATACTGTAAAAGGTTATGCAGCTCAAGAAAAAGAAATCTTTATCAATATTGCCGAATCCAGATCAAAGCTTGCAGGAGCAGTTAAAAAAGGAAGTATTGATGATGTAAATAAAGTAAATGCTGAATTTACCGGCGCATTATCCAGGTTATTGGCAATTGCGGAAAATTATCCCGACCTTAAAGCCAACCAGAACTTTATCGCCTTGCAGGACGAGCTGGCCGGCACAGAAAACCGAATAGCAGTGGCAAGAAGGGATTATAACGAAACGGTTAAATTACTAAATGCAAGAATAAGAACTTTTCCAACTGTTATCATTGCCAACATGGCAGGCATTGAAGCAAGGGAATATTTTGAAGTGGAAGAAGCAGCTAAAGAGGTTCCAAGCGTAAAGTTTTAACTAATTTCTTCTCCTTGATTTGCAAAAATAATTCCCTGTTCCTAAAAAATTATTCCCTGCTAATTTTTTTAGATTTAACTTTAAAATAATCAACCTTAATATCACCCTTACAGGCGAACAATTTTTTTATTAATTAAAACTTTTACATTATATACCTTATATATATATTAAATGTTTTAATTTTTTATCGGAGATGTTTTCAATGGATTCATGTTTAATTAATAGCCATAATTTTGATAAAACATATACAATTGTTAGCCAATTTGATTTAAAAATAGTGTAATCGGTCATGTCAACCCTCATTTAATAAAGGCAATAACAAAGAGTCATTACTGGAATAATTTACTATATTCAGGAGAAGCCCAAAGTAGTATTGATATACAGAAACTTGAAGGATTAAACGACAACAGCTACATTAAAGACATTTTATAGTTAAAATTTTTTGCTCCTGATATAACAGAGGCTATCTTAAATGGAACGCAGCCTCTGAATTTAAGCGTGCATAAACTATTTTCAGTTAAAACCCTTGACTGGAATGAGCAGAGAAAATTATTGTTAGCCTGAATTTAATTTAATTTTTTTTGAGAAAAGGGGGTAGCAAAAACTCAAAAAGAGAATTTTGGAATATTCGCCTCAAAAAATTCCCAAAAATCCTCTCCGAATAGTTCTCTTTTGAAATCCAATCCCGAAACTCCCGCACACAGCGGCAAAATTTGTAATAAAAAGTGGCTACCCGCCACCTTTGAAACTAAAAAATGGGCAATACTGGACTCGAACCAGTGACCCCTTGAATGTCGATCAAGTGCGCTACCAACTGCGCCAATTGCCCCTGCGAAGCGGGAGTGATGAAAAGCTGAAAAGGCGGCTTTGCCGGCTTTGGAAGATTTTCGGAACTCATTCATGCTCCCTGCTAAATATTCAATTTTTAAAAGGCGACACCCAGATTCGAACTGGGGATAGAGGTTTTGCAGACCCCTGCCTTACCACTTGGCTATGTCGCCCCGCTTGACCAGACTAATTCCCTTAAGAATTTCACCATTATAAAATTATTAAATAACCATATCCGATAGTCAACTTTCCAACTTACCAATTTATTTGTAAAAACTTTTTTATAATCTGTATATTTGTTTTAAAATTGAATAAATACTTTTCCTGCTTTGAGAAAGAAAATGTACGACGACACAAAACAAAAAATAGACGAACTGACAAAAAGTTTCCTTCCGGAAAAAGGCGAATCAGTGGAAGAATCAATAAAAAAACTGCAAGCCGTCCGCAAACTGGAAAGAACTGATGCGGTCATGGTGCTAAACAACCTCGCAAGTAGGGAAAAACACCCCAAAATCCTTTCAAGCCTTATTAAGGAAATCGGCAAGTACAGAGATAAATCCTCCACGCATATCCTCATAGAAATACTGCTTGGCTTTAAGGAAACCAAAGAACAATATGATGATGCAAGGACCGCTGCGGTAAATATCCTCGGCAACCTCAAAGACGAAACAGCCATTATGCCGCTCATGACCATAATGAACGACAGGGAAGAAGGCTATAGGATAAGGCTGTGGGCTGCCGATGCCCTCGGCAAAATAGGCAGCTCACAGGCAGTTGTACCGCTTATAAATATAGTATCCGACAACGAAGAAAAATCAGTTTACCTTAAGGAATCCGCCGCTAAAGCACTCGGAATGATTGGAGATGACCGGGCAGTAGACTCCCTTATCGGCATACTGGAAGCCAGACAGGGCATGCTCGATAAATTTGCCTACCTAAAAGAAAAAGCCGTAGAAGCGCTCGGCAAACTGACTTCTAAAAAAGAAAGCAGAGTGCAGGCACTGAAAAACGTCCTCAATGACGAATCCCCACACGTAAGGGCAAGCGCCATCGAGGCCCTGTCAGAGATTGACGATGATGAAATCACCTCTATCATTGAACCGATGGTTTTTGACGAGAACGAGAGTGTTTGCAAAACAGCTGTATGCGCACTTTATAACAGGGAAGGCAGGCAGTATATAATTGACTTAATGGAAAGAAAACCGCTACCGCAGGCCTGCAAAGAAGAAATTATGGACCTCCTCGAGGAGGAGGAGGAAGAAGATGAAGAATAAAGCAATCATACTGCTTTCAGGCGGGCTCGACTCTGTGGCCAGCTTAGGCGCAGCAATTGAAAAATATAATGTTTGCCTTGCCCTGACCTTTGATTACGGCCAGAGGACTGCGCAAAAAGAAATTGAAGCAGGCAAAAACATAGCAGCATATTATAATATTGAACACAAAGTCATAAAACTCGACTGGTTAAAGGAAATAACAAATACATCTCTTGTTAATACAACACAGGAACTCCCACAACTCGCCGCTGACCAGCTAGATAATCCAGAATCCGCAGAACAGTCCGCAAAAAATGTCTGGGTACCCAACAGAAATGGGGTTTTTATCAACATAGCAGCCAGCTACGCTGACAGTATGGACATTAAATACATAATCTTCGGAGCAAACAAAGAAGAGGCAACGACCTTTCCGGACAATTCACAGGAATTTATAGAAAAAATAAACCAGTCCCTTGCTTTTTCAACCCTCGTAAAAGCTGAAGTCATTGCCCCGCTGGCAGCATACGATAAAAAGCAGATAGTTAAATCAGGTGTTGAGAACAATATCCCATTTAATTTAATCAGAAGCTGCTATACTGATAATGCCACTCACTGCGGAAAATGCGAGTCATGTATGCGGCTGAAGAGGGCATTAAAGGAAGTTTTTGTAAAAAATTATCCGATTGAGTTTATGGAATAAAATTAAACTTTATATTATATTATTAGTTCAATATTGAACTATAATTTGAACATGAAAAAGGATATTAACAAAATAAAAGACTATCAGAAAGAACTGGAAGACAAATGCTTGAGCGAATTCGCCGCAAAAAGCTCAGCAACAAGAGGCAGAAGGAAACAGGAAACAGAATGCCTGATAAGGACTGAGTTTCAGCGAGACCGGGACAGAATCCTCCACTGCAAGGCATTCAGGCGACTAAAACACAAGACACAGGTGTTTTTATCTCCTCTTGGCGACCACTACCGCACAAGGATGACTCATACCCTTGAAGTATCGCAAATTGCCCGCACAATCGCACGGGCACTGCGGCTTAACGAAGATTTAACAGAAGCAATAGCGCTTGGACACGACCTGGGTCATACCCCTTTTGGCCATTCCGGCGAAGCCGTGCTGGATGAACTGCTGGAAAACGGATTTTGTCACAATGAACAGAGCCTGAGGGTGGTTGATGTACTGGAAGAACTAAATCTGACCGAAGAGACAAGAGACGGCATCCTTAACCACCGGGGCAGGGCAGCCATGCCGTTTACGCTGGAAGGACAGGTGGTCAAGATAGCGGACAAGGTTGCATATTTAAACCACGATATAGATGATGCGCAAAGAGCAGGCATAATAACAGAAAAGGACTTGCCTGAGGAAGTTATTAACAATCTGGGCAGGACAAAGAGCGAAAGAATTACGTTTATTATAATAGATATAATAGAAAACAGTTCTGATACCGTAAAAATGTCCACTGAGTGCGATTATATAGTAAACAAAGTACTGAGAAACTGGATGTTTGAATGCGTTTACACTGACTCTCCAGCCAAAACTGAAGAAAATAAAGCTAAAAGAGTAATAAAAGACCTGTTCAACTATTATATTAAAAACTTTCATTTGATAAAAAAAAGCAATGGCGTTACTAAAGAAAGGTTAGTGGCTGACTATATAGCCGGTATGACAGACCGGTTTGCAATTTCTGACTATATGAACAAATTCGTGCCGCACTCATGGCAGGATCTGAGCAATTGTAAAGTTCTTTAAATTTATTGAAATCCAAAGGTTAATTTTTTCTATGCGTTTACTTAATACAAATGAACTCGAATTTAACAGGGTATAAAGGATGGACAACAGTCTTTTGAATAAACCAAAACAATCATCTGATAATGCCGTTGAGGAAATAAAAAACCGCCTCGACATATTTGAAACTGTATCAGAACACGTCCTTCTTAAAAAATCAGGCCGCAACTACTGGGGACTGTGCCCGTTCCACAAGGAAAAAACCCCGTCATTTTCAGTAAACCCGGACAAAAGCATTTATAAATGCTTTGGATGCGGCGCAGGCGGCGACTCGATTTCATTCCTGATGGGTATAAACAATTCTTCATTCTGGGAAACAATCGTAATGCTGGCGCAAAAGTTCGGCATTGAACTGCCGGAAGCGGGCGTTACCAGCGCAAATACAGAACTTAAAAACAAAATCTTGGAAATCAACAAGCGGGCGGCCGCTTATTACAATAAAATACTACAGGAAAGCACTGAAGCAGCCGAAGCAAGGAATTACCTCCTTAAAAGGGACATAACCGCTGATATTATTAAAAATTTCCAACTGGGATTTGCCCCGATAAACATTGAAAATATAACAAAAAAATACGACAGGGATTTACTGCAAAAAACAGGCTTATTATCCTTTAAAAACCGGATTATGATACCCATACAGGACGACAAGGGCAGCTTTATCGCTTTTGGCGCAAGGGCATTGTCGGATTCGCAGGGACCAAAGTACCTGAACTCCCCTGACTCCCCGGTGTTCAACAAAAGCCGCAGCCTGTTTGCCATCCACCAGGCAAAAGAGGCCATAAAGGCACAGGACAGTGTAATCCTGATGGAAGGATATTTTGACGTTATTTCAGCGCACGCTCACGGTTTGGCCAACGTGGTTGCCACGTTAGGCACGGCATTGACAGAACAACACATCAAAGTGATAGCCAGGTATTCGGAGTCTAGGAAAATCTATTTGGCATTTGACGCAGATGAAGCAGGAGTTAATGCGACAAACCGTGGCGCTGAAGTAATTAAAGCAGCATTTGCTGGCATCGGCGAAGTTAAGCACTTTGATGAAAGCTTTGCGGACTCTACGGCAAGGAATGAACGGACTGCGTGCGAAATAAGAGTAATAACCACAAAAACAGGTAAAGACCCCGATGAATTCCTGAGAGAACAAGGCGTTGAAGAATACAAAAAGTTAATTGAATCAGCCCCGCTGCTTATTGACTTCCAGATTAACAGGCTGATAAGTGCAAACGAAAACTTAAAAACCCCGCAGGAAAAAGCAAAACTCGGCAAGGAAGTTATCCCAATACTTTCTGAAATCAGAAATTCCATAATAAGGAACGAGTATGTAAAGCTGGTCGCAGAAAGGCTTAATATAGACGAAGAATCTTTAAGTATTGAGGTTAAAAAAAGTTTACAAAATGTAAACAACAGGGAAATATCCCCCAAACCCTCAACAGCTCTAAACAAAGAGGACAAATACATCCTCGCCCAGAAGAATTTACTGAGTTTATATTTCCTCAATAATGAAAAATTTGCACCTTTATGTATTAATAATTATATTAAGGAGGTGGATCTAACCGACACTAACTTAAAACTTGTAAAACAAAACATAGATGAGATAGTAGAAAATTTTAACAACTCTGACAAACTTTTTAAGGAACTACTAATTAAATTCGCGGATAATGAAGAGGCAAAAAAGGTTTTAACTGATTTGATTTACTCAGTTGACGACAAAAAAGATATGAATTTTGACTCAATGGAACAATATATAAAGGATCATATCGCTTTTTTAAGGACATATAAGGTTTCCGAACAACAGAATGAGCTAAAAGCTATATACCATGCGGAAAACCTTGATGAAACATCCTCAACCCAATACCAACAGAAGGTTAAAGAACTAATTAGGGAAAGAAGGTTATAATATACTATGGACAAAAAATTCAACAAAAAAGGTTCAAGGGCATCTATTGACGACATCCTCGTAACAGAAGACGACAACGACACCGGGCAAATCGGAAGCTTATTCAAAGCAGGCGGCGTAGGCCTTATGGACATCGAAGACGACAGCATCGATATCAAAGACGATAACGATATGGATGATGATGTCGAAGATGTTGATATAACCCCCCCAAAGGGCGTGCCGATGGACGACCCTGTAAGGATGTACCTCAGGGAAATCGGCAGGATACAGCTTTTAACCGCTGATGAAGAAATTGAACTCGCAAGAAAAATTACAAACGGCGGAAACGCGGGCCAGATAGCAAAACGTAAACTCGTACAGGCAAACTTAAGGCTTGTAGTAAGTATAGCCAAGAAATACGTAGGCCGCGGAATGCTTTTCCTTGACCTTATCCAGGAAGGAAACCTCGGACTCATCAGGGCAGCAGAGAAATTTGACCACGAAAGAGGCTATAAATTCAGCACATACGCTACCTGGTGGATTAGACAGGCCATCACCAGAGCCATTGCCGACCAGGCAAGGACTATCAGGATTCCTGTCCATATGGTTGAAACCATCAACAAACTCAAAAAGATCACAAGAAAGCTCGCCCAGGACCTGAGCCGCAAGCCGAAAGAAGAAGAAATAGCCGGAGCAATGGGCATTTCTTTAAACAAATTAAGGGAAATCATCAAAGTAGCCCAGGAACCGCTTTCACTTGAAACCCCTATCGGCAAGGAAGAAGACAGCAGATTAGGCGACTTCATTGAAGACAAGGAAGCTGATGCACCTGTTATGACAGTTGCCCATGAACTCCTGAGAGAAGACCTCGCCGAAGTACTAAGGAGCCTCTCTCCGAGAGAGCGTGACGTATTAAGGTTAAGGTTCGGAATGGATGACGGAAGACAGAGGACTTTAGAAGAAGTCGGACAGCTGTTTGGAGTGACCCGGGAGCGTATAAGGCAGATTGAAGCCAAGGCGCTCAGGAAGCTAAGGCATCCTAACAGGAGCAAGAAGTTAAAAGAATATATTGAATCATAAAAGTATTTTTTGTAAAAACCGGCCGCTGGCCGGTTTTTTAACTTTACAAACTTGCGTGCTCAACCTTCATGCACTTGTTCATAACTACCTTCAGCCCCGCAGCCCTTGCTTTATTAGCTGATGCGTTGTGACAAATCCCCGACTGCATCCAGATTATCTTAGCCCCTGCCTCGATAGCCTCATCCACTATAGGCGGCACAGCTTCGGGCTTTCTGAAAATGTCCACTATATCTATTTTTTCAGGCATTGATTTTAAATCCGGGTAGCACCTTTCACCTAAAATTTCGTCGTACTTTGGGTTTACCGGTATAATCTTATACCCCTGATTTTGCAAATACTTTGCCACGCCATAACTCGCTTTTGAGCTGTCCTGCGACAACCCGACCACAGCTATTGTTTTGCTATTTTCAAGAATTTCCTTTATTTCATCAGTCGTTGCATTTTCCCTGGGGAACTCGCATTCCATAGCCATAATTTACTCCCTTTCCTTAAAATTTAACGCCACAGAATTTATACAGTACCGCTGCCCGGTAGGTTCAGGCCCATCGTCGAATACATGCCCGAGGTGCGCCCCGCATTTTTTGCATACCACCTCAGTCCTTGCCATCCCGAGAGTGTTGTCCTGCTTTAATTCTACGCTGTCAGGTGAGGCTTTCTGCCAGAAACTTGGCCAGCCTGTACCGGAATCAAATTTTGTATCAGAATCAAACAGAACGTTTCCGCAGTTTGAACACCTGTAAATGCCGTCCTCGTAAAATTTATTATATTCACCGGAAAACGGCGGTTCTGTGCCATGCTGTCTTGTTACTCTGTATTGCTCGTCAGTCAGCAAGTTCTTCCATTCTTCATCTGTTTTTGCTATCTTTTTCATATTAAATCCCTTTTCATTAAATTTTATCAACTTTTTCTGTTTATTTCATTATCACTATAGAGGTAAAAACCATGACTTCCGGTAAAAAATACGTTATTCTCTGCACAATAGTCGCCGCGCTTGGCGGTTTTCTGTTCGGGTTTGATACGGCGGTAATCGCCGGCACAACAGGCGCGTTAAAAGAACTTTTCAGCCTTGATGCCTCATCGCTTGGCCTTACAGTATCGATAGCCCTGTGGGGCACTATACTTGGCGCTTTATCTTCCGGCATCCCCGGCGACATCTACGGAAGAAGGTTTTGCCTCAAAATAACAGGCATTTTATTTTTCATTTCAGCGCTTGGATGCGCAATAGCCTGGGACTGGTATTCACTGGTTGTTTTCAGGTTTATCGGAGGCGTGGGCGTAGGTGCGGCCTCGGTGCTTGGCCCTATGTACATTGCGGAAATCGCCCCTGCCTACCTGAGAGGCAGGCTTGTCGGGCTTTTCCAGTTTAATATAGTTTTCGGTATATTAATGGCGTATTTATCAAATTATCTTATCGGCCTCTTAAACACAGGTGCGCTTGAATGGCGATTTAAGCTGGGGGTGGAAGCCATACCCGCCCTGCTGTTCTTTACTTTATTGTTCTTTATACCGATGAGCCCGCGCTGGCTGGTCAAAAAAGGCAAACACGGCCTTGCTCTGGAAGTTCTGGAGTTAATTGACAGGGACAACGCAAAACGTGAATATGGTGAAATTCTACATTCAATAAAATCAGAACAAGAAAAGAAAAGCGAAAGGCTTTTGACAAAAAAATACGGTTTCCCAATATTTTTGGCGGTTTCAATCGCCCTTTTCAACCAGCTATCCGGAATTAACGCACTACTGTATTACTTAAACGACATTTTTGCCATGGCCGGTTTTGATAAGGTATCAGGCGATATACAGGCGGTTATGATAGGCGCGACAAACCTCATATTTACAATTTTTGCAATGCTGGTAA
>CAZLCO010000040.1:0-20002 GCA_964558005.1 uncultured Gammaproteobacteria bacterium | reverse complement strand
AGGGCTTCACCCTACACCTAACCCGTTAAAATGTTATGATTATTCTTTTAGTTTTTAAGAAGTTTGTTTCTTCCCGATAAGATACCCCGCAATCAGCGCTGTAATCGGCACACACAGCACAATGCCGATACTGCCGGTTATGGCGGCGGTTATTTCGGTTGATATTGAATTAAGGTTAACCAGCTTTACCAGCGGGGCATTGGCCGCAAGCAGCACAAGCGAGAACGCACCGCCTATATAGGCCAGTATAAGCGTGTTTGCCATGGTGCCCATGATGTCTTTGCCCACGTTCATGCCGGATTTAACCAGTTCCATGGGCTCCAGGTCATTGTTTACACTTTTGAATTCTGAAATGCTGCTGGCGATTGACATCCCCACATCCATAACCGCGCCGAGCGCGCCGATTATGACCGCAGCAGCGAGGATTTCCGTGAAGTTCAAATCAGGCCGCGCCATCCACAGCATGGCGGATTCCTGGTCGTGGAAGCCGGTCAGCGGTGCATAGTGTATTACAAGGAGCGAAACAATGCCCGCAAGCGTTACGCTTATGACTGTCCCTAGGGTAGCGGCAAGGCTTTTGAGGTTTATGCCGCCCACAACGCCCATGGTGAGCATTGTTGAAACAAGCGCCACAAAAACAGCCGACGGAATAATCGGATAGCCGTTTAATATTACCGGCACAAGGACAAAAAACACAAGCAAGGCTGTTATAGCAAGCGATGCTATGGCACGGAGGCCTTTTCTGCCGCCGATAGTTAATAAAAGTAACAAAAACAGCCCCACTACTACCATTAAAACAGGGAAGCGTTCGATATCCGACACATAAAACATGTCGTTGCCCGGAGTTTCTTCTACGGTTAAAACTACCCGCTGGCCGGGTTTTAAGCTAATATCATATACCGGGTTGTTCGTGAGCTGGTTTTCTATTTCAATTATTTCGCCCTTATGTTCGCCGTTAATTACCAGCACTTTTGCCGTCTGGACAATTTGCGAGGACATAAACGCGCCTGCTAAATCCTCGTTTTGTTTTTCGCTGATTATTTCGAGCACTTTGCCGCTGGCAAAGCTTATTTCCGGCTCGGTATATTCGGGGTATTCAGGCGGCGGTTCCTGAGAGTGGGCGGTTATGCCCGTAAAAAGCAGTATTATTAGTCCGGCTATCGTTAGTATTTTTTTCATAATTTATTTTAATCCCTCTCCCGTAATTTGACCCTCATTGTCACTTTAAACTTGTTTCAAGGGCTTAGTAATAACAATTTTAAACGATTTTTGTATTTAAGTCATAATGTAATTTTTTATATAATTTTATAAAATTCAAAAGCTTTCAGGTCTGTATTGCGCAGCTTATTTTTACGATTGGGGATTTCCCCAATCGTCATGCTGAACTTGTTTCAGCATCTCTCCAGCACACAAAGTATCACCAATCCTTGCCCGCGTGTCATTACGAGGAGGATTTGCCCTGCAAATCCGACGTGGCAATCTTTCCGGTATTTAGTAAAAGCAAAATGTTCTCTCCTATTTAGGAGTCGTAGAAGAAAAAACAAATAATTTTTTATAAGTTAAATTTTATATTAATATCTAATTTAAGGAGCTATAAAAATGACTAAAATACAGAAAATTTTTAAAGAATATTGGTTACCTATTATAATTTTAATTATATGGATTAGTGGTTTTTTTTATTTTCTAATTAATGGGCAAAAATTGGAGGCTGATAAAAGTTTTTTAATAAATTTTTATGCAGGGATGTGTGTGACTTTATTAGGAACTTTAATAGGAGCATTTTTTGCTTTTTATGTAATTGATAAACATTATAAAGATCAAAAAGAACGCCAATGGAAAAACTTTGAAATAATTACTTGTCAACATTTATATGAAAATTTGTTTAATATCATTGATAGTTTAAAAGATATACATAAAAAAGAACATATACAAGTACTTGAAATTGAAGGTAAATTTTGTAGTGCAACTGTTACATGTGGTTGTAAAATTATTAAGCCAGATACAATGGATAGCTATTTGCCTAAGGGACATTTTGAAATATTTTATAGTCAAATAATTCAAATACTTAAATCCTCCAATCGAGATGAATTATATCCATTACTTTATAATGAAATAATTTGTTCATATATAGAAATTAAAAATTTTTTGTACGAAACAAGAAAAATTTTAATACCTCGAATAATTGATAAATCAAATGACCAAGATTTAAAAGAAAAAGTAGTAGAATTAGATAAAGCAATAAGCTTATTTGAAAAAAATTTTGATAATTTACAAAAATCAAAAGAAATTATAAAAAAAGAAAAAAACGTTCATATTTTTGAAACAGAAAAAAACTTAGAGATAATGAAATTAAAATATTAATTCATTTTTTAAAATCGATTAAAAATGTTTATGACGTTCTTAGTTCGAAATACGTACAAGAAAACTATTAAATAACATTAAAACTTATAAGATGCTGAAACAAGTTCAGCATGACGTTTTTCGTTCACCCCTTGCGCTGGGAAGATTGCCGCGTCGGGCGTGGAGCCTGTCCTGAGGAGGCGCAAAGCGCCGACGTGAGGGCGCCCTCCTCGCAATGACAGTGTGGCGTTTCCTGCCTCATTAAAACAACTCCCTCTGTGCTGCGGGCGGTTTGTAGCCCAGATGCTTGTACGCTTCAGCTGACGCTTTTCGCCCTCTGGGTGTCCTTGAAATCATTCCGGCCTGCAAGAGATAAGGCTCGTAAACGTCTTCTATTGTCCTTATGTCTTCGCCGAGTGCGGCGGCTATTGTTTCTATGCCCACAGGCCCGCCGTTGTGCTTTTCAATTAACAGTTTTAATAAATCCCTGTCCGTTAAATCCAGCCCGCATTTGTCAATATTAAGCATGCAAAGTGCCTTGTCAGCTACTTTTGCTGTTATAACCCCGTCAGATTTGACCTGGGCATAGTCACGAATTCTTTTTAAAAGCCTGTTGGCTATCCTCGGCGTGCCCCGTGCCCTGCCGGCGATTAATTCAGCGCCGTCCTCGGTTATTTCCGCTTCCAGTATTGAGGCTGTGCGTTTTACTATTTGTTTTAGTTCTTCTGTGTTGTAAAATTCCAGCTTGTGAACTATACCGAACCTGTCACGCAGCGGCCCGGAAAGCGCACCGGCTTTTGTGGTCGCGCCAATAAGAGTGAAGCGGGCAGTAGGGATGCGCAGGGTTTTTGTTTTTTCGCCCTTGCCTATAGTCCTGTCTATATTGAAGTCCTCCATCGCCGGATAAAGTATTTCTTCCGCTACTTTATTCAGCCGGTGGATTTCGTCTATAAATAAAAAGTCGTTGTTTTTAAGGCTCATTAAAATGCCTATGAGGTCTCTTGGTCTTTCCAGCGCCGGGGCTGAGGTGGTTTTAATGTTTGAGCCCATTTCGTTTGCTATTATGGCGGAAAGCGTGGTTTTTCCCAGCCCGGGCGGCCCGTAAAACAACAGGTGGTCAAGGGGTTCGCCCCGTTTTTTTGCGGCCTGTATCGAGATTAAAAGGGTTTCTTTTAACTGGGATTGGCCGGTGTATTCGTTTAATGTTTTAGGCCTTATATTGTTTTCAAAGGAATTATCGTATTCTGTTTCTTTTGGTGAAACAGTTTTCCTGTTTTCTTCCGGGTGGAACCTTTCTCCGTCGGAAATAATTGCCAATATATTACCCTTACCGTTTAATTTTAGTACTCAAATATCATTATACCAGAATTAAATATTATACTCTTTTGTTTAATAAATCGGTAAGGCGGTTATATCCCCGAGATAGGCTAGGTGTGTTATTTTAATCCATTTATCCTTTTAATAGAATGAAATGAATAAAGGAGGTAAGTATGTTAACAAAAAGTAGTTTTCAGGCACCGTATGTTGAAATGGAGAAGTTGAACAATTTATGGTTTGATATCACAGGTTTTACATGTAATTTAAAATGCAGGCACTGTTATTTGAGCTGCAGTCCCGCCAACAAGTCAAGAAAGTTCTTAAACCTTGAAAAAGTTAAAAACGCTCTCAGCGAAGTAAATAAAGACGACCTTGAGGAAATATATCTCAGCGGGGGAGAGCCCCTTTTGCACAGGGATATAAACAATATTATCAGGCATTGTATCAAGTATTCAAATGTAAATATTTTAACAAATGCCACGCTTATTAATGACAAAAAAGCGCGTTTTTTAAGGCAGGTAGAAGTTGACAGCGATTATGAAATTATTTTCAGGGCCAGCCTTGACCATTATATAGAGCAAAAAAATGATGAAGTAAGGGGAAAAGGCAATTTCAGGAAAACTTTAAGCGGTATAAACAACCTTATTAACAGCGGGTTTAACCCTATTATCAGTGCTGTTAATATGTGGGGGGAAGACGAGGTTTCATTCAGGCAGGGATTTTATGAATTATTTTCACAGTTTGACTTTGAGTTTTCTGAAATAAATTTAAAGGTGATTCCCGTAATAAAAACCGGCGAATTTGCGAAAAATTTTAACTCTTACAGCGAAAATGAATTTGTTACTCCGGAAAATTTTGAGGCGGGAAAAACCCGGTGTTTTGACTGCGCAAATACCAGGGTTGTTACTGACAACGGCATATATGTATGCCCGGCACTGATTGGTGACCCCCGGGGTAAGGTTGGCGAAAAGCTTTCTGACGCCTCATCAAAATTCTTTTTGGAGTTGAATACCTGTTTTGTTTGTCAGTCAGCCAACAAAAAAATATTCAATAACGAATGGGGGTCATGACGTTTTTATAAAAAGGTCTAAAATCATGTAGGCGCTAACCCTTTTATAATCTGAATCAGGCTCTACAGTAAGGGAAACATTCTGAATTTTAACAAGGTATTCCATAAGGTATATTTCGTTAATAATGTTTTGAATGTTTTCATAAGAGCTTTGCATCTGTATTTTAAGCCTTAAAACCGAGTGGTTCGGGGATTTTAGCCCGGAAACATCAGTCATGTCTCTTTTTTCAAATTCAAAAGAGGCAACTTTATTGTCCCCGTTATCTTTGATTATTGAAATAATACTGTTTACGAGTCCGGTTGCGGCGCTTTCCAGCTCCACTTCCCTGTAACCGGATTCATATATTTTTACAGGCAGTTCAATCGGTTTTTCTTCTTTTTGTTGCATGAGCTGGGCGGTTTTAATTTTTTTTTCTATTTCTGTTGCTGTTTTGTGCTGGTTTGAGATTTCGTTTAAGTTGCCGCCTATTTCGGAAAAAGCGGGGAAAATAAATTTTACCAGCCCAAACCCGATTATGCCAAACAGTAAAACAGTATAAAGGATAGCATCCTTGTCGTACTGGGATTTTATTTCATTAAACTTTTCCTTGATTTTAGCTTTGTCAAATTTAAATTTTTTTGGATTGAATTTTTTCAGCATGGTTTAGTTTCCAAATAAGTTTTTAACGGTTTCAGGTATTTCGTCTAAAAAAGATTTGTTGTTTCCGGATGCTTTTATATCTTTAAGTATAAATGTATAATAGCTTTGCAGCTCACCGTTTACCGCCAGGTCGGCTTTAGGGGGCGGCGGCAGGGCCAGACCTTTTTCCTTTGACTGTTGAGGTATATTATCTTCAGGGCCTTGCGATGAAGAAATTTTAATGGTCTCTATTTTCAGGTTATCAAATTTTGATATTTTCTGCAGGTTTTCAAAATAAATAATTATGTCTTCGATGTTATATGCTCTTCCTGTTATGAGGGTATTTAGTTCCCCGTCAATGAAAAAGGAATCCAGCCATATTTTTTCCGGGATAGCAGCACCGACCGCATCATAAGAAGTTATTAAGTCAAGGTTTTTGCGGTAGGCGTTCGCTTTTACAATATCCAGGTTAAATACTTTTGGAGAGTCGATTTTAACTTTTTTAAGGTCGCCTATTTGCTGGTATTGTCTTTTTATATGCGCGTCAAGAAGGGTATTAACTCCTGAGAGCAGTAATGCAAATATTGCTATTAAAAGAGTTGAGCCAATTATTCCCATAAACAAATACAGGTGAAGCACTTTTTTAATGCCGATGTTTCCGAGTACGCCCTGTACCTCACCGGCATTGTCAAAGTCACTAAAGTTAAAGTTTAATTCTATGGGAGCATTGTTCCAGCAGGCAGAGCCTACGCTTTCCGGGCTGGTCGGCTCAAGGGAGGTGCTTGCCTGTGATATAAAAAGTGATTCGCTGTTAATTTTGTTGTTGTCTATGGTATGTATTTTAGTTGAAATTTGTATTTGGCCGGTCAGTTTTTCTGCCGCAAAATAACCGGTCTGGCTTACCAAATAGAGGTTTTCCGGCATTTCCGCTGACAGCTTTTCTGAAACAGCAGACCCTATGGTTGAATACAAAACATCAGGTTCGATTGATTTAAGCGCAATAGGTGTTTCCTGGATATTTAACAGCTCCGGCCCTTCAAATTTTGCGATTATGTAGTTTATAGGTGAAATTGTTACCATTGCCCATCTGGTATTGTTTTCAATGTTTTCGTTTAAGATGCCTGAGACAGCAAGGCCCCTGGCCAGTGCGGCGAATGATGTGTCTATGGCAATCAGTTTAAGGTTATTATTAGCGAAAACTTGTTGGATTCCTAGAATCTGTTCTCTTTGAATTATTGAATAAACATAGATGCTGGTGAGGGCCTGTTCATTGGTCGAAAGGAGGCTCCAGCTTGCTTTGGGCTCGGTTTTCTTGAATATATATGACTTTTCCGCTTCTGAATTAAATGCTACTTCGAGTTCTTCGTCTTCAAGGTCGGATGCGATGGTTTTTATTGAGGTCAGGATATTCGGCAGGCATAAATAAAAGGGATAGTTGTTGGGTATGCCCATTTTGTCTATAAGGAAAAGCAGTTTTGATTCAAATTCTTCGAAGTCTATCTGTCTTTGTACGCTATCATAAGCAAGGTCAGCTTTTTCGCATTTTTTTACGTTTCCGGTTTCCTTGTCATAAATTATGACCTCCAGCTTTGAGTCCGAGGATATATATACCCCGATACGTTCAGCAACCGGAGTATTTAGTTTTTCAATTAAATTAGTCAGGAATTCCATATTATCAAGTTTATTTAGCTGCTGTGATTTTAGCAAGTTTTTTACAATTTTAGTGGACTAAAGAAGTTTTCGTTAAAACAATTTTTAAAAAAGGCCGAGCTAGCCCCGAAGGGGCGTAGCGAGGCCAAAAAAACAAACCCCTGGCAATGCCAAAATTAGTCCTCATTAAACATAAAAGACCGACTGCAACGCCAAAGATAATAGGGCATTGGTCTGATTATTAAAAACATTTATCGGTTTTTTATTTAGACCACTATTATCGGGATTGTAACAAATCAACCCATTAGGTTAGTAAGGAGTTGTTAAAAAATAGCCTGAACCTGACAATTTACATATAATTATATTTTTAAAGGTAAACAAAATGGAAATTATTGAAATCAATGAAGCTGAATGGACTGAAATAGAGGGACTATCCTCTACCGGAAAGAGGGTAAAGGCTTGGTATGTAAGAAATTCAGACAACAAAAGTTTTCTTTATAAATTGCCTAAAAGATATGAAAATTTTAATTTTATTACGTTTGAAATGTGGACAGAAATTATTGCGTATCAGGTCGGTATTTCTTTAGGTTTAGAGTTACCGGCTATTTATCCTGCAAAAAATCAGGATGAATATGGTGTTCTGGTTGAAAATTTTTTAAAACCTAATGAAGCATTGATTGAAGCAAAAGATTTTTTAAATTATCCAAGAGAAAAGCCTTCACATAATATAAAGTTTATAGAGTTTGTTTTAAAAAATGTTTTTTCTGACAAAATGTTATGGCATAAATTTAAACAGATGCTTGTTTATGATTGCTTAATCGGTAATAACGACAGGCACGATGAAAACTGGGGAATATGTTATCAGTCCGTTGAAGAAACACCCCTAAGGTTTGCCTCGATTTATGATAATGCTTCCTGCCTGACAAGGGAATTAACCGAACAGGGAGTTAACGATATGCTTAATGATGACCGAAAATTTAATAAGTACATAACCGGTAAATATTCAAGGCCGCCAAATTTATACTGGGATGACAATGACCCGAAAAAATATACCCACTTCCAGCTAATGGAAAAATTAATCGACAAAGAACCTGACACAAAACAGATAATCCAGGACTTTTTGCAGGTCGATTATATTAGCCCTGTTAATGATATTATTAAGGAAATACGCAATTTGGATTTGCCGCAAGAATATCAATTATCTGATAATAGAGTACAGGCAATCATTAAAATACTGGAAGCAAGAAAAGCAAAAATGCAGGAATTATTATAATGTGTACATTTCAGACAAATGAAATTTATCTTATCTGGAGAAAAGCCGCAGGAGAAGGAAGGTTTATCATCGGTAAACTGACTAAGGACGGAGATAATTTTTTATTTCAATATTTACCCGCCAGCGAGCTGGAAAAAGCTAAATCCGTTGGTTTTGAATATTATCCTGCGTTTCCTGATTTAACTAAAATTTATGATAAAGATGTGTTGCCTACTTTTTCCAGGAGGCTTGTAAACCCTGCAAGAAGCGACTATGAAAAATTCTTGAAATACTGGTGTGCGGAAGATTATAAAGATAATACTTTTGCGCTTCTGGGCTTAACCGGTGCAAAACTGCAGACAGATACGTTTGAATTCATTGCGCCGCATTATGAAATTCCTGCTTCATTTTATACAGAAGTAGCAGGTTTACATCATGCAGATGAAAATTTGTTAAATGAAATTAAAAATACTGAAAATATTGAAACTATTTCATTAAGGCCGGAACCGGAAAACAAATATGATTCCAATGCTGTAAAAGTATTGTATAAAGAATCAAAACTCGGGTATATCAAGATTATTCACAGTGACTGCATTGCAAAGGCTTTTAAGGATAATAGAAACATTATCGTAAATATTAGAAATATTATTAAAAATGGCTCTTTAAAAGAAATTTTACTTGATGTAAAAATAACCAAATAGCATTCCATTACAAACCAGCATAATTTTTTTTAGATTATTAAACTTTTATGTAAAATAACAATATGTCTAATATTGTTAATAAAATTAATGATTTAAAAAAGCAAAAGAATGCGGTCATCCTCTCTCACTGCTACCAGAACATAGAAATCGACGAAGTTGCCGACTATGTGGGGGATTCGCTGTATTTGAGCCAGAGAGCCGCAGACACGGACGCAGACATAATTGTCTTTGCGGGCGTGTATTTTATGGCGGAAACAGCTAAAATACTTTCCCCGCAAAAAAAGGTGCTGCTCCCGAGGGTTGAGTCCGGCTGTCTGATGGCTGATATGCTCAATATCGAAGAGCTGAGACATTTTAAAGCACAGCATCCCGGCGCACCGGTAGTGTGTTATGTAAATTCCACGGCGGAGGTGAAGGCAGAATCGGATATTTGCTGCACGAGCGCAAATGCTGTCAAAGTAGTAAGTTCCCTGCCCGATAAGAAAATACTTTTTGTGCCTGACAGGGGGCTTGGTGCTTATGTTGCGAGCCGGTTGCCTGATAAGGAAATCGTTTCATTTTACGGATACTGCCCCACGCATATGAGGATTACCCCAAAAGAAGTGCAGGCGCTTAAAGACAGGTATAAAGACGCGGAAGTGCTGGTGCATCCTGAGTGCCATATGGAAGTAATAAAAATGGCGGATTTTGTGGGCAGCACATCCGGCATAATGAAACATTCAAGGGAAAGCGGCGCGAAAACTTTTATAATCGCCACGGAAAAGGGTGTGGTGGAAAGGTTGCAACGTGATTTGCCTGGAAAAACATTTATACAGGTTTCTGAAAAGGCAATTTGTGAGAATATGAAGTGGAACACACTTGAGGATATCCTGATATCTCTTGAAAAAGAAGTTAATGAAATTTTTGTCGAGCCGCAGCTTGCTCAAAAAGCCTATAATGCAATCAACCGCATGCTTACGGTTTAAAATACCCTGATTTAGTAATTAAAATTAATCTTTAATATAATAAAATTAATTTGAGTGGAATATAATGCTCAATAGTGAGGTAAGGAATATGAATTTAAAATCCATAAAAGTTAAAAGGCCGGTAAAAGTAAAGACAGTTGTAACTGATAGCTTTAAACAGCAGGCAAAAGAAGAGATAAATAAGGAAATTCGCCTTATAGAAAATCAGATAATGCAACTTGAGCTGCAGAGCAAACAAATCCAGGACCAGGTAACAGGGGGATTATCAGGCTATTTTGCGGAAGGGAGCCTGGACCAGGTCCAACAGGCGCTGGATGATGTTATACAGAGGCTGCAGCAGATGGGGGAATTAAAACAGGAACTGCAGTTCCAGAGGGAAAACATTGACCATCTTTCATTGAACAATGTTATTATAACAGGTAGTCTGGAAAACTATGTTGAATTAAAGCCCGGCGAGAATTTGTATGACAAGTTCAAGGAAGCGGAAATTCTTGTTAAAGATGGGGTTATTCAGGATATAACAGAATGATGCAAAAACTTTTATCAATAGGAAAAATCCTGAATTTTCACGGGATAAAGGGCGAGGTTAAAATAGGCTTTTCTGAAGGAAATGAGAAAATTTTTGAGGAAATAAGGGAAGTTTTTGCTGAAAAAGGTACTGAAACCATTACTTTAAACATTGAACATTTAAGGTTTCACAAAAAATATGTCCTGATTAAGTTTAAGGAGATAAATTCAGTAGATGAGGCCATAGAAATAAAGGGCGCACTGCTGAAAGTCCCGAAAGAATTGCTGGAAGACTACCTTGAGGAGGACGAGTTTTATATCAGCGACCTTATAGGGTTGAAAGCTTACGATGAAGGCCATAACCTCATAGGTGAGGTATCAGGCGTGGTTAACCTAAAGGGGCAGGACACGTTATTTATTAAAGATGCGAATAACAAAGAACATATGGTGCCGTTTAACCGGGAGATTGTGCCGGAAGTTGATTTGGGCGAAGGCAGGATAACCCTGCATTTAATTGAAGGGTTGATTTAGTCTTATTCAAAAATATTGTAAGTATATTCCGCATGCGGGTTTTCCTGAATATTAATAAAGTTTTTCAGGTTTATATGGAATATAAACGCAAAATAAATATAGGCAGTTATAACCGCAATTAATAAAAATTCTCGCTTGTTCATAAAAAGCAGTTTAAGGCTGCTTCAATATAATTTCATTGCAGTTTGTGATAATTACTCCTCGCCCCAGGGGACGAGTTTATAGCCGACATTGGTAACTGTATGCAAATATTTCGGGTATCTGGGGTTTGGCTCGATTTTATTCCTTAATCCCCCAATATGGACCCTGACCATCCTCACATCCTCATCAGAATCATATCCCCATACTTCGTTTAAAAGCGTTGTGAGTTTAACGGCCTGGTTTATTTGCTGCATAAGGCAGTAGAGGATTTCAAATTCCGTCGGGGTTAGTTTTATAAGCTTGTTTTCAACATTAACTTCAAGCGAATCCGGATAAAGTGTTAAATCTCCGCTTTCCAGAATTTCTTCCTTGGGCGGCCGGGTGCTGCCTGTTCTTCTGAGCAGTGCGCGCATTCTTACAAGCAGTTCCTGTATATCAAAGGGTTTTACCAGATAATCGTCCGCTCCCGAGCCAAAACCCGTGACTTTATCTTCCAGAGTGCCTTTTGCTGTAAGTAATATTACGGGGGTGTCCTTTGTTTTTGTTGATTTTCTGATATTTTTACACACCTCAAACCCGTCCATTTTCGGCATCATAATATCGAGTATAATAACGTCATAGTTGCCGTTTTGCGATTTTTGCAGCCCTTCAAGCCCGTCAGAGGCCGTATCTGTATAAAAGCCGCTGAACTTGAGGTCAGTTGCGAGCCACTCCATTATTTCAGGGTCATCATCTACGATTAAAACTCTGTTAGCCATTTTTTTATTTTAGCAGATAAAAATTTTTTTCAGGTCAAAAAATTTTTTCATTGGTTTTAAATAATTAAAGAAGTTAAATTTAAAAAAGCGGTCATGATAGTAAATTTTGGAGCAAATGGAAAGACAATAAAACACTACGCAACTCATTGCGCATATACAGGCGAAAAATTCACGCCGGATAACCCTGCTACGCTTGAGCATATCGAGCTTAACAGCGATGTTCACAATAAAAGAGTAGGCGGAGTGCTTGCCGTTACAGAAAAAGCAAATCATGACCTGCGGGGCGAATTGCCTTTTGATTTATTTGTAACCAGAAATCCGCAAGTAGTTCCATATATCCAGTCACAGGTGGACGGTTTCAAATATGAAAGGCTTGAAATCGGGGGCGAAAATGTCGCAGATGCAACATTAAAAACCTTAAACGAAGCGGCTAAAGGCGTTGTGACTTTTACCAGTAGGCTGAACCGTATTTTTCCCAGGGCTTTATTTTTTCATTGATAACTTTTCTGAGTTCATCTATGCTCATATCGCTGCCGGGCACCTGACCGTTTTCTGATATGGCCTCCGCGGTAATGAGGTATTCTTTTAATTTTCTGACTTTTTTCTTTATTTTTTCCCGTTCCTCAAACTGCCATCCCTCGAATCCGCACCCGGGCGGCATACATGCCCAGGGGCCGGTGGGTGCTCGCTTGCAGCATTCGGGGCGGTTTTCGTAGATTCCGCATTTGTTAGTCCTCTGTAAATGCGGGCAGTAGTAAAATTTAACCTTGTTTATGTCAAAACCTTTATTTTGCTTTAATTCTTCTAATATCTGCTCGACCTGCTCGGGTTCTGCTTTTCTTGCTTCTTCAATATTTGCGTATGGCCTGAAAACTTCTATAAAAACTTTTGCTTCTCCAGAGCCTTTTTCCGCGAATTTTTTTAACTCGTCATATGTATAATTTGTGGTGATGGACTTACAGCATTTACCGCACATATTGCATAAATATTGCGGGAATTCTTGTGCTTCGCTGTTGGGGCTCATTGGTTAATCCTTTGGTTTTACAGGCTGAAAGAGTGCGGGAGTAGCTCATTTATGGAAAATTCAAGCGGATTGCCTGATTCGTCTTCTACAATAATTTTAGCATTTTTTGAAAATTCCGCTATCCACTGCCTGCATGCCCCGCAGGGGAAGCATTTTTTTGCATCCGGGCTAATTATGGCTATATACTTTAAACCTGAGTGTTTATTATCAGATACTGCTTTTGCGAGGGCTGTCCTCTCAGCGCAGAGCGTGAGTCCATAGCTTGCGTTTTCGACGTTGCAGCCGGTGTAAACGCTGCCGTTTTCATACATAGCGCATGCGCCGACCCTGAATTTAGAATACGGGGCATAGGCGTTTTTTGCGGCTTCGTGAGCAAGTTCAAGCAGTTGTTCCGGGGGTTTGTGCATGGGGTTTTCCTTCTTATCCCGATATCTTTTTCTTTTTATTATAATCAATCGGCACTATATTTGATAAATCTTTTTCAATTTTTTTCTCGGATTCCAATAATTCAAAATTTGCCTGAATTCTGAGGAAAAATCCCTTTGTTAACCCAAAGTATTTGGTCAGCCTTAAATCAGTGTCGGCTGTTATGTTCCTTTGCCCCCTGATAATAGCGTTTATCCTGTTAGAAGGCACACCGATAGCTTTAGCAAGGGCATTTTGTGAAAGTCCCAAAGGTTGCAAGAATTCTTCAAGTAAATATTCGCCAATATGGGGTATATCAAAATATTCAGTCATTTTATTATCCTTATATTTTAATATTATTATACACTACGTACAACGTATAATCAAGTCTATTTATGATAATCCACTATTTCAACATCATAAGCATTATTATCATTCCACTTAAAACAAATGCGCCACTGACTGTTTATTCTTATTGAATATTGACCTTGCCTGTCACCTTTTAAAGCTTCTAAATTGTTTGAAGGCGGGACCCTAAGGTCAATGATATCATTTGCCGCATCTAAGTTATGGAGTTTAAAAAATGCTCTTTTGAGAATTTCTGTCGGAAATTTTTTTGAACGGGTTCTTTTAAAGATTTTTTGGGTTTCTTTGCAGTTAAAGGATTTTATCATAATTCCTTATACCGCCATCTCGGCCTCTTTGTCCGAAAGATTTAGCACCGCTTCCACCAGCCCCCTGAACAGCGGGTGCGGGGACTCAGGGCGTGACTTGAATTCCGGGTGGAACTGCGAGGCTACATAATATTTATGTTCTGGCAGTTCTATGATTTCGACCAGCTTTTTGTCCGGTGATAAGCCAGAGAAAACCAGTCCTTTTTCCGCTAAAAGCTCTCTGTAATGGTTGTTGACTTCGTAGCGGTGGCGGTGTCTTTCTGAAATAATATCAGAACCGTACATTTTTTTAGCTATAGTATTATCCTGCAAATGGCAGTCATATGCTCCAAGCCGCATTGTGCCGCCCATATCCTCGACTTTTTCCTGTTCGCTCATCAGCGCAACAACAGGATAAGGCGATTCAGGATTGAATTCCGAGCTGTTAGCGTCTTTTAGTCCGGCAACGTTCCTTGCAAATTCTATTACAGCGCACTGCAAGCCAAGACACAGCCCCAGGAATGGGATGTTGTTTTCTCTTGCTATTCTGGCAATGTTTATCTTGCCTTCTATGCCCCTGATGCCAAATCCGCCGGGGATTACGATTCCCTTAACATCAGACAGGGCTTCTCTTGCTTTGTCTAAATCCTCACAATCATCCGAGGAAATCCATTTTATTTCCACGCTGCTGCCAAGCGCTGCTCCGGCATGTTTTAGCGATTCCACGACCGAGATATAAGCATCTGACAGTTTTGTATATTTGCCCGCAATTCCTATTTTGACCTTATTTTCGGGATTCTTAATCTTTGTGACAATTTCTTTCCATTCATCAAGGTTGGGTTCGCCGGGGTCTTCCATGCTAAACCTTTTCAGCACCTCAGAGGCCAGATTTTGTTTTTCCATAGCCAGTGGTACTTCATAAATTGTTTGTAAGTCCTTACATTCAATAACCGCTTCGGTCGGCACGTTCGTAAACAGTGCCAGCTTATTTCTTTCGGATTTTGGAATAGCTTTTGATGAGCGGCAAACAAGAATATCAGGCTGGATACCAATGCTTCTCAGCGTGTTTACGCTGTGCTGTGAGGGTTTTGTCTTTAGTTCGCCTGATGCGCTCAGATAAGGCACTAAGGTTACGTGGATAAACACTGTATTGCCAAAGCCCGCATCAATTTTAAACTGTCTTATGGCCTCGAGGAAAGGCAATCCCTCAATGTCCCCGACGGTTCCGCCGATTTCCGCAATGAGAAAGTCGGGTTTAAACTGTTTGGCAGCTTCTTTTAGTCTGTTTTTAATTTCGTCTGTAATATGCGGGATAGTCTGGACTGTGCCGCCTAAATAGTCGCCCCTTCTTTCCCGTGTAATTACGTTCAGGTAAACGCTTCCGGCGGTAACGTTATTGATTTTGCCTAGTTCTGTGCTGATAAATCTTTCATAGTGGCCTAAATCAAGGTCGGTTTCCGCGCCGTCATTGGTCACAAACACTTCGCCGTGCTGGAACGGGCTCATTGTACCCGGGTCAACGTTAATATACGGGTCAAATTTCTGCATGGTAACAGAATAACCCCTTGTCCTGAGCAGTTTGCCGAGGGATGCCCCGACTATTCCCTTGCCCAGTGAGCTCACAACTCCGCCTGTTACAAAAATGTATTTAGTTTTACCTGACATAATCCAAAACCCTATCTAGTTTTCAACCTATATTTTCGGGACTTTAAAGTAGCCGTCCTCTTCGAGCGGGGCATTCCTTAAAATGTCCTGTTTATTTGACGCAAGTTCTGCTTTATCCTCTCTCATAACATTTCTTACCGGGAGGACGTGTACCATAGGCTCGATATTTTCTGTGTTTACCTCATTGAGCTGGTTAAAATAGTCGAGGATACTGGAAAACTGCTCTGTGTATTTTTCCGTTTCCTCTTCTGTTAAAGCAAGTCTGGCCAGCTTTGCGACGTGTTCCACTTCTTTTCTTGTTATCAAGAGATTTATACTCCCTGAAAGTACACTCTTATTATTTTATTACGAAGAAAGAAAAATGTCCTATTATTAAGGAAATTTAACGGTTTTTACGCGCAAAAAAAATCGGCGTTACGCCGACATAGTCTACCACATATTAGAGAGAGGAATTAGAGAGAAGGATTGAAGGAAGATTGCTCGCCAGTTCTATATACTTTTTTCCCTGAAATAATTTTTTTAAACCTGATTGTTTATTAAATTTAATAAAATTTAATAAAAGTTTAATAATGTTTATATTTTGTTGTTGATTTATAACAGTTAACCCCCTCCAGTCATTGCGAGGGTGGCTGGAAGCCGCCCGTGGCAATCTTTCTTTGAAGAGGAAAAAAATAACAATAAAAAAAAGCCGCTTTGGAGCGGCAACTAGACTCGGGGAGGAGGTTTTGTATGGTCTTAAAATGGCCTTACATTTTATATAATCGGCAGGTTTTTTTAGAACTTTAATAATTTGTTAAGAAATTTTAAGAGATTAAAAATGTTTTTTGAATTTTGACCGCAAGTAGCGGAATGCCGGTTTTTATACATCAAATTTTTAAATACTAAACACTTCGGCTATATCAAAAATTTGTAGAGTATACAAAAATAACCCTGAACTAATCAGCATGTTTAGGAGGAATTATTTTAATGCTTATTGAGATGAAAAAAATATTAGGAAGCCATAATTATTTATCTTTGCCCATATTCATGGTTTCCGCTTTTAATATGTTTTTTTTGATTTGTATATTAAAAATGTTTTGAAAAATTTTTAAAAATTAAAAAGGAGAATAAAAATGACTCAACTTGAACAAATTACTAAAAATACACAAAAAGCCAGAGAATATTTTGAAAACAAAGTCGCTTTCACAGCCGGGCCGGTGGAGCTAAAAAAAATGATGGCGGAAGAGGTCGACAGAATACAAATTATCGATGTAAGAAAAGCGGACGACTATCAAAAAGGCCACATCCCGGAAGCTATATCTATCCCGGCGGCACAGCTTGAGTCTTCGCTCAACGAATTGTCACGTGACAAAATAAACATTGTTTACTGTTACAGCCAGCAGTGCCACCTTGCGGCCAAAAGCGCAATCATACTCGCCGGCAATGATTTACCGGTAATTGAACTGGAAGGCGGTTTTGCGGAATGGAGGAATGCTGACTATGACATAGTCACGTCAGGCTAGCCGACAATGAATTCCTTTTTGTAAAACAACAGGCATCCTACAAAAAATACTATCATATTAGGCATCCATGCCGATAAAAGGGGCTCTATAATATGGGCCTCTCCCATTGCGGTAGAAACAGCCCGCAATATGTAATAACAGAATATTATAAGAATACTGAACAATAACCCCCTGTTAAACCTTGCCCTCGGCGGGCTTATCGCAAGAGGAATGCCGATTATGGAAATTAAAAAGCATGTGGCGGGAAGCGATAATTTTTCGTAAAGACGTATTTTCAGGATTGAAACGTCTTCTTCCCCTTTTTTCTCAAGTTTGTTTATGTAGCCGGCAAGTGCGAAAAAGTTTAGTTCTTCGGCCCTGCGTACTTTTTGGATTTTGCTGAGGTTTACGCTTGTGTTGAGCACAGATTCTTTAAAAGCCGCCGTGTTCATTAGTTTGCCGTCTCTTGATATAGTATAGTTCACCGCATCGTAGAATTTCCATTTATCCACGTCTGCTTTGGCGGTCTTGGACTGGATTATTTGTATAACTTCCTGCTTGGAAAGGTCCAGTACAGTTACGCCTTTCATTTTTTTGTCTTCATATTTGTTAATATAAAAAAGTCTTTTTAGCTGCTTGTTTACGTCATATTCCTTAAAAGAAAAGTGCTTTTTGTCATCAGGAATGCTTTTTTGCATCAGGGCCCACAGCATTAAATTTCTGGCCTGGGTATTCGCTGCCGGGACGATGTATTCATTAATCATAAAACTTGCCACCGTCGCGGCCAGGCTGAAAATAACTACAGGCAGCGCCAACCGCCTGAGGCTTATGCCACATGCCCGAAATATTGTTATTTCGTTATTTGTATTAAGTTTGTTAAACGTTAAAATAACCGCCAGAAGAATAGCCATAGGTATTGTAAATACTATTATGTAGGGCAATTGCAAAAGAATTGCCAGAAAAGCAATCTTAAAAGGTATGCCATAATTGGATATTTGTTTTACGAGGTATAAAAACTGGTCGGAAGCAAAAACAAGTGAGGTGAAAACTAGGATTCCGGGCAGGAAAGTTTCCATTAATTGTTTTAATAGATATTCATCGACCAAATTAACATTAAGTTTTTTCATTTTTTCATTATATAATAATAAACAACTAACGTGTACGCCATTTCTTGGGAGATAATATATGTCAAACGCATTAGAAGTAAATGACGCAAATTTTGTTAAAGAAGTAAAGGAATCAGACGTCCCTGTACTGGTTGATTTTTGGGCACCGTGGTGCGGGCCCTGTAAAAAAATCGCTCCTGTTATTGATGAAATAGCGGATGAGTTTCAGGGGAAATTAAAAGTGGTTAAAATTAATACAGATGAGAATGTCCGCACAGCTCAGGAATACAGCATAAGCGGAATCCCCAGTTTACTGGTCTTTAAAAACGGAGATGCTGTTGAAAGGCTTGTCGGGCTTATACAGAAGCAGTCTCTTATATCAAGTATAGAAAAATATTTGTAAATAAAAAAAGGCGCCCCTTAAAAGGGCGCATCTTTTTTATGAAAATGTTATAACCATGCCTGTTTTGCTTTTTTAGGCACTTTATTTTTCTTGTGTTCTTTTTGATAAATTTTGTTTAAAGCTTTGTAAGAGTCCTCGAGTATTTCATCCGAAAAATTGAAACCCTTTTCTTCGCTAAACTTTTCCTCAAAACCAAACTCACTTGGCCAGACTTCGCCGTTAATCTTTTTCAACTTTTTTCTCCTTACAGTCTACGATACTTGGTAATACTTGAATAATGATAAAAATTAAATCGGTTTATTTCTTAAAAAACTTTAAATAAAATTGGATATTAACTTAACAAACTTAATGTAATAAAAAACAGAGCTTTCGGGCTCTGTTTTTTATTATTAAATTTTTTCTCTTAGCTTTTTCTGCTGTAGGCTGCTGCCTGTTCTACGTTCATTGAAAGCCAGGTGAATGATGGTTTTGTTTCCTGTTCCCTGGTTTCCGGTATATTAATAAGGAATGTGCCGCCGTATCTTCCCCTTGAAAACTTTACAACACCCTGTTCTGAAAGACACTGTAAAGCTTTTCTGATAGTGTTGCTGCTCACGTTGAGCTCTGCGGCAAACTGGCTCATCGCCGGCAGTTTATCGCCTGGTTTATATGTGTTTTTAATAAATGTTTTGAGATATGCTTCAACTCTTTCATAGTTATATAAACTTGCCTGTATCGCAGGTGCGAAGATTTCGCTTTCTTTTCCTGTTAATGCCTGTTGCTCTGAAGGCATGCGCAGAATGAATGTACCGTACCTGCCGCGTTTTGACTGGAGTATGCCCTGCTCAACAAGACGCTTCATTGCATCATGAACTGTTTTTATGCTTACTTTTAATGTGTCAGACAGTTCATAGTGTGACATTAATTTATTGCCGGGCTTGTAATTGTTTGTTATTAAAGCTTTAAGGTCACGCTCAACCTGGTTTACGAGGCTGTCTGAGTTTGCTGGAAATTCTTCCGATGTGTTTTCTTCTGAAACTTCCGGCAATATATTGAGTACCCAGTTTGATTTATTGCCTTTTATGGCCTGTGACTGGATGATTCCGTTTTTAGCAAGATATTCAAGTGCGAGCCTTGTGGTATTTGGGGCACTTCCGATTTTTTTCGATAATGTCCTTGAGGAAGGAAGTTCTTCTCCGGTCTGGTAGCCGCTGTTTACAATATATTTTTTTATTGCTTCTATCGCTATTTCACGTTTTGATATTTGTTTTCTCATGAGGCCGTTAGCGTTTCTGTCGCATATAAAAGTACCTATGCGCTGTTTTGACGCTACATACCCGTGGTCTTCTATAATCCTGATAGCTGTTTGTACTGTTCCGATACTGATTCCTGTTTTTTGAGAAATATCGCTTTTGGACGGCAGCAGGTCGTTTGTC
>CAZLCO010000039.1:0-20208 GCA_964558005.1 uncultured Gammaproteobacteria bacterium | reverse complement strand
GACGAGTCAGGATGTTTATTTTTTATGAAAAAGTTTTATTCTGCGTAAGTCCTGTAAATAACTGTAAAATATAAAAAAAGAGCCGCTTTGAGCGGCTTTTTTTTATTAATCATGCATAAGGCACGAATAACACCAGCCTTCATGCCCGAAGATATCCTTCAATCCCTCTAGCGAAAGATAAGCAAGGCTATCAGCCTCTATGAATTTGCGTATTTCTTCTATGCCATCGTATTTATTAGCTATAAGCTCTTTTTTTGTTGGTATATCAACCCCCCACTGGCAGGTATTTACTATTGGCGGGGAGGCCGAGCGGAAATGGATTTCTTTTGCTCCGGCATCCCTGAGCATTCTGACCAGTTCTCTGGATGTTGTGCCCCTGACTATAGAATCGTCAATAACCACAACACTCTTATCCCTTATGACATCCGTTATTGGAGTCAGTTTGCGGCGCACGCTGCTTTGCCTCATGTATTGTTCAGGCAGTATAAAAGTCCGTCCCGTAAATCTGTTTCGCATTAAGCCCATTTGAAGCGGTATGCCTGACTGATGAGAATACCCGAGCGCAGGCGCAAACCCCGAGTCCATTACAGGGATAACCATATCAGCTTCTACAGGGTTCTCAAGAGCGCATTTCCTGCCCAGCTCAACCCTTGACATATACACGTTCCGTCCAAATACGTTTGAATCCGGTCTTGCAAAGTATATATGCTCAAAAACACACTTCCTGCCGGGCAACTCCTCGGCAAAACGTTTGATTTCATAGCCGGACTTGGTTATTTCAACACCTTCGCCGGGTGCGATATGGTGTACAAACTTTTTCTCCAGCATCTGGAAAGACGTATCTTCAGAACTTACAAAAACACCTTCTTCCGCTTCGCACAATGATAACGGCCTGTAGCCCATCGGGTCACGGAAAGCAAAGATTTTCCCCGGCACAAAGAAAAGTATTGACCATGCACCCCCGGTGAAGTTATCGGTCAGAATTTTTCCAACTTCCTCAAAAGCCCAGCTGGATGGCGTTTTACATAATTCCCTGATAACTTTTTTGAGTATCATCTCTGTATCAGAGGTAGTAAGAAATACTTCACCCTGCTTCTCAAGTCTTTTGCGCATATCGCAGGCTGTTTTTACGTTACCATTATGGGCTACAGCTACTTTTTCCCCAAGGTAGTTCGCCGCATAAGGTTGAGCGTGTGTGCTGTCAGAACCGCCCTGCGTTGAATACCTGACGTGACCTATGCCCAGCCTGCCCCGTATTTTCTTGATTACACGGTCATTGAGGACTTCCATCACGAGGCCCTTATTCTTATAAACGTATAGGTCCCTGTCCCCGGCGCATATACCGGCGCTTTCCTGCCCTCTATGCTGCAAGACAAAAAGTCCTTGCTGTATTAACGGCGCTATCGGATAATCCCTCGATGCCCCGCCGAATACCCCACATTCCTCTCCAAATTTCATTCGTTCATCTCCAGTTCAATAGAGTTGTCATAAAGGTCATATAACGTGCTCAAATCAAGGTCATACCCGTCAAACCTGAACTTTCCGTCAGCGCATTTACCTAATATCCTGTAGGGAACGTCGAGTTCGTGCTCTAACCTGTCGATTTCATTTGTGGAAAGGACATATCGGCCGTTTATTTCTCCAAAAAGCGCTTTTTCTTTCGCTTTTTTATCAATATCACCCATAATATAGCCTTTAAATCCGGTGTTGCCCTTCCTGACACCTTCAAATACAGCACCAACAAGTCCTCCCTCTGATACATCAACGCATCCGGAGATTAAACCTTTGTCCCTGAGTTTGAATATTGCATTTTTAAGTTCAACTTCAAGTTCTGCATCAGCTATATCAACTTCTCCGCCAAGAAAATCATATAAAACCCTCTGGTACAGAGAACCGCCGACAAATGAATCTTTCTCAATATCATTACCAAGCAATATCAGGGTTTCACCTTCATTAAACGCATTTTTAATGAGTTTTTCGGGAGAATCAGCATATCCTACCATCCCTATAGTAGGCGTCGGGAACACCCTTCTCTGCGGAGACTCGTTGTAAAAAGAAACATTGCCGGACACAACCGGGATATTCATTTCCCTGCAAGCATCAGCTATACCTTTTACAGAATTTACAAACTGATAGGCGACTTCGTTTTTTTCAGGGTTTCCATAATTCAGGCAGTCAGTAATGCCCAGAGGTTCCATGCCGCTGGATACAAGGTTTCTGTAGCATTCCCAGACAGTATTTCTTGAGCCGTTATACGGGTCAAGGAATACCTGCCTGCCGTTTGAGTCAATAGTTATGCCTAAAACCCCGCCTTCTTCCTGTATCCACATACCAGCCGCTCCTGCATCGCCGGGCTTTACAGCTGTCCTTGTACCTACAGTATGGTCGTACTGCCTGTACACCCATCTTTTTGAAGCAAAATTGGAGTTCCTTATAACCCTTCCTACAGCTTTTTTGATTTCCGTATTACAGTGATATGTTGCGTTCCTGTACTGTGATATGTATTCGGGTTCATCATCGTTAATTGTATATTTAGGGCCTTCTGCGAGTATCTCCGGCGGCAGGTCAGCTACTTCCTCGCCGTGCCAGAATAGTTTATACCTGCCTGATTCTGTGGTATTCCCGATTACGCTCGCCGGGATATCGTACTTGGCCGCTATCTGCAGTACTATATCAACGCCCTCAGGCTCTGTTATGAACAGCATACGCTCCTGTGATTCTGAAAGCATTATTTCCCATGGCTGCATACCCGCTTCTCGCAGGTGTACTTTGTCAAGGTGGAGGTCTATGCCGCATTCGCCTTTGTATGCCATTTCTGATGACGATGACAGCAGTCCCGCTGCGCCAAAATCCTGGCAGCTCTGTACTTCTTTTAGGTCAAGTATCTCAAGTGTTGCTTCTATCAGTACTTTTTTAATGAACGGGTCGCCAACCTGTACTGACGGTCTGTCTTCCTTTGAATTTTCGTTCAATTCCTTTGAAGCGAAGGATGCGCCGTGTATGCCATCCCTGCCAGTGTGCGAGCCAACCGCAATAACTACTTTACCGGCCTCTGCCTGGGCTGAGCGGATTTTGTCCTTATGAACAAGCCCAATACACATAACATTTACCAGCGGGCTGTCTGTGTATGACTCATCAAAACTGACTTCCCCCGCTACTGTAGGTACGCCGATGCAGTTGCCGTAGTGCGATATGCCGTGGACTACCCCGTCAAATATATGTTTTGAGAAGTTATCAGTAATTTTGCCAAATTTTAGCGAGTCGCACAATGCTATTGGCCTTGCTCCTATGGCTAAAATATCTCTTACTATTCCTCCGATGCCTGTTGCCGCCCCCTGAAAGGGTTCTACAGCTGATGGGTGGTTGTGCGATTCAACTTTGAACACTACTACATGCTCGCCGATTTGCACACCCCCGGCGTTTTCCCCGTGGCTGACCGCACCGCCCGATGGGAACAGAGATAAATATTTGCGTGAGTGCTTGTAGCCGCAGTGTTCTGACCACATTGCAGAGAAAAGGTAGGTTTCAAGTTCGTTTGGTTCCCTGCCGAGGCGGGTTTTTATTTCGCCGTATTCGTTGTCGGTTAAGCCGAGTGCTTTATATAGTTGTAAGGTTTGCATGTTATTTTCCTTTTCGTTGTTTTGTTTTGAGTTGTTCATATATCAGATTCCCACGTCGGCACTTCGTGCCTCCTCGGAATGACAATGCGGCGTGGAACTGTCATTGCGAGGGCTGTAATGTCCGTTCGTGCAGCCCGCGGCAATCTGTCCAGATCCGAGTTCTTGCAGTGTTTTGCTCATTAGTTTTTTAAGGTGATTTTTTGTTTCTTCGTGTTTAAATTCTTTATCTATATGATTTTGTAAATCTCCCAATAATTTTATTAATGTATTTTTCTGAGTATCATTAATTTCTTCTTTGATAAAGTCTTTTAAATGATATACAGATAAAATAGATTCTTCTAAAAGCGATATTACCCCTCTTGTATCATTTAAAATTCTTTCTTCTATATTTTTTATAAAATGCCTGGGAAATTCCGCTAAAAGATTATCAATAGCCTTTTCTATATGTTTACGTTTAATATTACTTCTGCAAATACGTGATAAATCTTCTTTTAAATAGATTAAACTATGTATAAAATAGTGACCATCCAAACGGTTTGCAATAATATTATGACGCAAACGATATATAGACAAAATTATTCCTGATACATTGGTATCTGATTTTATTTCTTTGGATATATCATTAATTACTCCGTTAAAATATGCTTCTCTTTTCCTATCATCACTTTCCTTCTTTTTTGTATCATTATATTTTTTTTGTTCTTCTAAATACTTAAAAACACCGCCACCAGCAGCAAGAATACCTATAAAGGTAACGAAACTGGTCAAATATTCAGTCTTGAAATCTTGATTTTTTATATTCGAATAAAATAAATCCAAGTAAGAAATAATAAAATAAACCAAAAAACATGCCCAAATCAAGAATATAGCTGTTTTCCAATGCTTTTTAATAAATTTTAATATATTTTCCATTCTTACCTTTTCCTGCTAGTTGGATAGATTGCCGCGTCGCTGCGCTCCTCGCAATGACAATGCGGCGTGGAACTGTCATTGCGAGGGCTGTATTGTCCATTCGTGCAGCCCGTGGCAATCTTTCCAGTGCTCACTTAAATCATCCCAATTTTTGTTTAAACTATTGATAAGTTCTACCTTCTTTTGTCTTGACCAGGATTTTATTTGTTTTTCTCTCATAATTGCCTGTTCTACGTCGTTTCCTTCTTCAAAATAAACAAGTTTTTTTAAATTATATTTCGAAGAAAAACCCTTTACCAGCTTGTTTTTATGTTCAAACACCCTTCTTACAAGGTCATTTGTGACTCCTGTGTATAGCGTTGTTTCTTCGTAGTTTGTCATTATGTACACATAATATTGTTTTTGGTTCATATGTTTTTATTCCATGTTAGACAGATTGCCACGTCGGCACTGACGTGCCTCCTCGCAATGACAGCTGCAAAAACTCAAAGAATAGCCTGCCGTCTGTGTTGCCGGTTTCTGCGAACACCCCACGCTCAGGGTGCGGCATCATACCTATTACCTGATTTCCTCTGTCGTAAAGTCCTGCTATATCCATATCAGAGCCATTTGGGTTGTCCTTGTACTTAAGAAGTATCATATCGTCTGTGGTTTTTTCATCAGCAATGTATCGACCTTCGCCGTGAGCGATTGCCATTTTTATTTCCTGATTATTGAATATAACAGGCACTTCTTCGCAGATAAATTTGGTGTTTGTGTTGTTGGACAGAATGCCGGGCAATAGTCCTGTTTCGCAAAGTATCTGGAAACCGTTACAGATGCCCACTAAAAAGCCCCGTTTTTTCGCCACATAATCTTTTAAAGCGAGTACAACAGGGCTGAATTTTGCCAGTCGCCCGGCCCGGATGTAATCCCCGTAAGAAAAACCGCCCGGCAAAAAGATTACATCGTATTTATCCAGCCGGGTTTCATCGTGCCAGATAAAATCCGTTCCCCAGCCAAAGAATTCGCACGCCTTTTTTGTGTCTATGTCGCAGTTAGTCCCGGGAAATACTACCACGCCTGCTTTTATACCGGTGCTCATACTTCCACCATTGTCTTTACTTCATATTTTTCAAGTACCGGATTGGAAAGTACGTCTTCGCATATTTTATCAAGTTTTTGTTTTGCGGTTTGCTCATCTTCACCGGTTACTTTAATAGTAAAAAACTTGCCAACGTGTACTTCTGACTCGTTTTCCATGCCCGTTCTCTTTAAAACAGTGTCTATGGCTGCGCCCTGTGGGTCACGCACACCTGTTTTTAAGGTTACTACAATGTCTGCTCTGTATTTTTTCATAATTGTATTCCTAATATATTAGCTAATATCTTGTATGAATCTACTAAATCGCCTTTTTCTTCCCTGTAAACATCTTTGTCCAGCGATTCCATTGTGCCTTTTTTCCAGAAACGGCAGGTGTCCGGTGATATTTCATCAGCCAGTATTATTTGTCCGTCCTGTGTCCTGCCGAATTCAAGTTTGAAATCAACTAGGGTTATCCCTTTTTCGTCCATTAATTTGTATAATATCTCGTTAATTTTGAGTGCCTGTTTCTCTATATGCGCCAGTTCTTCAGGAGTGACACAGTTAAAGTATTTTATGTGTTCTTTGGCGAGAATCGGGTCATTAAGCGAGTCATCTTTCAAATAATACTCGCACAATACAGGGTCAAGCTTTAAACCTTTTTCAAAACCCAGCCGCCTGCACAACGAGCCTGCCGCCATATTTCTTACTACTACTTCTAATGGAATAATGCTGACTTTTTTAGCTCGAAGTGATGTGTCATCAATAAAAGACACGATATGGTTTTTAATGCCGCCAGCTTCGAGCAAATCGAAGAAGTATTTTGTAAATGCAAGGTTTACCCTGCCTTTATCAAAGAATGAATCTTTTTTTCCACCGTTAAAAGCGGTTGCGTCATCTTTAAAACTGATAATTACTTCGTCTTGCCTGTCTGCTTCAAATATTTTTTTTGCTTTACCTTCGTATAAGAGTGTTGCTGTCATATTCTCTGCTCCCTGACCTTACCTAACCTGACAGCTTAATAATACCTTAAACATGAAGGCATTTTTATATTACATATTGTAAAATAATTTTAAAAACTAGACTGTTTTGTCTTTAATAGCAGAATCCAGAAGCTCTTTCGTCACCTGGTATCGCTGGTCTTTAAGCTGTTCGTAGCGATTATCCGCTGTTTCCTTTGCGTGGAAAACATCGTAAATATTCTTTGCTACCAAACCTATAGCTACCATACCAGCTCCAAGATACCCAAGAGCCACAATATTTTTATGTTTTTTTGCAAAATCAGATAAAGGCCTTACTATTTCTTCTGCTTTATTTGATAGTCCCGGGGTTTTATCTAAAAGTTTTTTCATGTTTCTTTCAACAAATTCATGCCCGCCTTTTTGATTATAGACATGTACTGCTCCCCAGCCTAATGCTGTACTGGATGCCAGTTCACCCACATATGCTGTTGTCGGATGATCTTCCCTGAATTTGGCTGCTCCCGGGAATAAATCATACATTTTATTTATGCCTTTGTTATACAACCACACAGCACCGGTAAATACACCCCAGTCTGAAGCTGTGCTGGCTGTCGTTGCAAGTTTGGCGCTTCCTGAACCTTGCTTCATCACCCCCTGGGTAAAACTATCTGCGACCAAAAAAGTAGGGAATGCTGCTTTAGTTGCTGTTCTTGTCGGGTCATTTTTATATTCAGTGTAGGCTTCATATTTGGCCATAGACTCTAATAACGAATCAGGAGTATTTGCAATATTATATCTGTCCTGTAAAGTAGGTTGTCCTGTTTGGCGTTTAACAACCTGCTTGTCCATCTGGGGTAAATAACCCTGATTTTGCGCTGTTGCTGATGTGGTTGGTAATACAATGCCAGTGGTCATTAATTTATACCTGCATACTTTTCCTCTAACCTAACAAGTATTGTAAAAGAAAAAATTTACACTTTACAGGCAAAATGAACAAAAATTTTTACATTCCTTAATCTTTATATCGGGTGTTAATAACCCCTGACTGCCTGCGCTTGATACTTACAACATCGCTAACAGCATTTATGCTGTTTATAACCTTGTTTAACTGATCAATATCTTGTATTTCCATCGCTAGCTCAATTGATGCAAAGTTTTTATTTTTCTTTTTGATTTTAGCTTCCGTTATATTTGTATTGTTATCAGATATTTTCCCGAGTACATCTTTGAAAACACCTAACCTATCTATTACTTCAACAAAAATCTTTGTTACATAGGCTCTTTTTACGTTATCTATATTCCAGCTTATTGGCAGCAACCTTTCAGGGTCAACTGTTTTCAAGGAAATACAGTCTTCCCTGTGTACGCTGACGCCCCTGCTGCGTGTAATCACACCTATTATGGGCTCTCCAGGCACAGGAGAACAACATTTTGAGATATGGTGAAGCATCCCTTCAAGCCCTTCAATAACCTTATTTGATTTTTTAGGCGAAGTCTTCTTGCTTATCTTTACCTGTGGCACCATCTCACTAACTCTCAGTTTGTTTGTTATTTTGGTTAATGAAATTTCACCGTAGCCAAGAGCCGCAAACATATCTTCTTCTGTTTGATAATTTAGTTTTTTAGCAATTTCAAGCAATTTTTTTTCTTTTAAAAATGCTTCAAAAGATGCTTTTGTAAGCTCTTGCTCCAGCATTTGCCTGCCCTGTGCTATATGATCATCCCTGAGATTTTTCTTGAACCACTGTCTTATTCTTGAGCGGGCCTGGTTTGTTACTACTATATTTATCCAATCAAGCCTGGGGCGCTCCTGCTTTCCTGTGAGGACTTCAACAAAATCACCGTTATTCAGTTTTGAATCCAGTGGGACGATACGTCCGTTTATCATTGCGCCAATACATCTGTGACCGATTTCCGTATGGATTCTGTAGGCAAAGTCAAGAGGGCTGGCACCGGCTGGCAGGTCTAACACATCCCCTTTCGGTGTAAACACGAAAACCTGGTCGGAAAAAAGGTCTAGCTTTACACTGTCGACAAATTCCTTTGCGTCCTTGATATCTTGTTGCATCTCAATGAGTTTTCTAAGCCAGGAAAACTTCATATCTTCTTCAGTTGTTTTTGAGGCTTTACCTGCTTCTTTATACTTCCAGTGCGCAGCAAGACCGTATTCAGCGACTTCATGCATTTCCTGTGTTCTTATTTGAACTTCCAGCGGTTTTCCTCTGGGTCCAATTACTGATGTATGTAATGACCTGTATAAATTATTTTTTGGCATTGCTATATAGTCTTTAAAACGACCTGGTATTGGCTTAAACGCCGAGTGGATCAGCCCGAGTACCTCATAGCATTCTTTTTCGGTATTTACTATTATTCTTATGGCTGTAACGTCATATAAGTCCTGATATGATTTTTGCTGGCGCTGCATTTTAGCGTAAATACTGTAATAAGTTTTTGCCCTGCCGGTAATCAGTGCCTTTATGTGCATATTTTTAAGGCTGGCATCTACTTTTTCTATAATATTTTGTACAATGTGATCTCGTTCAGCCTTTGCCTGTGCGACAAGCTGTGCTATTTCAAAGTATTTTTCAGGGTTAATATATCTTAAAGATAAATCCTCAAGTTCTGACTTTATTAAACCCATACCTAACCTGTTAGCAAGCGGAACAAATATTTCAATGGTCTCTTTGGCAATTTCTTTTTGTTTTTCCAACTTCATATAATTCAATGTACGCATATTATGAAGCCTGTCAGCAAGTTTTAAGAAAATAATCCTTATATCATCGGCCATGGCAAGGAACATTTTCCTGAAATTTTCAGCCTGTCTTTCTTCTCTGGAGCTATAGCTGTATTTACTTAGTTTTGTAACACCGTTAACAAGCGTTAAAACTTCATCCCCAAAACGCTTTGATATTTCTTCAGGTTTTGTGTCCGTGTCCTCGAGGATATCGTGCAGCAACGCAGCGCAGACAGTATCTGTATCCGCCTGCAAATCAGCAAGTATTTTTGCTACTTCTATCGGATGGAGTATGTATGGCTCTTCGCTTACCCTGTATTGTCCTTCATGAAGCATACTCGCAAATTCAAAAGCTTCGCATATTTTTTCTATTTCTTTTGCGGGCCTTTTTTGCTTTTTAAGGGTTTTTATAAGAGGATCAAACAATAATTTATTATTCATGCGCACAAAATTATAAATATAACAATAATATTTTACCCTTTACATGAACTATAAACAATAAAATGAAAAATAAATGTTAAATATATAAAAATTTTATAAACATCTATATAAATAAAAATCTATTTCTTTTTGCGGGTACTAACTTTTCTACTGCTCTCTTAACTTGATTTTCTCTCCCTTCAGGGATTTTAGCCCAGACAGATGGAACTTGATTGTCTGGGTTATAGCTTAATTCAACCTGTTCATATCTTACAGGGGAAAATTTAGCTTTTTGCAAAGCTTTTTTTAGTGAATTATCTTTATGGTCTATGCCATGACATCCAACCATTAATAGGCCATAGTCCGGTAATAAATTATAAATAGCTACAGCGGTATTTTCCTTTGCCGCATTATCTAAATGATACCAGGCATTTTTAAATACAACTACACCGGTTTTTTTTCTATTCAGTCCTTCTTTACTTATTTCAGTAATATTTCCTTTTTTAAAATCAACTACACCGTTAAATAATTCATTTTGTGCTTCAAAAAGAAATTCTTCATCACCTATTCTTTTTCTGCATTTAAAAAATTTATTAAATAGCGTTCTGTATTTATCATTTTCATTATTTCTGTCAAATTTACTATCTATTAAAACAAAATTACTCGGGTTAATTCTTCTTTCAAATTCATAATAACCATCCTTAGCCTCTTCTATCATTGATTCACTTATTTCATAACCCGTAACTGTGTATTTTTTATTTTCATTAAAATCACTCAAAAGCATAGCTATAGATCTTGTTTCACTTCCATTAGAACAACCGTAATCAGCAATATGTGTTCCCTCGGAGAAAAATTTTTGTACATAGGCAGCCATAAATTCTAACATTTCTTTATTTCTAAAAAAATGAGTTGTGTGGTTGAAATCACTTCTGGCACAGCCTGCAGGAGCGGCATTAAGTTTAGTATATTGTGCATTCAGACCAAAATAAGGTAAAGTATTTTTTTGAACATTTAACATGTTTTAAATAAAACAAAACAAAGTAAAAAATTGCCCAATAAATGACTAATAACAAACCAATCACCAAAACCGATAACGGCATAAAACTGGCAGTTAAAATCCTGCCCAATACTTCAAAATGCGAAATCGTCGGCATAGTAGAAAATGAAATAAAAATAAAACTCGATGTGCCTCCATTAGAAGGTAGGGCAAATGAAAAATGCGTTAAGTTCCTCTCTAAACTGCTTGGCGTGCCAAAAACTTTTATTTCAATAATAAGCGGGCAAAAATCACGCTCAAAAGTTATTTTTATTGAAGGGGATGCGAATGAGCTGGAAAATAAAATTTATGAATTAATAAATTAATATGATTAAAAATTAAAATTTTTTAAAAAATTTTAATTAATTTCCCTGCTGGTCTTTTAAATATATCTCACAGTTTTTGCACGACCTCTCACACGAATTCCTGGTAAACTCCCAACATCTCTTATTCATTCTTTTAAGCGCAAGACATTCTGTACGTCTTTTGCTTGAACACCCTTTTATTTTCCAGCAGGGCATTACCTCAAGAAGTCTTTTAATTCCTTCAATACTAATATTATCATCATGTATAAACGTCCTCAGGCACTTTATCCATTCAAGGTCACTCTGAGAAAAAAACCTTTTACCGCCATGCCTGCGTGGACTTATTAAGCCCTCAGCTTCATAAATCCTGAGCGTCCTCGGATGCACATCAAGTATCCGGGCGGCTACCCCCATAGGATATACTGGCAAATTTTCATCTACATGCATATTTTATTTTATCCTTAAATTTATAATAGACTTGACAACTAGAATTGTCAAGTGCATAATATTTTATGTACGTAGTTAATTGAGAGAAGTATTACATGAAGATTGCTATTACGTCCAGCGGACAAAACCTTGATTCAGAAGTTGATTTAAGATTTGGAAGAGCTGCTGGTTTTATAATTTACGATATAGAAAATGATTCTTTTGAATACGCAGACAACACGCAAAACCTAAATGCAATGCAGGGTGCAGGCATTCAGGCTGCGCAAAATGTCGTAGAGCAGCAAGTCGGTGCTATTATAACAGGGAACTGTGGGCCTAAAGCATTTGCAGTGCTATCATCAGCAGGAGTCAAAATTTATATCGGGGCACAGGGAAGTGTTAAGGAAGTAATCGAAAAGTTTAAAAACAATGAACTGCAACTGGCACAAACAGCTAATGTACAGGGTCATTGGATGTAACTAACAAACACAACGAAAGGAGGCAATTATGCCAGGTGGAGACGAAACAGGACCAATGGGCCAGGGGCCATTTACAGGCAGAGGACTTGGAAACTGTCTAGCATATGGAATTCCTGCATTAGCAGGAGCCGCAGCATTTTTTGGCTTCGGCAGAAAAAGAGGATGGTTTGGCCGAGGAGCCGGAAGAGGATTCGGCGCCGGTTTTGCCAGAGGCCTCGGTTTTGGCAGGGGTTATGGATGGAGTTCTGATGCTCCTTCAAAAGATGACGAACTCAATGCCCTGAAACAACAGGCCAAAACCATTCAAGACAAAATCACTGAACTTGAAAACCAATAACCTGAAACTAAAGGGCAGAAATTTCTGCCCTTTAGTATTTATATCTGAAAGGTAAGAAAAAATGAAAATAGCAATAGCAAGCGGTAAGGGAGGAACGGGTAAAAGTACTGTAGCAACTAATTTTGCTTATTACCTGTCTAAAATATATAAAGACCTGTGTCTTATGGACTGTGACGTAGAAGAGCCAAACTGCCATATATTTATAAAACCAGCATTCAGTAAAACAAAAAAAATTTATGTAGATACACCTGAAATAAATGTTGAAAAATGCGTACAATGCGGTAAATGCGCAGAAGTATGCCAGTTCAACGCACTTGCATTCGTAAAAGGTCAGGTGCTTGTGTTCCAGGAACTATGCCACGGCTGCGGAAATTGTGCACTGGCCTGCCCAGCAGATGCCATTACCGATAAAGGGAGGGAAGTAGGTGTAATCGAAGAAGGAATCGGCTGCGGTTTTAACTTTATTCACGGAAAATTAAGGATAGGCGAGGCAATGTCACCACCTCTCATTAAAGCAGTGAAAAAATCAGCTGAAAACAGATTTAAATTTCAAATATGGGATTGCCCTCCCGGCACTTCCTGTCCGGCTATTGCCGCAGTTTATGGTGCAGATTATGTGTTTATGGTTACTGAGCCGACACCATTTGGTCTATACGACCTCAGACTGGGCGTAGAAGTTATTAAAAAGCTGGGTCTTCCTTTTGGAATTATTATAAACCGCTCATGCGAGAATGATAATTTAATAGAAGAATATGCAGAATCAGAAAACATTAAAATCCTTACAAAAATACCGGACGATAGAAAAATAGCTGAGTGTTACTCAAAAGGAGAACTTATTTTAAGGTATTTGCCGGAATACACCAGTGCATTTGAACCGCTTCTGGAGGTTGTCAGAAAGGAAATTTTAAAATGAAGGAAATTGTTGTAATAAGCGGTAAAGGCGGTACAGGCAAGACAAGCATAGTTGCGTCATTTTCAGCACTGGCTAAAAATCACGTCATGGTTGACTGCGACGTTGATGCGGCGGATATGCATCTTATACTGCACCCTGAAATAGAAAAGACGGTTGAATTTTATTCGGGTAAACAGGCTGAAATACTGCCGGAACAATGCAAAAAATGCGGCAGATGCATAGAAGTATGTAAATTTGATGCCGTTAACAGTGATTTTACGGTTGATGAAATCAAGTGCGAAGGCTGCGGGACTTGTTATTTTAACTGTCCGCATAATGCCATTAAATTTGAACAGGTAAAATCCGGTGAATGGTTTGAATCCAATACAAGGTTTGGAAAGTTAATCCACGCAACACTGGGTATTGCCGAGGAGAATTCCGGCAAGCTGGTTTCTGAAATAAGAAACCACGCCCGGCTCGTGGCAAAACAAAATAATAACGAATTAATACTTACAGACGGCTCTCCCGGTATCGGATGTCCGGTTATAGCATCGATTTCCGGAGCTCATCTTGTTCTGATAGTTACAGAACCCACAATGTCCGGTATTCATGACGCAAAAAGAGTGCTTGAATTGACACAGCACTTTAAAATCTTCGCAGCTGTCTGTATAAACAAACATGACCTTAACCCGGAACTAACTGCGCAAATAGAAGAATTTTGTTTTGAAAATAAAATTAAAATAGCCGGGAAAGTCCCCTACAGCAAAGAGTTTACAAAAGCAATGATAGAGGGGCTGAGCGTCGTGGAGTATTCAAACAGTGAAGTGTCCGAAAAAATAAAAGATATGTGGAACCAAATATATTCTGAGGTAATGAATAATGAAAAACTCAATAAAAAATAAAATAGTTGTGCTCTCAGGCAAAGGCGGAGTCGGAAAAAGCACTGTTGCTGCCAATCTTGCCATGTCGCTTGCGCTTAATGGCTATAAAACAGGACTGCTTGATGTGGATATCCACGGACCAAGCATACCAACTATTCTTGGGCTCGAAAATAAAAAAGCCCATGGGACTGATCAACTCATCTTTCCTTGTGCCTATGGAGATGACCTTCTAAAAGTTATCTCCATAGCATTTTTATTAAACAACCCTGACGACGCCATAATTTGGAGAGGGCCGGCAAAAAACGGTGTCATTAAGCAATTCATAGAAAATGTAGTCTGGGAAGAACTGGACTATCTAATTGTTGATTGCCCGCCCGGTACCGGAGATGAGCCATTATCCGTAGTACAGCTGCTGGAAAAAGTAACCGGCGCTATTATAGTCACCACTCCGCAAAAGCTGGCTATTACCGATGTCAGGAAGTCCGTAAATTTCTGCGAAAAAGTCAAAATGCCTGTTCTTGGCGTTATAGAAAACATGAGCGGGTTCGTCTGTCCTGAATGCAATAAAACCGTTGATATATTCAAATCAGGAGGCGGGGAGCAAATGGCCCATGATATGAATATTCCGTTTCTTGGCAGGGTGCCACTTGACCCGAACATAGTTGAAGCCGGTGATTCCGGTAAACCGTTCGTATATTTTTATGGCGAATCACCGACCGCTAAAATTATGGAAAATATATTAAGTCAAATTATCAGGGAAAAGGCAATAAGTTAAAAAATTACAAAAATGAAATTAACAGTTTTAACAGACAATAATGTGCTTCAAAGCAAAAACTTCCTCGGCGAACACGGGTTGAGCTTTTATATAGAAGATAAAGACACAAAAATACTTTTTGATACCGGATATTCAGACGTTTTTCTAAAAAATGCACTTAAAATGGGCATAGATTTGATTGATTTAGATTATATAGTCCTGTCACATGGCCATTATGACCACACCTGGGGGTTATCGCACTACCTGCCTTATTATACTTCCGCTGTAAAACAAAGACGACAAGTTAAAAAACCTACAATTATAGCCCATCCCGATACTTTTAATGATAAATTTCATGATGAACTTGGTGAAATTGGGTGCTTAATTCCAGAAGGCAACCTCCGTAAAAATTTCAACGTTAAAACAACTGTAAAACCACTTAAATTAACAGAAAACCTGACGTTTTTAGGCGAAATACCCAGGCTAAACAACTTTGAAAAAACTGAACCTATCGGAAAAATTAAAACCAATGAAGGATATGAAGAGGACTTTATAAAAGAAGACTCGGCACTGGTATACAATACAAACCAGGGTATTGTAGTAATAACGGGATGTTCTCACTCTGGAATCTGTAATATAGTTGAATACTCAAAAAGAATTAGTGCGGAAATGAAAGTAATTGATATCATTGGCGGTTTCCATCTCATAAATCCGCCAAAAGAAAGAATATTTATGACAGCAGACTACCTCTCAAAGCTTAATTTAATAGGGATACACGCATGTCACTGCACTGATTTCAAATCAATATTAACTTTATCTAAATATGTAAATCTGGAAGCTATTGGTGTAGGGCTAATATTGAAATTTTAAATATTTATGTAAAAAAATTAAAAAACTATTAATAAAAACTAGCAATTTATTTATTTATATTGTTTTTATATAATTAATATATGGCAGTAAAATCAGAAAATCAGAGTAAATAAATGGCAGTAATAAAAATTATATATAAGAACAATTCAAATAAATTATACGAAGAATTATTTTTGCTCTCACAACATAACACATCTCCGCCAAAAGAGTGAATTTGTAACTGTGGCAGTTACAAATCAAGGCTGTTCCCTAAAGAACAGCCTTTTTTTTATGATTTATAGTTTATAGTGAGTTAACTGCATGAAATGCAGGACTTGCCTTCTTGAGACATCTGACCGGAATAAATCATTGCAAGGTTTATCACTGCTGATATACCTACCAATGCGTATACCAACCTGCTTGCAGCGGACATTTCTCCTAAAAGAAATGCTACCAGGTCAAAACTGAACAGCCCCACAAGGCCCCAGTTCAAAGCGCCTATAAACATTAATGCATAACTTATTATTAATATTGATCTCATTTTTGTTTCTCCTTCATAATTTTTAAACCAATAAATTTATTATATTGGGAGTAATAAAAAATCTTTGATTTATTAATTATTTTTTAAAACTGATTATTTTTTTATTTAGACTCTATTCTCTGATAATCATCCTCAAACCTGACAATATCATCTTCGCCTAAATAATCGCCGTTCTGCACTTCAATAATAGCGATTTGTTCCTTTGTAGGGTTTTCAATTCTATGCTTTGTCCGGACAGGTATTTGGATATAATCACCTTTTTGATATTGTTTTATATCCTCGCCGCATGTAACCAATGGACTGCCTTCAATTACTGTCCATATCTCGCTTCTTTTATGGTGCATCTGCAAACTTAATCGCTGTCCGGGATTAACAACAAGTTTTTTGACTTTGTATGTTTTTCCTTTATCAAGTATTGTAAAATATCCCCATGGCCTTTGCTCTGTATACAAATTAGACATTTCCATAATCTTTCCTTTAAAATCTTAGCCACATAGATTGATAAGGTTCTAATTTTATATTATCAAAAACATTAAATCCTGCATCAGAAATAAGGTCTTTAAACTGTTTAGTATTATAATCCGACAATTCAACAATATTATTAACAGATAAATCAACATATTTACCAGAAACATTTGTTATAGAAAGTAGAAAACATTCTTTATTCTTAGATATCCGCAAAACAGAAAACACATGAGGGTCTAAAAATAAAACCTTCTGGCTTGCGTTAGGATGGAAAGCTGTTTGCTCTTTCCTGATGTCTATAAGATGCTTTATTCCGTTAAGGACTTTATACCTTAATGAATTAACATCATTTAACCCGGATATTAACTCATTTACTTTTAGTTTTTCCCTGTTTATTGCCCTGTTTATTCCTGTGCTTTTCACACCGTCATGATAACTCCTTGAGCCAAGCAGGCTATGAATATATATACCGGGCATTCCCCTCATTGATAAAAGTATAGAATGCGCCGCTAAAAACCTTTTAAGTCTTAATTCTTCATCGTCATTCGGATGAGAAAGCGCGTCCATATAGTTTATGTTCAACTCATAAGCGCTTTTCGAGCCGTCAATATTGCTTTTATAAGACACCAGGCCACCATGAGACTTGATTTTTTCAATCATATTGTTCAGCTCATTTTCTGAAAGATATCCTCTGGTGGGCATTACGCCGATTCCGTCATGTGATGCAAGGAAATTAAAAAAAGTTGTTTCTTCGCTTTGAGGTTCTTTTTCAAGTGATGCCGCCCAATTTGATAAATATCTTGAATCGCCTGTGAGAAAACTATACAGGGTTAATGGCGGCAGTGAGAAATTATACACCATATGCGCCTCGTTATGACCATTTCCAAAATAACTTATATTATCTTTATGCGGCACATTTGTTTCTGTAATTAGTTTTACATATGGCGCTGCTGCTTCAAATACGTCTCTTATTAGTTGTACAACTATGTGTGCTTGCGGTAAATTAATGCAGTTTGTTCCATCTTCTTTCCACATATAACCGATAGCGTCCAGTCTAAGGAAAGTCGTGTTATAATCAGAATAAGTAAGCAGTAAATCTATTATTTTAAGGAATACTTCCGGATATTTATAATTTAAATCTATCTGGTCAGCGCTGAAAGTTGTCCATATATATTTTTCCCCCTCAACCGTTTCAAATTCAGAAAGCAAAGGCAATGCCCTGGGCCTTGTTACGCTGCTGTAATCTTTTTTCGGGTCGGCTTCTATAAAAAAGTCCTGAAATTCACTCACGCCTTTTAAATATTCACTGAACCAATCGCTCTTTGCTGAAATATGGTTAATCACAGCGTCAAACATAAGTTTAAAATCTGCTGATAACTCGATTATATCCTCCCAATCACCAAGTTCAGCATTAACTTTGTAATAATCAATCACTGAGAACCCATCGTCAGAAGAATAGGGATAGAATGGGAGTATGTGAATACAGTTAATAAAATCTTTTACATACGTTTTTAAAAAACTGTGCAGGGTTTTAAGCGGCTTTTCGCTGTCATTTTTAATGCTGTCTGCGTAAGTAATAAGCATTATGTCTTTTTGATCGACCCATTCTTTTATATCAGAAGTTTTATGGGTGTTTATTATTTGCATAAGACTGTTATAAACTTCATACGCCCTATTTTCACCATACAAAATTTTTAGTTTATTATTAATATCTTTTTTCTTGCTTTCAGAGATGATTATTTGTGCTGACTGCCGCATAAATTTACCCTTTTTTATAATTTATTATTTTACAACAATATATTGAAATTTTACTAAAAAATTCCCTTAACAAAGCATGGTTATCTATGTATAATTGGTTCAATCCAAATAACAGAAAAAATTACTATGGATATTAGAGAACTAAAAATAGGTATAATCCACTCACTTATCGGGAAAAACGACGGGGTTTCAATAGTCATTGACCAGACAATAAAAGCCATGACAGAGCGGCTCGGTATACCGCTGGGGAATATTTACTTTTTAGCCGGACACTCCGCTCCACGCCTGCAAACAATGACAAACGATATACTTTGGCACAGGGATGATGCGCATAATTATATCCTGAAACAATTTTCTGCTGACCCTGATGAGGGCCTGGAAGAATTTATAACCCAAAAAGTTACCAGGGCGAAAAATTTAATCAGTAAATTTGTTGATAACCACGAGCTTGATTTACTTTTAGTCCATAATAGCTGCCATCCGACTAATTTTATTATGTCCGTGGCGGTGGGTATGTTCTTTGAGGAAAGAAGAAATGAAGGCCTGATACTGCCCAGGTACCTGTTATGGTGGCATGATTCACATTTTGAGCGTGAAAGGTTCAGCAAACCCAATGAAGTGATAAAAAAATTCATGAAATATATTCCGGGGCCTGATGTTGACGGGATTGTGTTTATCAACTCAAAACAGGAAAAAATAGCCGAAAACTACTGCAAGCTTGTAGGTATCGATAACATTGAAAGGTTCTTTAAAAGAAAAACACGTGTAATCCCGAATACAGCGGAAATACCCTGGAACTGGAGGGCGATGCTTGAGAAGGAAAAGCCGCTGGCGCAGGCGCTTGACCAGTATAATAAATATTTTTTCCGGGATATAGGTTTACTGGATGAGCTGGAAAAAAGAAACGCTTCATTTGACGATACGGTAATATTGTTACAGCATACACGAATAGTTAAACGGAAAAGAATTGATGTGGCGATAAATTTTGCGTTTAAACTCCAGCAAAAATTCAAGGACAAAGGTGAAGATAAATGCATTGCCCTGATAGTTTCCGGCCACTCAGGAGATGAACTGGACGACCACAAAGAGTGGCTGCAAAGATTTTATGATGAACAATGCAAAAAACATAATAATGATCGGGTAATACTTATATTTGCAGAATGCCTTATGTTGCCGCATAGGGAGATTTTATCCGACAAAAGGTTCTATAGTTTTGACGACATCCCCGCTGTTGTAGCAAACACCGGTGGGATGGGCACTTATTTCAGCGAAATAGAAGGATACGGAAACAATCTGTTGGAAATGCTTTCTGCCGGACTGCCAGTTATTATAAACGAATACGAAATTTTCAAATCTGACATAGAACACCTAGGCTTTGACTTAATCAAAACAGAAAACGGCATAATCCCTGACGAAGCCGTGGAAGCAAGTTATAAAATCCTTACTGATTCTGAGACAAGGCAAAATTCCATTAAAAAGAATTTGGAAATACTTGAAGATAAGCTTAACCACAATGTTATGGCCAAACAGCTGGGCCCACTGCTAAAAGACATCTTTAAGTATAAATAAACCGAACTATTTAAATACTGAAAAATAAACAAAATATGGTATAATAATATTGTAATTTAATAGATAAATTAAAATTTGTGAAAATCGAAAATAAAAAAATCTAAAAAGTTAAATTTTTAAAAAATCTGTCCAATTTTGTCCAATTTTGTCCAAACGTAAGTTGCTACTTATGAAAAAAGTATAGAAAAATTGTAGGATAAAATAAA
>CAZLCO010000038.1:0-20327 GCA_964558005.1 uncultured Gammaproteobacteria bacterium | reverse complement strand
TAGAAAATTGGAAAGACCCTCCCGTATCAAGTACGGGACAGGCTCCGTCGGGGCACGGGGTGACAGGAGGGGCACAGGGTGACATTAATAACAAATTTTACCCATAACAACAGCCCGCTGCGCCCCGGTGCAGGACGGTACATTGTTGGGGATTTTATAATATGCTGCATATGCCAGCATGGCAAAGGCTATGGCCTCCTTGAACTTGTCGGGAATACCAAAGTCCTCGTGCTTTAATACATTTAAACCCTTGTTTTTCAAACTTTGCATTAATACAGGGTTAAACCCGCCGCCCCCGCCGATTATGACCTCGTCTATCCCCGTAACCGGGAACACAAAATCTTTATAGGCATTGTAAATAGAGCATGCGGTTAGCTCCGTTACGGTTGCAATGATGTCATAAGGATTTTTAGGGGCAGTTTTAAGCAATTTTTCTATGTATGATGAACTAAACAGTTCCCGCCCTGTGGTTTTTGGCGGTTTTTTGGCGTAATAGTCATTTTTTAACAGTACGTTTAGCCATTCTGTATCAACTTTTCCCTGTGCTGCAAGTGTGCCGTCTTTGTCATAGTCAAGGTTGAAGAATTTTTTAGTGCAGTAGTCAATAATAACGTTGCCCGGGCCGGTGTCGAACGCGAATGAGTCAATATTTGGGCCAACGACCGTTACATTGCCTATACCGCCAATGTTCTGTACAGCACGGACTTTATACTCATTTTTGAACATTTTTTCGTCGGCAAAACATACAAGCGGTGCGCCCTGTCCACCAGCGGCAATGTCTGCGGGTCTAAAATCGCAAATTGTTGTTATGCCGGTTATACCGCTTATGATGGAGCCGTCACCAATTTGCAGAGAATTTATACCTGGCTCATGCCATATTGTCTGCCCGTGTGAGCCTATCAGGTCGGGGGTAATGCCGGTTTGATTAATAATTTTAATTGCGGCCTGAGCGAAACACTTTCCAATTTCAAAATTGAGCCTGCTGATATCTTTAGCATTACCCTGTCTGTTAAAAATCTTGAATAAATTTTCTTTTATAGTTTCAGGATATGGAAAAACCGATCCTTCAATAAATGAAAAGGAAAAGTCAGGAAATATTTTTACGATACACGCGTCAATCCCATCAGCGGAAGTGCCGGACATAAGTCCGACCACTATTTTATTATCCATTAAGCTTCTTCTGCGTCTTCCAGAATTTTATCCACCATGCCTGATTCTTCACTTTCGGAGCGTTCAAGCATAATGTAGGTTATATATGCACCCAAAGCAATTGCCTTGGGGTCGAGTTCTGTTTTTTGAGCAGCTTCTATTATTGCAGCATTGATTTCCGGATTTTCCTCTTTTACGTAATGCACCATTTTTTTTCTCCAGGCTGCTACGTCCTTGAGGACTTCTTGAAGGATTTCGTCACGAGTTTCTTCTGTTATAAAGGGAAGCAATTTAAATTAAACCTCTATTCGTAAATATAATTACAATTTTAATAGTAATAGTATATAAAATTCTTGTCAAAGTTTTAAACAAAGTTAACTATTTAATAAATATATTCACCTCTGGTGTTAATGCTTACAGTTACCGGAAAATCTTCAACTATCAGCTTAAAAACAGCTTCCGGGCCGAGTTCGGGGTAAGCGGCCACTTCTGCGGACTTAATTCTTTCTGAAAGAAGGCATGCCGCCCCGCCTGCCGCTTCAAAATATACAGCTTTATTTTGCCTGATAGCAATTATGACTTTTCCGTTTCTTTCTCCTTTGCCTACCATGCCCTTTAATCCCATTTTCAAAAGCTGAGGGGTATAACTGTCCATCCTGCCGGAAGTTGTTGGCCCGGCCGGGCCAATTATTTCCCCGGGCATGGCTGGGCATGGGCCTGTATAATATATTGTCTGGCCTTTAATATCAAACGGGATACCCTCTTCGATAAATTTTTTATGCGCCGCATCCCTTGCTGTATATAGTTCTCCATTTAATAATACTTTATCCCCGGGAAATAACTTTTCTATATCTTTTTCTTTTAAAGGAAGATTTATTTTTTTGTATTTAGAGTAATCAATATTATCAGTAAATGGTATTTCATAATCAGGTTTGATTTCTTCCGGTATAACAGTATTTTCGTCAATCACCATCTCGGCATGCCTTGCCGCGTGGCAGTTTAAATTAACTGCAATCGGCAGTCCGGCTATGTGGCAGCCCTGGGTTTCAACCCTAACTCCAAAAGCAGTATGCCTGAGTTTTTCATATATTTGTTTCTCAAGTTCTGTTTTAGGGAAAGGCGATTTTAACAGGGCCTTTTTTGCCAGTATTGCAGCCTGTTCCATTGACCCGCCTATGCCTACACCGATATAAACAGGAGGGCATGCGCTTGAGCCGGCATTTTTAACTGTTTCTTCAACAAAGTTAATTATCCCTTCAATGCCTTCTGCGGGGGTAAGCATTTTCAGTGCGCTTTTGTTTTCGCTGCCTGAGCCTTTTGGCGCAACAGTTATTTTTATTTTATTTCCGGGTATTATACGAGTGTGGATTACGGCAGGGGTATTTGTGTCAGTGTTTTTTCTTTCATATAAAGGTTCTTCCACAATAGATTGTCTTAAAAAACCTTCTTTATAGCCTTTTTCTACCCCTTTATTGATTGCTGATTCTAAATCATCTCCATCAATAGTTACTTCTTGTCCTATGTCTATAAATACTACTGCTATGCCTGTGTCCTGACAGATTGGACGTTTTGTTTTACAGGCCAAGTAGGCATTTAGCATTATTTCCGGTTCGTTAAAGTTTTTGAGTCCTTTAAATACGTTTTCCGGCAGGAAACATGCCGCTTTTTTGCACAAATAGCTCACAGCGTTGGTTATGATGGAGGAATTGATTTTGGTTATTTTACGCATTCAAATTTTTCTATGGTTTCTTTTACTAATTTTGCTGAGTCCATTAATTTTTCCCGGTCATCTTCACCGAGTTCAAATTCTATTATTTTTTCTGCCCCGTCAGAGCCAAGAATTGCCGGGACTCCTACATACATATCGTTTATGCCGTATTCTCCTCTTAAATAAACTGAGGCTGGCATTATGCTTTTTTTATTCTTTATTATAGCTTCCGCCATTTCAACGGCTGAAATAGCGGGGGCATAGTATGCAGAGCCTGTTTTAAGCAGGTTTACGATTTCAGCGCCGCCTTTTCTTGTCCTTTCAACGATTCTTTCTATTGTTTCATCATCAGCGAGCTGCTTTATGGGGATGCCTGCGACGGTTGTGCAGTTGACCAGCGGTACCATTTCATCCCCGTGCCCCCCTAATACCATTGCATTTACGTCGCTTGCGGTAACGCCTAGTTCTTCTGCAACGAAGGTTTTAAATCTTGCGGTATCCAGCACCCCCGCCATTCCAAGGACTTTTTCCGGTTTAAAGCCTGAGACCTTATAGGCAAGGTGCGTCATTACATCAAGAGGGTTTGTTACCATGAGTATAATAGCGTTTGGGGAAAGGTTTTTTATATTTGTCACTATTTCAGAAATTATGTTTCCGTTCGCTTCAACCAGTTCTTCTCTTGACATACCGGGTTTTCTTGCCAGTCCGGCTGTTATAATGACCAGGTCAGAATCTGTTATGAGGTTATAGTCATCGCTGCCTATGATATTCGAGCTGGAATTCTTTAAAGAAGCTGATGTTAATATATCAAGGGCCTTGCCTTTTGCTATATCGCCATATTTATCGATTAATATAACGTTTGATATTTCCCTGCATACAAGCTGGTTGGCTATTTCTGCGCCTACGTTGCCCGCTCCTATTACAGATATTTTTTTTAAACTCATTTTTTAAAGCCCTCATAATTGGTATAATATAGATATTATATAATGGAAAAATTATGAAAAAGAGTTTAGCTGGATCAATTATATTAATTTTGTTTTCTCTTTTAGGCTTATATTATGTCATGGTTGTTTATCCGTCGCAAAAGGACTATAGTGACCAGCAGTCGGATAATACTGTTATTGAACAGCCTGGTAATATTGTTGTTGAACCTTCACCACAAATTCCTGTTACGGAGGAAAAACAATCTACACCTGAGCCTGAGCATATTGTTTCGGAAGAATTAAAGGAGGCAGAACCTCTTCAGCAAATACCGCAGGAAAAAGAGCAGGAATTTGTTGATCCGGAAATGCCTGCAATTCCGGAAGCTGTTCAAAAATCTGATGAATCTGCAATGCCTGATGTGCCTGAGCAGGAAAAAATCTCTAAAGAAGAGCATGAACTTGTTGCGAAATATCCGGCAGGTAATACTCCTGAAGAAGCTTGGAAAAATCTTGTTGAACTATGGAATAATAAGGAAAAAGGCTGGGATTATGGGATATTCACCGATGTTGGAAAGTTTATAAGGCAGATTTATACAGGTACTCCTCCTGATTATATAAATAAAACATATACAATTTATCAGAAAGGAGATTATGCAATAGTTACTTTTGAAAAGATGAGACATCCTCCGATATTTTTTTGTAATACGGAAGAAGGTTGGAAATTTGACCTGGTGCATCAGAGAAGACTGGTAAAAGAAGCCGGTTATAACTGGGGCATAGAGAAATACATAACGCCTTATGTGGCTCTTTTAAGGAGGTTCCCTGTTTATTTTAGGATAGATATTCCTTTTGAAGATAATGACAGGTATTCTATTGCCAGGGATAAAAAGTTGGCTGAAGAACTTCAGAAATATGAAGAAATTTATAAAAGCGGCAAAATGAATTATGAAGAAGGTCTGTTTCTGGCAAGGTTATATGCTATAACAACCCTGGGTTATAGAGCAATTCCTATTTTAGAACATTTAAAAGAAAAAATACCTGATAATCCTGATGTTTATAAATATATGGCGATTGCACAGGTTGATTCAACTCTTGAATATGAAAAGGCTCTTGATGAAATAAAAAAATACATAGAAATGGTGCCTGGTAGTCAGTTTGGGCATGAATTTCTGGGTTATATGCTGCTTCAAACAACGGATTATGAGGGCGCTGAAGCTGAATTTAAAAAGGCTCTGGATATTAATCCAAAAAGTTGTTACTCTTTTGCAAAACTATCCCTTTTGTATAAAAATATAGGAAATCAGGAAAATTTTAATAAGTCTTTTATGCAAGCAAGGGAAACCTGTACAGGTATTAGCTATGAGCGTGTTATCTGGTTGATTCAAATTATTCATAAGGAAAAAAGAAGTTTAAATGAAAACTATAGTAATAAATGAATTTTTTATAAGTAATGTATTTTTCCCTTTTTTAATGGTATGCCTTATTCTTGGTTTAGTATCTTTTGGGCTTACTATAGTACATTATTTTGTGTGCAGGTTTGACGAAATAAGAGAAAAAGAAGAATCTATAAATGAAGTATTTTTAAGTGTAAAAAATATTTACAAAAAAGAGCTTGTTGTAATAGAGGAATTTGTTAATGAAATGTACAAATTCCGTGATATGTTCGGTGAATATGAAGAAAAAATGCTTCAGCAAATTTATGATGACAGGTTTAGGAATTTGAAAAAACTTGAAAAAATTGATGATAAAGGTAAAAAGTCAGGTTCAATAAGAAGTATGATCGAGATGGAAAATATTATAAAGTATTCCATTCAACAGATATTATCAATTGGCTCCAAGTTCCCGGATATTAAGTCCTTTTCAAAATATTTAAATATATATAGTGAATTTAAAAGCCTGGATGATAAGGCAAGTACAAACAAAAGTGTTTATAACAGGAAAGTAAAGGAGTTTAACCTTTTTATAATTAATATACCTTATCTCATTTTTGCTATTTTATTTAAGATTGAACCCAGGCAGTTGTTCTAAAGTTTAAAATAAATGCTTGCAAATTTATTAAAAAATATAAAAAAATTTTATTTATTAAAAATCCTGAAAAAAAAGTATATAAGAACAGGAAGCTGCAATGCATGCGGCAGGTGCTGCCGGGAGATATATGTTAAGCACTCGGGCGGCATAATAAAAGAAGAGGAAGAATTCGAAAGGCTGAAAAAGTCGCACTGGTTTTATTCATATTTAAATATAGTTGATAAAACAGAAAATGGCCTTGTGTTTGAGTGTACAAAACTGGACAGGGAAGCAAACAAATGCACTGTATATAAAAACAGGGCATTATTATGCAGGCTTTACCCGCAGGAGGAAATTTTTATGATGGGCGGGGAAATATCAGAAAACTGCGGGTATAGTTTTAAACCCATAGAAAGTTTTGAAGAGGTTTTTGAGAGGGTTAACAGAAAAGCTAAATAATAAAACTATGCTTCGCCTTTAGAAATCTTGTCAATTAAATCTGTTATTCTCTTGCCTTTTTCAAGCGATTCATCAAGATGAAAACTTAATTCCGGGATATGCCTGATCCGTATTCTTTTAGCGACTTCTTTTCTTACTGCCAGTGATGCGTCGCCCAGGGCTTCCATTATTTTGTCTTTTTTTTCCTGATCACCGTAAACACTGACAAAAACCTTTGCGTATCTGTAGTCAGCAGAAAGCTTAACATCAGTGACTGAAATAATACCAGTTATTCTGGGGTCATTGAGCCCGCTCTGAATGACATCGCTTATCTCTCTAATAAGAGATTTTCTTCTTTTTTCCCCTCTTGTATTCATAATATTATTCCTTATACAAGCGTATGTTTTTCGATTTTTTCCTTTGTAAGGACTTTAATAATGTCGCCTTCTTCAAGATCATTGAACTTGTCAAAGGAGATACCGCATTCATATCCGCTTGCTACTTCCTTTGCATCGTCTTTAAAACGTTTTAGCTGGTCCAATGTACCTTTAAAGATTTCTTTTCCGTTTCTAAATACTCTGGCTTCTTTGTTTCTTATGACTTTACCTTCAAGTACATAGCAGCCTGCAATTTTAGTTGTTTTGCCTACAGTAAAGATTTGTCTTACTTCTGCTGTACCGATTTCAACTTCTTTATACTCAGGTTCAAGAAGTCCGAGCATTGTTTGTTCGATATCTTCAATCATTTTATAAATAATATCGTATCTGCGTATTACAACTCCCTCATCCGCTGCCACCCTTATTGCGTTCGGGTCTTCTTTTACACCAAAACCGACAACTATAGCGTTACTTGCTGAAGCAAGCATTACGTCAGCTTCTGATATGTCGCCAACACCGAGGTGGACAACTTTTATAAATATTTTTTTGGATTCAAGCTGTTGCAGTGCGGAGTTTACTGCTTCTGCCGAGCCGTGCGTACTTGCCTTGATAATTATATTAAGTTCTTTTGTCTCTCCTTCAAGGCCTTTAAGTAACATTTCACGCTTTACCTGCATTGGCGCAATAGCCTCAAGCTTTGATAGCCTTGTTTCGTCCTTTCTTTTGCTGACAGTGTCCTTCATTACTTTGTCAGACTCAAGAACTTCAAAGAATTCTCCGGCTTCCGGCACTTCAGACAGGCCGAGTATTTCCACAGGAGTACTTGGCCCGGCTTTTTCCACTCTCTGACCACGGTCATCAAGTAAGGCGCGGACTTTTCCGCCTACCGTGCCGGCTACCACGCTGTCGCCAACCTTAAGGGTACCTGATTGCACAAGGAAAGTAGCCACAGCCCCTTTGCCTTTATCCAGTTTGGACTCTATTATAACTCCTGCAGCTGGTTTATCAGGATTCGCCCTTAATTCTTCAATCTCTGAAACAAGGATAATATATTCAAGCAGTTCTTCTATATTTAAAGCCTGAAGAGCACTTACTTCTACAGTTATGGTCTCTCCGCCCCATTTTTCCGGCACGAGTTCGTATTCTGTAAGTTGCTGGAGTACTCTGTCAGGGTCTGCCCCTTCTTTGTCTATTTTATTTACTGCTACAATTATCGGAACTCCGGCGGCTTTGGCATGGTTAATAGCTTCGATTGTTTGGGGCATAATGCCGTCATCAGCCGCTACAACAAGAATTACAATATCGGTTACCTTTGCTCCTCTGGCTCTCATTGATGTAAATGCAGCGTGGCCTGGTGTATCGATAAAGACTATGGGCTTATTGTCTATTTCTGCTGTATAAGCACCGATAGACTGGGTTATTCCACCTGCTTCCGTGCTTACTATTTTGTGCTTTGTTTTTCTGATTGAATCAAGAAGTGTTGTCTTGCCGTGGTCAACGTGGCCCATTATTGTTACTACTGGTGCTCTTTCCTGAAGGTTTGTTTCATCGGTTTCTTTTTTCTTTACTGGTTTTTCTTCCTTCTTTTCTTCAGGTTCAATTATTGTATATTCAAGTGCTATTGCGGCCTGTTTTGCCGTTTCCACGTCAATTACCTGATTAACTGTGGCCATGACTCCTGACATCATCAGCTGCTTTATTACTGTTGCCATTCCCAGGCGCAGTTTTTCTGCGAGTTCTCCAACTGTAAGCTGGTTTTCGATGGTCACTTCTTTTGGTTTTTCAGCGACAGCTGCGGCGTCCTCTTCTTCTTTAGCCTTTTTCTTTGCGGCGGCAATTTTTTGTTGAAGTTTTAGTTCTTCAAGTTTTTCCAGTCGTTCACGTTCTCTTTCTCTGAAAGAGTCTTTTTTCTTCTGCTGGTCTTTTTTTGCAGGTGCTTTTTCCTGTTGTTTTTCAGGTTCCGGTTTTTCTGCAGTAGGCGGTGCTGGTCTTTGAGGCCTTGGTCTTTGCGCTAAATTAGGCCTGTCCTGCCGTTGCTGAGGGGGAACCGGTCTGCCTTCCTGTTTTTTAAAATCTTGTTTTGGTTGTTCAGGTCTTTTATATTCAGGTCTTTTATATTCAGGCTTTCTTGTTTCAGGTTGTTTTATTTCCGGTTTTTTGATTTCCGGCTTTATAATTTTTGGTTTTACAAGCTCAGGTTTAATAAGTTTAGGTTCTTGAATTTTAGGTTTTTCTTCCTGCTCTTGCCTGCTTTGAGTTTCTTCCTGCTCTTCGGGCTTTTCTTCTTCAACTTTAGGCGGTTTTTCTTTTTTTATTAACCTTGGTGGTCTTAAATTTGTTTTTACTGAACTTGTAATTTCTTTACCGTCTTTAACAGAGGCTTCAAGTTTTTTTGCCTCTTCCGGACTTATTGTGCTTGAGTGGGATTTTACTGAGATATCCAGTTTTTCCAATGCTGACATAACCTCTTTGTTGGAGAGGTTCAACTTTCTGGCTATATCGTATACTCTTATTTTTTCTGCTGCCATGTTAGTTTATTCCTGTCAGTTTTTCTAGTTGTTCTATTATTTGTGGTTGTATCTGTGTTTTCAGTGACTTTTGAAGTTTTTTCTTTTTTAATGCATTTAATATGCACTCTTTATTATAACAAACATAAGAAGATCGGCCAAAATATCTTGAATCAGGATTTATTAATATGTCCTGGGAGTCATGAACCCTTGTCATTTTAATCATTTCAGCGGATTCTTTGATTTTGTTACACCCTACACATTTCCTGAAAGGCAAATTATTTAAACCTCCTTTTTAGTTCTTCCTTTTTTTTTAGTTATTTTATCTTCCGGTTCTTTTTCCGGTTTTATTTCAGCTTCTACTTCTACTTCTACTTCAGTTTCAGCTTCAGCTATTTCTTCATCTGCTGGAATTTCTTCTTCCAGGTACTCTTCTTCTTCGTATTCTTCTTCTACTGGTTCATTTTCAAGCATTTCATCGTACTGGGAGGCGCTCTTTATATCTATTCTCCAGCCGGTAAGCTTGTGCGCAAGTCTTACGTTCTGGCCTTCCCTGCCTATAGCCAGGCTTAACTGATCGTCAGGTACTATAACGAGGGCTTCTCTGCTTTCAGGCGAATCTTGCAGGATTTGTATTGAAACTATCCTTGCAGGTGAGAGCGCATTTGAGATATATTCTTCAGGGTTATCAGAGTATCTCACTATGTCAATTTTTTCGTTTTTAAGTTCATTGACTATAGTTTGTATTCTGCTGCCTCTAGGCCCTATGCAGGCACCTACCGGATCAACGTTAGGGTCTATGCCTGCTACGGCTATTTTTGTTCTGAAGCCTGCATCTCTGGAAATGGATTTTATTTCAATTATTCCATCTTCTATTTCGGGGACTTCCAGTTCAAAGAGTTCCTGAACAATTCTCGGGTGGGCCTGGGAAACTATTACCTGTGGCAGTCTGCTTGTTTCTCTTACATCGAGAACATATACTCTTAACCTGTCGTTGATCCTGTAGTGTTCTCTTGGTATTTGTTCTCTTTTTGGCAGGATCGCATCGGTTTTCCCGATATTGATGATAACATGCCTTGGCTCGACTTTTCTTACTATTCCTGTTACAAGCGCACCTTTTTTGGAAGTAAATTCTTCAAGAATAAGGTTTCTTTCAGCTTCTCTCAGTCTTTGGGTGATGACCTGTTTTGCCGCCTGTGCCGCAATCCTTCCAAAGTCGGCTGGAGTAACGTCAACCTGCACTTCATCGCCTTCTTCAGCGTCCGGGTCAATTTCTATCTGGGCTTCTTCGAGGCTTATCTGGGTGTGTTCGTCCTCAACTTCTTTTACCACTTCTTTTATGCGGAAAACTCCTACTTCGCCGTTGATTTCATCAACAGCGGCCACTATATTAGAGACGTTCATTCCTTTAAGATGTTTCTTGTATGCCGTAATAAGCGCATCGCAAATTAATCTAATTATCGTATCTTTTGGTATGCCTTTTTCTCTTTCCATCTGTTCAGTGGCTTCTACAAGAGCTTTTCCGACTTTTATCATATTTTTTTCTCCTATAATTAATATTCAGGTTCCAGTTTTGTATATTTTATTTCATTACTTTTATATTTTTCTTTTAGTTCATCAGTTATTTCTGTTATAAAGACATCTCCGTTTTTCATTTTTACTTTTGCTTTTTTGCCTTTAAATATTTCGTATTCCTTTTCTGATTTAAGTTTTCTGTCGAGTCCCGGGCTGCTCACTTCGAGGTTGTAAGGTACCGGTATGAGTTCATCGAGTACATCAGGGAGCTTTCTGGTTATACGTTCGCAGTCTTCATGTGTGATGGGTTTTTTAGGGTTATATATAAATATTTTCAGTACCCATTTTCCTGCTTCTTTTGTAAAATTAGCCTCTACAAGTATCAGCCAGCTCTCGTCAACCGTTTTTTCTATGACCGGCTTTATCAGTTCATTTATTGCGGCTTTGTTTACCAAGATAGTGTTCCTTTTATTTAATAAAGAGAGCGGAAAGTTTTCCGCTCTCTTTTCGAGATTGATGTAATATTAACATTAAAATGTTTTAATTACAAATTTATTTACGCATTAACTGTCAGCTTTTTTGCCACCATTTCCACTGTTTCAGCTAATCTTGTTGAGTAGCCCATTTCATTATCGTACCAGGAAACGATCTTAATCATATTGTCTCCCATGGTCATTGTTAATGCAGCGTCAACACAGCTTGAGTAGTGTGAACCGATGAAGTCTGAGCTTACTAACGGCTCTTCAACGTATTCTAAAATGCCTTTTAATTCGTTTTGAGCTGCTTTTTTAAGAGCTTCGTTGGCAGCTTCTTTTGAAACAGGTTTTTCTGTTGTTGCTACTAAGTCAACGATAGATACGTCCGGTGTCGGTACTCTCATTGCGAATCCGTTTAATTTGCCGTTTAATTCAGGTAATACCAGGCCAACAGCTTTAGCAGCGCCTGTTGTTGTAGGTACTATATTCATAGCGCCGGCTCTTGCCCTTCTGGGGTCTTTATGACCGGCATCCAAAAGTCTTTGGTCGCCTGTGTATGAGTGGATTGTTGTCATTAAACCTTCTTTAATGCCGAATTGTTCATGGATAACTTTTGCTATAGGGGCAAGACAGTTTGTTGTGCAGCTGGCCATTGAAATAATATTGTGGTTTGCCGCGTCGTAGCTGTCTTCGTTGATGCCTAAGCAGATTGTGTTGTCAACGTTTTTGCCCGGGGCTGAAATGATAACTTTTTTAGCGCCTGCTGTTATGTGTGCTTTTGCTTTTTCGCCATCTGTGAAAAAGCCTGTGCATTCCATTACTACTTCAACACCAAGGTTTTTCCATGGCAGTTGTGTCGGGTCTTTTTCCGCGTAGAATTTAATTTTTTTCCCGTTTACGATAATGCCTTCATCGTATGATGAAACTTTACCGTTAAATCTGCCCATAATTGAGTCATACTTGAAAAGAAGAGCGGCCTGGTCTGGTGTTAAGCCAGGGTCGTTGATTGCCACGTATTCAAGTCTTTCAAAAGAACCGTTTTGAGCGGCGGCTCTAAGGGTGTTGCGTCCTATTCTTCCGAAACCGTTAATTGCTACTTTTACCATAATATAAGCCTCTTTTTCCTGATAACATACATGACCTTTATAGTTAAAACATGTTAAGAAATCAAGAGGCTGAATAAATAAGCCTTATTTTGAAAATAGTTTATTTTAAATCCGGTTAGATTAGTTTAAAAATATTATTAACACTACGCATGCACAAATAAAGTTAATAGTTGCAATGATTCCGGGTTTTAGGGCGATGTCATCATCTTTGCGAAATTTTGTGAATACTATCATTGCATCCGGTTTAAAAAGTTTCAGCATTTTTTCTTTTTCTGATTCTGCGAGCATGCACCATTTCATGTCGACGTTATTTCCATTTATTTCTTCAGTTAGGCTTTTTATGTTATTTTCCCCATTTTTCTTGAGAATTTCAAATATAAACCCGATAATAACTGAACACATAAATAATAAGAGGGATACAGGCATTAAATAATTAAAAATTAAGTCTAAATATTGCTGAAAAACATTTGTTAGTAATGAGACTGCTATAAAAAGGTTAATACCTGTAATAAAAAGCATAATTTTTGCATAAGTTTGTAATACGGGTATTACTTTTGTTATTCCGTGAAGCTTTTGATATAATTCATCTTTGTATTTTTCGATTTCAGACTTGTAAGTATTTTGCATATATTTAACTCTTTCCCATTAAAATATTTGAATAAATTATAGTTTAGTGAATTTTAGTAAATTAGGCAAGAATATAAAAAAATTTAATTGCCTATAAGTATCCTGCCCTGCACGTCTTTTGAAGCCCTGAAGCTCTGCTGCATGCTCCTTAAAAATTCTTCGGGGTTGTCGGCGGTATAAAAGTTCCCCCTTGTACTAAGGGCAACGCATCTAAGATTATTCAGTACAGAAGGTTCATTGGACAGGTCAAATCCTATCACGTCTATAGATATGTCCATATTTCTTCTTACCAGCTCTACCGCCACGTCGCAGGGGTTGCCGCTGCAGGTTTCCATACCGTCACTCACGAGGATGATGTGCTTTTTGCCGGGCAGGTTAACAAAATCAAAATTTGATGCCTGCTCAAGTGAGTAGCAAATAGGTGTCATTCCAACAGGCTTCAAGTTTTCCAGTTCATAAAAAATTCTTCTGCGGTTGTTCGGGCCGACCGGCACTAAAAGTTCGGATACTTCGCACTTGTCTATGCCGATAAAGCTCTTAAGCGCATCGCTTTTATGTCCATAGACCCTCAATCCTACCCTTGTCGTAGGGGGTATTTGGGACAAGACATGCCGTATGACATTTTTTGCAATATCTATTTTTTCCTGGCCGTTTATCTCTTCTTCCATGCTAAGAGAACAATCGAGGATGAGCAGAACATTCTCGGCCTGTTGGGAGTTTGCCGGACAGGAAAAAATTATAAGGGTTAATAGTAGTGAGATTATTATTTTCATGTACTATCTGTTAAAGGCATGGATTGCTTTTGTTAAGGTTTCCGGCTTTTGAATGCCGAGGTGTTCGTAAGCAAAAGTGATTAAATCAAGCAGGTCGTTCCACCCGCAGTAGTAACTATCTTTTTTTAGCAGGTTATTGCCGATTTTCATATAGTATACGTTGGTAGTATTAAAACTTTTTAAACAATAGCGCCCTTGTACAACTTCTTTTAAAAACTCAAAGCTTAATTTGTTTTCCCTGCAGTACTTAATCAGCGGTTTAATAACGTTATGGTCCTGATATTTGTTCCGCAGGTTCTGTGCCTGAATTTCTTCTGTCAACAATGGCAGCCCTCCTCTATAGTCTAACAATCTATAAATTTATTATACCATTTTTCAAACAGTTTCTTTTGATTTATGATAATTTTGATAAAAAAATTTATAAAGGGAAGGTAGATTGGAAACTAAAAGAACTCCGCTATACGAAGAACATATTAAGCTCGGGGCAAAAATGTTCCCGTTCGCAGGATGGGAAATGCCTTTGCAATATACTTCCGTAAAGGAAGAACACCTTACGGTAAGAAATGAGGTCGGAATATTTGATGTATCGCACATGGGACAGGTTTTTATTTCAGGCACGGATGCGCTTTCATACCTGCAAAACCTTGTACCGCAGGACGTGGCAAAACTAAATGAAGGCAGGGCATCATATTCAATGCTGGTCAATGAGCACGGCGGCATAATAGACGACCTTATTATCTATCGCTTGAAAGATAAGTATCTCCTTATAGTTAACGCTTCAAGAATAGAGCAGGACTTAAGCCGTCTTTTGGCTATGCAAAAAGACTATGATGTAGTTATTGAAAATAAATCGGAAGAGCTTGCCATGATAGCTGTCCAGGGACCAAAAGCATCAGAACTGGTCGAAAAAATCGGAATAAAAAAACAGGATCAGCCCAGCCGTTTTTGTATTAAAGAAGATAATGATATGTTGATAGCACGCACCGGCTACACGGGCGAAGATGGTTTTGAAATAATAATAAAAAATAATGAAGTTGCCGAACTATGGCAAAAATTGCTTGAAAATGGCGGCAAGCCTGTAGGTTATGCGGCAAGGGATACTTTAAGGCTTGAGGCTTCGCTGCTTTTATACGGACAGGATATGGATGAAAACACTACACCCATAGAAGCAGCGCTTTGTTGGGCCATTCCCCGGGACAAGCAGGCTGATTATGCGGGTAAGGACATTATCCTTAACCAGATGTTAACTAAAAATGTAAATAAAAAGCTCGTAAAATTTAAAATGCTTGACAAATCAATTCCCAGACATGATTATAGGATTTATATTGAAAATGAAGACACCGGGCGAGTAACCAGTGGAGGTTTTTCTCCCTGCGCAAACACCGGTATAGGCCTGGGATTCATAGATACTAACACTTCACTCCCGGAAGGGACAAAAATAGATATAATGATAAGAGGAAAACTGCACCCTGCGCAGATAATAAAAAACCGGTTTATAAGGCTAAATAGGAGAATTCAAAGACCATGACACTTGATATGTCTAATGTATTATGCACAAAGAGCCATGAATACGTTATCCAGGAAGGGGATGTCCTGACTGTCGGAATTACTGATTATGCTGTAGAACAGCTTGGCGATATTGTTTTTGTCGAACTGCCGGAAGTAGGTTCTGCTTTTGAAAAAGGCGAAGTCTTCGGCACGATCGAGTCTGTAAAGGCCGCATCTGAGATATATCTCCCGGTTTCAGGAAAGATTGTGGAAATAAATGAAAAAGTACAGGAAGAACCTGAAATAATTAATAACGACTGCTTTGAAGAAGGCTGGCTGGTTAAGATAGCCGATTTTAACAGGGAAGACCTGGAAGAAACCATGGAATATGATGATTATAAGGATTATCTGGAGCAAGAGGAAGAGTAGTTTTGTATAGTTATCTGGCGCACACTGATGAAATCCGGCGGGAAATGCTCGAGAATATAAATTTAAAGTCTACTGAAGAGCTTTTTAACCATGTAAACCCAAAAATATCAGGCTTAAATATTCCTGCGGGCATAAGCGAATCAGAGGCTTTTAAAAAACTTGCGGAAATAGCAGGGAAAAATTACAGCCAGAAAAAATATATTTCTTTTCTTGGCGGTGGCGTTTATAACAGGTATGTACCCGCATGTGTGCAGGCGATTATTGAAAGGTCGGAATTTTATACCTCATATACACCATATCAGCCAGAGGCCAGCCAGGGAACGCTCCAGTCAATTTTTGACTATCAGACCCTTATATGTAATTTGACCGGCATGGATGTCAGCAACGCTTCTGTTTATGATGGAGCAACTGCCTGCGCTGAGGCTGTGTTAATGGCTTCAAGAATAGCAAAAAAATATGAAATTCTTGTCTCAAATACTTTAAACCCGGACTATATCTCAGTCGTACAGACATACTGCTATGGTGCGGGAATAAAGGTTAATGTGGCTGAGTTAAATGAAAATATTAATTTCGATGATTATTCCTGTGTTCTGGTACAGAACCCTAACTATTATGGCCGAGTGGAAAACATTGATATCTGTCAAAAAATAGCTGATTCAAGTGCAAAGCTGGTAGCCTGCGTTGACCCTGTCAGCCTTGCATTGTTGAAAAGCCCGTCTGAATACGGGGTTGATATAGTAGTTGGCGATTTTCAGCCGCTTGGCATAGCAATGAATTTTGGCGGGCCGCATGGAGGATTTATAGCCTGTAGTGAAAAATATCTTCGACAGCTTCCGGGCAGGATAGTCGGTCTTACAACTGACAAAGAAGGAAAAGAAGCGTTTACCCTTACTTTACAGACAAGGGAACAGCACATAAGACGTGAAAAAGCCACGAGTAATATCTGCACAAACACAGCACTCACTGCCTTGGCCGCAACTGTTTATCTTTCAGCGCTTGGCCCGAAGGGTCTAAAGGAAGTGGCCAATATTTCAATTCAGAGGGCTCATTATTTTGCGGAAAAGTTAAAGCAAATACCCGGATTGAGTATAGATTACGATGATTTTTTGTACGAATTCGTTATGAAACCTGAGGGCATATCATTGCAGGATTTTATAGATAAAATGGCTCAAAAAGGTATCTTCATAGGAATAAATACGGAAAAAGGTATTCTTGTCTGCGTAACTGAGATGAACAGCGTTGAAGATATTGATAAGGCTGTTAGTGAGGTGAAAGAGATTTGTACAGCAGCAAGTGTAAATTAGACAATATTGTAAACAAGTGTAAAAATTACTCTTAAAATTATAGTAAAAATCTGACATTAGTTTATAATCAAGGTTGTAAAGATATGACCTCTAACTCTCTATTTTAATTAAAACCTCTATCCCCCTTGGAGGTTTTTTATTATGTTTTTTAGGGCTTGGTTATGTTGTCAGTTTTTGAATACCTGACTCCGTCATCAGCACGCGGGTCAGATGCACCGTATAACTCGTTCTTTTTATTGTCCAGCTCCACTACCTGAACAAACCAGTAAAAGTTTGACCATATATAATCGTCTGTCTGCGGGAATTTATGGTTGTATTCTGTTTCTAATACTGTGCGGGTTTCGTCATTTATTAATGACTTTTCCGCAAAAATCAAATCCGGCTGCCATTGGTGGTGAAGTCTTCCTGCTTTTAAGGCCTCCTTAACAGGCATGTTGTAATCAGTAAATGCCAGTATAACCTGCAAAACCGCATTTATGATAGTGGGCCCGCCCGGGCAGCCCAGCGCAAGTACAGGTCTGTTATCCTTATTAAATACTATAGTCGGCGACATTGAACTCAAAGGCGTTTTACCGGGCTCAGGAGAGTTTAAACTGTTCCCCACCAGAAGAAACTGGTTGGGCTTATCGATTGAAAAGTCATCCAGCGTGTTGTTCATGATGATTCCGGTGTCCGGTATGCCGAATTTAGAACCGAATTTGCCGTTTAAGGAAACAGTAACAGCGGCAATGTTTCCGTATTTATCTACCACAGTATAGTGGGTTGTTTCAGGTTTTTCATTGCCGGTGCTTATATTTTCTGAAGGGGTGGCGATCTGTGAGGATTTTATTTTTTCTGCTATTGCCTTTGCGTATGGTTTTGAGGTTAATTCAGCTATATTTATATTGTTGAACCGAGAGTCCCCCAGCTTTGTGGCGCGGTCTTTAAATGCATACTTCATTGTTTCTATAAGCAGGTGCAGCCTCTCTGGCGAGTTATAGTCATAATATGACATGTCAAAGTTTTCCAGAATGTTAAGCGATTCAATAATGCACACACCACCGGAACTCGGCAGCGGAAAGGAGCATATTTTATTTTTCTCCTTGTATGTCCCGCAAACAGGAGACTCCTCATATATTTTATAGTTTTGAAAGTCTTTTAAAGTTAGTATTCCGCCTTTTTTACGGATTTCTGACACTATCAGTTCTGCCAGTTCCCCGGTATAAAAATCCTGTTCGCCTTTTTCAGCAAGTTTTTCAAGTGTTTTTGCCATAAACGGCCTGGTTATTGTCTGCCCCAGCTCCGGGATTTGTCCATTGGGATAAAATACAGTATGGTCCGGATTGTGTGCCTGCATTTTTTCTTTTTCTGTTGTTATTGCACTCAGGAGTTTTTTACTTACGGGGAATCCTTCATTTGCCAGCTTTATGGCCGGGGTTAAAACTTCTTTCAGCCCCATTGTGCCGTAGTTTTCCCTTATATGCTTAAACCCCGCCACAGACCCGGGGATGCCCGCGGCTTTCGGGCCTGATTTGAGCGCATACTTTGAATCGTTTATTTTTTCCGGGGCTCTTTCCCGAAAGTCTACAGCAATTAGTTCACCTGTTTTTGCAATATATAAAAGCGCAAAGCCCCCGCCCCCTATCCCTGAGCCTTCTGCCTCGGCAACGCCGAGGGCGTATCCGGTCGCGGCCGCAGCATCAAAGGCGTTGCCTTCTTCGGATAGAATTTGTGCGCCTATTTCAGCTGCAGCGGGGCTTTTTGACACCACTACTCCTCTTTTAAAATGCTCTCCTTGCGGCAGAACATTATATGCCAATAGAATTACCGCCGTGATGAGGGCGGTAATTGATAAAACCCAAAATATTTTTCTTTTCATGTAATGTTAACCTGTTATTTTATGTGTTTTTTAATGAATTTTGAATAAGGGTCGTTTGCCCCGGGATTTTTTGAAATATTTTCAATTATACCGAAATTTTTTACCTTTAGTGAATCAAGCAGGTGTTGGTGTTCAAGAACTTCTTTTTCATGTTTCTTATCAACTATTACTTTTGTAACCCACGGGACGGCAACGCCAACTGCTAAAACCGCATATGCCAGTTCTGCAAATTTTGTTATATTTTTGGCCCTTATTAATTTATCGAGCGGTAGTTTGTTCTTAAATGCATAGGCCTCAATTTCCTTATAGGATTTGAGCTTGTTTCCGAAAATTGTTTTAAGATTGCCAGGTTTTTCAAGGATATGGTCTTTGGCTTCTGTTGCCAGTGCTGCTATTTTGCCTGCGATTCCCGGGATAAAGAAAATATTGACCAGCGCAGCGCTTCCCCTCAGGAATTTTTCTGTAAACTCGTTTTGATCCCTTACTGCTGATAATGAACCCAGAAACGATAAGGGAGCCATATAACAGGCTATTTGATTGTAGTTGGGATAAAAACCGTCAAACCCAAAACCTGTCCCGTAACCTGTAAATGATGGTTGTGTTTTATTGTCGTTTTTATGCCATTTTTTGTTAATTTCTTCTCTCATGTCCGAATAACCGACATATCCCTCGATGCCTGTTTCTTTTTTTGTTATAAACCTGTTAACAAACTGCAGCCCGAATGTCATTGTTCCGGCCAGCGCAAGTGCGCCGACGGTTTTTATATTATTTGTAAGTTTGAGTTTTTTTACTGATTTTTCTATAAAATCATCGCTTCCTTTAAATATTTTACCCGCCATGTCGTATATATTATCCACTACCTTGTCGACAGAAGTGCTGATCCCGCTTGCCGAGAGTTTAATATTGTCCCTGACCCCAAGCTGGTTTGCGATATTTGTTTTTATGGATTCCAGCGCATTTTTTACTTCTTTGGTGCGCTTTCCTGAATTATTCAGTAGCTTATGCAGGTTTTCTGTCTGTTCTTCAATGAATTCCCTGCCAATATCTCCTTCTATCTGTGACAGGGTTTTCCTGATAAAGTTTTTTGTATCGCCTGTTTTTTTCCAGTTTGCATACAGGGCATCAATACTTCTATTGTCAGCCCACATAGTGGTTTTAACGCCGTTAGGCCCGGTTAAAACTTCTGTCCCTTTTGCTATTCCGTATGCGAGAAAGCCCGGCAGCAGATAATTAATAGCGGTGCCTGCCGCTTCGTACCTTGCTGTTTCCCAACCTATAGCGTCATTTCTTGTAAAATCAACATAGGTTCTCGGTATTCCCATTGTAACAAGGGAAAGCGCCGTGTATTTTACGGCAGGCTTTTCTAGAAATCTAAGCCCCTGCGTTAATGCACGGCTATCCCAAAAGTTTGTTATTAATTTTTGTGGATTAATTGGCATTTAATTTACGACAATTTTTACAGGTTAACAATTAGACAAAACATATGAAGGTAAAAAATTGCGCTTTTAAGATAAAATATTTAGTATAAGAATGAATTTTTGAAAATTTTACGTTAAAATTTTTTTTAAGAATTCATTAAAAATCTTATCGGGATGTAGCGCAGCTTGGTAGCGCACTTCGTTCGGGACGAAGGGGCCGCAGG
>CAZLCO010000037.1:0-20568 GCA_964558005.1 uncultured Gammaproteobacteria bacterium | reverse complement strand
GATGTTTTATATATTTTTAGATTTTGTCTGATCCCTAAAATGATGGGTCTATAAGTGCTATTAATAATAAAAAAACTGTAATTTCCATTTTTCCTGCCCTTGTTTAGTAATTTTTGATTTTTTTATGCCTCACCTGATACTTAAAGCATTCTTTTACAATTCTCGCAGAGTCTGGTTCTGATAATGACGTAAAAGTAGTTGCTGTTAGAAAAATCAATTCATTTTTTATTTTAACTTTTTGAGAATATACCAGCTCATGTTGAAGTTCAATTGGTTTTGGGTTTTCATCATTAAGGTAAATTTTTGCCCTGAGGTCATAGTAATCTTCAATAGGTTCCTTATGGTAAAAAGCCATTCCATTTGCGCTAAGGTTTTTTGTTATAGCAAAAAATGAATTTTTTTCCAGATATGACTGGTCGGAAAAATATATAATTTCGACCCTTAGCTTTATGGGTACCCTTATGAATTCTCTTCTTTCCAGTACCCTTGTGTTGTGAGGAAAACTTATCTGTATTCCTGGTTGAGGCCCGAGTTCTTTCCCCAGAACAGTGCATTGCGCAATAAGCACGCCTTTGTCCATGGGAAAAATCAGGTTTACTTCAGCATTTTCGGGGATATTTATGATTTTTTCCTGTTCCTGATTTTCGGGCGGAGAAATCAACATACAACCACCATCAATAGATTTAATATAACTATCCATTTTGTAATAGTTATCATTTTCATCGATGAATTCTAATTTGAATTTCGCCAGTTCCCGTATATGTTCGTAGAGTTCGTCAGACATCTAATCCAGCATATTCTCCAGAATTTCCGCTCTTTTTTCGCTAAGTTCCCTGTTATAAAGGTTGTTTCTTCTAATGTAGCCTCTGAGTGCTTCTCTGATAAGTTCGCTTCTGGTACGTTGTTCAACGTTTGCGATATTGTCAATTCTTTCAAGAAACTCATCAGGCATGGAAATAAGTACTTTTGCCATTTTATTCTTCTCCTTTCTTACCTCTCATTTATATATTATAGCATTATAGATTATATTTTCTAAATTTTTAATAAATATTTTAAAATAATTTTTGCAAGCTGCTTTTTAGGCATTTTTTCTATTATTTTAATGTTTTTATTTTCTTTATCAATTATAGTAACAGCATTATAATCGCTTTCAAACCCTGTTTCTGGGCCTGAAACATCATTCGCTATTATAAAATCCAGGTCTTTTCTTTCCAGTTTAGTTATTGCGTTTTTGACAAGGTTTTCCGTTTCCGCGCAAAAACCGACTATTATTTGTGAAGACTGTTTTATTTTTGATACTTCCATAAGTATATCAGGATTTTTCACTAACTCCAGCGTAATTTCTTCTCTGTCCTGTTTTTTTATCTTGTTTTCAGCCGTTTCTTTTGTCCGAAAATCCGCAACAGCCGCAGCCATAATAAGCATATCATTAGCGGGAGTTTCTTTAATTACTTTATCCAGCATTTCCTGCGCACTCTGCACTTCAACCACTTTGTAAGGTTTTTCTGTTTTAAAAGTTGAAACAAGGGTTACTTCCGCCCCGAACTCATAAGCCGCATCAGCTAATGCTGTTCCCATTTTTCCGGAGCTCCTGTTCCCGATAAATCTGACCGGGTCAATGGGTTCTTTTGTGCCCCCGGCTGTAACCAGAATTTTTTTACCTTTTAATATATTCTCTTCTGTAAATAATTCCTTTATTTTATTAAATATTTTATCAATTCCGGCAAGCCTTCCTGCTCCCTCATACCCGCATGCCAGTTCTCCTTCTTCAGGATAAACGAAATGATAGCCGTTTTTTTTAAGTTTTGAAATATTTTCCTGCACGAAGCTGTTGTTCCACATTTTACAGTTCATAGCCGGGGTAAGCAGTATGGGTTTATCAAAAGCTGTTATTAAAGATGTTAAAAGGTTATCGCAGATACCGTTAGCTATTTTGCCTATAGTGTTAGCGGATGCCGGGACTATAACAAATAAATCCGCCTCATCAGAAAGGCTTATATGGTCGGGTTTCCATTCAAATTTGCTGAACTGGTCAATATAAACCGGGTTTTTGGTAAGGGTGGATAGCGTTGTTTCTGTTACAAAATTTTTCGCATTCGGGGTCATAACAGCTTTTACTTCTGCACCGGCTTTTATTAAAAGCCTTATAAGTTCGCAGGTCTTATATGCTGCTATGCCGCCGGTTATTCCGATAAGTATTTTTTTATTCTTCAGTTCCATATATTAGCTTTTCCAGTTCTGTATATGCCTGGTTCAAAAATTTATTTACCAGGGAATGATTAAACTCATCTTTTTTTTCCAGTTCGCTTTTTACTATATTTAATCTTGTTTGAATCGCTTCTTCCGAGTCAGTTTTTCTTTTGAAAAGCCTTTTTCTGAGTTCCTTAAGGGAAGGGGGCTCTATAAAGATTAACACAGCATCAGGCATTTTTTCCCTGACCTGCAGGGCTCCTTTTACATCAATTTCCAGGAGGATATTTTTTCCTTTGTTCAGATTTTCTTCTACGAAAGTCTTGTCGGTTCCATAATAGTTGCCGGCAAACTCGGCCCACTCAATAAATTTCCCTTTGTTTATCCTGTCGAGGAAAACGTCTTTTTCCACAAAATAATAATGTATTCCGTTTTCTTCGCCTTTTCGAGGTTTTCTGGTGGTTGCCGAAACAGAAAGTACCAGCTCCGGGTGTTTTAGTTTTAAAAGATTTACCAGCGTACCTTTTCCAACTCCGGAAGGCCCGGATATAACAAAGAGTTTGCCTTTTTCGTTTTCGTCCATGAATATATTATAGGATTAAACACTTTATTTGAAAACAGATAATATATTGCTGAAATTATCCGTCCAGAGTGCAGTTGTTTTATTTTTTTTAATTTCCAAATTAGGGTAGTTTGCTCCTTCTTTTGATAACCAGTCTGGGTCAGAGACCAGACAGTACTGTGATGATGTTAAGTACTGGTCTTTTTCTGTAGATGTTGCTGTCAGTGTTATTCCGTTTAGCACTTTATGCAAGTCTAAATATTTATTGGATATATGGAATAAAATCAATCCACCTTCTTTTAACCGGTCGTTATAAACGTCTATCGCCTCTTTGGTAAGCAGGTGGACCGGTATGGCGTCCCCGTTAAACGCATCAACCAGTATAATATCGTATTTTTCCGGGCTTTTTGCTATGTTCAGCCTGCCGTCACCGAGTATAATGTTAACTTCTGCCTTTGAGTCCCTAATAAAGGAAAACTGATTTTTAGCTATATCAATAACTTTTGGGTCAATTTCGTAAAAATTAATTAAATCGCCCTCAAGCCCATAATAGGCAAGAGTTCCTGCTCCCAGTCCAATTGCCCCTATTTTTAAAGGTTTCCCCCCTGTTTTTTCCCTGTAAAGTCCTATTGAAATACCAAGCGGTGACAGCTTGCTGTAATATGCGGTCGGCTCGTAAATTAATTCGCCGGAAGCGGGAGAAATTGGTTGAAACCCGTGCATTATCCGTCCATTGATGAGTTTTATCCGTTCTTTTGTTTTTTTTACTGCTATTGCGCCGTAAAAATTCCGGGATTCAATAATATCAGGATTATGCAGCTTTGATATTTCTTCTTCAACATGTATCCAGGAAAAATATAAAATAGCGAAAATTGCGGCTACTCTAAAGACTTTTTCGATATCTGGACTGTAGAAAAGACGCAGGTTATGCCTGAAAATTATGAAAATAATGAAGCTAAATGCTATTACGTTGAGAATAATAAATTCAAGGTTACTGTTAAATAAAATCGGGGCGATAAAGTTTACAAAAACGCCGCCCAATGCTCCACCAAGGGCAATATAAAGATAAAAGACCGGCAGCTTCCTGTAAACAGGCCGCAACTCGTACAGCTCGCCGTGGAATATCATTAATAGAGAGTAAAGAAGGCACAAAACCAGTAAAATTTTGTATAAACCTACATAGCTGGACTGTGTCAGGATAAGTATCACAAGGAAAAATGCTGTAAACACATAAAAGGCCCTGTTATAAGGCTCTGTTTTCCCAAATATTATTATAAAAGTGGTCAGGTAAATACCCAGAGGCAGTATCCACAGTAAGGGCACGGGCGCAATGTCATGGGTTAAATGGGCTGTATAGCTTAACAGCAGGGCGGTGCCCATAAAACTGAAACATAGCCACAGTAAGAAATTTTTAAGAGATATTTTGCCGGTTTCCGGTTTTTCAATACTTTTGGCGGTTAAATTTTCTCCCCTTATTACCAGCACAGCGGAGATAATAACAGTTAAGGCCAGCAGCCAATAAGCATATTGCCACATATCCGCCGCGAAATTAATGGGGAAATTGGGCTCAAGTACTAGCGGGAAGAACAATAAAGCCAGCACAGACCCGGTATTTGATGTACTGTACAGGAAATAAGGATCCTGCCTTCTTGTTATGCCGTACCAGTTCTGCATTAAAGTACTAACAGACGACACAAAAACAAGAGGGATAAACAAATATTTAATTAATACAGATAAAAGTGACCATGCGGGGCTTAAAAAGTCAGGCTGTACAGCGTCATCCATAGGTATTTCAAGAATAAACAGGGATAAAATAATAAAAACTATATATATGACTGCCTGGTGGTTTTTTTTGAGTTTGCTTACAAGGTAAGTAAACGTATATCCGCCCAGCAGCGCAAACTGAAAGAAAAAAAGGCATAATATCCATACCTGTGAAACCCCGCCGTACATTGGGGTGAGGATTTTGCCCACCAGCGGCTGGATAAGAAAGAGTAAAAAAGCTCCTAAAAATACATTTAAAGAAAAGAGCAGATTGAAAGTCACAGATTGTTTTTCCTCTCGTTAAGGTAATCAATATAATCTTTAACTGCAGATTGTACGTTTGCCTTATTGCCCGAAAGCATATCCTCAGCGAGTTCGGGGTTAGTATGCGCAAGCCGCGTCATGCTCTTAAACCCGGTGGCAGCAAGTTTCATAGCCAGTTCCCCGTTGGGGTGGTTCTGCACAAAGCCCTGAAGCGCCTGGCTTAATAATAAAGGCATATGGCTTATTAATGCTACTGCCCTATCGTGCTCTTCCGGGTCAGCGATAACGGGAGTTGCGCCGAGGTCTATTATTATTTTTTCAAGTATTTGCGTATCAGAAAACCATTTTGAAGGAGCTAATACCCATTTTGCGCCCCAGAAAAGGGATTCAAATGAAGCATCAAGCCCTTTATGTTCGGTGCCGGCCATTGGATGGCCGCCGATAAAATTAATCGGTTCTGGCAGGCCGTTGACATAGTCCATCACAAACCCTTTTATACTGGCGGCATCAGTTATTATTGCCCCGGGTTTTGCCCTGCTTGCAATGTCTTTAATTGATTCAAGGGTCTTGTTAATTGGCGTACAGATAAATATAACGTCTGCTTCCTCAATATTGCTGCCGCTGATAAGTCCCTGTTCCATCGCTTTAGCTATTGTATCAGGGTTTCTTGAAGAACCTATGAGCTTATATCCTTTATCTTTAAGCCCCTTTAATATTGACCCGCCTATTAACCCCAGACCTATCACAGCTATTGTTTGCATAAAAAGTTATCCTCCCTCTGCCGCCAGCCATTGCAGTGCAATCCTTACTATTTCCTCGGTGTCGTTACTGCTGCCTGCTTTTTTCAGGGCTTCGCAGGCTTCTTTTTTTGTATAACCCAATGATAATAAAACTGTTTCAGCCTCTTCGGCTTCGGGCGTTGAGATTTCGGTTTCTTCTTCTGTCTTGCATGCGGGGATTTTATCCCTCCAGCCGGTCATTTTGTCTTTTAATTCTAAAATTATCTTGCCTGCAAGCTTTGGGCCGACACCTTTTGCTTTTGAAATAGCCTTGTCGTCACCGCTGATTACCGCATTAACCAGTCCGTATGTGCTGAGTTCGCCCATAATGGTGAGGGCTACTTTTGTGCCAACGCCGGATACGCTGTTCAGCAGGTTAAACAAATCCCGTTCTTCTCTTGAGCTAAATCCGCACAGCAGCATTGCATCTTCCCTGTGGATGAGCGAGGTGTAAATCGTTACTGTTTCGCCTTCTGCGGGCAGTGATGCGACTACACGTTTATTTGTGAGGATGAAATAGCCGATATTGTTGACTTCGACTGTAATATGACAGCCTGTGGGGCTGGCTTCGATTTTTGAGATTAGTTGTCCTTTTAAATAATTAAACATTATTCTACCCTCTTCCCGACACGCTCAACCATATCCTTATCCTGCTCAGGCGTAGTGCCGACAGTGGTTAAATAATTCCCGACCAGCAATCCATTTACTCCCAGCTTAACGCCCAACTCCTGCCCTTCCGGAGAAAGCCGCAATGTCCGACCTCCGCCATATCTTATAACAGCATTTGGTAGGGCTATCCTGAATATTGCAAGGGTTTTTAGTATTTCCTCTTCGTCTATAGCATCTTTGTGAACTTCAAACGGCGTGCCTTCTATCGGGTGCAGGAAATTAACCGGCACAGAGTCCGGATTAAGTTTAGCCAATTCCACGGCCATCTCCACCCGTTGTTTTCTGGTTTCGCCCATTCCTATAATCACCCCTGAGCATACTTCCATGCCGTATTTTTTCGCCAGTTTAACAGTATTAACTCTTTCTTCATATGTGTGGGTTGTGCAGACTTCAGCATGGTATGATTTGCAGGTGTTTATGTTGTGATGATACCTTGTGCATCCTGCGTCTTTTAGTGCTTTAACCTGCTCTTCATCAAGAATACCAAGCGAGGCGCACGCATCAACACTAGGGATATCTTTAATAGCCGTAATCATTTCTATTAATTTATTAAAATCTTCTTTATCAGGCCCTTTGCCGGAAGTCACTATAGAAAACCGGTTTGCGCCGTTTTGTTTGGCTTCCTGTGCGCATTTTTTAAGTTCTTCCAGCGTAATAAGTGGGTGGGTTTCTATGTTTGTTCTGTAGTGAGCACTCTGTGCGCAGTATTTGCAGTTTTCGCCGCATTTGCCGGTTTTTGCGCTTACTATGCTGCAAAATTCCACCCGGTCTCCGAAATTTTTTTTCGTTATTGCGGCTGCTTTTTTAACCAGCTCATCAAGCTGCAGGTCGAATAACTCAAAGAGTTCGTCTGTTTTTGTTTTTGTGGCCATAAATAAATGATACTATGAAAAATTTTTGTATATTAATTATTTTTGACCTATAATTATTCCACCGATAAATAACAACAAAGGAGATGGTATGGCAAAGAGTCAGTTAAAAGCTAAAAAAAGAGATAATTCATTGAACCCAAGACAAATGAGAAGCGAGGGTAAACTTCCGGCAACTCTTTATGGTAAAGGTATGGAGTCGCTTTCAATCGAACTTAACACTAAAGATTTTACCCAGACTTATAAAAAAGATAAGTATGCTATTTTTGAAATTGATGTAGAAAGTAAAAAATTTAATGCGATTGTTAAAAAAGTTCAGATTAAATCAATTAATGATAACTATCTAAACGTAGAATTCCTGCATATTAGAGAAGACGCAACTCTTAAAATTACAGTGCCTGTTAAAATAATCGGCGAATCCCCGGCTGTTAAAGCAGGAGCAGAACTGGCAATTAACTTGACAGAAATGGAAGTTGAGTGTTTGCCGGCTAATATTCCGCAGTCAATCGATATTGATATATCTGTTCTGGAAAATTATGAAGATTCACTTACTGTTGAGCAGATAAAATATCCTGAAGGAGTAAAATCGACAGCTTCTCCAGAAATGATTGTTGTAAAGACAGCAGCACATAAGGCTGAATCAGAAGAAGCAGCCGAAGGCGCAGTAGCTGAAGAGGGTACAGCAGAACAATCTCCGGCAGAATAAGCATAAGTCTTTTAGTGCTATAATTTTACTGTAACGTTTTTAAAAAGGATTTAATTGTGACAAATATGACAGAGAACGGCACGAATCTTTACAATGCTAATAATATACGTGTTTTAGAGGGTTTGGAAGCTGTAAGGCTAAGGCCTGGTATGTATATCGGGTCAACCAGTCAGAGAGGGCTGCATCATTTAATATATGAAATAGTAGATAATTCAATAGACGAGGGTCTTGCGGGTTATTGTAATGAAATAAAGGTTATATCACATAAAGATGACAGTATATCTGTAGAAGATAATGGTAGGGGCATACCTGTAGAAATAAAAGAAGACTGCGACGGCAAGTCCTGTCTTGAAGTTGTGCATACAGTACTGCATGCCGGCGGTAAATTCGGCGATGGAGGATATAAGGTATCTGGCGGACTGCACGGAGTAGGTGCTTCAGTTGTTAACGCTCTTTCTGAAAAAATGATTGTGGAAGTTTCAAGGGACGGCTGGGTGCATAAGCAGGTATACCTGAGGGGTGAGCCGACTTCTCCTGTTATGAAAGAACGCCAGACTGACAAGACTGGCACAAAAACAACATTCTGGCCGGACAGGGAAATTTTTACTGAAACAACAAAAATCGATAAGGATATTGTTTCAAAAAGGCTCAGGGAAATGGCTTTTTTAAACAAAGGGCTGAAAATATTATTTATCGATGAAGAAACAGGAACCGAAGAGGAATATTTATACGAAGGCGGTATTTCCAGTTACGTGGAATTCCTTAATAAAAATAAAACCGTTATACACCCGGGAATTTTTTATATTGATAAAACACGGGATGATGTACAGGTAGAAGTGGCTTTACAATATACAGAGGCTTATAACGAAACAATATTGAGTTTTGCTAACAATATCAATACTATGCATGGCGGTACTCATCTTACAGGTTTCAGGAATGCACTTACTCGTGTGATAAATGAATATGCACGGAAAAATAACATTATAAAAGAAGGTGACGATAATCTTACTGGAGATGACGTAAGAGAGGGCATTACAGCAATAGTTAGCGTTAAAATACCTAACCCGCAGTTTGAAGGACAGACAAAGGAAAAGCTGGGTAACAGCGAGGTGCTCGGTATAGTAAACAGTGTATTGAGTGAGCACTTGCAGGACTGGTGCGAGCTTCACCCTAAGTGCGCAAAGTCTATAATATCAAAGGTTATTCAGGCAGCAAGGGCAAGAGAAGCAGCCAGGAAAGCCCGGGAACTTACAAGAAGAAAAAATGTGCTTGAAAATTCGGCTCTTCCCGGAAAACTTGCAGATTGCAGTAATAGAGAAGCTGATAAGTGCGAAATATATATCGTTGAGGGTGATTCAGCGGGCGGCAGCGCAAAACAGGGCAGGAACAGAATGTTCCAGGCTATTCTTCCATTGAGGGGCAAAATATTAAACGCTGAAAGAGCACGCATAGATAAGCTTTATAATAATAACGAGATACAGGCACTTGTTCAGGCGCTGGGTATAACCATCAGCAAGGATGAAGAAGAGTTTGAAATGGACAAACTCCGCTACCACAAAATTATCATAATGACCGACGCTGATGTAGACGGAGCGCATATACGTACATTGCTTTTAACGTTCTTTTTCAGGTATGCAAAGCCTTTAATTGAAAACGGACATATATATATAGCACAGCCGCCACTGTATAAGCTTGCTATAGGCAAACAGTCTCAGTATCTTTATGATGACAGGACTCTTGACAAGGTGCTTTCAGAAAGAGGTATAAAAGGACTTACACTGTTTAATTCTGATAAAACCAAGTCCTGCAAGGGCGATGAACTTGTGCAGCTTATAGGCAATATGTCAGGTTTTTATCGCTCTTTTGATAATCCTATTATCGGCGGTATTCATGAAATGGTTATAAGAGGTTTGATAAGAGCTGATGCAAAGCAGGAACAGTTTGAAACACTTGAGCAGCTTGAAGAACTTGAAGCGGCTCTGCATGCATATTGCAAAAAACATAATGTGGAAATAACCACAAAGGTTAAACCCAACCCGGAAATCGGCAAAAACTGCATTCTTGTTTACACAGAAGGCGCAGAAGAACCTGCGGTTATCACGGCCCCACTTTTAAACAGTATTGAGTACAACAGGTTGAAAAAATCTTATCCGCAAATAACTGATTTTCTTATTGAAGAAGGCAAGGATTTACAGCTTGTTATAGATGAAAAAACAGATATTACGATTAAGTCATTCAACGATATTTACAGGATTGTTGAAGAAAGAGGAAAGCGCGGAGTTAATGTCCAGCGTTTCAAAGGGCTTGGTGAGATGATGCCTGATCAGTTGTGGGAAACAACCATGAACCCTGAAACCAGGACCTTATTAAAAGTTGACATTGACGATGCGATAGTATGCGACCAACTGTTTGACACACTGATGGGCGAAAGAGTCGAGCCGAGACGTGAGTTTATTGAAACTAATGCAATGTATGTCAGCAACCTTGATGTTTAGTTATGCTTAATATAAAATTGAAAAACAAAAATAATTAAGGAGTAAATATAAATGAAACGCACATTAGAGGGCACAAAAAGAAAAAGACAAAGAGTGAGCGGATTTTTAGTGAGAATGAGCACGCCGGGCGGCAGGGCTGTTATCAGGAGAAGAAGGGCTAAAGGTCGTCATTCACTTGGGATTCAATTAAAAAAACGCGCATAATGCTTCCCAGACAGGAAAGATTAATTAAAAGCAGTGAATTTGCATATGTTTATCACCAGAAACAATCAGTTGCAAATTCACTGCTTGTATTATATGTGGGTTGTAAAAAACGAGATGAATTAAGACCAACAAGAGCCGGGTTTATAGTCGGGAAAAAAGTGCATAAACTCGCTGTTAAGCGCAATAGGGTAAAGCGGCTTGTGCGTGAATCTTATAAAGAATTGAGAAATTCTGAGGATTTTCCGTTGAAAGATTATCAGCAGCTGGTTTTTATTCCCCGTGCGGCTGCGGTTGATGTGGATTATAAAAAAATATATGATGCTGTTAATGACTGCGTAAGACGTGCGGCTAAAAAGTTTAAATGAAAATAATTATTTTATTTTTAATAAAAATTTATCAAAAAATATCTAAATACCTGCCGAAAAATTGCAGGTTTTATCCGACATGTTCAGAGTACACAAAGCAGGCTATCTTAAAGTATGGCGTAATGAAAGGCGGCTGGCTGGGGGTAAAAAGGATTGTCCGCTGCCACCCGTTTAATCCCGGCGGGTACGACCCTCTTTTATAAATTTTTAAAATTTTTTCTTTTTTCCACCCACCCGCCCTTTGTTGTTTATGGTGGACTTTGTCCACCACAAAAGAATAAGGGATATTTTTGAAAATTTATTCAAAATCTCCACCTCGCCCACCCTTGAGGTGGTTAAAGGCCTTCGGCCTTTAACAATTCCATATAGATTTTGAATAAATCGACGGTTTAAAGATATACTTAAAAAAATTTGTAATTACAACCAAAAAAATATAAAATAATAAATCATTACCAAAATAAAGGTCCAATATGAATATTGCCTATATATGCGCGGGGTCAAACCTTGGAGACAGGGTAGGATATCTGCAGCAGGCGAATAATCTTTTAAATTACACGCAAAATATTAAGGTGGTTGAAAGCTCCAGCCTTTATGAGTCTGAACCTGTGGGCTATACTGACCAGGAATGGTTTGTGAATGCGGTTATGCTCATAGAAACCACTCTTTCGCCGCAGGAATTGCTTGTCGAGTGCTTAAGAATAGAAAAACAGCTCGGCAGGGTTAGAGACCCGAAAAACAGATGGGGCGAAAGGACGCTTGACCTGGACATATTATTTTATGGTGATAAAGTTATAGAGGAGGAATCGCTGCAAATACCGCACCCCCGGATGCATGAAAGGGCTTATGCGCTGGTACCCATGCTTGAATTAAACCCTGATTTTGTCCATCCGGCTATTAAAAAAACGGTTTTTGAGATACACAGCGAGCTTGAAAACCCGGAAGAAGTCTATTTATATGGCACAAGAGGCATCAATTTCTAAAATCAAACACTCAATACTATCCAGCCGCATAAAACCGGCTTTTATCCCCTTTATTGTGTCGGGTTTTCCTGATATGGAAACAACAAAAGGTCTCATTAAAATTTTTGAGCAGCAAGGCGCAGCCGCAGTTGAACTTGGCTTCCCGTATTCTGACCCGCTGGCGGACGGCCCGGTAATTCAGAAAGCGGCGAAATATTCGCTGGAAAACGGGACTAATACAGACAAAATATTTGATCTACTTGAGGAAATAAAGCCTGAAATTACTGTTCCGCTTATTCTTTTTACTTACTTCAACCCTGTGTTCAAATACGGAATTGAAAAATTTATAACTAAAGCAGCCGCAGTAAACGCCGCTGGTATCATAATCCCTGATTTGCCGCAGGAAGAGTCAGAAGAAGTAATTGTTTTGTGCAAAGAGAATAATATTGATTTCATAATGCTTGTTGCGCCGACCTCTGGTAAGGAAAGAATAAAAAAAATTGCTTTAAAATCATCAGGATTTATTTATCTGGTATCTTCAACAGGTGTAACGGGAGTTCGGGAGACTTTTTCGGAAAAGTTAAAGCCTGTTTTGCGGGAAATAAAATCATTTACTGATACTCCGGTTGCCGTGGGCTTTGGTGTATCAAATAAAGACCACATTATGGGTTTGAAAACCCTTGGGGCTGACGGGTTTATCATTGGCAGCGCAATTGTAAAATTAATTGATAAATACAAAGACAACAGGGAAATTTTATTGGATAATTTAATAGAATACTTGCGAGACAACATAGGTATTTATCATGAATGATATTCAAAGGTGGTATGACAAAAGCTCAAAAATGGGTGAACTTATGACAGTGATGAACTGTCTGTCAGAAAAGGAGATAAGTCAATTAGCGCAATATCTATACCATGTTGTCAAAATATACCGTAATCAGATTAGAGATAACGAAACCCTCCAAAGTATAGGACCGGAAAAACTTTTTGGTTATTATAAGGCGTATAATAAAAGAAGATGGTATGATAAAAACCCTTCGCTGGGCAGCGCCATTAACATAATGAGTACTCTTTCCGTACGGGAACTCGATGATATAGTTGATGGATTCCTGTATGCCCTGAAAAAAGAAGGTTTGTATAATATTTATTCCGAGAAGAAAAAAGAACTTGAGGAAAAGGAGAACGCATAAAATGACATCAAAAAACTTTTTATTCACATCAGAATCAGTAACAGAAGGCCATCCTGATAAAGTTTGCGACCAGATATCAGATGCTATACTGGATGAATTTTTGTTAAATGACCCAAAATCAAGAGTGGCAGCAGAAACAACAGTTACTACAGGTATGGTGCTTGTAGTAGGTGAAATAACTTCCGGTTGTTATGTTGATATACCGAAAGTAGTAAGAAATACTGTTGAAAACATTGGATACATAGGCAAATCAGGCGGCGGCTTTGACGCCAAAACTTGTGCTGTTTTAACCAGCATTGACGAGCAGTCAACCGACATAGCCAGCGGCGTTAATAAAGCGCTTGAGGCAAGAAGTGAATGCGCATGCGATACCGGGGAATCCGAAGAAATAGGCGCAGGCGATCAGGGCATTATGTTTGGTTTTGCCTGTGATGAAACCCCCGAGTTAATGCCATTGCCTATAAGCCTTGCACACAGGCTTGCTTTGAGGTTATCTTACGTAAGAAAAAATAATATTCTTTCTTATTTAAGACCTGACGGAAAAACCCAGGTCACAGTTGAGTACAAAGACGGCGTGCCTTCAAGGATAGACACTGTCCTTATTTCCACACAGCATGACCCTGTTGTTGGTAATGAAACAGATAACAACAAAGTACAAAAAATAATAGCCGCTGACCTTAAAAAGCACGTTATTGATCCTGTATTTAAAAACGACAAAATTAAACCTGATGAATCAACAAAATATCTTATGAACCCATCAGGCAAATTCGTAATAGGTGGTCCGCAGGGCGATGCAGGCCTTACCGGAAGGAAAATTATTGTTGATACTTACGGCGGGTATTCACGTCACGGCGGCGGCGCTTTCAGCGGAAAAGACCCGACAAAAGTTGACAGGAGCGCAGCATACGCCGCAAGATATGTGGCTAAAAACATCGTAGCCGCTGGCCTTGCAAAAAAATGCGAAGTGCAGCTCGCTTACGCTATAGGCGTTGCACAGCCTGTTTCTGTTTTAATTGAAACCTTTGGCACCGGTGCTATAAGCGATGATGCAATAAGCGAAATCGTTATGAAGAATTTTGATTTAAGGCCTGCTGCCATAATTAAACAGTTTGATTTAAGGGGCTTACCGGCAAAGAACGGTGGTTCTTTCTATAAAATGCTTGCCGCTTACGGTCATTTTGGCAGGACAGATATAGAAGTGCCGTGGGAGCAAACTGACAGGGTTCAGGAACTGGGAAAATTTTTAAAGGAACAGAGCCAAAACTTAGCCTGTTCATAATCAAAATAATTAACTTTTTTACGCGGGGGCACTAGTCCCCGCGTTTTTTGTTTTGCACTCTGAACAAATACCAAACAGCTTAAAATTATGGTACTGAATTATATAGTCCTTTTTGAATTTAATTTTTAATGCTTCAAAAGGACAGAAGTCTATTTTTTCTACTTTGCCGCATTCTGTGCATACAAAATAGTGGTGGTGTTTTTCATTAGTATTAAGGTCATAGCGTGCTTTGCCGTCGTTAAAACTAATTGGTTTTATTTCATAATTTTTTTCAAGTTGCTTTAATGCCCTGTATACACTGGTAAGGCCTATTTCTTTTTCCTTTCCCCGGGCGTTTATTTCTGAATACAGTTCTTCTGCTGTGGCGCAGGGCTTGTTTTGCAGGGCATCAAACACTTTTTTTTCTGATTTGGTATAAGTTTTCATCCTTCTCATTTATTGCTCTCCTCAAAGTTCTTAAAATGTTCAAAATGATACTTTCTATTAAAATCAAAATGGTGCTGCTTCTTATCATGTTCTGATTCAGGGCCGTTTCTGTAGCCTATACCTGCCCTGTAACCTGAAATTGAATACAACGCAGGCAGTATAGGCCCAATCCACTTCATCCCGGACAAAAAGCCCACAGATGCCACGTCGTCTATATGCAGAGCGACATCAAGCGGTTCGGGTTTTCTTTCAGAGTTTACGTCCTTGAACATATGCTTAAAGTGGTGGTCTTGCCTGTTGTAATCTTCAAGCGTTTTATCAAGTCCTTTATCAATTACCGGATTAATAAAGTTTTTCCCGACAAAGTTTGCGATAGTGCCTCCAAAAACAATGCCGACACCGATAACACCGGCCATCATCCCGGCGAGCCTTAGCCCTTTGTTTTTCACCCTGTCGCCCATAGCAAGCAGGGCAACTCCTGCCCCTAAATTACAAAGGGTAATATTTGCGGCATACTGGAAAAACCCTTCTTTTAGTTTGTTTTTGGATTTTTCCTTTACGTCTTCGCCGTTTATTTTATCTGCCAGCATACCGCCAGATATACCTCCAACAACAGGTATCAGGCCAATACCCGTTAAATATCCGAGTTCTTTCATAGTTTCCTTAAAATCATGAGCGTGACTATCGGGTATAACGTCTGCTATTAGCCTTTTTTTTGGGGCAACTTCCTGTAATCCCCTGTGTAATTGGAAAACTTCACCTATTTTTAAATATTCTTTATCATGAATTTTTTTTACAAACCCGGCGAGCGTATCTTTTCCCGCATTAGTCAGTTTTTCCATAACTTCATCTATAGGAGAATGGTAGTCATGCTCGTGGTGGTGGTGACCGCAGCCCGGCCCGTGTTTATGTTTATGTATTTTATCGTGCAAATCATCAAGCCCGGGTATTTTTTTCTTGCCGATTTTAAACCCCCTCACTGCCAAAAACCCGGCTCCAAGTGCAGATCCCATAACCAGAAAGTCCCTGACAGCAGTTTTTTTCTTTTCTTTTTCCGGTGCTTTATAAACATCATAAATCCCGTACCCCACAGCGGCTGCGCCCGCTGCCAACGGCACAGTCTTTCTGAGGTTGCGCAAAACCGCCGGCTGGTCAAGGTATTTACCGAATGCGTCTATATTCTGGCTCAATGTTGAAGTTAATGTGGTCATAGCTGACAGTATATTGAAAATGGTTTTCATTTTCAATAGGCTATATGAAAATTTTATTTTTAATGATAAGATTAAAGTTATGAATAAAATTAATAAAAATATCAGTTTAAATATAAGTCAACCTGTTTTAAAACAGGCCGGTTCAAAACCTTTTTTGAAAATTTCTCACAGCGGCGATGACTGCGGAAAGCCTCAGCTTAAGGCAAATTCCGCTAAAAAGTTTGACAGAATGGTGTAGAACAAGTCTATAAGATAAAAATGGCGGGCTTTAGCTTACCATAACTGACTTGAAAGAGTTTTTAAAATATGGTATAATTAAATTAACAATAATTATAAATATACTCTTTTAAATTTATTGATCTTGGGGCTAAAAAGTTTTGAAAATCAAAAATAAAAAAATAAAAAAACACAGATTTTTTAAAAATCTGTATCAATTTGTCTCATTTTGTCTCATTTCTTAATAATTTTTCGGATAATCGGAAATCTAGTCTATCAGGTGCTCCATTCGGTCACGTTTGGTGTTTATGTACTTTTCGTTGTGCGGGTTCCTGCACACAGGCAGCTCGACCCTGTCAACTATTTCCAGTCCATAACCCTCAAGCCCGATAATCTTCTTTGGGTTATTTGTTATTAATTTGAATTTTTTGATGCCTAAATCAAGCAGTATCTGCGCTCCAACACCATAATCCCGCAAATCCGGTTCAAAACCTAGCGAAATATTGGCGTCTACTGTATCCTGCCCTTGCTCCTGAAGGACATATGCCCTTAGCTTGTTCAAAATCCCAATCCCCCTGCCTTCATGGGATTTGAGGTAAACCAGCGCACCTTTGCCTTCTTTTTCGATTAGTTCAAGGGCATTACCTAGCTGGTCTCCACAGTCACAGCGCATACTATGAAATATATCCCCGGTAAGGCATTCGCTGTGCATCCTTACAAGTGGAATGTTTTCTTTAAAATCTTCCGGGCCACCTTTTACCAGTGCAACGTGTTCAGAGTTATCCAGCAGGTTTAAATACCCGTAAATATCAAATTCGCCAAAAACTGTGGGCAGTTTGGCTTTTATTACCCTTTTTACAAACCTTTCTTTTTTTAGCCTGTACCTGATAATCTGCGCAACCGTGATAAACTTCAGGTCGTGTTTTTGGGCGAATTCAATCAAGTCATCGCGCCTTGCCATTGAGCCGTCTTCCTTTATGATTTCGCAGATTACGCCTGCAGGTGAGAGCCCTGCCAGTCTTGCCAGGTCAACACTTGCTTCTGTTTGCCCGACACGTTTAAGCACTCCGCCTTTTTTGGCTTCCAGCGGGAAAATATGCCCCGGCCTTTTTAAATCTGAAGGTCTTGTATTAGGGTCGACCAGTACTTCAATGGTTTTTGCCCGGTCATAAGCGGATATGCCTGTTGTAACGCCAAAGATAGAGCCAGCATCAACGCTAATGGTAAATGCGGTGCCATGTGCTTCAGTGTTGTCATAAACCATCTGGCTCAGATTTAATTCCTTTGCCCTTTCCTGCGTAAGTGGTACGCATATAAGGCCGCGGGCTTCCTTTATCATGAAGTTGATTATTTCCGGCGTGACTTTTTCCGCTGCACAGACCAAATCACCTTCATTTTCGCGGTCCTCGTCATCAGCTACTATGACCATTTTCCCGTCTTTTATATCCTGTATAGCCTCTTCTACAGTGCTGAATTGAAAATTATCATTAATCTGGTTCATTGTTAATAGTCCTGCCTTCATTAATTTGCAGTACTATTATACTTTAAAAATAAAAAGATTATTTTATGGAGCCACTTTTTCCTTCTCAGGTTCTTCCTGAGCGCTCATATATTTTTCAATAAAGTTGGTTGAAAAGTCGCCACTCACAAACTGTCGGTGCTTCAACACTTTTACATGGAAAGGTATAGTGGTCTTAATACCTGTTATGGCGTATTCATCCAGTGCCCTGAGCATTCTGGCAATCGCCTCATCCCTGTTTTTGCCCCAGCAAATAAGTTTACTTATAAGCGAATCATAGAAAGGCGGGATTTTATAGTTGGTGTACATGTGACTGTCCACTCTTACGCCCGGACCTCCCGGCGGTACATAGCCGTCAATAATTCCCGGAGAAGGCATGAAATTCTTTTCGCTGTCTTCTGCATTGATACGGCACTCTATTGCATGGCCGTTTATTTTTATATTTTCCTGAGTAAATGATAATTTTTCGCCCTGGGCTACTCTTATCTGCTCTTTAACCAGGTCTGTATCGGTTATCATTTCTGTAACACAGTGTTCTACCTGGATTCTGGTGTTCATTTCCATAAAGTAGAAGTTTTTGTCAACATCCAGCAGGAATTCAACAGTACCTGCACCTTCGTAATTAATGCCTTTAGCTGCATTAACAGCTGCCTGTCCCATTTTTTCCCGAATTTCAGGAGTTATCGCAGGCGATGGGGCTTCTTCGATTAACTTCTGGTGTCTTCTTTGTACACTGCAATCTCTTTCGCCAAGGTGTACAACATTTCCATGCTGGTCTGCCATAACCTGTATTTCAATATGGCGAGGGTTTTCAAGGAATTTTTCTATATAAACGCCGCAGTTGCCGAAACATGCACCTGCTTCTGACTGTGCGGTATTCATTTGCGCTTCAAGTTCGCCTTCATGGCGGACTATACGCATTCCTCTGCCGCCGCCGCCGGCTGTCGCCTTAATGATTACCGGAAAGCCCACCTGTCTTACCCAGGGCAGGGCTTCATTTATGTCTGCCACAAGACCAGCTGTACCTGGCACTGTAGGCACATTGTTTTCAATCATTGTTTTCTTGGCGGTTGCCTTGTCGCCCATTGAGCGTATGCTTTCCGGCGACGGGCCCACGAATTTTATATTATGGTCGCGGCATATTTCTGCGAAATTTGCGTTTTCAGCAAGAAATCCATACCCCGGGTGTATGGCGTCAACTCCTGCCATAAGGGCAGTGCTGATAATATGCGGTATATTAAGATAACTTTTTGATGATGCTGCCGGGCCTATACAATAGGCTTCATCTGCCAGGTTTACATGCAGCGAATCCTCGTCAGCCTGAGAATAAATAGCTACTGAAGTAATACCAAGTTCTTTACATGCCCTGATAATCCTTACGGCAATTTCTCCCCGATTCGCTATCAAAAGTTTGTTAATCATTATTTTTTCCTTATATATTTAAGCCTCAACTATCATTAATACCTGGCCGAATTCAACAGGCTGACCGTCTTCAACGCATATTTCAATAACTTTGCCAGCTACTTCTGATTCGATTTCGTTCATAAGCTTCATGGCTTCTATTATACAAACAACCTGGCCGATGTTAACTGTTTTCCCTACCTCTGTAAATGGTGCAGAACCCGGTGACGGTGATTTGTAGAAAGTGCCGACCATTGGAGAAGTGATTTCTACACCTTTGGACTTTGGCGTTTCTTCTTTAGGTGCTTCAGCTTTTGCTTGCGGCGGAGTTGCCTGCTGCGGGGCGGCTGGTGCTGCTACTGTAGAGGCAGGTGCAACCTGCGTTGTAATAATTTCTTTTTCTTTTCTTATAATAACGGCGCTTTCACCTTCTTCTATAGAAAGCTCTGTCAGTTCATTTTTGGCTACCAGTTCTACAAGCTTTTCAATATATTCCAGTTCTGTTTTCATTTTTAAATCCTCTTTCATCCTTAAACTCTGTCCAGATAAGTATTAGTCCTTGTATCAACCCTTATCACATCACCGTTTTTAACAAAAAACGGAACATTTACAACCGCGCCGGTTTCAAGTGTGGCGGGCTTTGTTCCTCCTGATGCGGTATCTCCTTTTTCTCCGGGCGGGGTATCTGTTACTTCCAGCTCAATGAAATTCGGGATATCTATGCCTATTATTTTCCCCTGATACATAAGCACGTTAATATTCATGTTTTCTTTCAGGTAAATAAAACCGTCGCCTATCTGTTCCTTTGACAGTGTTGTCTGGTCATAGCTTTCGTTATCCATAAAAACATATTCATTTTCGCCACTGCTGTACAGGTACTGCATTTCTCTCCTGTCAACAATCGCTCTCGGGAGTTTTTCACCTGCGCGGAAAGTTTTTTCCTGTACAGCGCCGGTTTCAACGTTTTTTAGCTTTGAGCGAACAAAAGCAGAGCCCTTCCCGGGTTTTACGTGAAGGAATTCTACTATAGTCCAGACGCTTCCGTCCATTTCTATAGTCATACCTGTTTTGAATTCGTTTGTTGATATCATATTTAAATCCTATTAGCTAATATTTCGATTCAAACCAAATAATATACGAAACTGGATTATTAGACAACATTGTTATATAAAACAAAAATCTAAACTCTTACCTCTAATAAGCGGGCAATAATTTTAGTATCTGAAAAATCTCTTAAGTCTAATTTGAAATGTTTAGTTGTATTTGCATTAATAAGATCAAGTCCACTGCTATCTGTATTTAGTACTATACCGGTTTGTTCATTGGATTTATCTTTATTTACTGTAACTATATCCCCGGCTTTTGCGTAACAAGTTTCTTCCGGGAGTCTAGTTGTCCTGTATTGTAATCTTTGTATCTCTTTCTTTTGTCCTTCTTTTCCGGGACATTGATGTCCGGTAAAAATTTTTAAAAAAGTTGTAAACCTCCTAAAATAAAGTT
>CAZLCO010000036.1:0-21666 GCA_964558005.1 uncultured Gammaproteobacteria bacterium | reverse complement strand
GCCTTATATCGAGTTTTTCAATAACCAGTGAGGTATTTTTACTGCTGGAGGCTATAGCCAGTTTATAGCCTTTTTTTGCTGTCCTGTCCAATAGTTCTCTGGCGCCGGGTAGGAGGTTTTCAGGACTGAGGCTGTTCAGGCTTTCTCTGTAATAATTGTTTTTTCTGTCCATTAATTTCCGGAATTTTTTTTCTGTATATTTTTTATCTGTGTTTTCCAGTATAAGTTCCAGCGACCTGCTGCGGGACACGCCGCGCAGTTTATTGGAAAGTTCGTCAGGGAAGGGTATGTTTTCTTTGGCGGCCATTTTTCTCCATGCTTTTTCGTGCAGGGCGGAGGTGTCGGTTATTACGCCGTCGAGGTCGAGTATAAAAGCTTTTATTCCTTTTAGCATTTTAAGAATATAATGTTAAAAAGACCAAAATCCATCCCATACAAGACCAATGATAAAAGTTAATATAGAAAAAATATTCTCAATCCTTAAAAATCATTACTCCGACTTCCCCATGCTGGACAGCTACACGGGCAAGCCCTATAAAGCCCTTGTGTCTTGCCTGTTGAGCCTGCGTAACCGTGACGAAATAACCTACCCGGTAGCAGAAAGACTTTTTGAAACAGCTGATACCCCGCAAAAAATGGTCGAATTACCATACGAAGAACTTTGCGGGATTATAAAATCTATAAATTATTACAAAACAAAAGCAGAAAAAATCCAGCAAATATCAGGGGTCCTGCTGGAAAAATACAGCGGCAAAGTGCCGGACAATATGGAAGAGCTGCTGGAATTAAGAGGAGTCGGCCGCAAGACAGCGAATATTGTCCTTGCAGTCGGGTATAATTTACCCGCTGTTGCGGTGGATACCCATGTGCACCGGATTTCTAACCGGCTGGGTTATGTTAAGACCAAAACACCCGATGAAACGGAAATGGAATTAAGAAAAAAAGTGCCGCAAAATTTGTGGAAAAACATTAACCGCCTGCTCGTGCTGCACGGCCGCTCTATATGCAAGCCCATTAAGCCTTTATGCAGTTCGTGCCCGATAATTGATTTTTGCAACCGGATTATAATATAGTTATATTTATACCTAAAAAATTGGGGATGGGCCTTATGTATACGAAAGAACAGCTGTTTGAGAAGATTAATAACCCGGATATGTCCAATTCATCGGATATTGCAGGTTTTTTAAAGACCTGGCGCATAGACCCGATATACGAGGACGATAAAAATACTGAATACTACGATGAAATGGCTATTTCAAAGTTAAAACACGCCTTAAAGTTAAGAGAACAGGGTAAAAATGATGATGAAATATCATCAATTGTAAACAACGGTATAATCAACCCGATAAACGCCCCGTCAGTAAGGCAGAACCAAATAAAGGCTCAGCACTCAGGCAACGGCAAAAACGGGCTCAATAACGTAACTATTGATATTACATCTGAGACTTTGTCGCTCCTGGCCGAGTCGGTCGCCCAGAAAATAACCGGCGAAATAACAGAAAAATTAAAAAATTCTGACCTTTTTGAGCCGATAATGGACTCTGCTAAGCTAAAAAGAGATAATGAAATATTATCAAAGCAGGTTGAGCAACTAATTGAAGAAAATAAAAAGCTGATAGTAAGAAATAATATGCTTCAAAAGGAAAACGCAAAGTTCCGGCATTTGGTCGGCAATCTTTATGTGAAGCAGCAATAGAAATTTTTATATTATAGTGGTCTAAATAAAAAAACGATAAATGTTTTTAATAATCAGACCAGTGCCCTATCATCTTTGGCGTTGCAATCGTTTTTTTATGTTTAATGAGTACTAACTTTGGCGCTGCCAGAGGTTTTTTTTTGGCCTCGACAGCCCCTGCGGGGCTGCTCGGCCTTTATTTTAAATAATGTATTTGGATTAGGTGTAGGGCGAAGCTACTCCACTCTAAATTAATTCTTAAACGCAGGCTTTTTTACCATCATCGAACTACCTGTCATTTCAGCAGGTTTTTCCAGTCCGAGCATATCAAGCACTGTCGGCGCTATATCAGCCAGGCATCCACCTTCTCTGAGCCCGATTTCCTCATGTGAATTAATAACGATAAACGGTACCGGGTTGTTTGTGTGTGCGGTGAAAGGCTTATGTGTAACCGGGTCTTCCATGCACTCGGCGTTGCCGTGGTCTGCGGTCAAAATCATCTCAGCGTCAACTTCTTTTACAATATCAATGATCTTTTTCAGGCATTCATCAAGGGTTTCAACTGCCTTGACTGCCGCTTCCAGCACTCCGGTATGGCCGACCATGTCAGGGTTGGCGAAATTAACCAGCACAAAACCGTATTCGCCTGATTTCAGAGCCTCAACTACCTTTTCGCAAACCTCAGGCGCGCTCATTTCCGGCTGGAGGTCATAGGTTGCGACTTTTGGCGATGGCACAAGCACCCTTGTTTCAGTATCAGGAGCTTTTTCCACCCCACCGTTAAAGAAAAACGTAACGTGGGCGTATTTTTCGGTTTCCGCTGTGCGGAACTGCTTAACTCCGTTCTTATGCAGTACGTCGGTTAATATATTGGTTAGTTTGTCCTTTGGGTACGCTACCGGCAAATTAAATATCTTGTCATATTCTGTCATGCAGACATAATAAAGGTTTTTAAGAACTTTTTTGCGCTGGAAGCCTGCAAATTCCGGGTCATTGATTGCCCTTGTTATCTCCCTTGCCCGGTCGGGACGGAAATTTATGAAAATTACAGAGTCGTTGTCCTGAACCCTTGAATTTGGGTCGTTGTTGGTCACGCACGGCAGCACAAACTCATCGCCTTTATCATCAATTTCGTATGAATTTTTTATGGCTTCAGCGGCTGAGGCGGCGTGTTTGCCCTCGCCGAGGAGCAGGCAGTTGTAAGCCTGTTCAACCCTTTCCCACCTGTTGTCCCTGTCCATTGCGTAGTAGCGACCTGAAATAGTCGCTATGCTCGGCAGGCCGACTTCTGAAATTTTTTCCTCGAGCTGTGCAAGGTATCCATCAGCGCTTCTTGGCGGGGTATCCCGACCGTCAAGGAAGGCATGTACGTAAACCTTTTCCAGTCCCTGTTCTTTGGCAAAATCAAGACACGCAAACAGTTGCACAAGTGAGCTGTGTACTCCGCCGTCGCTCACCAGCCCCATAAAATGCAGTGCTGAGTTGTTTTTCTTTGCGTGCTCGACTGCTTTGAGGAATTCCGGGTTTTCAAAAAAGCTTTTGTCTTTTATAGCAAGGTTTATTTTGGTTAAGTCCTGATAAACTATCCTTCCTGCGCCGATATTGAGGTGGCCGACTTCCGAGTTGCCCATCTGTCCTTCAGGGAGGCCAACGCTTTCGCCGTGGGCGGCTATGCAGGTGTTTGGGTATTTACCCATCAGGCAGTCAAATGTCGGTGTATTGGCTGATTTTATGGCGTTGGTCGGGCAGTTGCCGCCGCATCCCCAGCCATCAAATATTGTCAGGAGCACAGTTTTATTTTTCATGGTTATATTGCCTCATTCTTGCTTATTTTGCGTATTTAAATTATGCCATGGTAAAAAAAAATATAGTAGAATATTTATGTAATTTAGTTTGGGGGTAGTCAGATGAAAAAATTACTAATCTCTTTTCTCGCTTTATTTATGATGGTTTCTGCAAATGTTGCGTTTGCGGGCTGTGCAAAAGAAGGCTGCGATTATGGTTGTCCGGTATATAATGAAGCTGAACTGGACATTTACATGAAAGAAAAACAAGGAAAAGTTCACGAAAAACAGCAACAAATGGAAGACTCAACAGTATATGAGATTATGAGCCTTGAATCGAAACCTAAAAGACGCTGGTGGCAATTCTGGAAATCTGAATAGTAAAGAAAAAAAGCGCAAAAAGTATAATACTTTTAAATAGAGAAACAGAAGGGCAACCCATGCAAAACACCCCCAGAGGAATGCGCCTGCATATAGGCATTTTCGGCAGGAGAAACGTCGGCAAGTCAAGCATAATAAACAGACTGACTAAACAGGACATCTCGCTGGTTTCGGACGTGGCCGGCACAACCACTGACCCGGTCGAAAAAGCCATGGAACTCTTGCCACTAGGCCCGGTCTTGTTCGTTGACACCGCGGGTATAGACGACGTGGGCAGCCTCGGCGAAAAAAGGATTGGAAAAACCAAAAAAATATTTGACCGGACAGACCTGGCAATTATAGTTTCGGAAACTCCGGAGTGGGGCAGCTTTGAACAATCGCTGGCCGATGAGTTCAATGGAAGAAAGATACCTATTATAAAGGTTTTAAATAAAGTTGATTTATTGGAAACAAAGGACATAAACCCTGAATTCATACCGGTTTCCGCCCAAAAAAACACCGGGATAGAAGAACTAAAGGAAAAGATAATCCGTACAGCCCCGGAAGAGTTTCTGACCCCGCCGGCTATCGCCTCTGATCTGGTGCCGCCGGGCGAGCTGGCTATGCTGGTGGTGCCGATTGATTTGGAAGCGCCAAAAGGCCGCCTGATACTCCCGCAGGTACAGACTATCCGTGACCTGCTGGACAATGATTCAATGGTTATGGTGGTTAAGGAAAGAGAATTAAGGGAAGCCCTAAACAGGCTTAAAAAACCGCCCGCGCTTGTTATTACCGATTCGCAGGCTTTTCTCAAAGTTTCGGCTGACGTGCCGCCGGAAATTAAACTGACCTCTTTTTCCATACTGTTTGCGCGGCTCAAGGGCGAACTTAATGAACTGATAAAAGGTACCCGCTCAATAGAAGACCTTAAATCAGGCGATAGGGTTCTAATATGCGAATCCTGCACCCACCACTCGATCGGCGACGATATCGGCAGGGTGAAAATCCCCCGCTGGCTGACGCAGTATACCGGCGCCAAGCTTGAGTTCGATGTGTTTGCGGGGCATGATTTTCCGGAAGATATACAAAAATACAAACTAATCATCCACTGCGGGGCGTGCATGACCAACAGGCGGGAATTTTTATCCCGCATCACAAAAGCAAACGCCGCCGGGGTCGCAATTACTAATTATGGACTGACTATAGCTTATTCGCTGGGTATTTTTGAGCGGGCGATAGAACCTTTTGCGGGAAACTAGGCGCTGTTGACCAATGCCCGGTTAGCGTATTCTGATTCACCAAGCCCGGCCTCAAATAAATGGTACAGGGCCTGTCTTATACCCATTTTATCTGTTTTGCCGTTAAATTTTTTTAAATAATCCAATGCTTCTAAAAATTCGGCCTTTGACTTGATTTTTATCCCGGATTTTTCAACCATTTCCTTTACCCACTCGGCAAATAATACCGGGTTTCTTTCGGCGGTGGGCAGTATGCTGGTATAAAAAATCTGCTTGGATAATAACCAGTTCCCTGTCATATTTGAAGAATAAGTTAAAATGTCTATCCACAAATCCCTGCGGTTGTTGCGCGGCCCAATACTATTGCTGAAATATTTATAATTTTTACCAAAATTACCTGATTTCATAATATTGACCTCTACTTAAACCTAAACGTTTGATATATCTATTATATACACTAAATACGGCATGTTTCACTATATTCCTTGACTTTTTTAAAAAAAATTAACAGAATTTCGGGTTAATGATATTATCACAGTATGTTAATAAATAAAGAAAAAGAAGTATTTACCGCTAAAAATAACAAAATTGAACTTTACAGGGCGCAAACCCCTGATATTAATAATGCTTTAAAAGTACTTATAATAGGTGTTTTCCATGGTGATGAACCTGAAGGGGAATATCTTATTAACAATTTAATTAATGACATAAAATCCGGTACCGAGCTATTAGCTTCCAGTACAATCTTATTGATTCCATGCCTTAACCCCGACGGAAAGGAACAAAACACAAGAAAAAACGCTAACGGGATTGATATAAACAGGGATTTCCCGACAAAAAACAGCCTTACGCCTGATAGGGAAAGCCAGCCAGAAACAAGATTTGTGCTTGATGTACTTTCAGAATACAAGCCGGACAGAATTCTGACAATCCATGCGCCTTATGGTGTTATAAACTATGACGGGCCAGCGGATAAACTCGCTGAAAATATGTCGAGGCTTAACGGCTATCCTGTCCAGGTAGATATAGGTTACCCTACACCCGGTTCATTCGGTACTTATGCAGGAAAAGAGAGAAATATTCCTATCATAACGCTCGAACTTCCAGCGTCAGGAGAGCCGGAGCAATTCTGGCGGGATAATAGAAAGGCTTTGCATTATTTTATTTCCGCTAATGATGTGTGATAAAAATTTTTGATGTAACAAATTTTTAATAATAGTTTCAAAATGTAAAAGTTTTTGAACAGGTATATCGATATTATTAATATTGAAGGAACTGCCAAAGGAACTCGATATGGGAGATTTACAAAAAAAACTTACCAAAATAGCTGAACTGTGCAGCAGAGATGATTTTACTACAGAAGAACTCTTTAAAGCTTTTGAGTTTGAAAAAGATTCAGACAAAAAAAATTACGACTCAGAAGACGTTTTTAAAAGTTTATCCCTAAAAATCGGCAAAGAGATATATAATAATATTTGTTTATTATTTGTATGTTTCTATTTGCGTAAAAATTTGAGGGGAAATAAAGATGAGCAGCTTAAACGACAGAATGGCTAAAATAGCCGAAGTATGCAGCAAAAAAGAGTTTACGGCCAGAGAACTGTTTAATGCGTTTGATGTTGACGGTGATGGTGTAATCACTAAAAAAGACTTGAAACTCCTTGCTAAAAGCGACGGGGAAAAGAAACATTTTTCCAAAAAAGACCTGAATGCCATCTATTGCCAGATAGGTAAAAGCCTGTGCAAGGATATGTGCAAAATAGCGGAGAATAATACAGACGATGAAGTCATAACAATTGATGAGCTGCTTAATGCACTGGATAAAAACGGGGACGGAAAAGTTAAATTCGGCGAATTTTTGAGGATTGCGAAAAAAGACGGTAATTTAATGTTTATTACTCAGGACGAGTTTGACCAAGAGCTGGAAGGGTTATGGAAAAACCCTGATGAACATAAGAGTTTTATTGAAAAATTATTTGAATAATTTAAACCGCACGCATCCTGAATACCATAAATACTGATGCCATAACCACCATCAGCATTCCCGCAACGGCAAAGTTTCCATCTATTGTGCTTATTAATAAGGGCGAAAAAACCTGACCCAAATATAAACACGTCGTTAAGCCGCCAAAAGCTCTTCCGGTAAGCGAAATTTCACTTATTGAACCTACCCACACCCTTAAATTGGGGATTAACAACCCCATTCCTATGCCCGCAAGAATAAGCCCCAAAACGGAATATTTATATTCCGGCAATATATAAAGCGTTATGTAGCCCAGACCCATAACAATAAAGGGCAATATAAAAAGGCTCCGGTGCGAAAGGCTGTCTTTTATGCTTTTATAAAAAATTGATGTGGTGGCTGAGAAAAGCGATACTACAGCCAGTGTAATTCCAGTCATAGTGTTGTTGATATCAGGCATTATTGACTTTAAATAAAACGGAAAATGCAGCGGTATCATATAAAAAAACGTCATCAGCACAAATGCGGCAAGGTATATTTTTGAATATTTTTTCAAGTCGAAGACAGGCAGTCCTGTCTGGATTTCTTTTTTTACCAGAGGTTCATCTACATACAAAACAAATAAAAACAGTAAAACTAAAGGGGATAAATATACAAGAAAAGTGTTTCGCCAGTAGAAATCCGCCATGAACCCGCCCAGTACAATATAAAATATCCCCCCATATCCTATAAAAGCCGACTGTAATCCCATCATCCTGCTAAGTTCACTGCCTTTGTAATTATCGCTGATTAGTGCGCTGCATCCGGTTATTACCGCACTGATGGCAATGCCGAAAATTGCCCGGCCAATAAGCAGCTCATAAATGGTTTCAGCAAAATATCCCGCCACCCCGGAAGACACATATAGTGCAATACCGGCGAGGACGATATTTTTTCTCCCGTGTTTATCCGCAAGGTAGCCGATAAGCGGCGAACTGACCATAATAAACAGCGCAGGCGTAGTGAGTACCATTTTCACGAGCAGGTCAATGTTTGGTGTGTCAGCGAAAGCTTCTTTTATTTTTGGCAAAATAGGCGCGACCGTAAAATCCGCCATTATTACCAGAGTGCTGGTTATTAGTAAGACTAAGGCTTTAATCATAGATAAATTGTTGCATAAAAATTTAAATGCTCATTTTAAAATTTTAAAAAATAACCTCAAAAAAACGAAAAAACAAGAAAACAGCAAGAAAATAATCAGGAAAAAACCCTAAAATACCCCCCACTACACCCCTAAAATAAGGAAAAATTTGCCCCCAAAACCCTAAAATCCCCCAAACCCAGCCATCTACCCTGATCATCAAAACCCGCTCCAAGCAACGCTTTCCCGCCCCGACACTTGAAAAACTTACCATGATATGGTATAATATAATTGATATAAAAACTAAAAATTAAATTACGCAAGTGAATTTTAAAAAAAATTAAAAAAATTTAAAATAAAAATTCTTCAAAAAATTTAAAAAACAAAAGTTTTTAAAAAAATTCAAAAAAACGTTCAATTTTGTTCAACTTTACCCCTAAACACAGGCCGATAAAGGGTTTTGGCTATACAGGCAGCTGCACGGTAAAAGTAGTACCCTTGCCTGCCTCACTTTCAACAGAAATACTGCCATTGTGATTTTGAACAATCTGGTAACAGATGGATAAGCCAAGCCCTGTGCCGACTCCAACGTTTTTCGTGGTGAACCCGGGGTCAAATATCCTTTTCAATTTCTCTTTTGGTATCCCGCAACCCGTATCGGATATTGCGATTAAGACGCTTTGGCCGGAATGTCTTGTCCTGACTGTTATCCTGCCCTGACCTTCTATACTCTGATAGGCATTGACCAATATGTTCATAAATACCTGGTTAAGCTGGTTCGGATAGCACTTCACGGGCGGCAGTTCGCCAAAGTCCTCGACAACGTCTATCCTGCCTTTTATTTCGTGGTTTATCAACATCAGTGTGTTTCTTATGCCTTCGTGCAGGTCAGATTCCTGAAACTCAGCTTCATCCAGCCTGGCAAAGTTTTTAAGCGATTTAACGAGGTTGCTTATGCGCCTTATTGCCTCGGCATTAGTGCCCATTGCCTCTTTAAATATTTCAAGAACATTATCAGGCAAAGAAATCTTACTTATACATTTCTGCAAAATGCTATTATTACTGTTTATTGCCCCTAATGGAGTGTTGATTTCATGCGCCACGCCAGCCACCAGCTGCCCGAGCGAAGCCATTTTTTCCGACTGCACAAGTCGGGTCTGTGCCCTGTTCTGGTTTATGGCTGCTGCCAGCTGGGAAGCAATACCCTCAATAAGGTTTATTTCCTCTTCATGCCAGCTTTTTTTGTTATTTATATGATAAAAAACCAGTATTCCCAATACTTCTTCCTGGTATAACACCGGGCTAACAAGCCTGGGCTGAATTAAACCCGTTGACTGGTCTGTCATTACAGCGGAAGCAACTGCCTGTTTTTGCCCTATAGTTTGCTTAATCCCGGAATCATCTTTGTTTATAACTTCATCCAGATATGCAAAATGCCCTCCCGCAAGTCCCAGTGTACTTGTGACCTCGTTAATAATTACTGTTATTATTTCATCGAGGTTAATGCTTTCCCTTATTGAGTTGGAAATACGGTTAATCAAGCCTGTCCTTATTGCCAGGTTCCTTGCCCTTTCCTTAACCTGTAAAAACTCGGCATTCGCTTTTTCAAGCTCAGCAATTCTTTTGGCGTATTGATCTACAGAGATGTCGGACAAAATAATAACTGTTTTATTATCAATTTTCAGGCTTCGCAGATTAAACTTTTTAAATTCATTTTCACCCGTTTGCATCAATATTTCCGCCCTGAACGGGATATTTGACGACAGTGCCTCGCTTACGGGAGAGTAGTTTAAAATATTCTCTTTATCCAGAATACATATATCAAAAGAAAAAAGATGCTCTATTTCCTTAACAACGAGGGGCTCTCCCAACAAAGAAGCTGCTTTTTTATTGGTATATATAACATTTTTATTGTTATCAACCAATAAAACCAGCTCTTCTGAATGTCTGAAAAGTTTATCAATATCCAAATTATCTAAAGTCAGTTCTATCATTTATTTTTATAGATTACTTCCATCAAAATAGGGGCTTCAATACTGTCTGCATAACCTTTTATTGTAATAAAATCATTTTTATCATCAGCAACAAATACGACCGAACCTTTTGAAACAGAATTTACCTTATATGCTTCTATATTCTTATTGAATGGGTTTTTTGAGGTTTTATTAAGGGTTTCTGTTACTATATCGGCAATTTTTGTCATACTGGTTTCATCTTTTAAGGCAAAAATGCTCTTTACAGAAGAAACCGCCATACTTACATTTGCCCTGACAGAGGCTTTTTTCAGGTCTTCCTGGGAATTAAACACCTTCGGAGACAAAAAAAGCATAAAAACGCTTAAAACTACTATTAATACTATAAATTCAAGGATAGTAAATTTGCTTTTCATAGTTTGATAATACCATAACAGGGGCTGGCTATCAAAAGCAAAAATAAAAAGCAGCAGGCTAATACCTGCTGCTTTGAATACGTCTGTTTTATGCTAGAAGCTTGTAGTTGCAGCTGTGGATGCTGTCAAAGTTTTGGTCAATGTAACAGCTCCTGCTGAATCACATGCTCTTAATACATAGGACCCGCCTGCGTCTTCAATAGCTACCTGCCCTGCGCCACAGGCCGCCCCGGCTACATATGCAGCCTGAGTATCATCAACAGGGTTGCTTCCACTTGCGTTCAATGCAGTAACAACGTTTGCAACAGTGATTGTATTATTCAGTGCTAACCTACTGGAAATCGATGAAGCCGCTGCACTCAGGTTACCCTGTGTAACAGATTCCCTGGACTCCTGAACAGCGTTTAAGAGAGCGGGAACTGCAAGTAATGCCAGCACGCCGAGAATAACTACAACAATCATTAATTCGAGTAAAGTGAAACCTTTTCTTTTTCTTTTTTCCATAACCGTACACCCTTTCTTAAGCTAAACCTTATATTTCTGAAAACCAGAAAACAATTTATTTTTTTCATATGTAAAAGTATTATTAACTATTTTTTTTCAAATTTAAAGTGTTTTTAAAAAAATTGTAATAATCAGAAACATATTTTGGTTTTTAGAAAAAACCAGAAGCTGGTCTTCTTACAGAAAAATTGTTTAATCCTTTAATATTAACTTTTGCAACACAATTTTGCAAAAAAAGAAATAAAGTTGTGATTTTAAAAAACAAAATATATAATTGTTATATAAGAATAAATTAAATTTACTTTGTGACTGACCATGCAAAAAATATCTTTTCTGATGATTACATTAATTTTATTAATTTTCGCTCTAATGCCCCTTTTAGGGACAGTGGAAGGAAGCTTTGAAACTGTTGACAATTTCTACGAAGAATATACTGACTAAAATATCTGCCAAAAATACCTCTACTTATTCCTTTAAATACCCCACTAAAGGGGTTTTTCTTTTTTTTGTGTTTATTGTGCTAAAATATAGCAGGGAAGTAGTATTAAGAAGCATAATGGCAAACTATAAAACTCAGGCAATAAATTTAAAATTTTATAACCTCGGGGAAGCAGATAAAATAGTTGTTGCATATTCCAGAGATTTAGGGATTATAAGATTTGTCGCCAAAGGCGTTAAAAAATCGACAAGCAAACTTGGCGGGAGAATGCAGGCCTTCAGCGCTAATAATCTTATGCTTGCCAAGGGGCGGAACCTTGATATAGTTTGTCAGGCGGAAAGTATAGAAAATTTCTGCAAAATCAGGGAGGATTTAACAAGGTTTTCTTATTCATGCTATTGCATAGAGCTGGTAAATAATTTCGGGACAGAAAATGACCCCAACAGCTCTAATATTTATGATACGCTGTTTGAAACACTTAAAAACATCTCAATATTTACTGAAATAGAAGAAATTTTGTGGGCGGTAATGAGATTCAAATTAAAACTGGCAAACTTTATAGGCTATGCGGTAGAACTAACAACCTGCGCAAAATGCAACTGCGGAGAAAATGATTTTAGCTCCTATCATTACTTTTGTCCTGAATCAGGCGGGGTTATCTGCAATAAGTGCGGAACCTCAACACAAAAAACTTTCGAAATCGACAAACGTTATATGAAATTATTCAAGGATGTGGCGGATTACGATTTTCCGTTTGAAACTGAACACAGGGATAAGATGTTGTTATTTTCAAGTTTTAATATATTAAAGGAATTTATTAGCCATAGGTCAGACAAAAAACTGAAAACACCTGAGTTAATGGAATTTTTATGTTAGAGACTATTGAAAAAAATGAAAATATAGTTTTAGAACAGGTTTCCTCGAAAACCGACGGATATATAGCAATACTAAAAAACAAAAATTTCCTTGCCTTATGGTTGGCACAGGTATTTTCCCAATTGGCGGACAGAGTAATTTTTGTTGTGTTCGTGGCAGTTATTGCGCATTCTTTTTCTACGGCTACGAAGTACCAGAGCTTTTTATATATAGCTTTTACGATACCGGCGATGCTTTTTACTGCTATAGCAGGTGTTTTTATCGATAAATGGAATAAAAAACATACCCTGATTTTCACTAATGTTTTAAGGGCAGGACTAATATTTATGCTGCCATTTTTCAGCCAAACACTATTCGGGATTTACGCACTTGCTTTTATGGTTTCTTCTGTTACTCAGTTCTTTGTGCCCGCAGAAGCAAGTTCAATTCCTATGATGGTAAAGAAAAACCAGCTTATGTCAGCAAATTCACTCTTTACCGCAACCATGATGGGCTCTTTGATTTTTGGTTTTGTCCTTGGTGACCCGCTAATAAATATTTTTGGTCTGGAAAATGTAAATATTGCTATTTCTGTATTTTTTATAATTTCCGCTGTATTGCTGCTTTTTATTAAATACACCTGCGCAGAGTACGAAAATACTCACCATAAAACATTAAAGGAATTTTTTGATGAATTTATGGAAGGTTTTAACTATATAAAAAAAAGCCCCACCGTATTAAATGCTTTATTAAAATTAGCAGCCCTGTTTTCCATAATAGTAATGCTGTGTATCCTTACGATAAGCCTGAGTCAACAGGTACTCTACCCAGAAAATCCTGCCATCGGAGCGCAAAAATTTGCTTATGTAATAGCATACAGCGGTATAGGGATGATTTTCGGCTCAGTACTTGTAGGACGTTTCCTGAAGACCGCAAACAAACTATTCACTACTTTTGCGGGGTTTAGCATTTTGGGCTTTGGCTTATTGATGCTGAGCGCTGTAGCCTTTGTACCGTGGAAGATAGTTTATTCTTATGTTTTTGCGGCCATAATTGGTTTTGGTTGTGCGATGGCGGCTATTCCAATACAAACAATACTCCATACTCTTATACCCGAAAAAATCAGGGGGAAAATTTTTGGCATACAATTTACTTTGCTAAGCACATCATCGACCCTGCCTATAATAATAGCGGCTTATGCGGCTGATGCCGTGGGCGTAACAACTGTACTATTTATTATTGGTTTAATAATTGCCGTATTTGGTATTTGGGGTATGGTTAAAATTAGCAGGACAATAAAAAAAAGAATTAATTAATGCAATTATTTGAAACATATAAAATTAAAAGAAGAAAAAAATTTATACCTGACCATAAAGTTTATTTTTCGGTAAGCAGCGAAGGACTCGGACACTCAAGCAGAGCACTGGCTATTGCAAAAGAGTTTCCGCAAAAAGAAGTTATAATAGGTACATATAATTATGCGCTTGAAAGGTTTAAAACCTGGGGATGCAATTATGCAGAAGTGCCTCAGGAGCTCAGCCTTGTGGGCGCAAAAGGGGCATTTGACGTTAAAAAAACCATACTGAAAAACCACGCCTGGGCTTTAAAATTCACTGATATTATCAACAAGGAAATCAGCATTATCAGGGAAAACGGCGCTTCATGTGTCGTGGCGGACGGCAGAATTGCGCCGGTTATGGCCGCGGATAAACTTAGCCTGCCGTGTATTGTTATCACAAATCAGAGCGCATTTTACCCGTTTTTTGAGCAGGATTCCGCTTTAATAAGAGTTTTTGGCAAATCCTTTGACTGGATAATGAAAACCTGGTTGAGTTCTGCTGAAGAGATAATGATACCGGACTTTCCTCCTCCATATAGTATTTGCCTGCATAATCTGAGCAAAAATTTCAAGGTAATGAAAAGGACAAGGTTTGTAGGACCTCTTGTGTGCTTTAATCCGGAAGATATAGAGCCGATAGAAAAGCCCGCCTCAAAATATATCGTGGTAACGCTTGGCGGACACGCATACAGAAAACCTCTTTTTGATAATGTTCTGGAAGCAGCAAAAATATTAAAAGATTATCATTTTGATATTTTTAGCAGTTTTGAATCTGAAGAGTTGCCTGATAACGTAAGAATATTTAATAAAATGGTAAGTATTGCGCCATATTTGAATGCGGCAGACCTTATTATAACCCAGGCCGGGCACAGCACAGCTATGGAAATATTAACCCTTGGCAAGCCATCAATAATAATCCCTGACTTTAAGCAAACAGAACAGGAAAACAACGCCATGAGAATGGAAGAACTAAAAACCGCCATAAAAATTGAATATAAGGAATTCCAGCCTAAAAAGCTGGCTGAAGGCATAATAAAAATTATGAATGAATCAGTATACACAGAAAACGCCGAAAAATTCAGGATTATGGCCTCGGAAATACAGGGGAGCAAAAACGCCGCTAATGTAATTCGGGATTATTCATCAAGATTGCAATACTATTAAGGCTTGTTATAAAATAATTTAAATTTAAAGATTAAAATTAACTTAAAATTAAAATAAATATAAAACTAAAATTGAGGATGAGGTGAATGAAGGACAGGCTGGTTCTAGCAGTTTTATTAATAGTCTCCTGGATTATACTATTTATTTTTCAAAAATACGTACCTATACAGTCGGCTATTTATCTGCTTTTTATCTTAATGACTTTATATCTTGCGCTTATTGAGGCTTCCCGGCTACACCAGAAAAGAAAAATCAAAAAACTTATTAAACAGGGACTTTATATGGGTAAATTCACTCAAGAAGTGAATTATGAGCCCTTTGTAAGTATAATCATCCCCGCACATAACGAAGAAAAAGTAATAAAAGATACCATCGAAAACATCTTAAAACTTGAATATAACAAATATGAAATTATTGTGGTTGATGACAGGAGTACAGACAGTACTGCTGAAGTTATAAAACAGATAAGCACTGAAAAAGAAAAAGTACAATATCATATAAGGGAAAAAGATGCTTTCCCCGGCAAATCCGCAGTTTTAAACGAAATTCTGCCGAGAACAAAAGGCGAAATAATTTGTGTATTTGATGCTGATGCAAGAATAGACCCGGATTTCCTTAAAAATATACTTCCTTACCTTGCTGACAATGAAGCCGGCGCAGTTCAGGCAAGAAAAGTTATTATTAACAGAGAGACGAATATCTTAACACGCTGCCAGGACAATGAATACATACTTGATGCGCACTTCCAGGCGGGCAGGGATTTAATTAAAGGTGCTGTTGAATTGCGGGGAAACGGCCAGCTGGTAAAAAAAGAAGCCCTCTATGACGTAGGCGGGTGGAACAACAACAGCCTGACCGATGACCTTGACCTTGCGACAAGACTGCATTTAAAAGGATGGGATGTGCGCTTTACCGAGGACGTTAATGTTTATGAAGAGGGTATAACTAAATTTTTCCCGCTTTTAAGGCAAAGAAGAAGGTGGATAGAAGGCAGTATAAGAAGATATTTTGATTATTTCAAGGAGCTTTTATTTTCAAAAGAAGTATCCTTGCGGGTAAGGGTTGATATGCTTTGTTATATAACCGAATTTGCACTGCCTGTCTGGATTGTGTCAGAAATATTTATCCAAAGTATCCGAATAGTAAACGGTGTACAGGACAATATTCTTTATACATTTATAATGCTGCCTGCACTGGGGCTTTTCTTTTCCCTGGGCCTTATTTTTAGTATCAAAAAGCATAAAAATTTTGATACATGGGAAACAATAAAGCAAAGCATAGAAACAGGCGTTTATCTGGTTTTAATATGGATTCCGCTGGTATCTTATATGGTATTTAAAATCATTTTCACGAAAAGGTCGCTGGACTGGGGTAAAACCGACCACGGCATAGAACCCGCAGAAGCTCCTCACCCTGCCGTAAATTAAATATTAACAATTCAATTGTAACAATTGATTAACAATTGTTGACAGCACACTTAACATTAATATATAATTCATTTTAAATTAGGTGTTTTGTTTCAAATTTTTAATGAAAAAATGTAACAGAATTTTGATTTTTAATATCTGATTTATATAATACAGATTTTTAGCTTATATAAAACTATTGCAATTTCAATTAAAATTAATTTTTTGATTTAATTGGTGGATTGAAAACCTTCTAAAAAATGTTTATTATTACATGTGGTCGAGAGAGTTAGTTTATTAATTACCTAGTTTTAAATTGTCGTGTATCGTAGCTAATGTCGGGAGTCAGAATGGGTAGAACTGCTAGCCAGGTTATAGATTTTGTGATTGATAAAAAACTTAACCAAGAAAGCTCAATCAACAGCGATTTAAGAAGTTTTTACAGTTATTCAAAATTTGTCGCCTCTAAAAAACAGGAATTACAAAAATATTGTTTTGGTTATGGTAATTTGCTTGATGGCGAATCAAATCAAACAAACGTAGATGTTTATAATAACAAGTTTTATAACTTTTATGGCAATAAAGTCAAAAAAACCCCGTGTACATTCAATCTTTTAAAGCTTTTTAAGCCAGGCGAACTTTTAACATCAGTAGCACAGGTTACCAGCTAAAATCCTGGTACGGGCGTTATATCAAATTTTTTCTTCTTTTCTATAAGAACAGGCGCCATAATATTTGATTTGACTTCGATAATATGTTCAGGCTTTTCAAGAAAATCAATGCTTTGAACTTTATCGTCAAGCACATAAAAGGATTTTAAGTAATCTACTTTGTTTTGTAACTCTATGTTTTCATAATTTATTTTGTTCGTGACTGAATGAAGTTCTTTTACTTTGTTTTCTTTAGCCACAACAAACAGATAACTTGCCATTGATAATATTAAAACCAGCAGCAGGCAGAGGCTAAGAACCGCATTTGCTTTTAATATTGCGGGCTTTTCATAAACTGTTTTGGTTGGCGAAAAATTTCCACCCACTACATTTTTTTTCTGGGCGGTTTCTTGTTTTTGCCTGTTGGAAAATTTAGGGGATGCCATTTATTCTCACTCTGTCCCTATATTTTTTCTGCTCCTCTTAGCTTAGCACTTCTGGCTGATGGATTTGCTTTTGCTTCCTCGAAAGAAGGAATTATTGGTTTTTTCGTTAATACTTTTAAACTTTCAGACCTTTTAAAATAGTTTTTAATCAGTCTGTCTTCTAATGAGTGAAAAGTTATTACCACTATTCTAGCATTTTTGTCCAATAAAGGAACTACTTCATTTAGTGTTTTTTCTAAAATGTTAAGTTCGTCATTAACAGCTATTCGCAGAGCCTGAAAAACCTTTGTCGCAGGGTGAATCCTGCGTCCTTTTTTATAAGGGACTGACTTTTTAACGATATCAGCAAGTTCTGTTGTCGTTTCGATATTTTTAACTCTACGGGCTTCAATAATTCTCCTTGCTATCCTGCCCGGAAACCTTTCCTCTCCTAATTCTTTAAAAATTTTATAAAGCTCATCTTCTTTCCAGGTGTTGACTATATCATATGCATTAACAGGATTTTCCGGGTCCATACGCATATCCAGCCTGGATTCCTTCATAAAGCTAAACCCCCGCTCTCCAGAGGTAAGCTGGTGATAAGAAACTCCTAAGTCAAAAAGCACACCACCATCTATTTTTTCTATATTAATTTCTTCAAGTATTTCAGGAATTTCAGAATAATTTGAATTTATTATAGTTATAATTTCTTTATACGGCTCAAGTCTTCTGCTGGAGGCTTGTATAGCATCCGGATCAGCGTCGAGCATTATCAGCCTGCCATCCGGGTAAATTTTTTCGGCTAATTTAATAGAATGTCCGCCGCCCCCTGCTGTAGCATCTATATAAAGTTTACCTTTCCGGCAGTTGAGCAGATCTATAGCCTCATCTGGCATCACTGTTTTATGGATAAAAAATTCATCCATAGTTTCTACGCCATACCGGCAGCCTGTAAACTTTTTCTTCTTCTCATAAGGTCAACAAATGCTTCCAGTCTGGTCACAAAGCCCGCACGGCCTGTCTGCTCATCCAGTACAAGTGCTAAAATCGGTAATGCACCGTCCTGTTTCATGCTCGGGAATATATTCTGTGACATAATTTCCGGCATACATGTGAACGGGCTTATGTGAATAAGGCCATCTATACCTCTTTTAGTTGCATAAGCAACGTCACTGATTGATTCTATAGCATCTCCGCCTATATCTCTTAAAAGATATGGTTTTGCAAATTTAACAGCTCTCTCAAGATGTGTTTCGCCTTCCCGTAAAAACTTTGGGATAATTGCGGTTTTTAACCATCCGCTGACATTCATGCTTCTTTTTGTCTGCACACCAAGCCTTCCGAGTTCTCTTTCTATATGCTGGTTTGAGAATGGGTCAAGCACCATAAATATTTCTCCTGTTAAATCAACATTTAAAACATCCCTGTTTTCGTCAATAGGAGTTTTTTCAATTGCTTTTATAGCTTCGTGGTTTGCTTCTTTCAGTTCACTCCTGTTTGAAGCCTCGTCAATCCAGGTTAAAGCTTTATTAAATGCTTTTTCGGCTGTTCCATGTTCAATTTCCCTTGCTCTGTAATATGACAGCGTATTGTCCATATTATCCAACACAAATACTTTATTGAAAGCAAGTATAATACCCTTTGCTATATCTATTATGTCTGTATTTCCTGTTACTGATTTCATGCAGTTCAATATTTCAAAAAATTTCCCTTTATACAGGTCAACGTCAATATATTTTAACTTATAGCCCAGATCATCAAGCGAGTTTTTGATAGAACGGCTGTACTCGCCGAGTCTACATATGCCAGGGCTGCTAATCATTATCACGGCTTCAGCACCATTTTCTACAGCTTCTATATAATTGCCCAGCAGCAGCTTATATGGAAGGCATATAGCTTCCGGGCTATATTTTGTTCCGATAGAAAGTGTTTTTTGGCTTGTTTTAGGCGGCACTATAACTTCACCGCCAAGCGACTTGATAAGTGAAGATACTACTATATAAAGATTTCCCATATGGGGGACTGATACTTTAATTTTAGAATTTTTATTTTTGCTCATTTCTTTAACCTATTTTTTAAACAAGTCTATTACACACTGAATAAAGTAATTTGTCCAATATTTTAAACTTATTTTAAGTTTTATAACTTTTGAGTTTATCCTTAATAAAAAGGACTTTTTTTGCATCGTCTATTATAATAAATCTAAAAAAAGAGGAAAATTATGACCGAATCGGATAACCTCCAAAAGTTAAAAATTTTAGAAAAATTTTATGAAAGCTACAAAATAGATTATGAACTTGGAAATAATTCACTAAAAAATAAAAAATTTGATGAAGCACTGTCTTATTATCAAAAGGCGATAGAAAACAGGAAAAAATTCCAGGATGCAGTAAAAAATCGTGAAAATGCAGCCGAACAACTACAAAATGACCTGAAAAATATCGTGGAAAAAATACTCTTTTGTTATCAGGAAAAAGCTGATACACACTATAATAAAAAAGAATACGAAAAAGCGATAGAATCTTATCACGCCCTGCTTTATTTTGACCATTCAAATTACATGGCTTATTACAAAATAGCCTGCAGCTTTAAAGAACTGGGCTCACAGAATATGGCGGAGGCTTTCTTTAAAAAGGTCCTTACAATAAAACCTGATTTTGATAAACTTTTGTAACAAAAAAATGGATTTTTAAAATCACCCTTGATATTTAGTTTTTATATACTTAAGAGATACGAAAAGAATTTAAACCAAACAAATAACTGCCATAGAAGCCGGGGATATGTAATAAGCCAACACGTTTAAAGTGTTGGCTTATAACTTTGGTGATATTCATACTTCCGCGTATGTTTACGATGTGTTTTTTTCGAGCAATTTTATTTTACGATTCAATGCCTCAACCTCTTTAATCATGAGCTTTAACTCATTACCTAAATCCTCCACAGACTGCTTGAGATCAAAAACTATGGAATCAACTCTTTCAGTATTCACTTTTTTTACCTCTGCTTTTACTACCCTTTACTGCCTCTATTTTATAAAGTGTACTTTGTATACTTATTATATACCCGTTTGATTTTTATATTAAACTCTTATTTCTGAATATCAAAAGTTATGTTAACAATTGTTAAATTAACACTTTTTTAGTTATAGCCTCAGCCATTTCCAGGGTAGACGCATTGCCGCCAAGGTCGTATGTAACGGTTTTTCCTTCTCCGATAACCTGCACAACAGCATTATAAAGGCGTTCAGCGGCTTCTGTTTCTTTTATATGCTTTAACATAAGCACTGCTGAAAGAATTAAAGCGGTCGGGTTTGTTTTATAGAGGCCTTTATATTTAGGCGCACTGCCATGCACAGGCTCAAAGAGAGCTATTTCGTCCCCCAGGTTTCCGCCCGGCGCAATTCCTAAACCTCCAATAAGCCCGGCTGCAAGGTCTGAAATTATATCGCCGTACATATTAGGCAACACCAGCACATCATACAACTCAGGTTTTTGTACCAGCTGCATGCACATATTATCAACAAGTCTTTCTTCGTATTCAATTTGCGGAAAGTCCTGCGCTATTTTCTGGCAAGCTTCAAGGAAAAGCCCGTCTGAAAACTTGCATATATTTGCCTTGGTAACAGCCGTAACTTTTTTCCTACCTTCCTTGAGCGCATATTCAAACGCAAAGCGGGCTATTCGTTCTGAAGCGCCCCTTGTTATCCTTTTTATTGACTCAGCCGTATTCTCGTCAATTTGCTGCTCTATTCCTGCATATAAGTCTTCTGTGTTTTCCCTTACAATAACCAGGTCTATGTCTTCAAAGCGTGATTTAACGCCTTTAATCGACTTTGCGGGCCTTAGGCATGCATACAGGTCGAGCTCCTTTCTGAGCGCAACGTTTACACTCCTGAACCCTGTACCTATCGGGGTTGTTAGAGGGCCTTTGATTGCGACCCTGTTTTTCCTTATGGATTCCAGAACATTTTCAGGAAGGGGATTGCCGTATTTATCAATTACATCAGCGCCTGCTTCAACTTTTTCCCAGTTTATTTTAACTCCTGTGGCTTCTACCGCCATAACCATAGCTTCTGTAATTTCAGGACCTATACCGTCACCGGGGATTAAAGTTATATTATGCATATCATTTACCTTTCCCAAAATTTTTAAACACTGTCAATTTTTATTTTTAGCATACTTAAAAAGATAGGTGAATACAAATTATAAAAGAGGAAAAACCATGACTTACACACCAGCCTTTAGCGCCATAGTAACATATTCTCAGAATAATAAAGACGGAGAGGATATCCGTCCCGGAAACACTACTGTCCGGTAAAAATCAAAAGGCCAGTTTGAGCTGATTACAGCCGACAT
>CAZLCO010000035.1:0-22361 GCA_964558005.1 uncultured Gammaproteobacteria bacterium | reverse complement strand
TAAAATTTAATTTTGTTCCTGATAAAATTTTATAGGTAGCAACTTACGTTTAAATAATATCAACACGGAAAAATTATGCAGCGTATCTCCTCACTTGAGCTGGTCGGTAAAAATAATCTTGAATTTGACCTTTTTGATGAAGAAGGTCAGGTTATATACAGGCAGGGCGAGCAGCTGTCACCGGAGATTATTTTAAAACTAAATTACATAAATATTTACAAACGGGATTCCGTGGCTAAAAAACAAATTGTACAGCCTGTTAAGAAAAAACCTGTAAAAGTTTATAAAAGGCCAAAGCCTGTTCTGAAAGAATCAACATCCCAAACTTTAATTAAAAGTTCACGCAATATATTTGACAGGACTTATGACGGAGAGGCGCTTAAATATAACGAGTGTGAGCAGGTATCAAATATTATTCTTAGCGAAGTGACCGCGCAATTCCAGAATATTAAAAGCGTTGAGCAGCTTCGGGTATTTGATGAGTATACATATTCACACAATGTAAACGTATCTTCTATAGCGGTTTTATTCGGTATAATGCTGGGTCTGAACGAAAAACAGCTGGAAGAGATAGCTCTTGGGGCGTTTCTTCATGATATAGGTAAAATGAAAGTCCCCAGAGAAATACTTAACAAGCCGGGCAGGCTTGATAATAAAGAGTTGGCTGTAATGAGGGGGCATACATATTTCGGATACAAGCATATTAAAGAAACTCTGGACATTTCTGACCGTATTGCTAGGATTGCGCTTGACCATCAGGAAAAATTTGGGGGCAAAGGTTATCCTAACGGGCTTAAGAGTCAGGAAATTAATTTTTATGCTCAAATAACTGCTATTGCTGATGTTTATGATGCGCTTGTGTCGGAAAGGGTTTATAAAAAAGCTATGCATCCGCATGATGCTCTGGAAATAATACTCAAAGATGGAGAAAACTCTTTTAACCCGGAATTTTTGGATAAGTTCATTGAATTTACTCAAAAGAGCGAAACAAAAGACGAAGAATAGGTTATAATTATTTAAGGAAAAATTATGTTGATTTTACATTATACATTTTTAAATATTATTGCAGGTCTTTCACTGCTTTTTCTGGGCCGTTACTTTATATGGCTGTTTATTTTCATAGTATGTTATTTATTTGGACTGTATATAGTTGATTACTTTTATTTATATTATCCGGACTGGTTCATTGCCTTTGGAGAAAGGCTTTACTGGTTATTTAATATAGAGAACAATGTATTAAATATAATAGATCATCAGCCTGTACATAGCACTGAAGTTATTTTATCTACTATGGAAAATTTCTTTGTGGGTTTCTTTATTTTAATAGCATTGATTTTTCGTAAATCATCTGTATTTATATCAGGAATAATAGGCGGAGGCGCTGTTTTATTCACTGCATTCAGGTTTTTTATAGAAGACCCGCTTTTGCTTGTTGCAATTGCCCTTTTTGCCGGCAGCGCAATCGGTGGTCTTTTATGCGTTATGTTTTATGAATATACAGTAGTATTTTTAACATCTGTGCTAGGGGCGCTGTTATTTTTGGAGCCCTTTTATGTGGGTCAGTCAGTTCAAAATTTAATAATTATTATGTTAGTGCTTGCGGGTATGGCGATGCAGGTTTTTTTAAGCAGCAAAAAAGCAAAAAGCAAGAAAATGACTATGGAAGAAAAATATTTAAAAATTAAAAGTAATAGATAAATTAATAATAATTTTTAAATTCAAAGATTTGTAATAAAATTTTTTTGAACTACACTCATAATATCACACAATATAATACATAATTGATAGCTTAGAATGAAAATATTGATGGTATACCCGGAATGTCCGGATACATTCTGGAGTATGAAACATATAATAAAACTTTTGGGAAAAAAAGCGACTTTACCACCATTGGGACTAATGACTGTATCGGCGCTTTTACCTGAAGAGTACGAGAGAAAACTAATTGACCTTAATACCAGAACCCTGGACAGTGTGACTGATGAAGAATTTTTATGGGCCGATTTAGTATTTATCAGCGCAATGATAGTCCAGAAGGATTCATCGATTGAAGTAATAAAACGCTGTAAAGGACTTGGAATTAAAACCGTTGCGGGCGGCCCGATGTTTACTTCTTTGCATCACTTATTTGAGGATGTTGACCATTTTGTCATTAACGAGGGAGAAGTCACAATCCCTATGTTTATTGAGGACTTGAAAAAAGGCCAATTAAAAAAATACTACACATCCGACACAAAGCCAGAACTGACCATTAGCCCAATTCCTGATTTTAGCTTAATTGAATACGATGATTATTACACTATGCCGATACAAACTTCAAGGGGATGCCCTTTTGACTGTGATTTTTGCGATATAGTGAATCTCAACGGCAGGATACCCAGGAGTAAAGCTCCCGAACAGGTTATAGAAGAGCTGGAAAAGATAAAAAATCTTGGCTGGGACAAAAGTATATTTATTGTTGATGATAATTTTTTGGGAAATAAGGAAAAAACCAAGGCATTGTTAAAAGCAATAATTGCCTGGCGTAAAACTGTAGATTTTAAGCCGATGTTTTTCACTGAAATTTCAATAAACGCTTCCGATGATGCTGAGTTGCTTGACTTAATGCGGCAGGCAGGGTTTTTTATGGTGTTTGTCGGCATAGAAACTCCTTCTATGGAGAGCCTGCAGGAGTGTCATAAGGTCCAGAACCAGAACAGGAACTTGATTGAGTCCATAAGGGAATTCTATAAATATGGCATGGAGGTCACAGGCGGTTTTATAGTCGGGTTTGACAGCGATGATGAAACAATATTCCAGTGTCAGCTTGATTTTATACAGGAAGCGGGTGTTTCCAAGGCCATGATAGATATTTTGCAGGCGTTGCCGGGCACAAAGCTGTATAAAAGACTGGAAGCTGAAGGCAGGCTTTTGCAGACTTCATCGGGGGTATGTCAGGATTCCACTACTAACTTTGTGTCCAAAATGGACTCTGATATATTGCAGAGTGGTTATAAGGCCTTGGTCAAAAAGGCATATTCTCCTAAATATTATTTTAATCGGGTCAGTAATTTTATAAAATATTACGAGCCAACAAGAAAAATCCCTATTCATAAGAGAATTATTCCATCTATCATAAAAATTTATGCTGTTCTAAAATACTTGAAAAAAGGTAGAATAGAGTTTGGGCAGTTTATGTTAAAGACATTGTTAACTCGCCCTAAATGCATAGCGCAGGCATTAGACCAGGCAGTGCTGTATATTCACTTTAGCAAGGTTTTTAATTAAGGAGAATGCATAATGCAAACTAATAAAAAACGCATAATGTCAGGCATGCGCCCGACCGGCAAACTCCACATCGGTCATTATATGGGCGTTTTGCGTAACTGGACGGCATTCCAGAGCGAGTATGAAAGCTTTTTCTGCGTGGCGGACTGGCATGCGCTTACTACTAAATACGACCAGACCGAAGAATTAAAGCAAAATATAGCTGATGTGGTAATGGACTGGCTTGCTTCGGGCATAGACCCCGAAAAGTCTGTAATATATGTACAGTCATTGGTTCCGAAAACAGCGGAACTGCATTTATATTTAAGTATGATTACGCCTAATAACTGGGTGGAGCGTGACCCGACTCTTAAAGATATGGTAAAACATTTAAGAGAAGGAGAAAGTACCTTAAGTTATGGCCTACTCGGCTATCCGGTGCTGCAAACCGCTGATATAATCCAGTTCAATGCTTCAGTCGTGCCGGTAGGAAAAGACCAGCTGGCGCATCTCGAGATTTCCCGTGATATCACAAGGCGGTTTAACCATATTTATAAAACAGATTTTTTTATTGAACCCCAGCCAAAACTAACTGAAACCCCGCTCTTAAAGGGAATGGACGGCCAGAAAATGGGCAAGTCGTTCAATAACGACATAAAAATATCAGATACCGAAGAAGAAACAACTAAAAAAATTATGCGAGCTATAACAGACCGCTCCCGCATTAAGAAAACCGATCCCGGACACCCTGACGAGTGCGAGGTAGTATGTCCGTACTATGAGATATTTGCTGATGAGGAAACCATAAAAAAACAGCGTTACGAGTGCGAAAACGCCATCCGGGGCTGCGCCGACTGCAAGCGTGAATTAGCCGCAATGGTTAACGACTATTTCCGCCCGGTAAGAGAAAAACGCAGGGAGCTTGAAAACGACCCGGCTAGCGTGCATGATATAATCAAATCCGGCAGTGAAAAAGCAAGGCAATCTTCTGCTGAATCACTGAAAATGGTTAAACAAATAATGAAAATGTATTAAAAATTTCAAAAAGTATATTAAAAGAGGCGGCGGCTGCGCCGCCGCCATCCTCAAGGGTGGTGAGGGCGGGAACTTTTTGAAATTTTGTTATAAACTTATAATAAAATTAATCCAATTGGATAGATTCCGGGTCAAGCCCGGAATGACAGAGGAAAAAATGTCCAAAGAAAAAATCATAGCAACTAATAAACGCGCATTCCACGACTATCATATCCTGGAAAAATTCCAGGCCGGTATAGTCCTGACCGGCACGGAAATAAAATCCGTGCGGGCTGGCAGAGTTCAATTAAAAGATAGTTTCGCAAAGATAGAAAACGGGGAAGTATGGCTCTATAAGTCGCATATAAGCAAGTATGAAATGGGAAATATTTATAATCACGACCCGGAGCGCAAACGAAAACTGCTTTTAACAAAACAGGAAATAAGAAAGCTGGACGATAAACTGAAAGGTGCAAGTGAAACGCTTGTTCCCTTGAAAATATATTTGTCCAACGGCTGGGCTAAGGTGGAACTAGGGCTAGCCAAAGGCAAAAAGCTCTATGATAAACGTGAAGACAAACAGAAAAAAGATGTAAAACGTGATATTGAAAGGGCTATGAAGCAGGGGTAGAAATTTTTCGTTATTAATCTTTGTTCTTGCTCAGTTTTTTCAGTTCTCTTTCAGCATTTTTAATGGAAAACTTTGCGAGCGGTTTTCTTGTGGTGTTGTCATAAAAAACCAGCCAGTGGCTTTTTTTAGGGTTGTCCACTGAAAACGACAGCCTGCCGACAGCCCTGCTATTGGGTCTTATTTTTTTAAACCATAAATCAGTATGCCCGAACGGTGATGCGTAATACACAGTCTTGTATTCGCTTACCAGCGCCATATCAAAGGTACTAAAGGTTTTCTTTGTCCTGTTTTTTATATCTATAGTTAATGAAATTGTGTTTAATTCACCGAAAGGGTCTTTATTAAGGCTGTATCCAACTATCTGAACGTCCAGGCCTTCATAGTAGAGTTCTTTATCCTTTATTGCCTCTTCTGTCATGACCGGCAAAGCCATATTTTCTGCGACTTTTACCTTGATTTCATCGCCCGGCGCAATAAGTACTTCCTGTCCTTTTCTTACCATTGCGGCAGTAAGTCCTATGACTGCACCCACTCCGGCTCCGCCTGCGACTGTACCGCCTTTTGTGGCTATGGCCGTTCCAAGCCCCAAAAACTTCAGGGCTAAAAGTCCTCCTATGACTCCGCCGGCCATAGTATATGCAGTGTCTTCCAGTACTACTTTAGCTGTTGAAGTGACTGGGTGGCGTTTTGTGGTCATACTGGCTTCTATAGGGATTTTTCTGTTGTCTGGTGTAATAAGGTAGTCAAAACTTACGTTTATATAGCCGTCCCTGCCAAGCCTTTTGCTGTTTTCTACCCTGGTAACTGTGCCGTGAGCTACAGTCCCGGCGGGGATAATTACCCCACCTTCCTCTGTTGCAAATTCATCGGTTACTTCGGCAAAAAACTCGTCGCCCTCACGGTTAAGTCCGGTACTGATTACAGAGGCAACAGTCATTTTAAGGGATTGTCCCTGCTGTATTTCTCCTATTTCCCCGGTGAAAATATCAGAATGTTCGCCTTCTTCATCGTAATTTATGCGCCCGCGCAGGACATTGCGCATCTGTTCCTGATTTTCTTCCACTTCTTTTTCGAGCTGTTTTATTTCGTGTTCCGTAACATTATCAGCATAGCCAAAACCGGCAAAATTAAATGCGAAAACACTTATTAAAAAAGTTATAAGAATCCTCTTGATCATATAACTTATGATACACTAATTTATTTCAAGTTTCATTAGAAGTATTGAAAAATCAATCTTCTGGTTAATCGGCAAATTCTTCAACTTCTGCTTCATAAGTGCTGGTAAGTTTTTCCCTGATTAAATTAACAATATTTTGTGAAACACTGCTTTTTATCTCATCAGGGGAGTTCTCCAGCATTTGTACAGCTGTTCTTATTGTTTGATTGAGGTCATACCAGCGTTCGTTTCCCTTTTCGCAGCGTCCGTCCTCTACAGCGCCGAGTATGTCATCTACAGATTTAAATGACTCAGCTTCGATATTATGTTCAATAATTACTTTTATTATATTTAGCGCTACTTTTAGCTGGACTTCGTCTTTGGAAGTTGCCAGAATCCTCATGGCCTTTGAGAGGATGGGGTCTTTATCATACCAGCGCCTGTTCTTCTCCATATTTTATTTCACTTTCTTCTTCCTGCTCCTGATTATAGAACTCCCAAGTTTTAAGGAACGCATCTTCAAAAGACCTTTCTTTCATATAATTGTAAGCTCTTTCGGACATTCCCCTAAGTTTTTCTTTATCAAGCAAGTCTTTTATACCATGATAAAGGGCATCTTCGCAATTACCTTTAATAATAATTCCTGTTTCTCCGGGAATAATATTTTCCATTGGTCCGCCCCCATCGGTTACAACAACAGGGGTTGCGCAGGCCTGGGCCTCCAGGACAACATTCCCGAATGTATCGGTTGTTGACGGGAAAACAAACAGGTCAGCCGAGGAATAGAGTTTAACCAGCTCCTCACCCTGTTTATAACCAAGAAATGCCACATTTGAGTCTTTCGTATAATTCCACATTTCTTCCCTGTAGGGACCGTCACCTACGATTTGCAGGACGACATTCTTATTTTCCGCTGATATGCGTTTAAATGCATTTGCAAGCAGGTGCAGGTTTTTTTCTCTAGAAACCCTTCCAACGTATAGCAGGTTGATGATTTTATCGTCTTTTGGTACTGTAGGCCTGAATCTTTTGGTGTCTATACCCCTCGGGTAAAGTTTCAGTTTTTTGCTGTCTATGCCTTTGCTTTGCAGTTCCTCTTTCATTGCGTTGGAAGGCACAAACACTATATCCAGCTGGTTATAGAACCATACCATATACTGCCATGCAGCTGATTCAAGAGAGGAATCATCTGTTAAATGCTTCATGTACTGCGGGAAGGCGGTGTGATAAGTCCCACAGGTTGATTTTTTGAGTATTTTTGATATTCCCAGTGCCGCCAGGCCAAGCAAGCCGGGGGTTGCTATGTGGATATGGGTAAAGTTTTCCTTGTAGCAGTAATCGAGCATCTCAAGAAACGGCGGATAATAGCAGCTTAAATCCGAATAGGTAGGCATTTCATATTGCCCGACAGGCTCAAATACTTTTTCATCGAGTACTTTTTTTTGACTTTTTGCACATGTAATTATTGTATAGTCCTTGCCGGTTTTCCTGGCTATTTTAAGGTTTTGCTGGAGTGTTTTGGCCACTCCGTTTACGTCATAGAATGTATCAGAAAAATGTACTACTTTGGCTTCGGGTTTTTCGCCGGTATAGTGTTCTTTTAATTTGATTGCAAAATTTTTGTTTTTTTCAAATGTATAGTAAGAGATAAAATACGGAGCAATAAGGAAGTATAACGAACCCGCAGAGCCAAGCGTGTGGAATATGTCAAAAACATTGCCGTGTTTGGCTGTATTGATTAGGTAGTTGATAAGGTGCGATATTCCGCTGTTAATGTTGCTGTTTGCCACCTCAAACCACTTATCGGATATATTTTCAGGGGTTACGTCATTGATTATGTTCTTATGCTTTGTAATCATTGTTTTATTGATTATTTGTATAAGGGAATTAGACAATAACTGCTTGCTGCCGTTGCCGGATGTTTTGAACCGGGTATCTCTAAAGGACATTATGACTTTTGAAATAATGTCTTCATCCCTTTTTTTATTAAGCAGCAGCCTGTCAATAATTTTAAGGCTTGTATCTTTTGTGACGAATTTTTCCAGCTCAAACCTGTTTGCGTAAAATTGGTATGCGATGCTGTATAGGTTATGGGCGAGGCCTGAAGGGGTCAGGTCAAACCCTTTTTCCTCAAATTTTCCCTCATGTATTATTTTTGTTAAAAATTCCCTAACGTTTGAGCATTTATCAGTTTCTGAGTATTTGGTGGCTATTTTTAATCCTGAATGATCGTCAGAACCGGCGGTATAGGTTTTTATCCATGCGCTGCCAACAGGCTGGATTTGGTATTTGTTGGCGTATTCTTCTATTATTTCAGGTGTGAGCCTGCTTAGAAGGAATTTTAGTATCCAGTTAATTTCCATACTGCGGCAGCCGTTTAATTCAAATGTGTTAAAAAGTAAAATCAGTCTTTCAAAATGTTCTTTTGACAGCCTGTTATTTACTGAATAAAACGGGTGGGCAACCGAATGGAAAATATTATTATTAATTAAATACTCCCTGAAATCGTAGATATTATGCCTGATTTTCATCATTTCATAGTATTGAGCTTCGGAAATATCATAGGTTAAAACATGGATTTTGCAGTCGTCTTCCGGGAATTTGGTTGTTACTTCACAACTTATGAAAGTATTTGGGTATTCAAGTATTTCAAGGCAACCTCTAATTTCGTTATGGTCTGTGATTGTACAACAGTTCATCCCGTTTTTTTTGGTTGTTTTGTATATTTCAAGCGGTTCTGTAAAACATTCCGCGCACCCGGACTTTTGTAAAAGCCAGTTAGTAGGCTGATCAGAATACTTCGAGTGAATATGAAGGTCGGCTTTCCATTTCATTTTTAATCCTTTTCGGTTTCCCCCCGGTCATACAAAAATAATTATAATTTGTTTATATTACAATAATATTAGCAATAAGTTAAACGGTAAATAAAATTGTTCGAAACATTATCGGAAAGATTGCAAAATACAATAAAGGACCTCTCAGGTAAGGGTAAACTCACTGAAGACAATATGAACGATGCTCTGCGCGAGGTGCGTCGAGCACTTCTTGAAGCAGACGTGAGCCTCAAGGTCGTTAAGTCATTTATTTCAAAAATAAAAGACCGGGCAGCGGGAGAAGAGGTCTTAAAAAGTATTTCCCCCGGGCAACAGCTGGTAAAAATAGTTCATGATGAACTTATAGAGCTCCTGGGCGGTAGTAACGTACCGATTTCTACAGAAGGCAAACCTAATATAATAATGCTGTTCGGGCTTCAGGGCTCAGGTAAAACCACCACAGCCGCCAAACTTGCGCTGAAAATCCGTAAAGGAGGCAGGAATCCGCTTATAGTCGCGGCTGACGTGTACAGGCCCGCAGCCATAAAACAGCTGCAATCACTCGGAAAGCAGATAAATATTCCTGTATATGCCGAGGAAGAAAATAAAAATGTACGGCAAATAGTTACCTCAGCGGTTGAGCACGCAAAACAGGAAGGCTATAATACTGTAATAGTAGATACTGCAGGCCGTTTGCAAATAGACACAGGGCTTATGGCCGAACTGCTTATTCTGGACAGGTTATTTGAGCCTGCGGAAAAGCTTCTGGTAATAGATGCAATGATGGGACAGGAAGCTGTGAATGTTGCTCAGACATTTGATGAACAGCTTGGAATTACCGGCATAGTAATGACAAAACTTGACGGCGACTCAAGGGGCGGGGCTGCGCTTAGTGTGGTTTATTCTATCGGAAAGCCCGTTAAATTCGCAGGTATGGGCGAAAAACTCGATGCGCTGGAGCCGTTTTATCCTGAAAGAATGGTACAGCGGATTCTCGGGATGGGTGATGTGGTCAGCCTTGTTGAAAAAGCACAACAGGCTATTGACATAGAAGAAGCAAAAGAACTGGAAAAGAAAATTGCCGGTAAGGACTTTTCTCTTGAAGATTTTATGAAGATGCAAAAGCAGATGCAGTCGTTGGGTTCACTTGACCAGATACTGGGGATGCTGCCTATACCCGGTATAAGCAAGGCGGATAAGGAAAAACTGGCTTATGTGGGAGAAGGCAAGCTAAAACAGATAGAAGCATACGTAAACAGTATGACTCCAAAAGAAAGACAGCAACCTGAAATAATCAACCCCAGCAGGAAAAGAAGAATCGCAGCGGGTGCAGGGGCTGATTTGCCGGAAGTTAACAGGTTTTTAAAAGAATTTGAGAATATGAAAAAAATGATGCGGAAAATGACCGGGATGATGAAATCAGGCAAGATGCCGCAGAATTTAAAGGGAATGAAATTGCCTCAGGGAATGGGCGGAAAATTTCCAAAATTTTAATAAATAAATTTGCCTGAAACTAGCAATTTTTCGGCACTTTTTGACTTTATATATATAAGAGTAATAAATTTTTATCTAGGGGTAAAGATGTCAATAGGTGCAAAAGACCAAATAGATCAGATGTTAGTCAGGAAATATTCTGAAAAACGGATGGATAATGCTGAAGATTCACAAATAATGGCGATGTCAGCAGAACAATACTGGAAAACAGCTAAAGAGCTGGCAGAACTTCAGCGAGGTATGGTACAGGTTTGTGCTTATCTTAAAAAGAAAAAAGATGAGGCTAATAAAAAATATTTAATTAATTCAAATAAAGCAATAAGTTAGGATAATTGTTACAGGAATCAGTTATATTGTAACAATTTAGACTTAAAGAGTTTTGAACACATCTAAATGTGGAATATTGTCATATATCCACGTATGAAAAAACACAGGAGGTGTGTTTATGAGCTTTGAGATAAATGAAACGTCCTCATTAATACTGCAACGGAGCTTGAGAAACGCTTCAAAAGAAATTGAAGCAAGTATGATAAAGATTTCCCATGGGAAACAAACAAAAGCAGTCGAAAACGCAGCTAATTTGCTAATTTCTGAAGAAATGGAAGCAAAGAGAAGAGGATCAATGCAGGCTGTTGAAAATGCGCAGACCGGCATGAATATGCTTTCTACTGCTGAGTCAGGACTTAATTCTATTAATGACAACCTGCAAAGAATAAGAGAATTGAAAATTCAAAGAGAAAACGGTACATACAATGAAGAAGACAGAGCCGCAATAGATGCTGAAATCGGCCAGCTAACCGAAGAAATAGACAGGGTTGCTGATTCAACATCGTTTAATGATATAAAACTTCTGGATGGAAGTGCTGCTGATATTTCTTTACAAGTTGGGCCTGATGGGGATAATGAATCGAACGTTCTAAACCTGGGGGAAACCCTGGGCGGTGGCGTTAAATCTAGTGATTTTGGGTTAGGTGACCCATCAGCGCCTGATTTTCTGGATAAACTGGATGATGCTATAGACACTGTTAATAGCAAAAGAGCTGACCTGGGAGCAAAGCAGAATAGGCTTGAAAGTGCGGTGAATAATCTTTTTGTGCAGAATGAGAATATTACTGCGGCGCAGTCACGTATTATTGATACTGATGTAGCGGCTGAGGTATCTAATCTCACGCAAAACCAGATATTACAAAATTCATCTGCTTCGTTGATTGCACAGGCAAATCAGAGTGCATCTATAGCATCAATCCTTTTATAAAAATGTCCGTAAAAAAGTCCTTCTCGAAAGAGGGACTTTTTGTTATTTATATAATTGATTAGAAGTACATACCCAGTGCTCTTAATGATGTTGGTGCAAGGGATGATATAGCTGAAAACGAATCTGAATTGGCGTATGTACCAGGATTGCTAAATAAATTTGTTGTAGAGTATTTAGGTCCGCTTAGCATATTAAGTAATATACTGTGGCTTCCTGTATATGACCCATAGCTACTATTATTATTGTATGAATTGTAATTATTGTATGGGTTGTAGTTATTATATGGATTATAATTGTTTTGAGTTCCATTACCGCCGAGTAGTCCGGCTAATAAGTCATCTATGCTCGGCTCTTTTTGAATTCCGCCCATAAGTTCTGTTATAAACCCTAAGTCAGTTGTTCCTTTAGTTAAAAGGTTTATTAATAAATTGGTGTCGCCTTGCTGTTGGTTTGTACCTAAAATATCAGCTAATAATTTGTCGATGTTGTTTGTGTCTTCTGTGTCACCTTGCTGTTGTAGTTTTTGTAATAATAATTGCATTTCCAGTTCAGATTGTTGTTGTTGAAGTTTAAGTTCTTCTTGTCTTTTTTGTTCTTGAACAGTTTGTGCTAAAAGGTTTTGTTTGTATTGTTCTATATGTGCTGTATCGCTCTTTGATAATGAGTCCACTGTATAATTTTCATCTACTTTTGCCACATTTTCTCTTGAAGTTCCAAGTTGTGTATATAATTCGTCTAATTTTGTTTGTTCAGGAGTTTTAATATCTTCTGGCCTGGCTATATTATCAAAGGTTTTGGTTTCGGTTATTTTGCCTTCAGAATAAATATTTTCCTGGAATATATTTCCTTCATTGTTTTTATAGATTATTTTCTTTAATGATCCATCTTCATTATAAATACGATCCTGTGAAGAAGTAAGTGATCCATCTGCTGTGTAATCTTTTACTTCGGATATTTTTCCTTCATCATTGAATATTTGTTTTTGGCTTGTGCCGTCATTTTTATAATTTATAAGATGGGATTTTTGACCTTCTTCATCGTGGAACCAGTATTGAGTAGTAGTCGTTTCTCCTTCTCCATTTTTATAATATATTTTGGCTAATTGGCCGTCTTCATTATAAAACCTGTCATTGCTGTAGAAAGTTCCGTCTGTTCGATAGTTTATAAACTTGGCTAACAGCCCGTCCTGGTTATTAAATAGTTCCTGTTTTGTTCCGTCTTCTTTTTCCATAAGGGTTTTAGAATCTTCGTCTATAATAATCCCTTCTTCAATTATATTTTTATCAAAACCGGATTTAGTTTCTTCCAGGGCTTTTTGGTTTTCTAATTCTTTAAGTGCTAATTGAGCTTCTAACTGGATAATTTCGTTTATTATTGTATTGTGATTAGAGAAAATTTGTTGTTTTTCTTGAGCTAATTTTTGTTCTTCCTGTTGTTTTAATAAGAGTGCTTTTTGTTCTTCCATCGTTAATTGAGGACCTTGTGATACGCCCATCATCCCGGACATCATATTCATCATCTGTGTCATGGGGTCTGTAGCAGTTGTTTGGGTAGTTGCTTGTGTTGGCATCCCGCCTGTCATCATTGAAAACATGTTCATCATTTGTGACATCATATCCTGTTGAAGTGCAGGCTGTGGTGTCGGAGCTGGTGCTGGTGCGCTACCTCCCATCATCATTGAAAACATATTCATCATTTGTGACATGGGGTCTGTAGCGTTTGTTTGAGTTGTTGTTGGCGTTCCACCGAACATGCCTGACATCATATTCATCATTTGCATCATCGGGTCAGAACCTGTATTAGTTGGCATCTGCATCATTGGCATTTGCATCATTGGCATTTGCATCATTGGCATTTGAGGTTGGGATCCTCCCATCTGTATTTGGTAATTAGCCATTGCCGCTGCCGGTTGGTAATTCATGTATTTATTTACCAGTGGTCCTACATTTGCGGTGAAGAGTGAGTTTATTGAGGTCATTTGATTTCCTTTATATAAAGTAATTGCATAAATATAATAATACTTATATATATAAAGGATATGCCGAAAGGAAAATTGTTATTTTTTTATTAATATGTAAAGTTATATTTACTTAAATTTTAAAAATTTTTTCATTAAAAAATTAAACTAGGCATATAATTTTTTATAATCATAATAATTAAAGCTGGATGTGCTGTTAAAATCCTTATTATGTTGCAGTATAGAAGGTCTGTTGTTTTTCATAAAACTGACGAATGATTTTGTGTCTAAATTATTATTGCCTTTTTGCTTTTGTTGTTGAAGTGCAATGGCTTCAAGCTGTTTTTTTCTTTCCGTATTGGTTATCCAGTTGTTTAACAGAGGTAAGCCAACGCCCAGAGCTGTTACTGCGTATGCAATGCCGCCTATTATTCCGCCTGCGTGCACGACTTTCATTTTCTTTATTGCGTTTTCTCCAACGCCTTTAGCTGTCATTGCGGCTTCTTTTGCCCTGATTTCATTAAAACTGGGGATACCCCATTTAAAGAAACCGGAATCTTTAGGTTTATTAAGTATTTTTTTATCAAGTGTATTAATTATGCCTTTAGTTACCAGTGGGCCAACAACAAGCCAATTCGCAAATCCCCAGTAGTCTCTTACTGTTCTGTTTTTAACTTCTGTTTCATCTCTTGATGTGCCTATTCTGGCAGCAAGGAAACTTCCGTATATGAGCTTAATCATATCCATTCCCGGCATACTGTCTTTTAATTCAATTTTTTTCATAAGGTTTTTGGGCTTTAAAAATGTTTTTGGCCCGCCCATTGATAAAACCATAAGTCCAAGTATGCCGGCGACAGAGCCTGCTTTCATCAGGTTTAGCTTTTTTTGGTCCTGTTCTTTTTGTTTTTCGGTTTTGTGCAGTTTAGGAGCGTTATCATTTTCAAAATCTTTATAGGCTACATACCCTTTTTTGCCTGTTCTTGCTTCTGTGAATTTTTTATTGAAATATGGTATGGATATCATCCCGGCAATACTAACCAAAGCACCCCAGAATGTTTTCTTTTTGGAAAAATCAGAAACTTCATTTATAAATTTGGGGACTTCATCCATAGACCTGTTCTTCATTTGCTGACCCAGACTGTGCATATCATTTAGCACACGACTAATATTAGTGCCTTCAACTTTTTTGCCGTTTATGTCGAGGTCGATATTGCTGGATCCACCTGTTATACGGGTAAAAGTATCTGCTATAGCCCCAATTTCTTTTTTATGTTTTTTAGGTTCAAGAGGATTTTTCAACAGTTCGGCAGACCTTTTTGCGAGGTCATCAAGATCCTTCCCTTGAAGTTTACTGCTTTTCCCCTGGCCGTGATGAGAAGTAAGGTCCTGTAACACTCTTCTTGTATATTTTTCAGAGTTGCCTCCTGACTCTTTCCAGGCCTCTCCCATTGCCTTTGCTGAGTCAGCTCCTGCTTGAACACCTTTCCATCCTTTGTTTGTCAGCATAGCGCCGGCGACTAGCCCCGGTCCAAACGGGTTAAATACCATTGGTACAGTTTCATCAATAAATGTTTCCAGTCCGTATTGTTTATTTTGTTCAATGGTATCAATGGCGGTTCTGGGGATTATCATACCGCCTACGTCCAGAGCCACAACCTCAGCTATAGGGTTACTCTTTATGGGTTCAAGCACCCGTGCAATACCCGGCCCGGCAAGGAAATTAGTAATAGCACCAGCATTTCCAAAAGACGGAGATTTTTTGTTTTTGTTCTGCCGTTGCTGTTGGTTCTGGTTTATATGGATTTTTGGAGTTATTACTGTCATCGTTCTTTATTCTTACCTTAAAAAAAATAAACCCGCTTCTTTTTCCGGCGGGCTTTTGGGATTATTTTAAAAGAAAATTACAAGCCCGTCAAAAGAATTTGGTCTTTTGTATCGGCTTGTTGTTTTTTTGTTGTTCTTTTTAATAAACTGCTCATTTTAAAGTGTATTTTCCGCATTTCTTACTTTTTAAAAATACTCTACTTATAAATAACCTGTCAATTCCTGAAATTGCTTAATATTACTAAGGTTTTAATAATTTTTTACATAAGAAAAACTGTGGTGATGAAAAAATAAAGTTTTGGTTTAATTTTTTGTCAAAAATGACAAAATTTATTTCAATTTTTTAAAATTTAATTTTAAATTTGTCATTTTAGAGAAAATTTAATTTAATTTTCAATTTAAAAAATTTAAAAATTTTTCAAAAAAAATATTAAGTTTTGTTAAAAATTATTTACTTTTTAATATAAAGTTCTACTATAATAGCCAGCATCAATAATTTTTTCACAATAATAAGAGAAAAGTTTAAAAAAGAAGGTCATTTAAAATGGTTGAATTGGTTATAAGAATCGTGGGCACCCCTGGAGACGGGGTTATCAGTTCAGGAGATATTTTAACGCTGGCATCAGCAAGGAGCGGCAGGTACGTCAGTACATACAGGTCTTTCCCTACAGAAATCCGAGGGGTAGACCAGAGTCTTTACCAGGTAAGGATAAGCTCGAAAAAAATACTTACACCGGCAGATGATGTCGATGTTTTGATAGCCTATAACGAAAGATTTTTAAGGGATAATGTGTCCAGCCTGAAAAAGGGCGGTGTTTTAATATTTGATTCTTCTGAGAATGATAATAAATTTGAAGAATATTCAGAGGTTGTTAAGTATTTTATCCCGCTTAATAACCTTGCAAAGGAATTCGCCACTGAAAGGTCAAAAAACATGGTAGCGCTTGGCGTGTTATCCGGTCTTATGGCTAATTTTGACATAAGTGAACAAATTAAAGCAGATATAAGAAACCAATACAGCACAAAGGGCGAAGAAGTAATAGAACAGAATATACAGGCCTTTATAAAAGCATGTGAATGGGCAATAAAAAATATTCCGCAAAAGGCCTTTTTGGAAAACCTTGTGATAGAAAAATCCGGCAAGAAGCTCGTAATGAGCGGATGCGAGGCAATGGCTCTGGGTGCGCTTGTTGCAGGCTGTAAGTTTTATTCCGGCTATCCGATTACTCCTGCAACAGAAATTATGGAGTTTCTCGCAAAAGAACTGCCCAGATTAGGTGGAAATGTTATCCAGTGCGAGGACGAAATAGCCGCTATAACAGAAGCTCTCGGGGCATCGTTTTCCGGTGCAAAATCAATGACCGCTACCAGCGGCCCCGGGTTATCCCTTATGTCGGAATCGCTCGGGCTGGCATCGATGGCAGAACTCCCGATAGTCATTATAGATGTCCAGAGGGGCGGTCCAAGTACAGGACTCCCGACAAAAACAGAGCAGTCCGACTTAAACCTTGCCATATACGGTACGCACGGGGATACGCCTAAAATTGTCCTTGCGCCGATAAATGTTGAGGATAGTTTTTATCAGACAGTTAAAGCGTTTAATTATGCTGAAAAATACCAGGTGCCGGTCATAATTCTTTCGGATGTTTCCTTAGGCGAAAGGAGAGAATGTATTGATGATTTTAACATTGAGGATATAGAAGTCATAGACAGGTTAAAACCTCAAATTACGGACCCGCAGGAGCCTTTTTCCCGTTATACAAAGACATATACCGGAATATCACCGATAACCATCCCCGGACAAAAGGGCGGTGCTTATATAGCGACCGGGCTTGAGCATACAGAAGATTGCGCTCCGTCCAGCAAGCCGCATGTTCACGCTACTATGACTGAAAAACGATTTAAAAAGCTTGAAACAGCCCAGTCAGAGTTTATTCAGGCTAGAAAATACGGCCATGATGATGCCAGATTCGGGATTATAAGCTGGGGCAGTACTTCCGGGCCTGTGTTGGAAGCCATAGACCTTGCCGAAAAACAGGGTTATAACATTCAGGCGCTTTATCCGAGGATTATTTACCCGTTCCCGACAAAATGGATAAACGACTTCCTGCATGATAAGGATATTCTTTTGATAGTGGAAAGAAATTACTGCAGTCAGTTCGCAAATACAATAGTTTACAGGTGTACCTGTATGAATAAAGATTTGCAAATACACAACTTACAGAAATATAACGGTGAGCCTTTTACCACAAATGAAATATATAATAAAATTGACCAGATAATAAAAGGCCAGTACCTTAAATTCACAACTCATCAGTAAAATAACAAGGAGCATAAAAATGCCTGCTAAAACAGCACAATCATACAGAAGTAAAACTAACCCCACCTGGTGCAAGGATTGCGGGGATTACAAAGTTTTGGATGCTTTAACGTCAGCAATGGCAGAGCTGGAAATAGAACCTCACGATATAGTGCTCACGTCAGGCGTTGGCTGCGCCAGCAGGTTGCCTTTTTACACAAATACATACGGCTTCCACACAGTACATGGAAGGGCTTTGCCCGCTGCTATCGGAATTAAAGTAGCCAACCGATCAAGGACTGTTATTTCTGTTGGCGGTGATGGTGACGGTTTCAGTATCGGAGGAAACCACTTTATACATGCTTCGAGAAAGAATCCTGATATTACATATATAGTAATGGACAATGAAATATACGGACTCACAAAAGGCCAGAATTCCCCTACTTCTCACGAGGATTTGCTTACAAAAATTAATCCGTATGAAGTTATAGAAGACAGGATAAACCCAGTACTTATGGCGTTGTCGTTTAATACTTCTTTTATTGCCAGAGGTTACTGCGAAGATGAAGAACAGTTAAAAGATATGATAGTAAAGGGCATACAGCACAGAGGATTTTCTTTTATACACGTGCTTTCCCCATGTACTCAGTATAACCATAAGGTGACCTACGAATCGTGCAGGAAAAGAATTAAACAGTTGCCGGAAAACCATGACACAAAAGACAGAATTCTCAGCATGCAGTATGCTTTGACCCAGGAGCCTCTTTATATGGGTATTTTCTACGAAATTAACAGGCCAACCCTTCACGATAAGTTAGAGCATATAAGGGAATTATCTATGAAGGAAATCGGTAATCCTCCTGAGTATAATTTAAAAGATGTTATGAAGCAGTTTGAGTAAAAGCATTATTTTATTTAAGGGTTCTGCTTAATAAAATTTTCTATAAAACCTCTTAATGCAATGGACACATCCTGTAAAATATCCTTTTTTCGACTATTAATTAAAAATTCAGGCATATTTTGCAGATAACTGAAAGGATGAATATCTCCCCTTGCGTCAGGTAGATTAGGCGTCAATTTTATTGCGGGAGCTCCATTGGGAGATGTCCCTATTTTTACCATATAACCTTTCCTGTTTATTTCTTTTAAGACAGGTGCGTTTTTTCTGTTATACACAGCTTCTTTTAAAAATTTTGCTACAGGTATTTCTTTACCCTGTATTATTTTTCTGGGGTTAGGCGCCCTGAAGCCGAAAGAAACTTTATTCTGTGTATTATAAGGTCCGTTTACATACATAATAAAAATATTAATAATCTGCCTCGATTATATTATTAAAGCACATGATTAAAATTAATTGACCTATTTATAGAACACTTAAAATAAATATTTACAAAAGTGTCTAAATCAAACTTCTTCTGTAGCATTTTTGTTGAATTCTCATGATGTCTTCTTCTGGGATTTGTTCAAATTCAAAAGCAACCTGGTACATAGGCTGGCCTTTTATTTTCTTTTCCCTGGAGCTTATATACTTGCACTTTACTTCCACAGGGTTTTTGAAGTCGGTATTCAAATAAATCCTGCATTTGATGCCGTAGTATTTCCCAAAAGGCATATCAGATATATAGCTTAGGCTATAGGTGTTTATATCGTATGTTACTTCGTTTAAAATTTTTTTTTGGAGGGAGTTTTTATTGAGGTAATACTCAACTTCCAGTTTAAGGTTCATCCGAGCCCTTCTTGCCCGCCTTCTTTCAATTAGCTCGAGGTTATAAGGTTTACTTATTTTATATCTTGAATCAACTCCTGACTGTTTTCCCAAAATTTTGGTCTGGGCATATAATATGCCGTCAGGCCTGTAAAAAGCTATGTTTACCTCTGAATTAACCGGAAGGTCATATTTTTCGCCTCCAAATTTAGGTGATGAAATTATAATATATTCTTCCGCAATAATTTCAATGCTGCTGTCGAGCTTATAGAGCCTGTCTTTTAAGTCTAAAAACTCAATTTTAATGGGTTCCCATCTTTTTAAATGTTCCTGTATAAGTTCATTCATATTCATATTCATATAAATCCTGTTAATAAATTCATGGTTACAATTAATATTATAAATGAAATTTAATCATATGCTGATTTATAACATCTTTGCTGTAAGCGTCCAATATCATCTTTGGAAATTTGTATAAATTCCAGTGCAATCTGATACATTACCTGACCTTTTACTCTTTTTAGCCTTGATGTTATATATCTGCAGTTAGCTATAATTGGCTTATTCAAACTGTGGTCAAGGTATATTTTGCATTGAATATTTGTATAGTTTCCCAAAGGAGTTTCGGAAAGATAGCTCACTCCTCCCGTGCTTAAATCAAATACACGTTCATTTAAAACTTTTTTTATATGGGAATTTGGGTTTGGATAATATTCAATTTCCAGTTTAAAGCTCGCGCGTACTCTTTTGGTTCTTCGTCTTTCATAGATTTGAATATTATATGGTAAACTCAGTTTTAATCTTGCATCTTCACCCTGTTGTTTTCCTAGAATTTCTGTAAGAGCATATAAAATGCCGTCCCTCCTGTAAAAAACAATACTTACAGTAGAATTAACCGGTATTTCATATTTTTTGCCTCTAAAACTGGGGGGGTTGATTATAATATGATTTTCGCCAACAATCTCTATTGAGCTGTCAAGCTGGTATAACATGTCGCTTTCATCCAGAAATTCAATTCTTAGAGGTTCACCAACTACCAGGTGTTGGGCAAGTATTTCATCTTTTAAGCTTTTTGGGTAATCACTCATAATTTGCCATTTTGTTTAAGTTCTCTTAATTATATAATATTCGGATAAAAAATTTTATATTTAAATTGCAAATTACTATGAAAAAACGAAAAATAGCTGTTATAGGAGGAGGGCCGGCCGGTTATATTGCCGCTGTCACTGCTGCCGAGGTTGCCTTTGTAGATATTTTTGAAAAAAATGTCCCTTTAAAAACTATATTATGGACAGGTAACGGCAGGTGCAACCTTACTCACAACATAAAAGACTTTAAGGAGCTGGCCTCGCATTACCCTAGGGGCGAAAAATTTTTATATTCGGTTTTTTCAAGGTTTGGAACAGAGAAAACCCTTGATTGGTTTAAATCTATTGGCCTGAAAACATATACTCAGAAAGACGGCAGGGTTTTTCCGCAAACAGACCGCGCCGCCACCGTGAGGGAGGTATTGCTCAAGAAAGCGGCATCAGGCGGAATAAAAACAATAAAATCCAGCGTTAATGAAGCGCCGCTGGCCGATTATGACGCGGTAATCCTGGCAACAGGCGGAAAAAATTACGAACTTGCAAGGAAAGAGGGGCATACAATAACGAAATTAAAGCCGTCTTTAACAGCTTTAAGCTCTGACGAGCTATGGATAAAGGGGTTAGCGGGGGTGTCAGTAAAAAATACACATGTCCGGGTAAAAAAACAGGATTTAATAGGAGATTTGGTGTTTACGCACAAGGGGTTTTCAGGTCCGGTTATTCTGGACGCTTCAGCATACTGCGCCTATAATCAGCTTCCATATAATATTAAAATTAATTTTGACTCGGATTTTAATGTTAATGAACTCGATACCGCAAAAACCATTTCCAATGCTCTGAAAAAATTCATCCCAAAGTCGCTCGCTGTAAACCTTCTTAACCATGCAAAAATAAATGTTGATAAAAAAGTTTCTGCTCTTTCCGAAAAGGAAAAACAAGTCATAACAGGATTAATACAGGATACAGAAGCGAAAATAACAGGCCCGGCAACCGAAGGCGGCATGGTCACTGCGGGCGGCGTTGATTTGAAAGAAATAAATCCGAAAACAATGGAGTCAAAGCTGGTTAAAAATTTATATTTCTGCGGTGAGGTACTCGATATTGACGGGCTGACAGGCGGGTTTAATCTTCAAATGTGCTGGTCAACTGGTTATATTGCAGGCTTATCTGCAGGAGATTGCGTTTAGTTTTTCTGTTAAAATGAAAAATATGAAAAACCTGCTCCGCACAAAAATTATAGCTACAGTCGGCCCGGCATCCAAAACCCGGGAAACAATTACTGAACTTATCCAAAACGGCGTGCGCGCATTCAGGGTTAACTCCTCGCACGGCGATAAAGAATCACACCTTGAAAAAATCAGGATTATAAGAAAAGTTTCAGACGAACTTAATATGTATATTCCGATTATGCTTGACTTGCAAGGGCCCAAAATACGCGCGGGAATATTAAAAGAACCCATAGAACTTGTAGAGGGGCAGGAAATAATTTTAAAACCCGCTAAAGAACAGGAAGATAAGAGTTATATACCCATAGATTACGCTAATTTATGCAACGATTTAAAAATTGATAATGTTTTATTGCTGGATGACGGGAAAATCCAACTGAAAATCACCGGTGTAAAAGAAAGTTCACTGTTGGCTGTGGTTACAGACGGAGGTGTTTTAACTTCAAGAAAAGGCGTAAATATCCCCGGCGCAACATTAAACGTGCCGTCGCTTACCCAGAAGGATATTGATTACATAAAATTCGCCGTAGAAAAAAGGCTTGACTATATAGCACTGTCATTTGTCAGGGAAAAGAAAGACATACTGCTGACAAAGGACTATATAAACCGTGCAGGCGGGGAAATTCCAATTATCGCAAAAATAGAAAAACCCG
>CAZLCO010000034.1:0-25376 GCA_964558005.1 uncultured Gammaproteobacteria bacterium | reverse complement strand
CTAAAATGCTTGAAAATATAGAAATACAATAAAAAACCAGAGCTAATAACGAGGGGTATATCTTTAAAAAAGGTGAACTTGTTGCACGAGTGCCGTATGATGAGCTATTGTCGAGACTAGAGCAGGAGATCCTTAATTCTGTTTAAAGAAAGCCTTAAGAACTTTTATACCTTTTTCCAAATTTTCCTGAGTGTCTTCATAGCCTCCTCCGGGTTCTATTTTTTGTATAAGATTTCTTAATGCCGCAAATTTTTTGCTGCCTTTTGCTTCTCCTTTTTTATGACTTATAAAAGGATTTCTTTTGCATTTATCTGCCATATCATATTCAAAACCAATACTGCCTTTATCATTTGTAAATACTTGAACATGTAAATTTTTACCAGCTTTTTCTGGCTCTAAACGGAATATTTTTACTGCCGAGGGAATATCTTCATCAGTAAATTCAACAAAAAATTCATTACCGTCATGTGAATTTGAAGGGGGAAGAAAAGCATTTAACTTAACTGCCTGAAAAGAAATCAGCGAAGTATTTGTTTTATTTATTAGCATATTGTCACCTTTTAAAATTTGAATTATATAAATATAAAACGTCTAAAAAAAATAATTGACACAAAAAACCGGGGTCTCAGCCCCGGTTTTTTGTAAAGATTTTAAATCTTACTTAAACGCCCATTTTTTCGTTAATCAAGTCCTGAACCTTTGCAAGCAGTTCATCGCCTTTTCTCTGCATATCATTAATGGCGTTATTTGCCTGGTTTTGTAAATCTCTTAAAGATTCTTCGGTTTCTTTATACATTTCTTGTGATTTATCTGAGATTAAACCTCTGGTCTCTTCTCCTGACTGTGGCGCGAGAAGTATTCCAAGAACGCCTCCAACAGCGCCGCCAACTACAAATCCGGCTAAAAATTTTCCTACTGACATATTACTCTCCTTTCTTGCCTTTATTTAAAAAAGACATCTGATAAAGCTATTATACTTTCTTTTACCTGAGAACCCACGACCTTAAGCTTTTTATAAGCTTTTGCCGAATTCTCTGAAATAAGCTGACCGCCCTTTTCCAAACCACTGTTAAAATTATTAAACTGGTTGTTAATACTTGAAGAAATATTGTTAATGTTTGTGAGCGTGCCGTTAATTTCCTTGATGGCCGGCTCTAGCTCGGCCTGTGTTACTTTTACAAAATCCTGTAAACTGTTTACCAGGTTTGACATATCAAGCAGGAGCTTTATAAGGAAAACTCCGGTTATGAGTATCAAAACAAGGGAAACATATATTAACAGTTCTAATGGCTGCATAATGTCCTGTGGTAAGCTGTCCAAATCTACCTCCTAATATCCTGCTTCTGCTTCTTCTTCTTTTTGTTTGGCGACTGCGAGCCTTCCGGCCCTTACCGCTTCCTGTATTTTGTTTATCTGGTTTTCCAGATTATATTTCACTCTGAGCATTGAATCAGAGGATACTTTTTTAACTATTTCCTGGCGCATTTCTTTTCCTGAACGGGGTGAGAGAGCTAAGCCCGCTATTGTTCCCGCCAAAATACCTAAAAGCGTTCCAGCTACAAATATTATTGAATCATCTGAATTTCTTGACATATCTACCCTCCAGTGTACTCCTTTCTGACTAATTATTTAATAAAAAGTTTTAAAAATGTTACTCTCAATCTTTGCCGTATATTCCATAATTTTAACATTATTGATGTTAAAACCAGCCTTTTTTTAAACGGAAATAAAGAGAACCTTGCAAATATTATTTCCGAGAAAATTTTGCCGACTAAAAAGCCTATTTCCTGTGCATCAAGAGCTTTAGTTTCAAATTTATTCCTTAAAGACTCGTTAAATAGTTTCAAATCACCTTTTATGTCTCTTATAGTTACCGGCAAATAAATATATAGTTCATTCACCTCTCGCTGCAAGGTGTTAACGAAAATATTTGCCCTGATAATTACATATAGGACAATACAGAATACTAATAGCTCAATAGCCGCAAATATAATAAGATTTTGTTCCATTTGTGCAGTATATTAAAACATTCTTCTAATTATTATACTTTTCTATAATAACATTTTCGGCAAATTACTTTAATACTAAAGTAGTATTTTTTTGGGTTAAATTTTTATTAACCTCTTACCCCAGGCTCAGACCGCAGCACATATTGATTGCCTGTCCTGTAATACCCCTGGCCGAATCGCTTATCAAATAACTTACAAGGTCTGCAATTTCTAAGGGTTCAATATATCTTTTCTGCGGAATAGTCTGGAGAATTTCCTCATCCAGCACCTCTGCGGTCATGTCAGTTTTAACCCAGCCGGGATTTACTATGTTTACGGTGATACCATGCTCGGCCAGCTCAAGCGCAAGCGATTTTGTAAGCCCGATAAGCCCGGCCTTGCTGGCAGAATACACAGATGCATTGGCCTCGCCTACGGCCCCGCTGATTGAGCCGATGTTTATAATCCTGCCCCAACTTCTTTTCTTCATTTCCGGCACCACTAGACTGCAAAGCTCTATAGGGACTTCCAGATTAATTTTTAAAACCTTTGCTGTTTCTTCAGGAGAATTTTTTTCTATTGGGTGCCAGGCATAAGCCCCTGCGTTATTGATTAATACATCGGGGATTTCTTTCAGCTCTATTTTTTCAGTTAAATCGCATGCCATAAAATTTTTGGCCTTGATTTTTTCAGCGGCCATAGCGAGTGTTTCAGGGTTTCTGCCGGTTATTGTGACTTCATGCCCTTCTTCTGCGAGTTTTTTTGCTATATTAAACCCTATTCCTCTTGACCCGCCTGTTACCAGTATTTTTTTCATGTTTAATTAATAATCTCTTTTATCTGAAAAATCCATCATGTTAGGCATCATCATATTGTTGAGCATGGACTGGATAAACTGCGGATTATAATTATCCTGTGTACTGCCGTTATTTTGCCCCTGCATCATCATCAACATTGGCAGCATATTCATAGGATTATTATTCTGCTGACCAGACATGCCGCCTGTGAGCATACTCATCTGCATCAGCTGCGGATTCATTACCCCAGTGTCTATACCTGCCGGCATGCCCGGTGATATACCCGCCTGCATCAAAACCTGCATGGCTTTTTGTATTTCTTCATTGTTTGGCCGCTCCATAGATTTATCAGGAGAAAAATCCTCAAATTTCTGGTATTCTTCCGGTGAGATTTTTTTATCGCGATTTATTTTTTCAATAATAAATTTAAGATTTCTTTCTTTCATGTCTTTTTCTACTTTTTCTTCATAAAAATCTGAAGTAATTTCATCTTTTTCTATTGTTTTTTCATCGTTTTTAACAGGTTTTGTTTCCATAAGGCGTTTACCTATTTCAGAATACCTGGCAAGCTGTGAGCCCGGACTTAGAACAATTACCTTATCATACGACTCCCGTGCTTTTGCTGTATCGCCGAGCATTACATAAGAAATAGCCGTATAATAATAAGCAAGCGCACTGCCGGGGTTTTCCTCGATTACTTCTTCCATTAATTGCACAGTTCCAAGATAATTGCCTTCCTTGTAACTTTTAACACCTTGAATTAACAGGTCTTTTTCTTCAGCAACTGTAAATGAACACAAGGAAATACTTATAATAATTGATATGATTATATTTACGGACATACTTTTTATCATACTAATATTTTAATTATAATCACACACAAAGCAATCCATTTTTTAAAGTATAAAAGATTCTTTATTTTAAAAAAACAGGTATACTTTTTTTAAGCATAATTTGCACATTACATTGACAGTAAAAAGATCAACATGCTATAGTTATCAATGTGAAATAGGTATGGAGGCATATTATGGACGTAAAAGGCTTAGCTCAACAAATCAAACATACATCACCAAGGCACGTTAGCTTTAAAGGTGCAAGTACTGTACAAATAAAATTATCACCATCAACACTTAAAGCTATACAAACAAACAAAGCATCAAAACTTGATATGAAAGGCTAATAATTAAATAAATTTATTTTTAAAAGGCTCTCTAATGAGAGCCTTTTAATTTATTAAATTAAGCAAAAATTTTTAGCCCGGCGGCCACTGCATAGCCCTTCCGCCCAGCACATGCAGATGTATATGAAAAACTGTCTGCCCTGCCATTTCTCCTGTATTTATCACAACACGATAGTTTTCACCCACTCCCAGTTTTTTAGCAGTTTCTCTTGCTCCTGCCAATAATTTCCCCACTAATTCAGGATTATCCATTTCATTTAATGAAGCAAAATGCTCTTTGGGGATGACCAGTGCATGCACCGGCGCCTGTGGGGAAAGGTCTTTAAAAGATACATAATCGTCTGTTTCAACAATTAGTTCTGTATTAATTTCTTTATTTGCAATTTTGCAGAATATGCAGTCCTTCATTTTTCAACTCCTTTACTATATCTTCTGTTTTCAAATTGCCATAACCCTTTCCTACACCATTTATTGTGGAATCAATATAAGTAGCGCCGCTTTCTATAGCAGCAAGGGTATTCTCAAGGGCAAGGCCTTTATTATTATGCCCATGAAAGCCCAAAGGGCAGTTAAAATAATATCCGGCAATAAAAAAAATACCCTTAATGTCTCTGGGAGAAAGCGTCCCATATGTATCAGCAAAATACAACATATCGGTATCAAAATTAAATTCTAAAAATTTTTTCAGGGTTGTTTCATTATTTAATTTTGTTATATTCAGACTGGTTTTATAACCCTTTTCCCGAAGAAATTCTATAATTTCCCCTGTGTATCCTGCTTTTTGATAATGAGACGCCACCCGTACAATATCCACCCTTGAATTTTTTTTATCATTAAAAAGTTCGCGCAATTGTTGTTTGTTTTCAAACTGCTCTGATTTTATCATTACAGCCACCTGTAAATTATTAGGAATATCAAGGCTATTAACAAAATCATCCGGGCAGTATGCGCAAATGCCGTAATTTACATTTTTTGTGTTGTATCTGAACCCTATTTCAACAACATCCACACCATATTTTTGAACCAGATTAATATAATACCTGATATATTCATCTGAAAACTGCCAATTATTCAAATAACCGGCCTCTCTTAGCGTGCAGTCGAGAATATTAATTTTACCCCGCATCTATTCCTTAACCTCCATCCACGAAGGCCCGCAGGCGATATCGATTACAAGCGGCACTTTCAGAGGCTGGTCAAGCTCCATGCACCTTGTAACCATAGCTTTAATTTCTTCCAACTCGGTCTTTGGCACTTCCAGCACCAGCTCATCGTGTACCTGTAATATTAATTTTGATTTTAAAGTTGAATTTTTCAGCTCTTGATGCAGCCTTATCATTGCCAGCTTTATCATATCAGCGGCGGTGCCCTGCAGGGGCGAATTAATAGCTGCGCGCTCCGCAAATTCTCGAATTTGCTTCATTCTGCTGTGCAAATCCTCTTTAAGGTAGCGTTTTCTGCCGTACATTGTCTTTACATAGCCGCTTTCCCTGGCTTCTTCCACTGTTTTGTCCATATAATCCCGGATTTTCGGATATGTGGCAAAGTATTTTTCTATCATATCCTTTGCTTCAGCCGGCGGAATCCTTAAAGTTTCTGACAGGCCATAGCTTGATTGCCCGTAAATTATGCCAAAATTAACGGTTTTGGCAGCTCTTCTCTGTTCAGAAGTTACTTCAGAAATCGGGACGTTGAAAACCTTGCTTGCGGTGTCTATATGGATATCCCCATCACAGCAGAATGTCTCAATAAGGTTTTCATCACCTGATATATGCGCAAGCAGTCTTAATTCAATCTGCGAATAATCAGCTGACATTATAACCGCATTTTCCCTGTCCTCGGGCACAAACGCCGCGCGTATCCTGTTTCCCAGAGGTGTCCTTATGGGGATGTTCTGCAAATTCGGCTCACTGCTTGAAAGCCTGCCTGTTGTGGTCACTGTCTGGTTAAAACTTGTATGTATCCTGCCTGTTTTAGGGTTGACCAGTAAAGGCAGAGAATCGACATAAGTGGACTTTAGTTTTGAATACTGCCTGTGTGACAGCAAAAGACTTATTATTGGGTGCTCCTCTTTAAGTGTTTCCAGTACCTGCGCGCTTGTTGAGTATCCGGTTTTGTTTTTTACCTTGCCTTTTGGCGGTATTTGCATTTTTTCAAAAATTATATCGCCCACCTGTTTCGGGGAGTTTATATTAAATTTTTCCCCGGCAAATTCAAAAATTTTAGCTTCAATTTTCTCGAGGTTGTCCTGCAGTTCATCTGATAATTCTTTTAAATAACCTGTATCTAAACTAACCCCGTTTCTTTCCATTTCTGCCAGCACCGGCACAAGCGGCTGCTCAATTTCATAAAGAACCTTTTTGTCCCCATCAGACAGAATTTTGTCATAATACAGCCCGAGTTCCCAGGTCGCCTTTGCGTCAGCACAGGCATATTCTGCGGCCTTATCCACCTGTACCTGAGCCATTGTTATCTGGTTTTTGCCTTTTCCTATCAGGTCTTCTATAGGCGTCATCTCATAATCAAGAAGGCTGAATGTCTGCTGTTTCAACCCATGTTTAAATGCGGGGTCTTTAATGTAGCTTGCCAGCATCGTGTCCATTGATACGCCGTTTAATTCTATGTTTAACCCTTTTAATATATGCAGTTCATACTTTGCGTTCTGCAAAACCTTTTTTATTTCAGGGTTTTCAAATACAGGCTTTAATTTATCCATTACATAATTTAAGTCAGGCTGCTGGCTGAAATTATGTCCTACCGGCACATAATAGGTTTCATTGTCCCAGCCGAATGATAAACCCACGAGCTTTGCTTCAAACACATTAAGACTTGTTGTTTCGGTGTCGAGTGAAAATTCTTTTCGCTGCAACAGTTTTTCATAAAATTCATCAAATTTTTCATTGGAGTCAACTATTTCAACATTAAAATCCAAAGTTTTCCCGCTTTCAATTTTAATTTCACCGAGTTCCTGTCCTTCTTTGCAACAATGGGAAAGTACTTCCGGCAATATTTTCAGCAGGCTGTTAAACTGGTATTTTTTCAAATAAGCTGTGAGTTTTTCAACATCAGGCATTGTGACTTGTGTATGCTCAAAATCAAATTCAATGGGTACATCTTTGCGGATAGTAGCAAGGTATTTGCTTTTTACAGCCATTTCCCTGTCGTTTTCAAGCTTTTCTTTAAGACTTTTTGAAGAGACCTCCTCAAGATGTTCATAAACTTCTTCAACCGAACCGAACTGCTCTATAAGTTTTACCGCTGTTTTTTCTCCAATGCCTTTTACCCCGGGGATATTATCAGAAGAATCCCCCCGCAGGCCTTTATAATCCACTACATTTTCCGGCCAAACCCCCAGTTTTTCGTGAATTTTTTCCCTGTCATACTCCAACAGTTCACCCTTAGATGGAATTAATACAATAATGTTTTTTTCCTCGTCAACCAGCTGGAAAGAATCCTGGTCGCCGGTAAGTATCAATGTCTTATGGCCGAGATTTTTGGCTTTTTCCGCTATTGTGCCTATTATATCGTCGGCTTCAAAGCCCGCCATCTCATATATTGGTATATCAAAGGCTTTTACCCCTTCAAAGATATAGCCGAGCTGTTCCCTCATAGAATCGGGCATTTCCTGCCTGTTGGCCTTATATTCAGGGTATTCCCGCACACGAAAGGTTTCTCTGCCCTTATCAAAAGAAACCGCTATGGCATCGGGCTTAACTTTACGCAGTAAATCAAAAAGGGCTTTCATAAAGCCATAAACCGCCCAGGTAGGCACATTATCTGTTGTTTTCATCCCCGTACGTTCCAGGGCAAAAAACTGCCTGTATGCCAATGCGTGTCCATCTATTAAAATCAAGGTTTTTGCGTTCATCCCCAAATCCTTATAAAAATTGTATTTATTATTTTACCATTAAAAAAGACCCGTTTGATTCGGGTCTTTTCTTTAAATTATTAAAAAAGGATTTGCTTATGCCGCTTCCCAGTCTTTATAGAGTTTTTCGGGAATAGTTCTGCTGTATGGGTTTTCCGGCTCTATAGGCTGGACTTTACCGCTGTTTTCAAGACTCTGGGAAAGTTTTGACGCTGCTGCTGCAATCACTGCACCTGCTGAACCAAATACCGCTGCTGCCTGAAATTTGGGATTGGCCGCAAGTTTTCTAATTTTTTCAGGAGTGTTTTCAACAACTTTATTTACTACATTTCCAGCCTTGGAAATAAACCCCGGCCCTGCTGGAGTTGCCCCAAACCCTGCGCCTGCCGCGGCACCCAAAAATGCATTTCTTACAGTGTTGTTATTTCTTGCCGGTGGCTGCTGGTTTCCTGAAAATGATACCTGTCTGTCAGGCCTTAATAATTGTAATTGTATATCCATAATTATAAACCTCGTTTTTATTTTTTTAATTATTTGAAATCAGTTACTAATATACCTGATTTATTAAAGAAACCGGATTTCTTTAATGAAATTTTAACCAGCCTAAATTTCGGTATATTAGTAATTTTAAAAAATAAACGATAAATGTTTTTTATAATCAGGCCAGCGCCCTATCATCTTTGGCGTTGCAGTCGGTCTTTTCTGTTTAATGAGGACTAACTTTGACGTTGCCTTGGGGTTGTTTTTTTTGCCTCGACAGCCCCTGATGGGCTACTCGGACTTTATTTTAAGAAAGTAATAAAAAAATCTTACATAAAATTTTTAACCAAACGCATTCTAATAGCTTCAAATGGAAATAAACATAAAAAAAAAGGGCCTGTCTTGTTTTACAGATCCCTTAAATCATCTCTGCTTTCTTAAGTGTTCTCTTCTTCTGCTTTTATTTATTTAATAGGGGAATTATATATTTATTTAAATTATTTATTTATCAATTCATCTCTTTGATTATTATTCTAGATTAAAAAAGTGTTCTGTCAACACTTTTTTTTGAAAAAATTTTAATATTTCTTAATAACTACTTTTAAATCAGACTATGACTTAAAATCCTGAAGAACCGATAGGCCTTCTTTTTTTTGAATCTGGCACAGGGACAGGCCTTATTGTTTTTACCTTAACCCTTTTTACGGGTACGGGTACAGGATTGAATGCTTCTATCTCTTCAGGTTCTTTTATTTTTTTATCTGATACTTCTATTTCATCTTTTTCAGAATCATCTTTAGACTTTTCATCTTTTTCTTCAGGTTCTTCAGAATTTTCTTCTCCGTCTTTTTCCTGTTTTTCTTTTATTATGTCCTGAAGTTCATCTTCATGAATTCCTGGTTCGTATTTTGTATCAACAATAATTTCCGGATACATAAAATCCATAACAGGTTTGTTGTAAGTAATGACTTTCATAAAGTCTCTCCATATAACAGCAGGTAAAGACCCGCCTGTGAGCTTATTAGTCGGGGTGTTGTTATCATTTCCCACCCATACTGCTGTTACTATATCCGGCGTAAACCCTACAAACCAGGCGTCCCTGTAGCTGTCTGTAGTGCCTGTTTTCCCGGCGGAGGGCCTGCCAATATTCGAGGCTGCCCCTGTACCGAATTTTACTACCTGTTTGAGCATTTCAACCATATAGGCAACTGTTTTTATATCGAGAATCCTTTTATAATCATTTTTTGCCACATAAACGACCCTGCCGTTTGCGGTTTCAATCTTTTCAATGCCATACGGCTCAACCTTAATGCCGCCATTTGCCAGCACTCCGTATGCAGTTGCCAGCTCTATCATTTTAACTCCGCTTGAACCGAGCGCAATTGTAGGGTCTTTTTCCAAAGGAGTGGTAATACCCATTTTTCTCGCGGTTCTTCTTACTTCTTCAACTCCTACATCCATTATAAGCTGGGAAGCAACTACATTTGAGGATAATGCCAGCGCTTTATACAGGGGGAGTTCTATTCGGTATTTTTTGCCGTAATTTTGAGGGCTCCAGTCTCCTATTTGCACCGGGATATCAGGATAAACGGTAAAAGGAGTAAGTCCCTGTTCCATTGCAGTGATATAAATAAAAACCTTAAAAGAAGAGCCCGGTTGTCTTATAGCCAGCGATACCCTGTCAAACTGGGTTTCAGAATAATCCCTTCCCCCTATATAAGCCATGACCTGACCTGAAACAACGTCATAAGAAAGGAGAGCGGCCTGTTCGTCTGATTCTGTAAGTCCCCACCCCTTCATGTTATTAACAAGGCTTTTTTCAGCAGCTTGCTGGTATTCATAATTAAGCGTTGTGTATATTTTATAACCGCCCTGTATAACTTCCTGTTCATCCAGGCCGGCTTTCTCCTTTAATTCCTTAATTACAAAATCAACAAAATAAGGGGCCTTTTTAAGAGTATTTATTTTTCTATTTTCGCTGAGGACTATTTCTGATTTTTTTGTTTCTTTTGCCTCTTTTTTTGTTATATAACCATCTTCAAGCATCCTGTTGATTACCATGGCCCGGCGTTTTTTTGCGAGGTCCATATTCCTGTAAGGATTATAAACTGAAGGCGCCTGAGGAAGCCCTGCCAAAAGCGCACATTCTGCAAGAGTAAGTTCATTAACTTTTTTATCAAAATAAATATCTGCAGCCGCTGCTATTCCGTATGCCCCTTCGCCAAGATATATGTGATTAAGATACATTTCAAGAATTTTGTCTTTGGTAACAGTTTTTTCCAGCCTGTGAGCAAGTATCAGCTCTTTAAATTTTCTTGTAAAGGTTTTTTCTTGTGACAGAAAAAGTATCCTTGTAATTTGCTGGGTTATTGTACTTGCTCCCTGAACTATTTTGCCTGCTTTAATATTTTTTATTGTTGACCTGATTAAAGCCTGTATATCAAAACCGTCATGGGAATAAAAATTTTTGTCTTCAATAGATATTATCGCCTTTTTCATGTATTCGGGAATTTCATGTATGCTGACTTTTTTATATTTATAAGCTCCAAAAGTCTTTATTAGCTCCCCGTCAGCGGACACTATCTGCGAAGTAAGAGTAGGTTCATACTGCGCAAGCTGATCAATCGACGGCAGGCTTTTAAGGTACATTAAACCGGCCGCTATCCCTGCCATCATAAAGGCGAGGAGTAGAGCGAAAATAATTAACAAACTACCCTGTCTTCTCATACTTAAATTATATGATAAAAAGGTTTTTTAATACTGTCTTTTTGTGGAATAAATCGCCGGTTTAAAAAAGTTAAAATATAAATAATTTGAAATAGGGGAAAGGGGAGAAGATGTTAAGGAAAGTTTTATATACGTTTATCGTATTTTTTTTTCTTTATTCATCCGCATATCCTTTAAGTATAAAATCCAATGAAATCCAAAGCCTGACACAGGGAAAAGTACTGTTGAAACCTGTTATAAAAAACTCGGTAAAAGGTTCACAAAGTACTATATTAATAGATGCACCAAAAGAAAAAGTATGGCGATTATTGAAAAACAAGGAAAATTTCCCCAGACTGGTTAAGCAAATAGAAGAATCCACTGTGCTGAGCGATGATGGTACTAACCAGCTGGTAAAGACTTCTGTTAAAGTGTGCAGGATTTTACCTAATTTTGACTACGTTATTTGTTTTAATAACAGCCGGGAATATGAAAAAATGTCTTTTAAAAAAACTGAAGGTTGTTTTAAAGAACTTTTCGGGTATTTTGAGCTGATACCTTACGGAGAAGCTACTATTCTAGACTGCCGGATTTATGCTAACCCGGGATTTTATATTCCTATATTTATAGGAAAAGGCCTAAATTCAGATGTTAAGGATATTATGCGAAAAATAAAAAGAGAAGCGGAAAAATAAGAAAGAAAAAATGAACAATTCCTGTAGTTTCTTCGTTCTATAATTTAGAAAGAAAAAAACTCAGGATTAAAAAATGTCAGAAAAATGTAATAAATACGAAAGCCTGTTTGTTTTCGGCACAAAAGAACAACTGGAAGAACACCTTGTTATTTGCCCCGAATGCAGGGAACAGCATGAAAAAATGGATAAAACAGCTAATATCGCTAAAGAAGCAGCTTTTCATTACAAAAATTACGGAAAGAAAAACCATTATATTCCCGCAATAAAAATAGCGGCTGGTTTGGTGATAATTACACTTGTATTGTTTACAATTAATACCGACATTATAAATATTGAAAATAAAGACCATAATTTGGCTTCCAATGCTGCTGAATCGGTAATTTCTGAAATGGGACTGCCTACTGATGAATATGGATTATTGATGGTTTATTAATATATGGAAAAAAATTTAAAAGAAAAAAACCTTACCCTGCCTGAAATAATCAAGAATTATAAAAATGGCATACAGAGTATTATTGTTTCAATTACCGGAACAAAAAACGTTACGGATATTGAGCAGGAAGTGTATATAAAAATATGGAAAAATCTTTCCCTGTACAAAGACCGGGGAAACCTCCGGGCATGGATAAAGAGAATAACAGTTAATACATGTAAAGACCATTTAAAATCAAAGCAATACAATAATGACCGGAAAACTGATTTTGACGATGAGGCATTTGTTAACGTAAAAGATAACAAAACCACTCCTGAAAATGTGCTTATACTTGCAGAAAGGAGAAAACAAATAATAAATACCATAGAAACCCTCAGGCCAAAACTGAAGGAAGTGGTGATTTTTTATGATATGCAGGAAATGAGCTATGAAGAAATAGCAAAAAAAATTAAATGCCCGGTAGGTACGGTAAAATCAAGACTTTTTAATGCACGAAAACAACTTCAAAAAGAATTTGAAGAAAGGAGAATTTTATGAAGAGAGTTATCGCTTTATTGGCAGCGGGGATCGTAATCCTTTCAGCCGGCAGTTACGCCTGTGCAGAAGGACATGATTTTAAACAAAAAAGACAGCAAATAAAACAGGAATTGCGAGAAAGATTAAATCTCACCCCTGAACAGCAGGAACAGGCTAAACAAATCCGAGAAAACGCAAAGCCGGAAATAGCTCCTGTAATTGAGCAAATAAAACAAAAAAAGCAGGAAATAAAGGAAATGAAGCAGACAGATGCTTCTTCTGAAGAATTAAAAGAAAAAAGAGAAGAAATAAAATCCCTCAGGCAAAAGGCAAATGCTATAAGAAAAGAAAATATGCAAAAATTTGAATCAATACTTAATCCTGAACAAAAAACTGAATTTAACAGGTTTAAAGAAGAAATGAAACAAAAAAGGAAAAACTACAAAGGAAAAAGGAAACACCAGAATTTTAATGAAGATTAGTATTACTATTATTGCTATAATTATAATCAAGGCAGAGCATAGTCCTGCCTTGATTGTTTTGAAGGATGAGCCCGAAAGGGTGATATTTATAAATCACCCCTCAAAGGGATTAATTAAAATGTAATTGTAATGTACTATTAAACATGAAGTGTAAAATTAACTTTAGTAAATTAGTTTAGGAGATTAAGTGAGTATGAACGAAATGGAAAAAATCGTAGAACAAATCGAACAACAGGAACAACAGGAACAGAAGAAAAAGACTAAAGGTCAGAGCCTTGTAGAATATGGCTTAATCCTTGCTCTTGTATCAGTTGTTGCTATTACAGTACTTCAAACAATGGGTGACCAGATCAAAACAACTGTTGAGAACGTAACAGAAAAGTTAGAAAACGCAAACCAACGTTCACAGGCAGATTGGACATAATAAGATTAGCGTTGCATAAATCTAAAAAAAAGCGAGGACAGAGTTTAGTTGAATATGGCATGATCCTGGCTCTGGTAGCAGTAGTTTCTGTAACCATGTTACAAGCAGAAGGAGATGTCATAAAAAATAGCTTTGTTAATATTGCAAACAAGATTGAAAACGCTAACCAACGTTCCCAATCATTTTAGTAAAACACTCATTGTAGAAGTTTAACTGACAATAACATTAAGTTATGTAAAAAGTTTTCCTGAAAAGGGAAACTTTTTTTATTCAGGGGAATTAAATAGATAGAACAAACAACCCCCAAATCTCCTCCCAAAATATTTTTCAGCTACCGTTAAAAAAGGTAGCTTTTTTATTGCTTTATCAGGGGCGAACCTATAGGTTCGCCCCTACAATTCCCCGATAAGGCTCCATACGGAAGCTCCCTTTATCTTCACTATTACAGGTTTATCCGATGCTTTTCCGTCACCTTCATAATTCACAATCTTATTATTCCTTGCCCGGCCGTCAAAAACTTCCAATTCTTTCCCAATATATTTTTCATGGGACTTTTTCACGGTTTCTCTGACTTTTTCGTTTAATATATTGAGCCGCCTTTTTCTGTCCTCTAAAGGAACCTGGTCTTTCCATACCGCAGCCGGAGTCTGTTTTCTGGAAGAATAAGCCGCTGTATTGCAGTGGTCAAAAACTATTTCGTCTAATATTGATAATGTTTCTTCAAACTGTTCTTCGGTTTCACCCGGGAAACCCGCTATAAAATCAGATGTTATTCCAGCATCAGGCATTTCCCTACGGATTTTGTTTACCAACTCTATATAATGTTCTCTTGAGTACGGTCTTTTCATCCTTTCAAGCACTGCGTTGCTGCCTGATTGCATAGGGATATGAAAAAATTCGCAAACCTTTTCCAGATCCCTGACCGCATAAATCAGCTCGTCTGTAATATCCGCCGGGTGAGAGGTTACAAACCTTATCCTGTGCAGTTCTTCTATTTTATTTAATTCTTTTAAAAGGTTGGCGAGGTTAATGTTTTTGTCGCCAAGGTCTATGCCGTATGAATCCACTGTCTGGCCAAGCAACGCAATTTCACCATATCCTTCAAGGGCGATTTCCCGGGCTTCTTTGATAATATCCTCCGGCATCCTACTTTTTTGCCTGCCCCTTACATAAGGGACAACGCAATATGTACAAAAATAATCGCACCCGTCAATAATTGGCAGCCAGGCGGATAAGCCCTTTTCTCTTGTTGGCCTGTAACCGTTTGTGGATTCATAATGTGTTTTGGAAATTGAGCAAATTTTTTCATTATGCCCTAAATTTTTAAGCAGTTCCGGGAGTTCATAAATGTTATGGGTGCCAAATACAAGGTCAACCTGCGGAGCCCTGGAAAAAACTTTTTCTTTTGTCTGCTGAGCAACACATCCGCACATTGCTATTTTTATATCAGGATTATTTTTTTTAAGTTTTTTCCATACGCCAAGATAGCTGTATGCCTTATTTTCAGATGCGGCCCGAATACTGCATGTATTCATTATCAACAGCGACGCATCTTCCAGGGAAGTTTTTCTTTCATAACCAAGGCTGTTAAGTATGCCTGATATTTTTTCAGTGTCAGACTTGTTCATCTGACAGCCCAGGGTTTCTATATAAAAAGTTTTCTTACTCATTTATCAGGATTATTCCATATTTTAGACAAAAAAATTATAATATAAACAACCGGAGGGTATAATCTTGAAAAATTGGTTTATAAATTTAAAAATAACTCAAAAAGTTACCGGGCTATCATTGATATTTACGGTTCTTCTGATCGTTATAGGACTAATGGACATAGTTTTTGAAAGTCCAAAGCTGATAATGTTCGGAGCCTATGTCTTTGCTATTTCAGTTTGTTTGTTAGCCGGCTTTTTAGTTTCCAGTAATGTCACAAACTCTTTTACCAGGCTGCTGGAAAGGTTTGATAATTTATTCAACGGGAAATTTAACAGAGTAATTACAGATATTGAAACAAATGATGAAACGGGCATTTTGATTGCCCAGCTTAATAAAACAGTACAGGAATTAAAAGAATTTTTTATAAAAACCCAGCATTCTGCTGATAATGTTTATGAAACAGCAAGGGAAATCAGCGTTGCCAGCGAACAGACAGCAGAAGGTGCGCAGCAGGCCGCATCAAGCATCACCCAGCTGGCATCAGGGGCTCAAGAACAGGCATTCAATGTAAGCAAAATCCATGAATACATTAGTGAAATGGATAATACAATAGAATCAATATCAAAAAAACTTACTGATACTGTTAAGCTTTCAGAAGAAACAACGAGCAAGGCTGAAACAGGGCAGGAAAAATCAGAAAATGCGGTTGAAAAAATAAAACAGATAAAAGATACATTTTCTCATGTGTCAAAAGGCATAAACGAACTTGGGGTGCTAAGTTCGGAGATAGAACAAATTGTTGTAATCATAAAAAATATTGCCTCACAGACTAGCCTTCTTGCCCTTAACGCAGCGATAGAAGCCGCAAGGGCAGGCGAGCACGGCAGGGGGTTTGCGGTTGTTGCAGATGAAGTTAAAAAACTTGCCGAAGAATCAAGCAAGGCAACAGAAAAAATCAACGAAATGATAAGCCTTATTCAGGAAAAAACTACTCAAACAGTAAATATCATGGAAGAAACAGCCATAGAAGTAGACGAAGGGGCTGTAACCATAGAGGAAACCGGGGCTTCCTTAAAGGAAATCCACATACTGGCTGGCATAACCAATAAAAATATCGATAAGATTTCTACTGAAGTCGAGGGCTTGACCGGCAATTCAACGGAAGTACTCAAAATGGCGGAAAATATTTCAACAATCACAGAACAGTCTGCGGCAAGTGCACAGGAAATTGCATGTATCGCAGAAGAACAAACAGCAGGGGCACAAGAGATTAACGAAAGCGTTCAAAACCTTGGTAATATTGCAAAAGAACTAAAAAGTCATCTTGAAAGGTTTAAGCTATAGGACTTTTAATCAACTGAAACAAAATTCAATATTGACCTTACTTTACATATTTCAAAGCACTGATGATACAGGATGTTACTTTTTTGTGAAAATTCTTTACTCTACGTGAGTCCTGATATAATTTATTTTATAAACCCATAAACAAAAGGAGCAGCAATCTTGAAAGAACAATATATAGCACAGGAAATAGAAAAAAAATGGCAGAAAAACTGGGAAAACAAAGACATCTATGCCACCCCAAATGAATCAGACACCCCTAAATACTATGCCCTTTCAATGTTTCCATACCCGTCAGGCCGCCTGCACATGGGCCACGTACGCAATTACACCATAACCGACGTGATAGCCCGTTTTAAAAAGATGACAGGCTACAATGTCCTGCACCCGATGGGATGGGATAGTTTCGGGCTTCCTGCGGAAAATGCTGCTATTCAATCAGGCAAAAACCCGGCTGAATGGACATTTTCAAATATAGACTATATGCGAGATCAGCTCAAACAGCTCGGCCTCGCCTATGACTGGAGCAGGGAAATCGCAACATGCAAGGAAGACTATTATAAGTGGACACAATGGCTGTTTCTGGAATTTTACAAAGCAGGGCTGGCGTATAAAAAGGAATCCCCGGTAAACTGGTGCGAAAAATGCTCTACAGTACTGGCAAACGAGCAGGTCATTGACGGCGCATGCTGGCGCTGTGACGAAGAAGTCACAAAGAAAAAACTCTCCCAGTGGTTCTTAAAAATCACAGACTACGCAGAACAGCTGTTACAGGATTTAGACAAGCTAACCGGATGGCCTGACAAGGTAAAGACCATGCAAAAAAACTGGATAGGCAAGTCCCACGGTGCTGTGTTAAAATTTAAAGTCGATGAAGTAGAAGGGATGGACATACCAATATTCACAACAAGACCGGACACGGTATTCGGCGTGACCTTTATGGCTGTTTCGCCTGAATACCCTGAAATAGAAAAGCTAATCACTCCCAAGAACAGGCAACAGGTTGAGGAGTACATAGAAAAAGCCAAAAAGATGAGCGAAATAGAGCGCACGTCAACAGACAGGCCAAAAACCGGAGTACCCTTAGGCACGCACGTTATCAACCCGTTCAATGGACAAAAAGTACCTATCTGGACAGGGGATTATGTGCTCACAGAATACGGCACCGGCGCGGTCATGGGTGTACCGGCCCACGACACAAGGGACTTTGCATTCGCTAAAAAGTTCAACATGCCGATAGTACAGGTAATCAAAAAAGACGATGAACCTTTGACAGAAGCATATACAGAACAGGGAACAATGGTAAACTCCGGCCAGTTCGACGGATTGGATAACGAAACCGGCAAACAAAAAATCACCGAATGGGCAGAACAGAACAATGCCGGTTACGCACAGGAGCAGTTCAGACTGAGGGACTGGCTGATTAGCCGCCAGCGTTACTGGGGAGCTCCGATTCCTGTTATTTACTGCGAAAAGTGCGGCATTGTGCCGGTACCGGACAAGGAACTGCCTGTTGTACTGCCGAAGGACGTGGATTTTCAGGTACAGGGCAAATCGCCCATCACCACCTCTGAAACCTTTATAAACGCTGCCTGCCCGGTATGCGACATGCCCGCAAAACGAGAAACCGACACTATGGACACGTTTATATGCAGCAGCTGGTACTACCTGCGCTACATTGACCCGCATAACAGCGAAAAAGTTTTTGATTCAAATTTAGTCAACAAATGGATGAATGTTGACCAGTACGTCGGCGGCATTGAGCACGCAATACTACACCTTTTATACTCACGCTTTTTCGTCAAATTTCTGCGGGACAGGGGACTGCTCAATTTTGACGAGCCGTTTGAAAACCTGTTAACCCAGGGTATGGTGTTGAAAGACGGCTCAAAAATGAGTAAATCCAAGGGTAACACCGTCGACCCGGACGAGATATTTGAGCATTACGGCGCTGATACTGCCAGACTTTTTATTCTCAGCGACTCGCCGCCGAAGCGTGATTTTGACTGGACAGATGCGGGCGTGGAGGGCTGTTATAAGTTCCTTAACCGTGTATGGCGTCTCATATATACCTGTAAGGACGATCTTTTACTTAATTACCCGGCGATTGATATAGAATCGCTGTCAAAGTCGAACCGTGACCTTGTGCGGGAGACCCACCGGGTCATAAAGGGCATAACTGAGGATATCAGCGGCGAGTTCCAGTTCAACACCGCAATAAGCAAGTACCGTGAATTTGTTAACGCTATTTATGACTACCTGAAGGCTAATGACAAAGATAAAGCCGTACTTAGCCAGGCAATTACTACGCTGGTAAGGATAATGGCGCCGGTAACCCCGCATCTTTCAGAAGAGGTCTGGGCGGACTTTGGCGGGGAGTTCTCCATCCATCAGCAACAGTGGCCGGAGTATAATGAAGACCTTGCAAAAGCCGAGAACGTCACCATTGCCATACAGGTATGCGGCAAGTTGCGCGACACCGTGGACATGCCATTAAACGCCGCAAAAGAAGACGTTGAAGCGGCGGCGCTTTCCCGAGAAAAAATCAGGGGTTACACCGAGGGTAAAGAGCTAGTCAAGGTTATTGTTGTGCCAAACCGGTTGGTTAATGTGGTGGTGCGGTGAAAGAACTGATAGAAAACAGTTATTGAAACTAATGGTAGCGGCAAGAAAATCCTTGCAAAGGAAATATTGACGATATATAGGAGTAAATAGAGGTGAGCTAAAGCCAGCCACAAAGAAAAGATGATGCCCGATTCGCTTTTGTAAGTCCGCAATGACTGTGCGGGGAAGATATGTTTTTTATGCAATAATATATTATTATGAAAAACGAACACATAACAGTCAGGGGAGCAAACCAGCACAACCTCAAAAACGTCAGCGTAAAAATACCCAAAGACCAGCTTGTAGTGTTCACAGGCGTTAGCGGGTCGGGCAAGAGTTCGCTTGCGTTTGACACGATATTCGCCGAAGGGCAGCGCCGCTATATAGAAAGCCTCAGCGCCTACGCCAGGCAATTCCTCGGCCAGCTCGACAAACCCGACGTGGAAAGCATAGAGGGCCTCAGCCCCGCCATATCAATAGACCAGAAATCAACCTCAAACAACCCCCGCTCAACCGTGGGCACAGTAACGGAAATCTATGACCACCTGCGGCTGTTGTTCGCGCGCATTGGAACGCCCCACTGCCCGGAATGTGGAGAAGTGATTACCCCGCAGACCATTGACCAGATAGTCAACAGCATACTCGGCCTAGGGGAAGGCACAAGGATACAGATTTTATCGCCGCTCGTCAGAGGCAGGAAGGGCGAATACTCCGGGCTTTTCTCGGAATTAAGGCAGGAAGGCTTTATCAGGGTGAGGGTTGACGGTGAGGTTTACAACCTCGACGAGGACGACATAAAACTCGCCAAAACCCAGAAGCACGACATTGAAGTAATCATAGACCGCATTATAGTAAAGGACTCATCCCGTTCAAGAATAGCCGAAAGCACGCAGTCAGCCCTGAAAAAAGCGGGCGGGCTGGTAATCGTGGATGTTATAGGCGATAGGGAAATAATGTTCTCGGAAAAACTTTCCTGCGCCCGCTGTGAGCTGAGTTTTGACGAACTCTCGCCGAGGATGTTCAGCTTTAACAGCCCTTATGGCGCCTGTCAGAACTGCAGCGGCATTGGCGCACACCTTGAAATAAGCCCGGACTTGATTGTGCCGGATGAAAGAAAATCCTTAAAACAGGGAGCACTTTACCCCTGGGCAAAAACCGGCAACCCCTACTACCAGGACATAATAAAATCCGTTGCCGGGCACTACTCAATAGACATGGATACCCCGTTTGAGCACCTGTCGCAGGAGCACAAGGATATAATTCTTTACGGCACAAACGGAGAGAAAGTGAACCTCACTCATGACGACTTTAAAAGGCGGTTCAGAAAGTCTTATAAAGCAAGGTATGAGGGTATTATCCCCTATTTGAAGCGCAGGTATGAGGAGTCCGGCTCTGACAGGGTCAGGGAGGAAGTTGAAAAATACATGGACTCTATCCCCTGTCCGGCCTGCCACGGCAAAAGACTGAGGCCGTTTTCGCTTGCGGTAAAAATTCAGGGTAAATCAATTGCCGATGTGTGCGCAATGCCTGTTAATGAGTCGTATAATTATATTTCATCGCTGTTTTTATCGCTTTCCGAGCACCAGATGGCTATAGTAAAGCAATTACTGGAAGAAATAAGAAACAGGCTGAAGTTCCTGCTGGATGTGGGGCTGAATTACCTTTCGCTCGACCGCATGGCCGAGCCGAGCATTGGCCTGCATCAGGTAAACAATGAGCAGTTGTTAAATACCCTGCTCAAGCTGCGGAACCTCGGCAACACGCTTATAGTGGTTGAACACGACGAGGAAATAATCCGCAGGGCCGACTGGGTGATTGACATAGGGCCAAAAGCCGGCGTGCATGGAGGGGAAATAGTAGCCGAGGGAATGCCAGAGGATATAGAGGAAGTAAAAAAATCCTTGACTGGACAGTATTTACGCGGCGCAATGTCTATTAGAATACCTGACAGAAGGCGTAACGGTAAAAGCATTAATCTTAAAATAATAAATGCGCACAGAAACAATCTTAAAAACCTTGATGTTGACATTCCGCTGGGCAAATTCGTTTCCATAACCGGGGTAAGCGGCTCAGGCAAATCATCATTGATATTCGATATCCTCCAGCCCTACGTAAAACACCACCTCGGCCGCAACTGCCCGAAACCACAGGGCGTAAGGGAAATTGAAGGGCTGGAAAACATAGACAAAATCATAGACATTGACCAGAGCCCAATAGGCCGCACCCCCCGCAGCAACCCGGCCACTTATACCGGCACTTTTGACCATGTACGGGAACTGTTTTCCAGGACAAACGAGGCCAAAACAAGGGGTTACCAGCCGGGCCGCTTCAGCTTTAACGTTAAGGGCGGCAGGTGCGAGGCCTGCAAAGGCGACGGCATAATCAAAATAGAAATGAACTTTCTGCCCGATGTTTACGTGCCGTGTGAGGTTTGCAAAGGTGCAAGATACAACCGTGAGACCCTTGAGGTTAAGTATAAAGGCAAATCAATATCTGATGTGCTTAATATGACAGTGGAAGAGGCGCATGAGTTCTTTAAGAATATCCCCAAAATAGCCTCACGCCTTAAAACATTGCATGAGGTCGGACTTGATTACATAAAACTCGGCCAGAGCGCAACCACGCTCTCCGGCGGCGAAGCACAGCGGGTTAAACTCGCATCAGAATTAAACAAGCGCAGTACAGGCAAGACCCTTTATCTTCTGGACGAGCCGTCTGTTGGCTTACACTGGCATGACCTGTCCAAGCTGGTTGAAATCCTTAACAGGCTAGTCGATACCGGCAATACAGTCGTCATAATCGAGCACAATATGGACATTATAAAAGTTTCCGACTGGGTAATTGATTTAGGGCCGGAAGGCGGCAATGCAGGCGGTGTAATTGTTATAGAGGGCACGCCTGAGCAGGTGGCGGAGTGCGAAAGGTCTTATACAGGCAGGTATTTAAGAAAAATTTTATGCTAAAATGCTTTAATAAAATAGACCCCGCATCAGGTGCGGGGTCTATTTTTTAATTGAAACTATTACTTATGCTGCTACTTTTTTCTTTGCCGCATCAGCAATCTTTTTAAATGCTTCAGCATCTTTTACTGCGATATCGGACAGCATTTTTCTGTTTACGATAATATTTGCTTCTTTAAGCCCTTTCATAAATACGCTGTAGCTCATGCCATGCATTCTTGCCGCGGCGTTGATTCTGGAAATCCACAGGCGTCTGAAAAATCTTTTAATATTCCTGCGGTCACGGTACTGATATTGTAATGCTTTCATTACAGCCTGGTTAGCCGCTACAAAAATTCTGCTTCTACCACCTTTAAAACCTTTTGCCAGCTTTAAAATCTTTTTATGTCTTTTGCGAAGTACATTTCCCCGCTTTACTCTTGCCATAGTCCAGTTACTCCTTTACTTTCGTGAATATTTTAAATAGGGAAGTTCCCTTCTTATCTGTTCGATATTTCCTTCAAAAACAACGAGTATTTTACCCAGGCGGTTTTTTCTTTTCATTGTTTTATGCCCGAGAAGGTGTTTTTTCCCTGCCTGCCTGCGCATAATTTTGCCTGAAGCAGTTACTCTATATCTTTTTGCCCCTGCTCTGTGGGTTTTCATTTTAGGCATGTTAATTTCTCCAATTAATATGTTTGGTACAAGTAGCTATATGGTAAAACAAAGGTTATGCAAAAATCAAGTGCTAACGCAGATTGTCATGGAGCCTTCTTGTTTTTATGACACTGACCCCGGCGCAAGTATCATAATAGCGCTTTTGCCTTCCATTGAGGCTTTTTTCTCCATTATAAAGTTTTCGCCTTCTATATCCTGTTCAATTCTTTTTATAAGGTCAAACGCAAGGTTAGTGTGCTGCATTTCCCTGCCTCTGAGCATAATGATTATTTTTACCTTATTGCCCTGATTTAAAAACTTTTTTATGTTTTTTAATTTTACTTCATAGTCGTGCACGTCTATTTTATAGCGCATTTTGATTTCTTTTACATCGGGGGCATGCTGCTTTTTCTTGGCGTCTTTTGCCTTTTTATCTGTTTCAAACTTGTATTTTCCGTAGTCAAGTATCTTAGCTACGGGCGGTGACTGTTCCGGGCTAACAACGACCAGGTCAAGTCCTTTATCATAAGCCATTTCTAACGCTTCACGGGTTTTTATAACCCCCCAGTTTTTACTTTCATCATCAATGAGTCGAACTTCTTCCGCTTTTATTTTTTCGTTCATGATTGGCCCTTTAGGACCGGAATATTTTGCGTTATTGATGGCTTTTCTCCTATGTTAACTACATTTACTTAAAATGCCGAAGGCGGGACTCGAACCCACACAGGCTGTGCCCACATGACCCTGAACCATGCGTGTCTACCAATTTCACCACTTCGGCGGGTTTTCTATATTAAATTTACACTATTATGAATTAAATGTAAATAATGGTGTCAGTTTTATACAGCTTACCGGGCATACAGCAGTGCACAATCCGCAGCCTGTACATTTTTCGAGGCTAATTTCAATATTTTCATTTATTGCCTGATACCCCGCATCCCGACAGGAAACCATGCACCTGCCGCACTTAACGCATTTGGATTTATCTATTTGAGGGATTAGTTTTACAGTTTTGTCCAATGCTGAAAAAGACGATATATGTTTAAGCGATGTTCCCCGAATGTCATCGATTGTTTTTGTGCCAAAATACCCTGATATCCCCCTGTGCAGGTCATTGATTATACCGTAACCATTGAGCATAACCGCTGTGCATAACTGTACAGTTGAGGCACCAAGCAATATAAACTCAACCGCATCCTGCCAGTTACTTATACCGCCGACCGCTGACACCGGACAATTAACGACGGAGGCAATTTCTGACACGGACTTAAGGGCAACAGGCTTTATTGCAGGGCCGGAAATGCCTCCATAAGCCTGTGAAATCGGCTTTCCTGTTTTTATATTTACACCAGCGAACCCCTTAACTGTATTGATGGCGGTTATGCAATCAGCTCTGTTTTCAGCGCATTTTTGGGCAAGCTGGCTTATGCTGGTCACATTCGGGGACAGCTTTGTCCAAACAGGGATTGTAGAGGCCTCTCTTACTGTTTTTGTTATATTAGCGGCAATATCAGTATTATCAGAACAGGTTTTCCCCATTCCTTTTTCCGGCAAGCCATGCGGACAGCTAAAATTAAGTTCCATCGCATCTGCTCCTGCCGCCTGCATCATTTCCGCCAGTTTTTGCCAGCCAGCAAGGTTGTTCGCTTCTGCTGAAATGCTTGCTATAACGGCTTTATCAGGATATGCTTTCTTTAATATCTCAATGTCTTTTGCCCACTGCTCAGCGGGAATATTGCTTATCAGCTCGATATTTTTCAAGCCATTGCCTAAAGAGTAAATTCTGGGCGACACATCGACCATTTCCTCGTGGTTAAGGCATATAGTTTTTGTGACAGCGCCGTTCCACCCTGCCTCAAATGCTCGTGATATCATTTCCGCGGTTCTGGTCGGTGGGCCAGATGCAAGTATAAAAGGGTCTTTGTTCATTTACTAGAGCTCAAACACCATTTTCTGTACTTCTGCGCCGTCTATCGCCTTTAATTCAGCTTCCAATGTGTTTAACTCGGAATCTTCGCCGATAATATCCAGCAAAATAACCCCATCAGGCGAGCATACGCCGTCTGTTGCCTGGTGTATGCCTACTCTTGTTTTAATACTGCACCCGTATTTTGAGAGAATGCTCTGGAATTCAGTCGATGTAACAGTTCTTTTCTTCAGTAAAACGCCTAATATTGTTGTTTTTGCCATTTTTTTCCTCCTTTGTTTTTTTTAAATTATATCAAATAATCATGAAGATAAATAAGCAAGTTAGGGTATAAACGCAGTGCTTTAAGCTTTTGTATAAATTATATTGTACCGCATTTTGATTCCTTTTCAGCTGGCTGGGCAAAATTTAAGGATTGAGTGTTTTTTGGTTTTATTTATTGATTATACATATATAAATGCACCCTTCTGCTTATTTAAACTCAATTTGTAAAAAAACTTTCACAAAAATGATAAATCTCAAAAATTAACATTTTTTGTTTTTCCTTTAACCTGAAAAAAAATTTAATTTTAAGTTGTTTTTTTAAAATAATTTTAAAAAACCAAATCAGATTTTAATATTTATATTTTAAAACAGGACTTACGCAGAATAAAACTTTTTCATAAAAAATAAACATCCTGACTCGT
>CAZLCO010000033.1:13544-25432 GCA_964558005.1 uncultured Gammaproteobacteria bacterium | reverse complement strand
ATAGCAATGATAAGGGTTACGCTTAAAAAATGTTTTTAACCAGATAGCTTCTTATTTTAACAGAATTGTGCAATTCAGACCTACATGAGAAAATTGTTTTATGGATTTCATGATAGATACATTTTTTAAAATCTTCACGCCTATAAACCTGGCGTTTTTAGCCATTATTATTTATCTTTGCTACGAGGATTATAAAAGTTTTTATACTGACGACTATAAAAACTACAAGCATTTAATAATAAACGTCGGGATTCTGGGTACGTTTACCGGTATATTCTGGGGGCTATTAAACTTTGAGGCTCAAAACCTGGAAAGTATCCAAAAAAGCATTCCGCCGCTGTTGGACGGTTTGCGTACAGCTTTTGTAACTTCTATTTTCGGGATACTTGCGGCGCTTATACTGACTTTCATACAGAAACAATTTTCCACTAAAACATATTCTGAGGATGGCACAGAAATAATGAGGTCAATGGACCAAAAACTGAGGCATCTTAAAGCTATAAATGAAAGTAATACAGAAATAGTTGAAGAAGTAAAACAATTAAACAGCGTTTACAGCGAAAATAATGCTATGTTAGTTGAAATACTTGAAAGCAATTTTGAAAAAGTAAATGAAAACCTTGAAAAGTCTATTCGACAAATATCTGAAGGAGCTTCAAAAGAAATAGTAACAGCATTAAAAGACGTAATTGAAAGGTTTAACGAAGAAATATCAACAAGCTTCGGTGATAACTTTAAAGAACTAAACGAATCTGTCGGTAAAATGCTTGAATGGCAGAATAACCATTCAGAAAACCTGAGGCTTTTGCAGGAAAGTATTGATAAATCTGTCACGTCAATTAAAGAAACAGATGCCACTCTATCAGAAATCGCAAGTAAAAACGATCAGATTATTGAAGTTTACCAGCTGTTCAGCGAAATAATCGACAAATACCAGGAACAGGCACTCCAGATGAATACACGTATAATGAGCCAGATAGAGCTTTCAGAAATAATGAAAAAAGGCATAGACGAAGCAAAAGATATGCTCAATAACTTCCTATTCGACTTTTCCACCGGCTCAACCGAAGTAACTTCAGCATTTAATGAAACAACTGAATCATTGAAAAACCTTACGAAAAATATTGAAAGAGAGCTCCCAAGATCTCTGGGCAGCCTTGAACACAATCTCGTAAAACTTTCTGAAGGGTTTAAAGAGGATTATAAGACCTTCCTCGATTACTACAAGTCACTCATAATAACCCATGAATAAAATTGGCATAAGGAACCATAATGAAAGGTGATAACAACTGGCAAAGCATATCAGACTTAATGTCGGCGCTGATGATGATATTCCTTTTCATTTCAGTGGCATATATGTTACAGGTACAGCATGAAAAAAACAAAATAACCGAAGTAGCTGAAACTTATTCAAAATTCCAGAGGGAGCTGCACCAGGATTTAAGTATTGAATTCAAGGCAGACCTTGAACTATGGAAGGCCTCGCTGGAAAAAGACAATACAATAAGGTTTTATGCGCCGGAAGTACTTTTTGAAGCAGGAAGTGCGGATATTAAACCGGAATTCAAAGAAATTTTAAACAATTTTTTCCCCAGATATATAGAAATCCTTTTTGGCGAAAAATACAAAGATGATATTGATGAAATAAGAATTGAAGGTCACACTTCAAGCGAATGGGAAACAGCAAAATCATTCCAGGACAGGTACCTGGCAAACCTAAACCTTTCACAGGTAAGGTCTTTTGAGGTTTTAAAATACTGTATTACAAATATGGAGTCCGAAAAGAAAAAAGAATGGCTTAAAGGAATTTTAAGGGCTAACGGATTATCATTCGCTAAAATTATCGAAAACCCAGACGGAACAGAAGATAAAATTAAATCAAGACGAGTTGAATTCAAGGTAATGGCTAAAACAAAAGAAAGAATAGATAAAATACTGGAATTTACAAATGAATAAAAAAAGAGAAGATAACTTTTTGAATTTAACTGGATTTAAAGACTTTAGCAAGATTGTCACAGATATAGAAGATTCCAGGGGATCTACGGGTCTGTACAAAGAAATCGGTAATCAGGGCTTAAATATTAACCTTAATGACCTTATCTATACAAGCAGGGGAATCTATTATCTTTTCCCGGACAGAACTATTAGAAAAGTCCTGCTTTATCAAGGAGAAAGACATTTCAGGACGACTGACAAGCTCGATGAAGACCTAGCCCCGACTTTTCATATATATAAATGCGAAATGGTAAAAAAACATATTGAAGAAAAATCAAAACTATTCAAAATCACAAGGAGAAAAGACGGATATTTTTTGGTAAAAGACCTTAAATTCGATAAAAACCTGCAAAGAAGAGAAGAAATGGCTTTTTATAAATCTTTAATCTGCAATTCATGTTTTGTTAATCACGGCCGTATAGTCAGATCATCTATTCCAAAAGAAGACTTTAATATTAAAGATTATCTTGACCTCGGACATTCTGACCTGACATTTTCATATAACTTTGACGATATACCCATATACTACAAAAACAACTGGGCAGAAATCGCCACAGCCCTTAAGGAAAAGAAAAATTATACCTGCGAAAAATGCGGCATAGTGGTAGCAAGATTATATGCGGAAAAATTTTTAAACATACACTACACAGCAGAAACTATTTACACAAAAACTATAGATAGGGTAAAGGTGCTGTGTATCCGGTGCCATTCGGAAGAACCCGGGCACGAATTTATCAGGGAAAAAATGGAGTATACAAACTTCTTTGAAGTATTGTTAAATAAAATACCTGATTTAGAATAAAATTTCCCTATCCGCCGCCGAAAAAGCCGACAATCTCAAGCGAATCTCCTTCAAAAAGAAGGCTTGAACCGTAGTCTGACTTGTTTACTATATTCAAATTCTTTTCCACAACAAGCATATTGCTTTTTATATCCAGCTCTTTTAAAACGCTGCTTATTGTTGAGTTTTCCCGGATTTCAGTTTCTTTTCCGTTAATTTTTATTTTCATTTTTATACCCTTACCTGAGTCCCATATACTTGTGTACCTGAGGTATTACCCTGACATCTTTTAATTTCTTTAAAAGCTCTTCCTGTACTGACATTATTATATTACCATCAGTTTCATTGCCCAGTGGCTGCAAAACTACAGAAAGATTCGGCCCTACCAGCTCTTTAATAATAATGATTTCATTTTTTGTTATATTATTTCCCACAACCACCTTGATGAAAAGCTCTTTCCCCGCGTCAACCGCAGTTTTAATAAATTCTTTGTGCTCGTTAAAAGGCATTGGATAACCGGTTGAAGACTCAAGCTTTACGTCCATTGAAATTATATCAATATAATTTATTAATTTAGCCAGACTTTTATACAGAGTTCCGTTTGTTTCCAGATAAATTTTTAAATCCCCCGCCAGCGGCAAAAATTCAGCCAAAAAATCCTCCTGCAACAAAGGTTCACCGCCTGTAAGGCTGAGACTGTGGTGCGGGGAAATATTCAGTTTGTTTATTTTTTCAACCAACTCATCCGGGGTTAAGGTTTCCATAACCTGATCATGAGCTGTATCACAATATTCGCAGCGCATATTGCACCCGCTGAATCGCACAAAAATCTGCCTGTACCCAATATACGGCCCCTCCCCCTGAATTGAAGAAAAAATTTCGTTTATACCCACTGTTTTAAGGCTCATTAACCCTGCCTGCCAATATTAGTAATTAATTCTGATACTATACCTGTTTTATGACCGTTGGAAATTTCCTTATAAAGTTTAAGGGCTTTATTGTAGTATTCTGTAGCTTTTTCAATATTGGATAACTTCATATAAAAATCTCCAATATTCCGGCATGTATCAGCTATAACTTCTTTATACCCCATTTGATTGTTTACTTCAAAAGATTTTTCATTATACTCACGTGCCTTATCAAGCTCCCCTGCATATGTAAAAAACTCGCCCAGCTTACACAACGCTTTTCCTATCCTTGTTTTATCAAGTATTTTTTCGGCTATCTCCAGCGAAGCTGTCAGGTAATACTCGGTCCTGTCAAGGTCTTCCTTTTTAAGGTACAGGTTTCCATACTCATAATAATTTTCTGCTATGCCGCTCTGGTTATCAAGGCTATTATTTATTTCCAATGCTTCATTCAGATATTCCATAGCTTCATCAAATTTTTCTGCCTCTACCATTACACTCGCCAGTTTACTTAAGTCATCAGCTATACCGATTTTTCTGTCCAGTTCCCTGTCAATCTTCAAAGCCTTCTCAAGCATTTCCATCGCTGATATGGCATCACCCTCTGATTTTAATACTTCTCCCATTACAGAAAATGCATTAGCCTCGCCTTCTTTAATTTTAAGTGATTTACAAAGAGTAATAGTCATATCATACAGCTTTCTTGCTGATTTAAGGTCGCCCTTTTTTTGATAAAGTGAGGCCAGATTCGCATAAGTTGCCGCCAATGCTTCATCATTCCTGAGGAGCTTGCTTATATCAATTGTCTCTTTAAATATTGATTCAGCCTGGTCAATATTACCAATAAAAAAGTTTATATTTCCGATGTTAGAAAAAATTATGGGCAGATTTTCCTTGTTATTAAGGTGTTTGGTTATAATCAAAGCCCTTCTGAACATTCCTTCAGCTTCTTCAAGGTTTCCCTGTATATAATAAAAATTCCCCAGATTAATACAAATACCTGCAACCCCGTCCATATTACCCAGGGCTTCGTCTATTTCAAGGGACCTTTTATACATTTCCTCCGCTTTGGCTAACTCGCCCCAATTTGTGTATATTACGCCAAGATTACAATATATGTTAGAAATACCTTCTTTTCTGTCCAGTCTTTTATTTATTTCAAGCGCCTTAAGATATTGTTGTTCTGCTTCTTTATTTTCGCCCTGTATCGAAAAAATTATGCCCATATTACAATGTATCCGAGCTTTTGCTTCATCAGAAATCTCTTCAAACTCAAGCGCTTTAGTATATTGTTTCAGGGCGAAACTAAACTGGCCTTCGACAAAAAAACCGTCTGCCCTGTCTATTATTTCTACTATATTTTCCAGCATAAAAAAATTATACAGAATATTTGCTTTTATGTCATTGAAAAAGGGCTGCAATGCAGCCCTTTTTTAAATTCAAATTACCTACTAAGGTCTATTGTTATTGGTGTCATATCATTATAATTTGTCATATATACAAACGTATACAATATATCGCTTTTAAAATGCCTTGTGCCGGTATCAAGAAGATATTTAACAGCATCCTTATAGTTTCTGACCTTAACCGATCCCCTGCCCGAAGTTATTTTATCAAATTCATCACACAATGAAACAATATAAGTTTCAGGAGAAATTAATTTATCAGACAGGCCATACGGATAGCCTGAACCATCAGGCCTTTCATGGTGCTGTAAAGCGACTTTAGCTATATTTTCCGAGAGTCCCAGTTCATTTTTAATGATATTATAGCCAAGTTTTGTATGCAGCTGTATAAGCCTTATTTCTGAAGTATTATATGTTGACTTGTTAAGGACACTTTCAGGAATTTCTGTTTTTCCTATATCGTGAAGCATTGCCGCAAGAGTAATATCCTTCACTGCCTGGTCATTATAACGCAGCTTGTAAGCCAACAAAGAACTAAATAATGCTACATTAACACCGTGTGCGTAATTATAATCACCATATACTTTTAATTGTGACTTATAAAATATTCTATTTACCTCAGGGATGACTTCTTCGATTATAGTATCCCTTATCTCTATACAAAGACTTGGATCTTTCACCCCCTCTTCTATGAAAGTATCCATCATTTCCTTATATTTATTTTTTATTTCTTTTTGTGCAGTTTTGAGAACATCCTGACTTGTATAATCACTTAAGAACTTTGGCCTTACTGTTTTTACTTCCTGCTCTTCATCGCCTTCTTCCTCAAAGTCATCTTCTTCAAGGCCTGTTAATTCTTCAAGGATTTCAAGGTTTTCATCTTCTTCCGCTATATCTATAAACTCTTCATTATCCTCTATGTCTTCAATATAAATAGCAGGAATATATTTCAGCTGCAGAATTTTACCGGGTGTAAGCACTTCACCCGCACTAAAAAGTTTTTTACCCTTACCGACAAAAATGTCAAATGGCAATACCTTGTAATTGAGAATTTCATCTACAGATATAGTTTGCAATTCTTTATCTCCTACCGGCTCTTTTTTAGTTAATCATATTTATGCATATCAGTCTGTACCGCAAATATATTTGCGCTTCCATAGAAAACAGACGTGTTCTTAAATTATTATCGTAAGTTTTTTAAAAAACTTTATAGCCGTATAAATAAAATTAGAAATTTAATGCTGAATTATCTATAATTTTATAAAAGTGTATGTGAAAAAAATTAATAAACTGTGCTAAAAATTTTATAAGACAAGGGGGAAATTACAAGAATCATGTCTGTTACACTCATAGGCGAACAATATAATGCCGTCAGAAGAACTATAAAACATAACAATATATTTGTTGTTACTGATGATAACGGAAATATAACAAGCGGTAACGCTTCCGGTCACGGCCTTTACCTTGGTGATACCCGATTTTTAAGCCGGCTGGAATGCAAATTAAATGATACATATCCGATTGTCCTATCATCATCTACAGAAACCGGTCACTCATCCGTGATAATATCAACAAACCTTAAAATTAAGGACGCTATAAACCCTGATGCTGATATTAAACAGGAAACTATCCAGATAAAAAGAAACAGCGTTGTATGCGGCGCATATTTTGAAACCATCACGCTGGCAAATTATAATCAACACGAGGTTGGTCTAAAACTTGAACTGCTTTTTGAGGCAGATTTTATGGATATTTTTGAGGTCAGAAATATAAAATCCATTAATAAAAAAAACAGCCAAAAACCTATACTTGAAGAAAACAAACTAAGATACCAGTATCAAGATATTACAGGAGCATTACAGGAAACAGAAATTAATTTTAATTCAGTTCAACCTTCTATAATCGAAGAAAACAGGGTTATTTATGAATTAACACTGCCTCCAAACTATAAAAAAGAGATTAAGTACCAGATAACCCTAAAATCCACTGCCCTACTTCCGGAAAAAGCGACAGCAACTGATTTTAGTGAAGCCTTTGCTATAAATAATAAAGACACAAAGGAATGGCATAAAAATATTTCAAAGTTTAATACAGACAACGAAGACTTTTATGAAATGATAAGCAGAAGCCAGAAAGACCTGCATATGCTTAATACAAAAGCAGTATGGGGAGAATACATTTCCGCCGGCATTCCCTGGTTTACGACTTTATTTGGCAGGGACAGTATAATAGCGGCAAGGCAAGCACTTATACTTACCGCAGAACCCGCAAGAAACGTCCTTGAAACCCTCGCAAAATTTCAGGGCAAGGAGGTTAATGAATGGCGTGAGGAAGAACCCGGCAAAATATTGCATGAAGTAAGATTTGGCGAGCTGGCAAGGAGCAATAAAATTCCTCATACACCTTATTACGGGTCAGTAGATGCGACTCCTCTGTGGATAATTCTTTTATACGAATATTTTAAGTGGACAAATGACATTGAAACACTGGAAAAACTCTGGCCAAACGCATTAAACTGCCTGCACTGGATGGAAAATTATGGACTTTATAATGGGTTTGCTTCATATTGCAAAAAAAGTGAAGGAGGACTGGATAACCAGGCATGGAAAGATTCTAATGACTCTTATATGCATATGAACGGCAGACTCGCTGAACCTCCTATAGCGCCGGTAGAAGTCCAGGGCTATTTTTATTCCGCAAAAATTAAACTGGCAAGATTAGCCGGATATATGAAAGATAATGACCTTTCAGCAAAATTATCCTCCGACGCCGCAAATTTTAAACAAAAATTTCACGAAACTTTTTGGCTGGAGGATATTGGTTTTTATGCTCATGCGCTGGATAAATACGGCGAACCCTTGCGGGTAATTACATCAAACCCCGGTCATCTACTGGAAACAGGTATTTTAGACCCTTATTATGAACAAAAAGTTGCTGACAGACTGTTTGAATACGATATGTTCAGCGGTTGGGGCTTAAGAACACTCAGTTATAACAATATCTTGTACAACCCTATGAGCTATCATAACGGCTCAATATGGCCTCATGACAATAGTATAATAGCTCATGGCCTTTCCAGAAGGGGCTATATAGATTATGTAATCAGGATAAGTACTGCTATGTTTGAAGCAGCAAGGCTAATGTACTATAAAAGACTTCCAGAGCTGTTCTGCGGTTTCACCAGACAATATGAAATACAAAACCCCCCTGTAAGCTATCCTGTTGCGTGTATTCCGCAGGCATGGGCAGCAGGCAGTATATTTTTACTTATCAAATCTATGCTTAATATTGAGCCTGACGCACAGGGAAACAAATTAAAAATCTTAAACCCGCAGTTACCTGAGTGGCTAAACTACCTTGAAATAAAAAATATTAATATTGGCAGTGCATCTGTCAGTATCGAGTTCCGGAAAACAAGCAGAGGACTTGTTATTGATGTTTATGACAAAAAGGGCAAACTGGATATTATAATCAGGAAGTAAATTAATCAGAATTTATTTTTTCAGTACTTCCTCAGGCAAATTTATCCTGAAATTAAAAGTAAAAATTGGATTTTTAGCCGGCAATACAATAAAATCCACCCCGGTAACCCCTTTAGTAATACCTAACATAGGTATAATAACAGGCGTCATACCTAAAAGATTGGGGTATCGATCACCGTAACCGTGCATAACTATAAGTTTATACTTGATATCAATTTCATATTCTTTATACCGGTAATCGCATAATTTTCTGCTTATTCCGGCATAAAAAGTCCGCTCTGAGTGACTATTCTTAAAAGTACCTGCACTATAGCCCTTATAATCTATACCAAAAAGATTATGTGTTTCATTATGTTCATTCTCTGACGTATGACGACTAAACATACCAAGTAACACTGAATTGTATAAAGGTTCACCTTTTAACAACTCCCATATCTTTCCGATAAATTGCTTTTTAACAGAATAATTTCCATCTGCTTCTGCTTCAAGTTCAAGAAGATAGACCCTTGTATCTTCCAAATACTGCAAAGGAAAAGGCAGGTTTTTCTTTTCCTCCTCAATTAACGCATCATCAATTATTTGGTATTTTGTATCATCGCTATAATTGATTTTACTTTTTCTTATATAACCTGAAAGATCAAAATCGATTTCAATATCAAAATTTTTTTTGTTTTTATCTTTTATAAGCTCATTCAGGGATATTTGCTTACCATCTTTTATTTTACCATTGAAGAGAATAGGACTTATATCATTAATTTTACCCGCAATTTTTAAATTTTTAGCCTGTGCCGGTATTGATAGAATGCATATACAGATTATAATTCCTAACAAATTTTTCATAATAACTAAGTATAAACATACACTAACTCTCCTTAATATAGGTTAATATACTTAATTATTGTTAATTTTTTATTAGTTCTATGCGGTTACATTAATTGAAAAACTTTTCTTAATATTATCCTTGGCTGCTTTTTGAGTTCTTTCAAGAATATTCTTTCTGGCTTCTCTCTCTGCTTCGAGGTCATGTTTTCTGGCCTGGAGCTGTTTTTCTATGACGTGTCCCTGAAGTAGTGAGATTTGACCATTTTGCACTCTTACGGCATTTGCCATCATTCTTCTGTCAATGGTTTCGATTTTAAGTTCAATATCATCAACTCTTCTTGAATTGTAAAGAATAGTAAAAAGATTTACAGATACACACATTTTGCTTACCTCTATCGTTATTACTGAGTTTGCTTGTTGGAGAAGTCTTGCTATATACTCTATATATACATATAAAGGCATGTATATATAAAAAATTGCCTTTTTTAAAAAATCCCCAAAGCTAAAAACCCTTTTAATCCCTTGCACTGTAAGCAATAAAACTAAATTTACAAATTTTAATATTTTTTTACATTTTTTAACAATTTCTTATAAAATACTAATTTTATATATTCTCTTTTGTTCCTGCTAAAATTTTTATATGGAAAACATTGCAAAATATATAGACCAAACATTACTTGCGCAGGATGCTACAGAAAAACAAATAATCGATTTTTGTGAAGAAACGATTAAGCATAATTTTTATGCGGTATGCGTACAGCCATACAGAGTAGATGCAGCAGCAAAAGTTTTAAAAAACACAGATGTGAAAATTGCGGCGGTTGCCGGGTTCCCGTGCGGTTCCACTTTTAAGGAAATCAAGTTGAAAGAAGCGGAAAAATGTATTGAACTTGGCGCTGATGAAATCGATATGGTTATAAATATCGGCGCACTAAAGAATAATAATATAGAAACAGTAATAGACGAAATAAAAGAAATGTCCGCCCTGCCGGCAGTCCTTAAGGTAATAATAGAAACAGGCCTGCTGAGCGACGATGAGAAAATACTCGCCTGCAAGCTATCAGCTGAAGCCGGCGCTGATTTTGTGAAAACCTCCACAGGTTTTACAAAAAACTCAAAACCTGCGACAATAGAGGATGTAAGACTTATGCACAAAGCTGTGGAAGGTATGGGAGTAAAAGTAAAAGCCAGCGGCGGAATAAAAGATTATGAAACAGCAGTGGCAATGATTGAAGCGGGAGCTGAAAGGCTCGGCACAAGCTCGGGGGTAAGTATTTTAAATGCGGGAAAAAAACCAGCTTTATGATATAGCAATTATCGGAGCGGGGCCCGGCGGTTATGTCGCCGCTATCAGGGCAGCACAGCTCGGCGCGTCTGTTGCGCTAATAGAAAAGGAAAACGTGGGCGGTGTGTGTCTTAACACAGGCTGTATCCCTTCAAAAACCATATTGTCCTGCACTGAAAAATACAATGATGCCCAAAAACTTAAAAAATACGGGATAAAAACCGAAAATTTATCGGTAGATTACTCAGAAATAGCCAGAAGAAAAGCCCAGACAGTAGAAAAACTGCAAAAAAGCCTGACCCGCCTGATAAAAACCAAAAATATACACCTGGTTAATGGCGAGGCTGAGCTTGAATCCGCAAATTCCATTAAAGTAAATAACGAAAAAATTGAATTTAAAAACCTCATAATCGCCACCGGCTCAAGCACTGCATCGCTTCCCGGCCTAAAAGCAGACCACAGCTTTATTCTGGATTCCGATGATGTACTGGCTCTTGAGGAGTTGCCGGAGTCTGTGCTGATAGTCGGCTCAGGCGCAATCGGTATGGAATGGGCGCGAATATTTCATGCGATGCAAAAGCAGGTTACTATCACAGAAATTGCCGACAGGCTTTGTCCGATGTACGACAGGGAAATCTCCGAATACGTTGAAAAACTCAAAAGGCGAATGAGGATAACTGTTCACAAAAATACAACCGTTGAAAAAATTGAGGACAAGAAAGTCATACTGTCCAATGGGCAGGAAATCCAACCTGAAATAGTCTTTTTGGCGGCGGGCAGGCAGCCGAATACTGATATTAAAGGCATTGACAGCCTGAATATAGAAAAAAACGGCAAATTCATTAAAGTTGACAGCAATTTAAAGACAAACATCGAAAACATATTCGCAATCGGCGATGTGACCGGGCTTTTCCCGCTGGCGCATGTGGCCTCGCATCAGGGCGTAAAAGCAGTCGAGCATATGTTATTAAACAAACCGGCTGATATAAACTATTTCCACGTCCCTAATATTATTTACGGAAAGCCTGAAATTGCCTCAGTCGGTCACACAGAAGACGGTCTAATCGAAAAAGGTATTCCTTATAAAAAAAGCGTTTTCCCAATGAGCGCAATCGGCAGGGCGCAGGCTGAAGACAAAATAGACGGCTTTGTAAAAGTCCTGGCTGATGAAAACAAAATTTTAGGCGTGCATATTATTGCGGACAATGC
>CAZLCO010000033.1:0-13534 GCA_964558005.1 uncultured Gammaproteobacteria bacterium | reverse complement strand
TTTAATCCAGCAGGCAACAATCGCTATGTCCGGCGGACTAACGCCGGAAACACTAACAGAAACCATATACCCTCACCCGACTTTCTCGGAAGCAGTCCATGAAGCATTTTTAGGGATAACCGGGGAATTTTTACATATGTAGGTTGCATTTATGCACCCTACAAAAAACCAAAATAAAGGTTATATAATGAATAATAAATTTAAAATTGTTATTTCAGGCTACTACGGGCACGGAAACTTCGGCGACGAGGCGATATTAAAGGTTACTTTGTCTGAACTGAAAAACACCTTTGATAACCCGGAAATAAAAGTTCTGTCCAAAATCCCTGACTTAAAAGCAATCGCAGAATGCGATTTATTTATCAGCGGCGGGGGCAGCCTTTTGCAGGACGTTACCAGCATCAGGAGTCTTTTATACTATCTGGGACTTCTTTATTTTGCGATTTACCTGAAGAAGAAAACAATGATCTACGCACAGGGCATCGGCCCGGTAAAGACAAAGCCGGGGAAATACCTGCTGAAAAATATCCTGAAAAAAGTTGATTTGATTACTGTAAGGGATGAACAGAGCGCCCGCCTGCTTAAAGCAATGGGCATAAACTCTGAAATCACCGCTGACCCTGTCTGGGCAATGGACTATTATCCCCTAAACCGCCACAGGGACAAAATAAACGTGGGCATACAGCTAAGAAAATGGCCTTCACTAAATAAAAACAAACTAAAAGCCCTTGCAAAATCTATAGAATCAATTTTTAAAAGCCATGATGTGGTTATAAATCTCATTTCCCTACAGGACAAAAGCGATATAGCTGTATTAAACTCCTTCAAGGAAAGGCTGGATGGGTTTGAGGTCAATATACTATCAGGCTTAACTACTGACGAAGCGCTGGACTGCTTAACCGGCATGGACTATTTAATTGCTATGCGCTTACATGCCTGCCTTGTCGCAACAAAATACAGCGTGCCATTTCTCGCCATAGCCTATGACCCGAAAGTCAAACATCTCGCAAAAGAAGCAAGCGCACCCTATGTTTCGGTCAGGGATATGAATTTTAATATGCTGAGCAATGCAATTAAATACCTGATAAACGAAAAAGACAAAGTAAAAGCCAATTTACATCAAGTTGCTCTGGAAAAACAGGAAAAGGCCCTAATGAGCCCTTTCCTTAAAAGGTTTTTCAAGCCCGATAGCGAATGCGACCATAGAAAAACCGGCAAAGAGAAGGTAAACACCCAGTAACAGCCCTAATGCCCAGAAAACAGTCTCCGGAAGTCCCGCTATTATAATAAAAGTTAACAATAATGACACTATGCCACTGAAAAACAGGTATCCCCAGTTTTTTAAAGGTCTTAAAAAGCCGCCCGTTAAAATCTTTAAAACGCCTTCAAAAGCAAGAAATACTATAAGGAAAAACGTCAGCACATACATTCCGGAGCCGAGGTTCCCCAGCATAAGCGCCCCTGCACCAACGGCGACTATACCTGAAAGTAATGAAACCCAAAAAACTTTTCCCTGTTTCAACCTGAATGCGCGGAAAAACATTACAATTCCGGCGATTACAAGCACTATCCCCGCAAGAATCGCAATACTAACCGTAGTTATCTGGGGCAGCAATATGGCTATTAAACCAAGTGCCATAAGCAAAAAACCTTCAATGTAAAACAATGTTTTTTCTTTTCTTAACGCTTCTGTAAAATTCATTATTACCTCCCTGTATATACTCCCTTTATTCTGATTAATACCAAAATTACCGCAAAGAATAATCCCCATGAGGTATAAGTTTTTTAAAATTAATGTTAATAATTCCATCAGATATACAAAGGTTGAACTTGATAAATTTATTGCATTAGATAAAATTGAGGAAGAAATACATTAATAAAAAAAGTAAAGATACTTTAAGAATTATATTAATTTAGGAATTATTTTTTATTCCTGTTACTTTAATAATCAGAGGCAAAATAATAATATAACTAATTTTAAAGGAGTTGTATAAATGAAAATCGGAATCCCAAGAGGAATGAATTATTATAACTACTACCCATTCTGGTTTGGATTTTTTACATATCTTGGAATAGAACCTGTTTTATCATCCAAAACAACTAAAAAAACAGTCGCAATGGGCAGCGAGCTTGTCGTGCCCGAGACCTGTTATCCTGTAAAAATATTTATGGGCCATGTGATTGACCTTATAGACAATAAAAAAGTAGATGTATTATTTGTACCCAGTCACCAGTCAATAGCTCCAAAGATTTATAACTGCTCAAAAATCCGGGGACTGCCTGATTTAGTGAGAAACGTAGTAAAAAGAAACTTCCTGCTTATAGAACCGACCCTTGACAAGTCAGAAAAAAAGCAGGGGCTTTACCAGTATTTATTCGAATCAGTAGCGCCACTTGGTATAACTGATAAAGTTCTGATTAAAAAAGCCTCAAAAGCAGGCTGGGAATACCAAAACCGCTTTAACGCAATGATGAGATCAGGCATGAAGCTGGATGAAGCAATGGATTTAGCAGTAAAAGGCAAATTTGTTAATTATAAAGACGAAGACTCAGAAAACTGCCAAGTCAAAGTTGCAGTGCTTTCTCACGGGTATAACCTGTATGACGATAAAGTCAGCATGAAAATATTTAAAAAGCTTGAAGACCTTGGTGTAAAGACATACATTGCCGAAAATCTTTCAATGGAAGAAATGAAAAAAGGTTTTAAGGTTTTAAATACCCATCTTTACTGGGCAAATGAATATGAAGTGACCGGAGCGGCAGGCCATTATCTTGTAGATAATAATATTGACGGGGTAATAACCCTGACTTCATTCGGCTGCGGACCTGATTCCATAATGATTGAAAGAATTACCAGATACGCAAAACGACTGAGCAAACCGCTTTTAAACCTTACAGTGGATGAGCATACAGGAGAAGCCGGCTTTATTACCAGACTTGAGGCGTTCACCGATATGCTGGTCAGAAGAAAAAGAGAAAAAGTTATTAAATCACTCTCAAAGCAGTTCGAAGGGAAAGCAAAACAGAAAAACGATAAAGTTTGTCAAAACCAGGCCTGTTAAAAAAATAAACCACCGCACCGGGCTTCGACCTGTTAGCAATGACACTGAAAATTAAACCGTTCATAATCTACTATTATGGACAGGCTTGAATTCCGTGTAAAAATAGAAAAAGGCTATTCCCCTATAAGAGAAAGGGAAATAGAATCAGTGCTGTCTTTTGGTAATGGATACATCGGCACAAGAAACAGCCTGGAAGAATTTTACCCCTATAGCGACCCGGCGAGTTTTATAGGCAACCACTACGTACAGGGGCCTGACGATGAATTTAATTTCCTTGTTAAAATACCTGACTGGACAAGAATAAAAATATACCTGGAAGATGACCTGTTTAAGCTTACGGAACAGGAAATCCTTTACCACAGACGCTACGTTGATTTCCTCACAGGAAAGATAATCAGGGAATGGCAAAACATAGACGAGAGCGGCAGGATAACAAATATAAAAATAGTTAAGTTTGTTTCGCTGGCAGAAAAAAACATTATGGGGAAAATGGTTTCACTAAAGCCGGAAAACTATACGGGCAATATAAAGGTGATGAACGGTATAGACTGCGACACGGCGGACTTTGAATATTTGCTGAACATGAACAGTGAATCAAATCACTACGCAATGGTACACATGAAAGAAAAACACTCAGACAGGGAACTTAAAATGTACCAAAAGAGTAAATTTAAGGAGAAATCCAGCTATGAATATTATATTGAAAATTCCTACAGCGGAAGCTTTGAGGTGTTTGAATGGGAAGCACAGCTGGGAAAGGAATATGAAATCAACAGTATTTGTTCAGTAAATTCCAAACCCGGAAAAATTTTTCAAGACGAACATCACAAACACGAAGAAAAATGGGAAAAACGCTGGGGCGAATCTTCGATAATAATAAGAGGAAATGATTACGACCAGAAACTGGTAAACTTTGCCACCTACCACCTCATAAACTCCGGCGAGTTCAGCGGGAACGACTGTTCCATACCGGCAAGAAACCTGTCAGGCGTGGCTTACAAGGGGCATGTATTCTGGGACACGGAAATGTATTTATTGCCCTTTTATATACTCACTTGCCCGGAAATAGCAAAAGCCCTACTGATGTACAGGTATAATACACTCGAAGGAGCAAGACAGAACGCTAAAAATGAAGGCTTTAAAGGGGCATCTTACGCATGGGAATCCACCGATAATGGTTTGGAGGCTGCTCCAGTCGCTGCAATTCTACCAAACGGGGAAGTAATACCAATACTTTCCGGCAAATACGAAAATCATATTTCCCCTGATATCGCCTATACTGTCTGGAAATACTGGGAAGCAACCGGGGATGATGATTTTTTATTGAATTACGGTGCAGAAATTATTTTTGAGACAGCAAGGTTCTGCGAAAGCCTGCTGACAGAGGAAGATGACGGGTTATACCATATTAATTCAGTTATTGGCCCGGATGAATATCATGAAATGATTGATGATAATGCTTATACAAACTATCTGGTGATGAATAATTTTGATGTTGCTATAAAAACAAAGGGAAAATTAAATATTGATGATGAAGAAAAAAATGACTGGAAAAACTACAGGGATAAAATTTACTCCGGTTTTAACCCTAAAACAGGACTTTATGAACAATTTAAAGGGTTTTATAACCTTGAATATATAGACATTGAAGAATACGAACCACGTACAGCCCCGATGGATGTAATACTCGGCAGGGAAAAAACCGCTAAAACCCAGGTAATAAAACAGCCTGATGTTTTAATGTTTATGTTTCTTTTTGGAGAACAGTTTTCCAAAGAAGATTTAGCTGTAAATTACGATTTTTATGAAAAAAGGTGCGGGCACGGAAGCTCTCTAAGTCCGGGCATCCACAGCATAATCGCCGCCCGCTGCGGCAAGAACGATGATGCTTACAGGTATTTCCTTAAAAATGCAAAAATTGACATTGGTGACGAATTCGGCAACGCCACGGGCGGAATTCACATTGGATCGCTGGGCGCTGTATGGATGTCTGTGGTGATGGGGTTTGCGGGACTGTGTTTTGATGAAAGCGGTTTCCGGCTGAAGCCTGACCTGCCGGAAGAATGGGATTGTATTGAGTTCTCAATATACTGGAGAGGTGAAAGGAAAAATATATACGCAGACAGGGAAAATTTTTTAATAAATGGAGAAAAATACAATGAAAGGTAAAGTTCTGTTACCGTTAGATGGCTCAAATGCCTCACTGAGCGCTTTGATACCGGCAAAGAGCATAGCGGAAATACTTGGTATGGGGCTTTGTATAATAAACATATCCGATGAAGAATTATCAAAAGAGGAATTAATAGTAAATTTAAAGTTAAAAGACCGTGATGCAGGATGTTTTATGATTGCCCAGCATCAGGGAGTGCCGGATGAAGTAATTATTCGAGAAGGAAGGGACAGTAACTACATAGTGATGGGCACCCATGGATATACCTGCGACGAAACAAGAAGAATGGGCAGCACAACAGCAAAAGTTATTGAGGCGGCCAACAAACCTGTATTACTGATAAAACCATCCGTGGAAATGAAAACCGAAAATAACAAATGGATGCCACAAAAAGCTTTAATCCCCCTGAATGGAGCGCCGGGTTCAGCTCAGGCACTTGCTCCGGCAATAAATATACTCGCTAAAACCACTGCAAGTATTGATTTACTTCATATTTTTGAAGAAAAATGCAAGCCCCTTGAAGAAGAGGGAGGTTTCAGCGCACCTTATTATGAAGACTATCCGCAGCACGAGTGGCCGTCATGGTCAAAGGAGTTCTTAAAGCGGTTCTGCCCGATAATGGAGAACCATAACCACATAAAAATAAATGTTTCAACATCTACCGGCGACCCGGCACAAGAAATAATATCATTCGCGAAAACCAATAAAAATGATTTTATCGCTATAGCCTGGCATGGCACTATGTCCCGCTTCAGGGCAATGACCCTGAAAAGCATTCTTTCTGAAGCAACTTGCCCTATAATGTTAATAAAAATAAAGGACTAAGGTTTAGAAGATGACTGTTCCTGCCTTTTTTCTTCCACAGAAAGAAAAACATCAAATGACTTTTCAGGTATTAACCTGTAAGAACATCGTTTATACAGAACTCCACCGGAATAGACCTTTTCCGGGTTAGGAAACTCCCTGCAAATATCAGGCCTGTTTTCATAATCAGGGCATAGCCCGTCTTCCCTTATCAATGTGCAGGAAAGTATAAGACCGTTTTCGTCTTTGCCTATTACCCTGAACCTTCTGTACTCCGGATAAAACAGCTTCATCAAAAGAAAAGTCCATTTTGACATAGGCTCAACACAATAAAGAAAGCGGCAGCAGTCCCCGCATTTACTACAATAGCCTTCAAGTGTATATTTTGTTTCTTCAATAACGCTCATTCCTTAACCGCTCCCTGCATTGTGCCGCCCATAAAATATTTTTGCACTGATAGGAAAAATACCAGTATCGGCATCATAAAAATTATAGCCCCTGCCGCAATATAGCGCCAGTTTGCGCTGAAAACACCCTGCAAATGGTTCAAGCCTATAGGCAGGGTATACATTTCCTGCTTTGACAGCACAATACTCGGCCAGAGAAATTCGCTCCACGCCCCGGCAAAAGTAAAAACAGCCAGCGTAGCTAGCGCAGGTTTTGTAAGAGGTAACATTACCCGCATCCAAATATCAAAAACCCCGCACCCATCAATTATTGCGGCTTCTTCAAGTTCTTTTGGTATTGCCAGAAAAGCCTGCCGCATTAAAAAGATACCAAAAGCATTAACTGCAAATGGGAGTATAAGCCCGACATAACCCGCAAGATTAGAATAGCTGTCCACAAGGTTTAGCCTTAATACCATAAGATAGACAGGCACCATAATTACCTGGAACGGTATCATTATTGTAGCAAGCACCGCATAAAAAATAAAGCCCCTGCCCCGGAATTTCATTCTGGCAAGAGGATATGCGGCGAGAGAAGAAAGGATAAGGTTCAAAATTACAGTAAACCCAACCACAATAAAGCTGTTTGCGATATATGTAATAAAGGGTATGGCTTTCCATACACCGATAAAGTTACTAAAAGTGATAGTTTTGGGTATAAACTGAGGCGGATACTGAAATATGTTTTCAGCCGGTGACTTTAACGCAGTGGAAACAAGCCACAGAAAAGGGCCTATAGAGATTATGGCAAGGATTATAAGTATGAAATAAATTAATACCTTCTTAATCAATGCACAGCCCCTCTTTCAAAGAATTTAACATTGAAAATTGATACTGTCATTATAATAAATAACAGCACAACACCGGCCGCCGAAGCATAACCTAAATCAAAATTCTCAAATGCACGCTGGTATATATAATACACAATGGTCTTGCTAGAATTGAGCGGCCCTCCTTTAGTCATAACATATATTTCGACAAATACTTTCATCGCAGAGATTGTGCTTATTATAGTTACAAGAGTAATGGCAGGCATAAGGTGCGGTATGGTAACAGACAAGTGCTTTTGTATTGAATTTGCCCCGTCTATTTCTGCGGCGTCCCAGAGGTCTCTGGGTACAGTGGTTAAATATGCCATATAAATCACCATATAATAGCCCAGCCCTTTCCAGACAGTTACAAACATAACCGCAAACAAGGATGTATCAGGATTTGTTAGCCAACCGGTCGGAGCATATACCCACTTCCATGCAATTCCCGCCACAACCAGCGACACTACTACCGGAATATATATCATAGTCCTGAATAAACCAATACCTGCCAGCTTCCTGTTAACTAAAATTGCTATTATCAACGGTAAGATAGCAAGTGCCGGAACTACGCCAATTACATATATGAAAGTATTAAGCATGGTTTTCCAGAACACAGGCGCGCCAAATAAAATTATATAATTTTCCAGCCCAACCCACTGCGGATTATAAATATCATTCCGATAACTTTTAAAGCTTATGAAAAAAGTCTCCAAAAAAGGTACAAAAAAGAAAAAAAACAGTATAACCCCTGCAGGGACAAGAAAAAGATACGGAATATAGGCTTTGTAATAATTTCCTGACATATAAAATATAATAATACATAAAAAAAGAACCGCCTTTTAGGACGGTTCTTTTTATTAATATTGCGTTTCTTTATGTTTTGAGGCCTAAAAGTCTTTTATACCAAGAAAATTCAGCAACTTCAATGCCGTTAAATGTTGTGCTGGTTCTTTGTTCTAAAAGATATTTTTCAAATTCTTCATTTGCAGTTAAAGTTTTTTCTTTACCTTTTTCTGTTAAAGCTACCATTTTTCGGCCTCCATGGTTTTTACTAATACGTTAAATTATAATTGTAACTCGACGTTCAACATAATATGTGATAATTATAGGCAGACATTGTTAAGAAAGAATTAAATTAAGTGTCTAGTTTACACAATATTATTTTTTAATTTAGCACATATAAAATTAAATTTCTAGTCAACAAAAATGCAATTAATCTTAATTTTTATTTACTCAATTGTTACCAAACCCTGAAAAACCTCTAATCTGAACACTTTTAAATTTTAAAAAATCTAAAAAAATTTACAAAAAAACACAATTTTATCTTTACATTTCTTATATAAATTTAATTTAAGTACATACAGATTTGCTTATTGCGTCTATTAAACGTGATACGCCAATGATTTCTGTATTATCCGGCATATTTTTAAGAGGAAGATTTGATTGAGGAACGATAACTTTCTTAAACCCGAGTTTTTTCGATTCGTTTATTTTTGATTCAAGGTTGCTGACTGCTCTAACTTCTCCTGACAAACCTATTTCTCCAATTATGACAGAATTAGGGTCAACAGAAACGTTCCTTGCACAAGTTGCAACGGCCAGCGCTATGCCCAAATCAGCGGATGGCTCCTGTATATCTATACCTCCCACCGCATTAACATACACATCCTGCTTACTTAAATTAAGCCCGACTCTTTTTTCCAGCACAGCAAGAATTTGCAGCACCCTGTTATATTCAATACCTGTGGCTACTCTTCTTGGTGAAGGATAAGAAGTAGGCCCGACAAGCGCCTGAATTTCAAGAAGCATGGGGCGACTGCCTTCGCTGCTGGCTATTACGACACTGCCAGGGACCGTGTTTTCACCCCTTTCGGAAAGAAACAGCATGCTCGGATTTTTTACTTCAGTGAGCCCGTTGTCTTCCATATTAAATACACCAATGTCATTTGTACTGCCATAACGGTTTTTAATTGTTCTTAAAAGCCTGTAAGATTTGTACCTGTCACCTTCAAAATAAAGAACTGTATCCACCATATGTTCCAGTACTTTTGGCCCGGCTATCATTCCTTCTTTTGTAACATGCCCAATAATTATTATGGTTATGCCTTTTGTTTTGGCAAGAGTCATAAGATTCGAACAGCACTCCCTTACCTGGCTTACACTGCCGGGAGAGCTTGTTATATTTGATGTATAAACAGCCTGTATGCTGTCTATTATAGCGATTGCAGGGGATATCTCGTCTATCCCTCTCTGAATCTCTTCTATATTAGTTTCAGCCATTATATAAAGTTCGTCAGAACTTATATTAAGTCTGTCTGCCCTTAGTTTAACCTGTTTTTCCGATTCTTCCGCTGAAACATATAGGGTTTTAAGCCCTTTTTGCGCAAGTTTCCCGCAGGTCTGAAGGGTTAAAGTTGATTTTCCTATCCCGGGATCTCCCCCTATAAGCACAAGTGAACCTCGTACCAGTCCTCCGCCCAAAACAGTATCAAGCTCCGACATCCCTGTGCCGTACCTGATATCATTGTCAATTGTTACTTCCTTTAATAGTAACGGGGCCGAACGGGTATGAATTGTTTTAAAAGACTTTATGGACTCTTTTGCGACCACTTCTTCAACAAGGCTGCCCCAACTGAAGCAGTCCGGGCATTTACCCAGATACCCCGAGCTTTCGTATCCGCAATTCTGACATGTCCATTTTGATTTTATTTTAGCCATCTCTTATTTTTTATTTTTTTTCAGCCTTTTCCACACCTTCCGGAACAAGCCTGTAGCCTCCGCCATAGACTGTTTCAATGTATTTTTTGTTGCTAATGGCTTTTTCAAGTTTTGCCCTGAGGTGTCTTATATGTACCCTGATTGTTTCAACATCATCGTCAGGCGCATATCCCCAAACATCACTTAAAAGCTTGCTTGATGCAACTGTTTGCCCGTGATTTTGCATAAGACAGTTAATTATTTCAAATTCTATAGGAGTTAGTTTTATATCCTGATCCTGAATTTTAACCACCAAATTTTCAGGCACAAGTGTTATATCGCCTTCGGTAAGAATTTCAGGCTTTTTAAGAGATTCAGGAGTTGACGCGGATCTCCTTAACAAAGCTCTAACCCGTATCTTTAACTCTTCAAGCTCAAATGGTTTTACCAAATAGTCATCAACGCCGGAATTGAAACCTTTTACTTTGTCCTGAATCATTCCGAGCGCAGTAAGCATAAGTATTGGTATTTCTTTTGTCTCTTCATTCTGTCTTATCCGCTGTGCAACAGTAAAACCATCAACTTCCGGCATCATAACATCCAGAATTACAAGGTCAGGCATTTCCTGTTTTGCCAGCGCAAATCCCTTAACTCCTTCCGGACTTGTTACTACATCATGCCCCATAAGTTCGAGATTTATTTTAACGAGTTCCAGTATGGAAAGATCATCGTCCACTACCAGTATTTTACTCATGCTGTTCTCCTTTTTATTTACAATTATTATTGCCTTGCTCTTTAAAAATATTTCCCGACATCTGTTAATTTCCTAATAATTATAACATTATCAAACTGTTTGGGCTATTATCCCTTGTCCAAAACATCGATTTTATGGATAATTAATAATATAAACAATATTTTGAGAGTGCATTATTGTGGTTCTTGTTAATTATGCTGACCGCAAACTAACCTGTAAGATAGTTTACTACGGTTCCGGAGAAAGCGGTAAGACAAGCAATTTAATATACATCTACAACACACTTGATTCTGCAATCAGGTCAGATATGACATGCCTTGAAGGCCTTAACGAAAGGACCCTGTTTTTTGACTTTTTATCAATAAATCTGGGAGATATAAAAGGCTTTGATACTACTTTCAGCCTTTATACAACCCCCGGGCAGATGGAATACAACGCAGCGAGAAAAATTATCTTAAACGGGGTTGACGGAATTATTTTTGTTGCTGATTCTTCAGTTGAAAAAAAGGAAGAGAACATAAAAAGCTTTAACAATATGCTGGAAAATTTCAAGGAATTCAATTTAAGTCCTGAAAATATTCCGATTGTATTACAGTATAATAAAAGAGACCTTGATAATATTCTAAGCTTTGATGAACTGGAAAACGACCTCAATAAGTATGGTTTCCCAAGCTTTGAAGCCGTAGCGATAGAGGGAAGAGGAGTATTCGCTGCCTTAAAATCTGTCAGCAACACTATACTGGCTAATCTTCAGTAAATTGAAAGGTAAAAATGAGTAATCTGCTGAACTTTATAGACAAACAGGAAGATAATGATTTTTTAAGTCTTAATTCTCAAAATAAACTTATAATTTTCGGCTCGCTTTTAAGTTCTGTTTTAATAGTCCTGACTGCCTGGATAGTCATCAGCAATACCCAAAAAACCATTCTGCAAAGTTACCATGATTTTGGCACTATGCTGGCAAAAACTCTTGCTGTAAATGGCGCTGAATTACTTATTAATATTGAGGAAGACGATAAAAGGTTAAATCTGGAAAAATATTCCTATAACGTTATAAACAGCAGTGAAGATATCTCGTATTTAGTTTACAGAGATAAATACGGAGAAATAATATATTCAAACAAACCTCTTCGCAGGGAAATATCAGGGATTGAAGTAAGTCATCCGCTAACGACAATGATTAATGGCGAAAAGACAGTGGTGGGTTCTATACAGCTCGGTCTGACAGGACACACGATGAATGTAGTGGGCAAAGCCACCAGAACCCTTATGATAGTAATTTTCACCATTGCATGGATTCTATCTATAGCCGCGGTATTCATTAACACTCTATTACTCACCCGACAAATAAAAATGCTTTCTGACGGCGTAAGAAAAATAACTTCAGGGGAATTTGGATATAAAATCAAGTCAAAAGACTTATGGGGGGATATTAAACAGCTTTTTGAAGCTTTTAATAATATGTCAGTAAAGCTGAGAAAGTATGAAGAAAAAAATATTGACCAGCTTACCTATGAAAGAAACAAACTTGAAGCGGTATTAATGAGTATTGCCAACGGCGTTATAGTTTGTGACAGAGCAGATACGATAATTCTGGCGAATAATGCCGCTATAGATATGCTGGAAACATCTGCAAATGAGATTGTATCTACTAAAATTACTGATTATTACGACACAAACGGCGATTTATGCTTTGCAAACAACGTAAAGCAATTCAAGGACACGCCTTATGAGGCAAATGACTCTAAAAACCTTGAATGTCAGGTGCGTGTAGATAAAAAAATACTAAAGACAATAATATCCCCTCTTTATACATTGAACGAAGAGTACCTGGGCTATGTTATTGTATTGCGCGACATAACAAAAGAAGCGGAGCTTGACCGTATTAAAAATGCATTTATTTCCAATGTCAGCCACGAACTGCGCACTCCGGTCACTGTTATCAGAAGTTATATAGATACACTTTACAATTATGAAAAAGAATTTGACGAAAACACAAAAAGGGAGTTTTTATCAGTTATAAACCAGGAATCCGACAGATTAAACAAAATGGTCAATGATATACTAGATTTTTCAAGACTGGAATCTCCAAACGTACACCTCAAGAAAACTCTATGCGATATATGTCCTATTATTGAGCTTACAGTGAACTCAATGAAAGTGCTGGCGGAAGAAAAAAAGATTACATTCTCTGTTATAACCGAGCCAGAGCTGCCGCAGATAATGATAAACTCTGAAAGCATAGAAAGGGCCTTAAAAAACCTCCTCTGCAATGCGGTTAAGTACTCCTACCCTAACGGCAGAATAAAAATAAGGGCAGAGCTTGACAGGACAGGAGAATATTTACAGGTTTCAGTAGAAGACAACGGCGTTGGCATTCCTAAAGAACATATGGATAAAATATTTGAGCGTTTTTACAGAGTAGAAAACAAAGTTCATGCAGTAAAAGGGACAGGACTTGGACTACATCTGTGTAAAATAACTATTGAAAAGCACCATAATGGAGAAGTTTTTGTGGAGAGTGTACAAAACCAGGGCAGCACTTTTGGGTTTAAACTACCTTTAAATACAGAATCTCCTGATATAATCGATCATAATGAAGACAAAACAGGCAACGAATCTTCAAACGAAACCTCAGAAGTTTAGATTTATTAGTGGTCTTTAATGGTCTAAAGAAGTTTTCGATAAAACGTTATTTAAAATAAAGGCCGAGCAGCCCCGTAGGGGCTGTCGAGGCCAAAAAAAAAACCCTTTGCAACGCCAAAGTTAGTCCTCATTAAACATAAAAG
>CAZLCO010000032.1:0-25486 GCA_964558005.1 uncultured Gammaproteobacteria bacterium | reverse complement strand
ATTGCAAAGGCTATAGTCAATGTCGGCGGAGTATCAAATGTAATTGAAGCCTACAAAAAATACATTAATGACGCTGCGCCTACGTATCTCCAGCGTAAAACAGTATCTCCGCAGGAGGCCGTGGAAACTATTTATGAAGCAAAGGGGATTCCGGTTATTGCTCACCCGCACGACATTTTAACAGCCGAAGACCTTGTTAAAGACCTTATGAATTACGGCCTGCGGGGTATTGAAGTTTATCACAGAAGGCACTCACCCGCTATGATAGAATATTTTTCCAGTATTTGTGAAAAATACGGGCTGATAATGACAGGAGGTTCCGACTGCCACGGCACCAGGGTCGGGGGCAATTTGTTCATGGGCAGGACACATGTGCCTGATTGGGTGCTTACTGAGCTTAAAAAGGAAAAAAACAGGCTGGAAATAGCTTCAGGCTAAAACGCATACCTTGTTTTTACCTGAAAACGCTCGCTGTCATTTTCAGGGTTATCAAAATATTTTATAAGGGAAGTTTCAAGTTCCAGCTTTATATTGCCCAGACTATACTCAACTCCGTAATCATTCACCATTGAGTTTGTCTGCTCATATTCCCTGTATCCAGCTTTAAGGCTCAGGTTCTCTGTAATTTTCAGCCTGTTGGAAAATTTCCATATATCATAAAATTCATCATCATAAAAAGTGTAGTCTTTCCTTATAAACTCTCCCCTTGTCGAAAAACGCTTGAATTTATACCCGGTAAAAAGGTTCAGGGAGTTTACCTGCTCGGTTTCATTCTCTATGCCGAGTCTGTTGGTGTAAAAACCTGTACCTATATCCAGCTTGCCTGCTTCCGGCAGATGGTGGAGGGGATTAACAGAAGCCCAGGCCCCGGATTTTTGAATATTGTATATTCCTGTGGAATAATTAATTAACCCGTTGCCGCCCTGTATTTTTATACCGACGTCTGTGGGGCTTTTAATGTTGCTGAACGAGGTCTGTTCTTCATAAATGCTTACATTTCCAAAATACAGTCTGTGATACGGTACGATTTCCGCATAAAGGTTTTCGTCCTGGACATTATTTACATTGATTGTCCCGGTTAGCACAGGCTGGTCATTTTCCAGAACATTTAAAAAAGTATCGGATTCTCTGGATTGCGGCAGGTGTATTTCTGAAAAATCCTCCTGTGCTGCTACAGGAAAAGTTAAAAATAAAAATAGAAAAAATAATATTTTAAATATTCTACTCATGTTTAATATTATACAAAATATGTAAAAAAACCGCTTGCATTACATATATTACTGCTGTATAAATTTACTACAATGATAAAAACCACAGAAAAAAAATTAAAAAATATAGTCGATATAGAAACCCCTGTATTGGATGCTCTTGAGCAATATGCCCAAAACAGTGGCGTGCCGCTGCACATCCCCGGACATGCAAGGGGAGAAGGCGTCTTTCCCAAGTTTAGGGACTTTATTGGCGAAAAAGCTATTAATATAGATACAACCGATGAGTTCTGCGGACTGGGTAAGCTGTACCCGGCAGAAGGAGCTGTGGCCAGAGCCCAGGAACTTATGGCGGAACTTTTTGGCGCAGGGCATTCTTTCTTTTTAATAAACGGTTCAACAGTCGGGAATCTGGCGCTTGCGCTTTCTGTGGCAAAGGAAAATAAAAAAATTATCGTTGAAAGAAACTGTCACCGCTCGGTTATAAGCGGCTTAACACTAACCGGAGAAAATCCTGTATGGGTAATGCCGGAAAGATTAAGCGAATGGGGCATATGGGGTGCGGTTAACCCTGATGATATAGAAAACTTGTTGGACGAAAATCCTGACACAACCGCCGTATGGGTTACAAACCCGACTTATGAAGGTGTGGTAAGCGATATAGAAAAAATATCAGAAATATGCAAAAAACATGGCGTAATGCTGATAGTGGATGAAGCTCACGGCTGCCTGTGGAAATTCACCGATAAACTGCCAAAACCCGCACTGGAATGCGGGGCGGATGCGGTTGTTCATTCCCTGCACAAGACAGGCGGCAGTTTTTCACAGAGTTCTGTGCTGCATATAAACAAAAACAGCCGCATTAATATTGAGGAAGTACAGACTAATCTTAGCATGCTGCAGTCAACAAGTCCTTCTTATACGCTAATAGCCAGTCTTGATGCGGCAAGGGCCTATCTTTCATCTGAATATGGAATGCAAAGGGTAGAGGCTGCTATCAAAAACGCTGAGGCTGTCCGGGAAATCCTCGATCAAACCAAAGGACTACGTTGCCTTTCAGAAAGCGTTGACCCGACAAAATTATATATTAAAGTGGACGGATTAAGCGGAAAACGACTACAGAGCATACTGGAAATTGAATATAATATCGAAATAGAGGCAGCAACAGACGAGGGCATCCTTGCCCTGTCAAATGTCGGTAACACCGCCGAAGAGCTGTTTTATTTCTGCGAAAGCCTGAAAAAGATAGCGGAAAGTAACTATTCAGATATTTCATACCTGGAAAACACAAAATCAATGCCGTTCCACATACCGGAAATAGTTTGCACGCCGAGAAAAGCTTATATAGCAGAAAAAGAAAAAGTCCGTCCGCAAGACGGTATCGGTAGGGTTTCAGCGGAAATTATAGCGGTTTGCCCGCCGGGGATACCGGTTTTAGTGCCGGGTGAAAAAATTACAGAAAGCCATCTGCCGTTTTTAAGCAGGCGTGAAGCTATACTGGTAGTAAAGTAAATCAGGAGTATTGGGCTAACATTCGCTCCAGATTTTGTGCGGTTTCATGGAAAACATAACCATATTTCTCCCCAAATCTTTTAATTCTTTGCATTAAATCTACAGCTTTTTTTCGCTTTTAATTCCTACCATACCCGGAAGTAGTCCAATTCTTTCTGCCCCGAGCATTTTATGAAAAACATCGCTATGCGGCATGCCCTCAGCCGCAAAATCACCGGTAAGAGCATTTCCCTGTATAAATGGCAGTTTGCCTTTGTTAAGCTGGTGTTCAGCAAGTGCTCTTAATAATATTTGGTCAAGTCCTTTATACTCTTTTCTTCCTTTCTCACTGTTTATGTATTTAATATAAATAGATTTGCCAGCTCTGGTATATGGTCCTTCTTCAGTAAAATGGACAAACGCTTTTTCCCCGGTAGCATTACTTTCCGGAGTTTTTTTTCGTACATACAAAATTTGAGAATCTTCACACTTACCAAGTATTAATTCCAATTGTTCCGTTCTTTTTTGTCCTCTTAGCCTTACGTTTACTGGTGTAACGCTGAGCTTTCTATGAAAAAGAAGTGCATTATTAGCTTCTCTTTTAATTACAGTATTTACCTTTACTATTTTTTGGGCTCTTTGATCAGGAACTAACTTTAAGACAGTTAACTTTAACCTGCCGGGTAATTCTTCCTTAAGAGCTGGCAGGTTCAGCACAAAACTCTTTCAATCTTTCTCTCAGCCCTTTATAAACTTTTCTGCTCTCAAGCGTCAAAGTAGCGATTAAACCCGAAAACGCAACATTCTCCGCTCGGGACGAATTGAATTTATTACTATAAAGTCCGGTGAAGGGCATTTTAAAACTAGATACAGAATTAAGCATTATTACCTCATTAGCAGTAATACTTTTTAAACGCTCCTGAAAATAAAAATTAACATGATATTAAAAACCCTATATCCTGCCTTCCCAGTATCCGCCTTTTCTGTCAACTACCGCATCATAGCAGGACCAAACCCTGAACGGCGGGAAAAAACCAATAACCGCATGGGTCAATACTTTTTTGCCGTCTTCTTCGTTAATTGCCTGGCCAATGCCCGGCCATATCAGCAAAGACAAAGCCCCTCCAGCTATTGTTTTTCCGCTTACACCGCCCTTTTTAAACTTTTTGCCTTCCGCAAACGCAGGCGACATTGAACAGCAAATAAAAGCTGCCATACACAGCAATGCTAAAAACCTTTTCATTCCAAAATTCTCCCAAAATTAATGCGGCAAATAATATTTGTTTTAATAAAAATATACCATATTAATTAATGGCCAGGACATTTATTATTTGGACAGCTTATATTCACTGTAACCGCCGGGAATCGAAAAAACGGTTTCAGAAAAGTCTGTGCTTATGTTTTTATATGTAAACATAAGCACCCCATCGGGATATGTTATCCTGATAGGCCACCGGTCATCTTCTGTCATCCATATATGTATTTCTTCCTTATTTTTTGGCGTAACTGCCCTGTATTTATTAGCAGGTATCCCACTAATTTTTTCTCTTTTAACAAACTCCATTGAATCTTTGTATACAGCATGAGGCGCCATACTTTTAGAAGGGTCAAGTTTCGGGGCAGGTATTTTTATATAAAGTTTTTTATCATGAAGTAGTCTATAAATAGCTTTATCAGTCGGAAGTATAATTCTGGACGCTTTCTTCCCTTCAATCTCAAAATCGCACCTCATTTTATTCCCACTGAAGTAACACCTTTGTTCTGATACTTTGCCCTTTCGATATGTAATCACATCCGCCGCAAACCTGTCACTTCATGCACCTGCCTGAAGCGGGAATAAACAGGCAAACATTATGGTAATTAATATTTTTTTCAAAACAACTCCTTATTTTTATTTTGGAAAAAAGTTTCCGAAATTCGGCATAGAAAACTTATTATAACCTGATGGAGGATCAAAAACACTTTCGGGAAAATTCGTAGTGATGTTTTTATACTCCATAACCGTACCCGCAGAAGGGATATCAATCTTCACAGGTAAATTATTATCTTTTGCCAGCCAGAGATAAGCCTGTTGTTTGCTTTGCGGGTCAACCGAAACATACTTCTTTACCGGTATGCCGTTGACTGTCTCATCCTTGATGAACCGCATATTAGCTTTTAGTTGCGTATGGGACACGCTGCCCGGTGCATTGCCCGCCTGATCAAGCGGCACCGCCATATACATTTTCTGGTCGTGCATAAGGGTATACATCATTTTCTGGTCAGGAAGTATTATGGCCGAAGTCGATACGCCCATAACCTTGCTGTCAGTCCTCATTTTATTGTTGCTGAAGTAATATTTGCCTGTATAAGTTTGCCCGTGAGCTGTAGTGACCAGGTCTGCGGAGAACTTTTCGGCGTACCCCGCCTGTGCGAAACAAAAACAGGCACAAAACAAAATAATTATTTTTTTCATAACAACTCCTTTTATTTGTCCCGAAGTTCTTTTAATTTTTTAAGAGGGTCGTATTCTTCATAACCGTCAGGTATTGAAAAAACACTCTCCGGGAAATTTGTACGTATATTTTTATATTCAATTATCATATCGTCATCTGGCCATTCAATCTTTATCGGCCGATTATTAAATTCTGTCATCCATATAAATACTTTTTTATAAGTATTAGGATCAAAATCCTTATATTTTTTTGCGGGTATGCCATTAATTGTTTCATTTTGAATAAATTCCATTGTATCAATATACTTGCTATGTGGAGAACCGCTCACAGATGCATCAAAATCCTGTTCAGCCTTCAGAAACATTTTTTTCTTATGTAACAGGGTATAAACAATATTTTTATCAGGGAGCATAATGATTGATAAAGGCTGACCTTCATTTATGCTGTCACTTCTGACTTTATTACCGCTAAAATAAAATTTTGCTGTAGTTTTCTGGCCTTTATAAGTCCGAATCATCTCCGCAGAAAACTTTTCCCCTGAGCATCCTGACAACAGGAAAATACATATACAAATTGATATTGTAAGAAGTATTTTTTTCAAAACAACTCCGTTATGGCCTGATACGTTCCATCATACGCGGGAACGGTATGGTTTCTCTCACGTGGTGCAGACCGCATAACCACCCAACCGTTCGCTCAATACCCAGCCCAAAGCCTGCATGCGGCACACTGCCGTATCTGCGCAGGTCAAGATACCATTCAAATGCTTCCTGGTTAAGGTTATGTTCTTTTATTTTGTTCAACAGCAGTTCAAGGTTGTCTTCACGCTGGCCGCCGCCGATTATTTCACCGTAACCTTCGGGAGCTATCATGTCTACACACAGCGCCAGTTTTGCGTTTTCCGGATCCTGCTTCATATAGAAAGCCTTGCACTCAGCCGGGTAGCGGTGGATTAACACAGGCTTGTCAAAGTTTTCTGAAATAACGGTTTCGTCTTCCGCTCCAAAGTCATCGCCCCACTCGAATTCCTTGCCTTTAGACTTCAATATCTCAACAGCCTCATCATAAGTTATATGGGGGAAGGGTTTTTTGATGTTTTCAAATTTGCTTACGTCCCGTTCAAGCTGTTCAAGCTCAGGCCTGTTTTTGGCAACCACTGCCTGCACAATGGCTTCGAGAAAGTCCTCGGCTAAATCCATGTCCATATTTAAGTCGTAATATGCCATTTCTGGCTCAACCATCCAGAACTCGGTTAAATGCCGGCGTGTTTTGGACTTTTCCGCGCGAAATGTCGGCCCAAAGCAGTAAACCTTGCCGAAAGCCATTGCCGCCGCTTCCATATACAGCTGGCCGCTCTGGGTTAAATAAGCCTTTTCGTCAAAATAATCTGTCTCAAACAGTGTTGTAGTGCCCTCACACGCTGCCGGGGTAAAGATTGGCGCGTCCACAAGGAGGAAATCCCGTTCACTGAAAAAGTCACGTATGGTTTTTATAATTGTGTTCCTGATTTTCATTATTGCGTGCTGGCGCGGTGAACGCAGCCACAGGTGGCGGTTTTCCAGTAGGAACGCTACACCGTGTTCTTTTGGTGTAATGGGGTATTCTTCGGCTTCGCTAACCAGCTTCAGGTCTTTAACGCCTATCTCCAAGCCTATTGGCGAGCGTTTATCCTCTTTTACGGTGCCGTAGACTTCCAATGATGATTCTTGCGGGATTTTATCACCGATTGTAAAAACTTCTTCGCTGACATCGCCCTTGAAAACTACCGCCTGGATTACGCCTGTGCCGTCGCGTACTTGCAGGAAGTGCAGTTTACCGCTTGAGCGTTTGTTATACAGCCAGCCTTTTATGCATACGTCTTGTCCTTCGTATTTGCCTATTTCCGATATATAAACGTGTTTAGTTTCCTGCATTTTACCCCCAACTTGGTTTTAACAGCACCATAATAGCATTTTAAGAACTGACTGTCATTAGTATTTAAGGATAGAAATTATGTAAAAATTAGTTTAATAGATTGTATTTATGCATCTATATATGTCCCTGTTTTTTAAAATACTTTTGGTGATAGTCCTCCGCCGGCCAGAAAAACTCTGCCGGAACTATTTCTGTCACCGCTTTATCAGGTTTTGTCTTTTCTGCCAGCCGTTTTTGCTCTTCGTTATGGTAAAATACAGCCGATCGGTATTGACTGCCAAAATCAAACCCTTGTTGGTTAAGCGTTGTCGGATCGTGTATTTTCCAAAAAATTTCCAACATCTGCTCGTACGAGATTTTTTCCGGGTCAAAAGTTAATTCTACTGCTTCTGCGTGGCCGGTACTGTTCGAACAAACTTCTTCGTATGTTGGGTTATGTTTATGTCCGCCGGCATATCCGACTCTGGTTGAGATAACGCCGTCCAGTTTTTCAAGTTTATACTCAATTCCCCAGAAACACCCAGCAGCAAAGGTGGCTATTTGCATAATTAATTCCTTTATGTATTTTGAATAAATTTGTAAGAGTTTAAATATAAATATCCCGCTCGCCTGCATGGATTTTTTCAAGCTGTTTGTGCAGCCTTTCCTTTACCCGAACATCAGGAATTTCAGAAATATGCCGCTCAATACACTTCTGACCTGCGGCCTTTGTTTCTTCGCTTGCATAGTCCTCCAGAAATTCCTTAAACGTAAGAATTGCATTGGGCTGACAGAATTTCTGTATCAAACCAGGCTTTGCCAGGTCCATAAAATCTTTGCCTACCCTGCCGAGCCTGTAACAGCTTGTGCAAAAACTAGGCAAATAACCTGTTTCTGACAGTTCCCTTATAACTTCATCAAGGCTGCGGTGATCGCCCACCTGAAACTGTTCGGTCGAATCCTCTTCATGGTAACCGCCGGGATTGGTCTTTGATCCTGCACTCATCTGTGACACGCCTAATTCAAGCACTTTGCTCCTGAAATCGGCTCTTTCTCTTGTGGTAAGGATTATTCCGGTATATGGCACTGATAACCTCAATACCGCCACTATCTTCCTGAAGTCTTTATCGGAAACAGCATGCGGTGGGTGTTCGGCTATTTCAGAGCCGGCAGCCGGTTCTATCCTCGGGATGGAAATAGTATGTGGCCCTGTTCCGTATGTTTTATCAAGGTACTCGGCATGCGCCAGCTGGGCAAGCACTTCAAACCGATAATCAGTAAGTCCGTACAGCACTCCTACGCCGACATCGTCCAGCCCGGCCTGAAATGCCCTGTCCATTGTTTCCACACGGTATTCATAATTGGCTTTTAAACCTGACGGGTGCATTACTTTATAGGTATCCCGGTGGTATGTTTCCTGAAATGATTGGAATGTGCCTATATTGAACGTTTTTAGTCTTTTGAAGTCCTCCACTGACAGCGGGGCAATATTTATGTTTATCCTTCTTATTTCGCCCTTCATTACCTTAAGTTCATATATTTTTCTTATGACTTCTTCTATATAGTCGAGGTTTACCTGGTTCATATCCTCGCCGGCCACCAGCAGAATTCTTTTGTGCCCCATGCTGATTATTGAGCCTGCTTCTTCTACTACTTCATCCACGCTGAGTTTTCTTCTTTTCATCTCTTTGTTAGCTAACCTGAATGCGCAGTACAGGCAGTTATTTGTGCAGTAGTTGCTCACGTATAACGGGGAAAACAGGACTATTCTCTTGCCGTATATTTTTTCTTTAACTGTTTTTGCTGTTTTAAAAAGCTGGTCGAGTATTTCATCGTCCTCGATGTTCAGCAGTATTGAAGCTTCTTCCATTGACAACCCTTTTAAAAGCATTGCCTTATTGAGTACTTCATTGATTTTCTCTTTTGTAGGCCTGATTTCTTTCAGGTCGTTGATTTTCTCTTCCGGAATAATGTGGTCTGTGTTTGTTTTCATTGTCCTGTTTCCTTGTTATTGATTTCTTTACTCACAGTATAACTCTTAAAAATAAAAAATAAAAAAAACTCCCTTTAAAAGGGAGTTTTTTAAAATAAATATTAATTATTACTCAATAATAATAACGCTTACAGGGCATGCCTCAGCAGCTTCCTTAACTGCTTCTTCATTTCCTGCGATATTAGCTTCATTAACAATAACAGTATCTTCAACTGTGAAAACATCTTCACAAATTGATTCGCATGCGCCGCATGCTATGCATCCGTCTTCTATCCTTACTTTCATATCTTCCTCCTGAAAAGGTTTACTACTATAAAAACAGAAATATTATACAGGAAAAATCAAATTATGTAAGCATGGATTTACCCGGGCCAATATAGTGCACATCCAGCCAGTCCGCCACGGTCGCTGCCACATCCGCAAAAGTTTCCCTGATACCCAAATCCCTGGCATCAAGCGCCGGGCTGTATAACAACACAGGCACTTTTTCCCTTGTATGATCAGTTCCCGGAACTGTCGGGTCGCAGCCATGGTCTGCCGTGATTATTAAAATATCTTCTTCTTTTATTAAAAAAATTATTTTTTCCAGATAATTATCAATCTCTTCTATAGCAAGAGCATAGCCTTTATAATCGTTTCTGTGGCCATAGAGCATGTCTGTATCGACAAGGTTGGTAAAAATTAAGGTATTAGACCCCGCATCAAGTGCGGGGTGACAATTATTTAGTGCCTTGATTGTTTCCTCAAGTCCTTCTTTATTATTGCCGGTAGGTATGGATTCAGTCACGCCCGAGCCTACGAAAATATCCCTGATTTTGCCTATACCAAGCACTTTCCCGCCATTTTCCTCAATCAGGTTTAAAACTGTTGGTTTGTAAGGCGGCACGGAATAGTCATGCCGTGCCGCTGAAATACGTTTATATGCCCCGCTTTTTCCTTCAAACGGCCTTGCTATTACCCTGCATATATTATATTTGTTGCAAAGTTTCCTGGCGATTTCACACCATAAATAAAGCGTTTCAAGCGGAACAACATCAACGTGGCATGCTATCTGGAAAACGCTGTCAGCACTGGTATAAACTATAGGAAAGCCGGTTACGGCATGTTCATCGCCAAGTTCATTTATTATGGCAGTGCCGGAAGCAGGATAATTCCCGAGAATGGATTTACAGCCGGTTTTTTGGACAAATGCGTTGATTAATTCTTCAGGAAAACCCTCAGGATATACCTTGAAAGGTTCTTCAAGGATTAGCCCGGCAAGCTCCCAGTGCCCGGTGGTGGTGTCCTTGCCTTCGGCCATTTCTTCCATTATTCCGAAAGATGCCTTTGGGGTTTTAACCGCTTTTACTCCCTCGATTTCATCAATATTGCCCAGTCCCAATTTTTCTAACGCCGGCACGTTTAACCCGCCTGCCATTTTAGCCATATTGGCGAGTGTGTTGCATTCCAATAAATCGCCATATTTTGCCGCATCCGGCATTGCCCCTGCGCCGAGGCTGTCTATTATTAAGATAACCGCTCGTTTCATGTTATTTATTATAGCATTTTAAAATTTTATTTTATAAAAAACAGTCCACCCCCGCACTGTCATCCTGGGGAGCGAGCGCAGCGAGCGATGTGAGCGATAACGTTAAGAAAGTACAAAAATTTTACCAGTAAACTTTTCAAAAATCCCACCCTCCCGCCCAAGATGAGGTTAAGGGTCAAAGGCCCTTAAAAAATTTTATTATATAGTCAATAATTTTAAATACTAAAAACGCTGCCTGTGCAGACAGCGTTTTTTTATTTAATAATTTAAATTATTATTCGAGTAATGCGTCAACTGCTACGTTGTCAGAAATTCCAGCGCCGCCGCGGCCAAAGTTTGGTACGCTCATTGCTGTGTTAGCAGGAACTATTCTTTCTTTTAATACCGCAAAGTAATAAAGATCAGAATAGTTATCTGTTGCCCCTGTTGCCGTTAATGTCAACTTCTATGAAGCAGACAGGTGCTGAAGGTGTGTCTGTACAGTTTGCGGTTGAGTTAAATGTAAATATCATACCGTCTGTTGTGGTTATTGAATCCGTTTCATTGCCTATAGCGCTGAGGTAATCATCAAATATAGCCCTTAAACCATCGTCTGATGCGTTTGATGCGCCTGCGTCAAGACCGTCCTGCGCTATAGACATTGTAAGCGCCTGGTTAAGTGTTGATAAAGCTTTTTTAATTGATGTTGTTGCCTGCTTTTCGTTTGAGCTTTGAATAAGCGCAGGAATTGTCAATGCTGCTACGACTCCGATAACAGCCAGAGTAACGAGTACTTCTGCTAATGTGAAACCTTTTCTGTTTTTCATTTTTAGACCCTTTCTATTTGTAAATATTTTATTTCCAGCTTTAAGTATAGATTATTAAAATAATAAAATAAAATGCCGGATTGCACAACTACTTAATATATTTAGATGGTAAAAAAAAGCCGGCTTGGCGCCGGCAATCTAACAATTACAGGGAGAGTAATTGTGAGGGAGTTTATTCGTTTTTATTAGCCTGTTAATTAAAATCTTATGAGACTGAGTGCTATCTGCGGCAGGGTATTCGCCTGCGCAAGTACACTTGCCGAGGCCTGCTGGAGGATCTGGTACTTGGTCAGCGTTGCTGATTCCTCCGCAACATCAACGTCCCTGATTCTGGACTCTGAAGCCTTGAGGTTTTCATTCATTATTGTCAGGTTACTCAAAGCGCTCTCAAGTCTGTTTTGTTTTGCTCCAAGGTCGGAACGCCGGCTGTTAATAGTATTCAGAGCACCATCAAGATTGACAATATAGCTTCGTATGTTGTCTGCGGTCCATGTAGAACCGACTACACTAACGGCAAGGTTAATACCTATTGTTGATGAGTCTACTGATGTACTGAATACATCCCTGAGGTTTATGGTGTTTATTGATGCTGTTGCCCCTGCGCCTATATGCAGTCTGGCGCTTGAAAGAGTGCCGTCTAAAAGGCTGATGTTATTAAACTGTGCTGTTTTGGTTATTCGGTCAATATCTTCCAGGCGTTCTCTAATTTCTGACAAAATAGCGTTTTTCTCTGTTGTTGCATTTGTTTCGTTAGCTGCCTGGATACATAATTCCCTGATCCGCTGGAGGTTGTCGCCGATTACTGTTAAACCTCCCTCTGCGATTGACAACATATTTATGCCGTCCTGAATGTTGTTGATTGCTTTTGCGTTACCCCGTATCTGGGAACGCATGTTTTCAGAGATTGATAATCCTGCGGCATCATCTGCTGCGTGATTGATTCGGTATCCCGAGGATAACCTTTCGATTGATGAAACGAGGTTTGTTGTGTTACCTTTAAGGTTTCTTTGCGCAATTAAAGATGCGATGTTGTTGTTGACTACAATTGACATGACTTTTTCTCCCTGTCTTACCTGTACTATCCATAATTTATGTAATTTTTTACATTGTTTTCATTTTTATTTCTTTTATCCTTGTAATAACATTAATGCGATTTGCGGAAGCCTGTTAGCCTGCGCCAGTACGCTCGCCGAAGCTTGCTGCAGTATCTGGTTTTTGGTCATTTCTGCGGTTTCTTCCGCAACATCCAGGTCTCTTATCCTTGATTCTGCGTTTTCAAGGTTTTCTGTCATAATGCTCAGGTTGTCCAGTGCACTTTCCAGCCTGTTCTGCATTGCGCCGAGATTGGAACGCCTTGAAGTTATGCTTCCCAGGGCAGTACTGAGCGATGAAATATAGCTCCTGATATTGTCTGATGTCCATGTTGAAGCGCTTACACTGAGTTGTACCCCAAGTGAAGTTACACTTGACTCCACCAGTACATCTCGCAAATCAAGAACATTTATTGATGACGCTCCCGGTCCAATCTGAAGCTTTATGCTTGACACCTGTCCGTCAAGAAGAGATATATTATTAAATTTTGTAGCATCCGAGATTCTGTTTATATCATCCAGGCGGGCTCTTATTTCCAGCAAAATTGCGCTTCTTTCAGCTGTGCTGTTTGTTTCGTTAGCTGCCTGAACACATAATTCTCTTATTCTTTGTATATTTTCATTTATTACTGAAAATCCGCTTTCCGCTATTTGAAGGAGGTTTATGCCGTCCTGAACATTGTTAATAGCCTGTTTATTACCTCTAATTTGCGATCTCAGGTTTTCCGAAATTGACAGTCCTGCTGCGTCATCAGCGGCCCTGTTGATTCTGTAGCCTGATGAGAGCCTTTCCATTGAACGGATAAGGTTTTCCGTATTTCTATTAAGGTTTCTCTGCGCAATTAAAGACGCAACGTTGTTATTTACAACTATTGACATACTAAACTCTCCCTGTTTAATAGGTTACTTCCCTGTATTTTTCATAAGGTTCCCTCTCCTATCAGTTCCACTGATTGGTTTAGTGAGGGTTTTAGTTTTAAAACCTTTATTGTTTAATGCAAAATCCTGTTAGAAAACCTGTATAGTTCTCCCCCGTTTTGCGTTTGAGTTATTTTTCCCTGTAATTTTTTCTTACACTTAGATTATCGAAGTTAGATTTACATTCTTTAACATTTTAATTTAATCTCATACAAAAGGTGGAGGGAGAATCGAAAAGCCCTTATATACAGGGGTTTTTAACGTAAATGCATTCAGATTCAGTAAAAAGGAAAAGTAAAAACAGGTACATTTGTGCACTATATCCTAGTTTTGCCTTTGCTTTTGATTTTGTAACGTACAACATTAATAAATTATTAAATCTCAGCTTAAAAAAAATAAATTTTTGCTAAGATGTTATATGTATATTTTATAAAGGAGATTAAAATGGACAAATATGTATGCACAGTATGCGGTTATGTTTACGACCCGGCGGAAGGCAATCCGGATAACGGTGTGGCACCAGGTACAGCATTCGCTGATGTTCCGGAAGACTGGACATGTCCTCCATGCGGCGCTACAAAAGATATGTTTGAAAAAGAATAAGTAAAAGGGGGCTATTTACAAAGGAGATTTAAATGGCAATAAGAAAAATTAAAGACGATATACTCTCAGTCGGTGTAATAGACTGGGACAGACGGTTGTTCGACCAGCTCATACCCCTTCCGCACGGTACAAGCTATAATTCCTATTTGATTAAGGCGAGTGAAAAAACTGCTTTAATTGACACGGCTTACCTGCCGAAAATGGACGAGTTTCTCGCCAATATTAAAGCAGCCAATGTTGAAAAACTTGACTATATCGTCGCAAATCACGCCGAGCCCGACCACTCCGGCTCACTGCCAACTCTCCTTGAAATGTATCCTGACGTGAAAGTCCTGACCAATGCAAAATGTAAAGAACTTTTGCAGGTACATTTAAAAATAAGTGATGAAAAATTCATCTTAGTTGATAACTCAACAGAAATATCTCTGGGCAATAAAACCCTGAAATTTATGATTTCGCCGTGGGTGCACTGGCCGGATACAATGTTTACGCATATCCCGGAAGATAAAATAATCTTCACATGCGACTTTATGGGTTCGCACCTTGCGACCAGCGAACTGTATGCCGAGCGGGAAGGTGCTGTGTATGAAGCGGCAAAGCGTTATTACGCAGAAATAATGATGCCGTTTAAGGCTCAGGTCAAAAAATATACCGCCCAGCTAAAGGAAATGGATCTTGAAATAATTGCCCCGAGCCATGGCCCGCTGTATAACAGGCCTGAATTCATGATTGAGGCTTACACTGACTGGGCATCCGATGAAGTAAAGCCTGAAGTGGTTATCCCGTATGTTTCAATGTACCAGAGCACAGCTAAAATGGTGCATTACCTGTCTGACAGGCTTATGGAAAAGGGAATCAAAGTAACACCATACAATCTGCCGGAAACTGACCTCGGCGAGCTGGCGGTTGGACTGGTTGATGCGGGGGCTATAGTGTTCGGAGCGTCAATGGTGCTTGCTATACCTCATCCGGCTGCGGTTTATGCGGCTTCAATCATTAACGCTCTCAAGCCAAAGGCAAAGTGCTTCTCGGCTGTGGGTTCCTACGGCTGGGCTGACCAGCTCGGCGAGAAAATGGGCGAACAGATTAAGTCATATATGCCGCTGGTAAAAGCAGAAATGCTTACGCCGGTGTTTGTAAAGGGACTGCCTGAACAGGAAGCGTTTAACAAACTGGACTTACTTGCTGATGAGATTTATAGTAAGTTAGTATGAAAACAATTTTAACTTTAATATTAATTTTTGTATGCAGCTCAGCCCTTGCTGAAGGATATATACTGCCTAAATCTTTTAAAATAAAAAATACTGATCTTCCGCCCGTGGAAGAAAACATTGAGCCTGTTGTTAACGTAGACAAAATGCCCGATGTCCCTGCTGTGACTGATGTATCGCTGGCAAACCTTGTTAAAAGCTTTGAATATGACTATGCAAATACATTTAAGTCAACATTAAATACTTTGCTGTTGTTTGATATTGTCCCTTCTGAATACGACAGCACCCGTGGCCAGATAAAAGCAAGGCTGGCATCAGGCAGGGAGCTTTTTATACTTATACTGCCGTCAGACGAAAAAATGACGCATATACGCATTACCCCGGCCGATGGGCGTTATGATATTTCTCTTGAGCTTGTGAATAATATTTTCAGAGCCATAGACAGAAGTTTATACAGCGGGGTTTAGTGAAATTTAATTTTTATTCTTTTCCCTTAAAAAGTTTCTTCTGGGTGAATTTTAAAAACGGGTTCTTTTTGTTTAATCTGCCGCCGGAAACCTCGTGCACGTTTTCGATAGCGATAAAAGCGTTCGGATCAATTTCTGATACCAGGTGCTTCATTTCAGTTAATTCAAGTCTTGTTATTACGCAAAAGATTATTTTTTTCGGCTCTTTTGTATATCCGCCCTGTCCTTCAATAAACGTAACGCCTCTTTCCAGGTTTTTCATTATAGCGTTTGCAATTTCTTCATAGTAATCAGTTACGATTATTATGGATTTTGACTCATCAAGCCCTTCCAGAACAGTATCAATTGTTTTAAAAATAATGTAAAAGGCAATCAAAGAATACATTGCCCTGTCCCAACCAAACACCAGCCCGGCTGTGCCCAGTATAAACACATTAAAAAACATTATTATTTCGCCAACCGAAAAGCTGATATTTTTGGAAACTGTCAGAGCTACTATTTCAGTGCCGTCCAGCGAACCGTTGTTCCTGAAAATTATTCCAAGTCCAATGCCGATTATTATGCCGCCGAATATGCACGATAAAAGCAGGTCGTCCGTAACCTTGGGGAAATGGTGGAAAATCGTTACAGCTATGGCCAGAAAACCGATTGAAAACAGTGATGAAAACAAAAAACTTTTGCCCAGGTGCCTGTATCCAAAATACAGAAACGGCAAGTTCAGAAAGAAAATAAACATACCTAACGGTAATTTTGCCAGGTGGCTGGTAATGATTGATACACCCACTATGCCGCCGTCTATAATGTTATTCGGCACAAGAAACTGCTCAAGCCCAATAGCTACCAGTATAACCCCTATAGATAAGAAAATAATCTTCTTTATTAATCTCATTTATGCCCACTCATCAGGATAAAACTTGTCTATTTCTATGATTTGGCCGTCGCCTTTACCGTCGGTGTATATCTTTATAAAATCAAGTAGCTTGTCTCCGGAAATTTTAAAATTGTTAATATAAGGGTGCTTACCATCTTTTACCATAACCTTAACTATGTAATAAAACTCATAAGCGTTATCAAGCAGTTTTTCCTCGTCAAAAGGCCTGCCATGATCATCAGTTTTAATGGTCACGTATGAATAACCTCGAGAATTAGTGCAAACTTCGCCGTTGTTGCACGTTTTAGCTTTTTTATTTCCGCTAAAAAGGTTAATTACCTTTTCATTTATTTTGTCAGTCATTTTCAACTCTTATATTTTTACCCTAGTTAATCTTAGTGAAAAGTTTTTTATTTGTAAATGATGTAAAACTCTTTTAACACGCTCTTATTTTAGACTTTAAAAAGTTAATCTCATCCTCATAAGTCTTGAGAAAACCATTGATTTTTTCCTTTAAAACCTCCCTTAAAAGCCTGCTAAACTCCGGCCCGGGCTGCATTCCCATATTAATAAGGGTATTTCCGTTAATAGTCAGTGTTATATGCCTTAGCCTGTTTAAATACAAATCAGCTTTTTCCTTTAAATCGCCGTTAAGGGCAACAAACGCTGTTATGGACTCAATTGCCGCATCTTCAAAAAATTCATATATTTCAAAGCGAGTTTGCGCATTTTTGAGCGATTCCCTGTTTTTTATTAAATCATTTGCCCCAAGTACGATATCCTGCTCATTACCTGACATATAGAGCTTTTCAAGTGTGGGGCCGTTTAAGCCTAGCACCCCCAGATAAACAAGCCATACCTGCTCAACACCATATTCGCTGACAATTTTTTCTATATCTCCAATGTTTTCAGGCTTTTTAATGTTTGTATCAACCAGCCTGTATATGCCTTCACTAATAAACCTTTCAAGACATTCCGCCCTGTTAATATTAAGTGCCTGCCTTAATTCGAGCTTTACCCGCTCACCCGCCAGGTTATCAAACCTGTCTGATTCGAGGCATTCGCGCATAAGGCGGTTTGTTTCCTCGCTGTAAGGGTAGCCGAAGCGCACACTAAACTTTAATCCCCGGATGATTCTCGTGGGGTCGTCAATAAAACTTTTTTCATGCAGCACTTTTATAGCACCTTTTTTTAAGTCCTCATGACCGCCAAGATAGTCCACCAGCTCGCAGAAAGTGGGCTGGTTAAGCGATAGCGCCATAGAATTAATTGAAAAATCCCTTCGTATAACGTCTTCATATAAATCGCAGCCGATTTCTTCCATTACCGGCAGGCTCGCAGGATAGGGGTATGATTCCTTTCTAGTGCTGGCAAGGTCTATTTTTAAGCATTTACCGTTAATATTGAAACAGACCTTGGCGGTTTTAAAAGGGTCGTGGGTTTCTTTGATTTCGCAGATATCAGGGTAATTTTTGCGCAGCAGGTCTGCGAATTCGATGGCGTTTCCCTGTAGGGTAATATCAACATCAAAATTCTTTTGGTTAATAATAATGTCCCTTACTATGCCGCCGATTAAGAAAATTGGTATATTAGCCTCATCCGCTGTTTTTGTGCAGAAGTAGAGGCATTTTTTTATATTTTCCGGGACATTTCGGTTAAATTCGTCTGTTAATTTTGTCATGACATAAGTTTATTTTATTTAAAATAATAGTCTTTATTTTACAGTATCTTTTCATTCAAATAAATCATTCACTTTTTCGAGTGGATAATTATAATAAACATGTGCCAGAATAAATACTATAAGAGGTCACTTTAGAAAAGAGTTAGAAAGAGTAGGATTTATGCGTTTTTTAAGACTTTTGGCACTGTTGTGTCTTGTTTTTGTGTTACAAACCCAGAACTGTTTTGCGGATACTTTATCAAAAGTGTCTAAAGATTCAAAAATTTTGCAGGCCCTGAACCTTATGGACGGTACCACCGCTGAATGGGCAAAAAATGCGATTCTTGGAAACAATGTTTCTCGCAAGCCGATTAAAGTAAAATTTAGAAACCTTGCTGAAATTTCCCGCAATTATGCTAATTATGATGCGCTTGGTTGGAAAGACAGGGGACAGCTCTATATTTTTATTAACCATAAACACAGCTCCGCCCCCCCGGAAGCGGTAGCCAGCCTTTTGAGCCACGAAGCAGTACACCAGGATGAAAAAAATTCCCTTGAAGAAGAAACATATGCCTGGGGATATGAGGCTGATGTATGGGTTCAGATGAAAAAGAAATACCCGAAACTTAACAACATATCAAGAGGATCTTATCCTCTTGTGGACAGGCTCAATATATTGGAAAGAAATTTTAAAACCGGCAACTACACTACTAAAAATATCAGGAATATGGTATACTCGAACCCGGGATATCAGGGATTGCCCATACATTCACCCGGATTTTAAGCTGATATATGCGTTTAATTAAGTACATACTGATAATTACCATTTTTATTCTCGTGAGCAACACTGCCTACAGTGCGGTGTTCTCATTTGAGGATGAGTCGGACGTCGGAACAGCCGTATTTCCATCCGGCACAATGTTTAAGACTATAATCCAGAACACTGTTTCCACAAAAGATAACAATGTCGGCGATTCTGTTTCATTTGTGTTGGTTTCTGATATGGTTATTGGTAAATCATTATGTATTCCTAAAGGTTCAGTTTTCCTTGGCAGGATAGTTGAATTAAAACATCCGGAGCAGGGCAGGGACGGTTATTTAAGGATAGCTATAGATGAACTGGTTTTTGTGGACGGGTGGCGGACCGGTGTTGCCGCAAGGATACTCGACAATAACCTGACAGATATTATTGGCGGAGGGGTAACCCCTAGGTCAGAATACAAAAAAGTACCGCATTATATTGAACGCATTGGGCCTGTAGTGAAGCTGGTAAAAACCGGCCCCCGGGAAATGGGTAAAAACAGGGCGCTGCCCGCCGGGCAAAATCTGATAATTGTTCTGGACAGGTCTCTGGAAGTTAAGTATTTGCAGGATTTTTAGGTGTCTATTAGTTTTTGCTGTCATTCCGGGCTTGACCCGGAATCTATCCAGCATGCGGGATAGACAAAAACGTCATGCTGAACTTGTTTCAGCATCTTTCCAGTGTTTAGATTACTAAATAACATGCTAAAAGCCGCTTGTCATTGCGAGGAGGGGCCCTCACGTCAGCCTTTCGGGCTTCCATAGAACAGGCTCCGCCCCGACGTGGCAATCTATTCAGTGTGAAAAGGAGAGCAAATTACATAGAATTAGTATTTATCGTCGAAAATACAACAATTAAGCTATATTTTGTAAATTCAGATATAAGAGTAGATAAAACAACTATTAATATAAATATACTTACAGGATATCTCTGAAATTTTTCTTTTAAATCATAAAAGAATTCTTTTCTTATCTTTTTAATCTCTTTTTGGACAATATTTATCATGTCATTAGAGACCCTTTTTTCTTTTAATTTTTCAATGCAAAAAGAACATATTTGAGGATTACAACATGAATAAATTACCTCACTTTTTATTCCTGTCATATCAAATAAACAACCTCTTGTTTCATCATGCATAAATTTATTTGTTGGTATATTTGCGGGAAGGTTTTTATCAAAACTTAGATAAGCTAATGAATATGCATAAATTATTCGTAAAACTATATTTTCTAAAGGGATATGTTTATTTTCAAGAATTTCTTGCATTTCATAAAAAGTTAATACAGCAATGTTATCATTAACTCTTCTTGAATAATAATTGTCCTGTAATGGAACATTTGTTATAGCTAAGGTAAAATCAACATCATTTTCTTTAGGAATTAAATTTTGTAAATTTTGATCAAAATATTCTCAATTACTGCCATCTGAATTATTTGGCAATGCATAATTTTCAATAGCCCCTTTTATTTCAAAGAAATTTGATTTCCATTCTTCAATTTTTCTTTTATTAAAATTTTTTGGTGTATTACCTAAAGTTAAAATTTTGATTTTTATCATAGTTGCACTCCATAAACTCAATATGTATGAATATAATATAAAGCTAGATTGCAAGCAATAGATGGATTTATGGCATTTTAGTCTATTAAAAAGTTATAAACAAAATAGCCTTTATTCCAGACCGGAAAGATTCTTACGTCGCTTCGCTCCTCAGAATGACAGCAAGGGGAGCTGGTTTTTAGCAAAGATTGAAAGACCCTGAAACGAGTTCAGGGTGACGGTGCGGCGATAGCAGGTGCATATGCCAGACCGGAAAGATTCCCCCCCCGTGTCAAGCACGAGGCAGGCTTTCTCGGAATTGACAGCACGGGGGGCTACGGATAGGCGGTGGTGGAAGATTGCTTCGCAAAGTGTTTTTGGTTTATTCTTATTGAGGAAAAAATTTTTATTGGTAATTTATGAAAGAAAAAGACTACATCAATATAATTAAACAAACCCTGCTATCTTCTGCCGGGTATATAGGTGATGATACTGCATATATATCGGAAAAAGACCTCATCTTAACCCAGGACACAATGATAGAGGATATACATTTTAGGCAAACTACTACAACGCCTTATTACCTGGGCAGAAAAGCCATGGCAGTTAATTTGAGCGACATAGCGGCAGCCGGTGGAGTGCCGGAATTTGCTCTGGTGTCGCTGTCTATGCCGAAGCAGATACCGGAAGGTTTTTGCAAAGAATTTTATGAAGGGATTAACAGTATTTGCGAAGAATATAAAATGCTGGTAGTGGGAGGTGATCTCACATCCGCTGAAAAGGTAACTATAAGCATATGTGTAATCGGCTCAGGTAAAGGCTTAACCCCGGCGAACAGGCGAAATGCAAAACCGGGTGATGCTGTAGTAATAGTCGGTGAATTTGGCTTAAGCAGGGCAGGGCTGGAGATACTTGAAAAACATCTCAAAGTGTCTGATGAAATTGGCGAAAAACTTATTCAGGCACATATAAACCCTGTACCTCTTGTAAAAGAAGGCCGAAAAATTCTTGAGCGTTCCGGTGCGCCGGCAATGATGGATGCCAGCGACGGGCTGGCGGATGCGCTGTGGCAGATATGCGAGATGAGCGGGGTTGAAATGGAAATCAATTTTGATGAAATACCCTATGATAAAAATATTAATATTATTGCGAAAGACGAAAAAACTTTGCGGGAATGGGTATTGTTCGGCGGGGAGGACTACGGTCTCATGGCCACGGTTGCGCCGGAGGTTTATGGGGAGTTAAGGCAGGAAATTGCCGTTAAAAAAATAGGCACAGTAAAACCGTTATCAAATGAGCCTTTTGCAATTATAAAATTTAGCGGCGGCGAAAAACTTAAACTTAATTCAGAAATTTTTGAAAAAAGTACGGGGTATTTCAGGCATTTTTAGACAATTTTTTAAATTTTAGTAAAATAATAACCATGGATAAAAAAAGAGTACATGTATATATTTCCGGCAGGGTGCAGGGCGTTTACTTCCGCCAGACAACCCTCAAAGTAGCGGGCGAACTCGGCGTAAACGGCTGGGTAAGAAACACTCTTGACGGCAGGGTCGAGGCTTTTCTCGAAGGCGATGCGCAGGCCGTGGATAAAATGCTGGAATGGTGCAGGAAAGGCCCTTCAATGGCCTTTGTTACAAATATACAAATGTTGGAAGAAAAGTATGAAAACGAATTCCACGATTTCCGCGTCAAGCATACGGTTTAAGTATTTTTTAAGCACCCTGCTTTTAGGTTTATTGTTAATGTTTTGCGGCAGGGCTGCGGCATATGAGCCTGTTGTGCTGCTGGAGGAAAGCAGACCCGCAGTTGTTCAGGAGGCCGGTATGCTCAGGGGAGGAGTTTCCCTTGTTGACGATTTGCCGCAGGAATTTTACGGCACATGGACGGTCATAAGCGTTATGGAGAACACTAATAACCCGGAACTGTTTAGGGTAAGGAGTTCTGATATATGGTCGCTGGAAAGAAACGGCGATAATATAACCCTTTTAAACCCGACTAACGGGGCTTATGCAACTATAACGGTTGACGAGGTAAGCGGACAAAGGGCAATTTTTTCAAGGATAAAACAGGAAAAAGACTTAACAGAAAATGAAATAGTCGAAATAACAGTTCAGGAGGATAATTTTTACGGGACTGATACTATCGTTATGAAACAATATAAAAACGGTCAACGTATAAAAACGGATATAGTAAAATATAAGGTGAAGGGATATAAAATATCAGGCCCTACATTAAAGGACATATTTGCAAAGTAGAGGAAAAAAATGGAAAAACAATACGATATACTAATACTCGGAGGAGGCCCGGCAGGGCTTTCAGCTGCGATGTACGCGGGCAGGGCGGCAATGAAAACAGCAATAATAGATACGGGCGTAACAGGCGGTCAGCTCAATAAAATACTTGAAATAGAAAACTATCCGGGATTTGCGCTGGTGGGCGGCTATGACCTGGCGGAAAAGTTTGAAGAGCATGCCGATAAATTTGATATAGAAAAACACATTATGCAGAAAATAACCGGAATTGATTTCGTTTCGCCCATTAAAACTATTGAGACCGCTGAAAATGTCTTTAAAGGCAAGGCAGTCATAGTGGCTACAGGTGCACAGTCGCAAAATCTCGGCGTGCCTGGCGAGGAAGAATTCACCGGCAGGGGTGTGAGCTATTGCGCGGTATGCGACGGGGCATTTTTTAGGGACAAGGAAATAAGCGTGGTTGGCGGCGGCAATGCCGCGGTGGAAGAAGCGCTTTATCTTACACGTTTTGCTTCTAAAGTTAATATTATACACAGGAGAAATGAACTTAGGGCGGAAAAAATGTATCAGGACAGGGCTAAGGCCAATCCCAAAGTGAATTTTGTCTTTGACAGCATCGTTACATCCATTAACGGCAGTGATAAAGTTGAGTCCGTGTCTGTAAAAAACGTTAAAACAGATGAAATAACAGAAGTTAAAACAGACGGCGTGTTCCCGTATATTGGTTATACGCCTAATTCCAACCTTTTTAAATACCATCTCCATCTTGATGAAAAAGGATTTGTGAAAATAGATATTAACCTCGCCACAAGCTGTGAAGGCGTTTTCGCAGCCGGTGATATCCGTGTGACACCGCTGAGGCAAATAGTGGTAGCTGTTGCTGATGGAGCAATCGCAGCAACAAGTGCGGCGAATTATATCCGGGAATACGATGCAGCAGTTGCTACTGAGTGGTGATATATTGCTTATATATTAAATATGGACTGTATTAAAGAAGGTTACAATTTAAAAATTTAAGCAATTTCTCATTCTTTAATTGTTTTTATATTATTAGAAAACAAATTTAGTATGTCTTAATAGTTTTTAGATTATCTATGAGGAGGAGAGATTATGGCGACAACACAAGCAGTACAACCTGCAGTAAAAACCGCAACACAACCAACAGATTTAACCCAGGCACTTATCCAAAAAAACCAAAAGCTGGAGCAGAAAGTCAAAGAACAAGAAATGTTACTGGGGCTTTTACTCGGTGGAGATAAGGCTACAACAAAACCGGTTACAACAGAAAAGAAAGACGATGACAAAGGTCTTATAACTACAGCATTTCACAAAACAGGCGATGTGTTTGATGCAATAGTTTAATTATTAACGGCGAATCATAAACAAAAACCCTCGGGCGACCGGGGGTTTTTGAATTGTAAATTTTTTAATAAAAAGGCAAAAAGTTTTACATCACAAAAAACTTGATTGTTTGCTATATTTTTGGTTTATTTTATAATTACATGTCAATGAATAAAAGTAATAAAGAGGTTTGAATAAGTGGAACAGGAAAAAAGAGAACACGGTAAAAGAGACCAGGGCAAAAAAGAATTCCGCACGGCAGATGAAAAAAGACAGGAACAGCTGGGCGCAGAGAAATCATCTGAGTGGAAAGAAAGAGTGCTTCAGATAAGAAGGGTTACAAAAGTTGTAAAAGGTGGAAAAAAATTAAGCTTTAGGGCTGTTGTAGTGGTAGGCGACGGCCAGGGCCAGGTAGGAATGGGCATAGGCAAATCAAGTGAAGTTATCGGCGCAATCCAGAAAGCCATAATTGACGGGAGAAAAAGCCTTATTAACGTACCAATTTACAAGACAACCATCCCTCATCCTATAACAGCAAAAGCAGGCGCGGGAAAAATTATGTTGAAACCGGCCGCTGAAGGTACAGGAGTAATCGCAGGCGGATCAGCAAGGGCAGTCCTTGAACTCGCAGGCATAGGCGACATCCTCTGTAAGTCACTCGGCTCAGACTCGCCGTTGAACGTGGCAAGAGCTACAATAACCGCTCTTACAGAGTTAAGAAGATTTAATGATGTAGCAAAAGCCAGGGGGCTCAGCCTTCAGGAAATGTTAAACTAAACGGGATTTACAGGTGAAAAAATGGAAACTAAAGAAATAAAAATAGATGAATTAAAACCCGCAGACGGCGCAGTGAGAAGAACAAAGCGTGTAGGCCGCGGTATGAGTTCAGGGCACGGCAAGACTTCAACAAGAGGCCACAGGGGCGAAGGACAACGTTCAGGAAACAGCAGGAAGCCCGGATTTGAAGGCGGACAAATGCCCGCTTACAGAAAGCTGCCTAAACTAAAAGGCTTTAAGCTTATTAACCCTATAATCTATGCTGAGCTTAATGTTTCTGACATTGAAAAAATGCAGGACACGGAAATCACTATTGAAATGCTCAAGGAAAAAGGGTTATTCACCCAGAAATACCAGGAATTAAGAGTCCTGGGCAACGGCGAAATCAAAAGGAAAGTAATCGTAAAGGCAAGGCATTTCACAAAATCAGCAAAGGAAAAGATAGAAGCAGCCGGCGGAGTTGCAGAACTGGTATAGATGCTCGGCTACATCTGGCTATTTTTTATACTAACAGCAGTAATAATCGGAGGGGCTACCGGCAGGATTGCTGAGGTCGGCCAGGCCGCTATTGATTATGCGAAAGTGGCGGTGGAAATAGCA
>CAZLCO010000031.1:0-26549 GCA_964558005.1 uncultured Gammaproteobacteria bacterium | reverse complement strand
GAGTCAGGATGTTTATTTTTTATGAAAAAGTTTTATTCTGCGTAAGTCCTGTTAAAAACTATAAAAAAGCGGGAATTAATTCCCGCTTTTTTATAGTTTTACTGCTGTTAGAAAGTATTTAACACTTCTCTCATTTCATCCAGTTTAGAATATTTTTTCTGGTCTACAAATATTTTTTGATCGTTCTTTTTATCAATAATAAATACACTCGGATAAGAGTATATGGAAAACTGCCGTATTATTTTAGTGTTTTGAGGATCATCAGTCCTGACAATAACAAAATTATACTTTTCTTCAAATTCTTTTCTTAATTTATCGAAATTCGGGGCAAACCTCCTGCATGCCCCACACCAATCAACATAAAAGTTTACTACCATTGGCTTATCACTTTTTTGTGCTTCTTCCCAGCTTAAACCTGTATGATAATCAGATGGAACAGGATTAAGTTTTGGAGGTACAGCATAGCATTGTGAAGTTAAAAATAAAAATAACGACACGAACAAACATAATAAAGTTTTTAAACTCATAAAATCGCACCTTTAGGGACTATAGTTATTCCTGATTCAGTTACAAAAAAGCCTCTGGCTCTATCCTCTTCTTTATTATAACCGACTTCTGTATAAGGAGGAATAAATACTCCTTTGTCTATTATCGACTTTTTTATCTTTGCATATCTGCCAATATTAACATTTTCAAAAAGTATTGATTCTTCTACATGCGCAAAACTGTTAATCCTTACGCTGAAGGAAAGCACACACCTGTCGATTTGTCCCCCACTGATTACGCATCCCTCAGAGACAATCGAATTAGTCGCCATTCCAGTACGCTCACCTTCTTTCCAGATAAATTTAGCCGGGGGCAGGCTGCGATTTTCTGTCCTGATAGGCCATTCCTGGTTATACATATCAAACTCGGGCAGCGGTGCAAGTAAATCCATATTAGCCTGCCAGTATGCATCTATTGAACCCACATCCTTCCAATAGCCCTTTTCACTATCTGTCATTCCTTTTATGTTATTCCTGCTGTAATCGTATACATAAACGTTCATGTTGTCATACATCGCCGGAATAATATTATGCCCGAAATCATGGCCTGAATCATCTTTTGTAGCATCTTTCTCAAGCGCTTCCAAAAGCACATCTTTGTTAAATATATAGTTACCCATTGAAGCCAGTATCTTGTCAGGTTGCCCGGGTATAGTCGCAGGATTTTCCTTTGGTTTTTCCTGAAATCCTATTAGCTTCCAATCCTCGTTTATAACCATAACTCCAAAGGCCGGAGCCATTTCCACAGGAACAGGAATTGCTGATATAGTTAAATCCGCACCTTTTTTACGATGATACTTCAGCATATGATTAACGTCCATCTTATAAATATGGTCACCGCCAAATACACTGACATATTTAGGGTCTTCATCTGTTATCAGGTTTTTGTTCTGAAAAATAGCGTCAGCTGTACCCCTGTACCAGTCTGATCCTGTACGCATTTGCGCAGGCACAAGGTCTATAAAATGGCCTGTAAATGGTGATGGCGGCCATGTCCTTGTTATATGCTTATTAAGCGAATCTGATTTAAACTGTGTAAGGATTTTTATTTTATAAAAACCTGAATTAATAAAATTATTCATTACAAAATCAATAATTCTGTATCTTCCGCCAAAAGGCACTGCAGGCTTTGCCCTGTCTTTTGTGAGCGGGTAAAGTCTCTTGCCTTCGCCCCCCGCGAGTATCATTACCAGTACTTCGTCTTTATACATAAAGAATAAATCCTTTTTCTCTCAGTCAAATACAAGTGTAACGTAAATTATTTTATATGCCAATAATTACCTGATTCTGTCCAGTTCCAGCAATGCTGTATAAGTAGGCAAAACATACAGCCTTTCCTGTGTTTGGGTATTATTTAACGCAAGTGAATAGGCCTTTTTAATATTTTCTTCAACAATTATGTTTTCCGGATTAATCCCGGCATATTTAAGCCTAACCGCCATATCTGCCGCCCTTATCCCGCTGACTACCGCGGTTTTTTTGTAATTCGACAAAAGTTCAAAATTAGCGTCCCAGAGCCATGAAACATCTCGCCCATCAGCGTAATTATCGTTAATAAGAATAAACAGCCTGCCGTTTTCATCGTTTTTCAATGTCCGCAGGACTTCTGTCGCGCCTATAGGATTTTTAATTAATTGTATCAAAACTTTTTTCCCGTTTATTTCAACTGCTTCCGCTCGCCCGAAAATGGTTGAGTAATTTTCTATGCCCTGTTTTATGATTTCAACAGGAATCCCGGCCGCTAACGCAGTGGCAACTGCGCACAAAGCGTTATAACAGTTATAGAGCCCCGGCAGGTTAACTTTAACTTCAAACTCATCATTTATATACAAAACCGATGAGTCAACATCAACAACTGCTTTTGCTCTTATTTGCGGCTCCGGACGCTTGACCCCGCATGCGCAATAAAAACTGCCCAGATGCCCGTATATTATATTTGAATAACTAAAACTCTTTCCACACTGACAATTTACGGATTCCTGCGGCGACTGTATTTTTTCATCCTGATTAAGCAATTTGATTTCATCAAAGCCAAAAAATACTTTTTCTGCAACTGAATTAACCGCTATTCTTGATACAATCGGGTCATCAGCGTTCAGCACAAGCTTAAGCGGTTTGTTTTTAAACGTTTTTATTATTCCTGATTCAATTTTTTTTGCGGTTGTGTTGAGCTCGCCGTACCTGTCCAGCTGGTCACGGAAAAGGTTTGTGACTGTAATTATATCCGGGCTGAACTCATCAACTGCTTTATATAAATAAGCTTCATCAATTTCAAAAACACAGTTATCGCTGTCCAGCATGCCTGTAATACTGCTTTGTTCCGCCACGGCAGTTGTTATACCGTTCAACATGTTTGCGCCTCGTTGGTTGTGGACAACTTTTCTGTTATCCTGTCTTAAAATTGAAGCAATAAGGCCTGCTGTAGTTGTCTTGCCGTTAGTACCGGTTATGGTTATTATTTCTTTTTTATTATGTTTAACAAGTTCTTTTAACAGATCAGGATAAATATTCCTGGCTATGCGGCCGGGAAGGTTTGTGCCTGCTCCTGTTTTAGACAGTTTAATAGCCAGCGCAAGACTTTTAGCGGTTAATAATGAGATTAGCTTTAGCATAATAAAATTTTTTGAATTTAGATTTTTACGATGTATCTTAATAATATAGGATAACTTAGAGAATAATCAAAGGTGGAAAAATGACAATTACAATTGGCGGCAAAACATTCAACTCACGACTGATGGTAGGAACAGGCAAATTCGACGACTTTGAAATTATGAAACAGGCGCACATAGCAAGCGGCGCGGAGATTGTAACAGTTGCCATAAGGCGTGTTGATATAGGCGCACCCGGCCATGTAGGACTGATGGACTATATTGACACTGACAGGTTCTGGATATTGCCAAACACCGCAGGCTGCCAGACAGTTGACGAGGCCGTAAGAGTAGCAAGGCTGGGAAAAGCTATGGGTATAAACAACTGGGTTAAACTCGAAGTCATCCCTGACCCGAAATACCTTCTGCCAGACCCGATAGCCACACTGGAAGCCGCTAAAAAGCTAATTGAAGAAGATTTTATTGTACTTCCATATATAAACGCAGACCCTCTGCTTGCAAAAGCCCTCGAGGAAGCAGGCTGCGCAACCGTCATGCCTCTGGCCTCACCAATCGGCTCAGGCAAGGGCATTAAAAACGAGGACAATATTAAAATCATAATAGAACAGTCAAACGTGCCGGTAGTAGTGGATGCCGGACTGGGTGTACCGTCAGAAGCATCTGCCGCTATGGAAATGGGAGCTGACTGCGTACTGGTCAATACTGCAATAGCACAGGCCCAAAACCCGATTGCGATGGCTAAGGCGTTCAGGCTTGGCGTGGAGGCAGGCAGGATGGCCTACGAAGCAGGTAGAATACCTGTTAAGGCATATGCAAGCGCATCTTCCCCGCTCACAGGAGTAGTCGGCAAGTAAAATTAATTAAACTGCCAGAGAGAAAAGTTCAAAACTGCCGCAAAACTAACCCATAAAAAATATGGGACTAAAAGATATGCGGCAGGCTTTGATATTTTGTAAAATAGCGCAATACAAACGCCAATAGACACAAGCAGTAATATTATAACTATAAATGCGGCTAATATCTGATGGAAGCCGAAAAATACCACTGACCACAGGCCATTTAAAAATAATTAGACCAAAAAGACTGATATTTCAATATATTTAGCTTTAAAATTACCTGATTTTATTACAAAAAAAAGTGATACGCCCATTAAAGTATATAGCAGTGTCCAAACGGGTGAAAACAGCCAGCTCGGAGGGTTAAATGATGGTTTTATAAGTGTATCATACCAGGGGTAAAGATTATTTGCGGTAAAAAATCCGCCTACTATCCCGGGCAAAAAGCATAAGGTTATACATCCAATGAGTAAAAGTATTTTTAGTATCATAAATTAACCTTTCAACAAGCGAGCGAATTTGCGCTTGCCGACCTGCAAAACAAGGTTTTCACCGTCGCTAAAGCAAATTTTCCGGTTAATATCAGCGATCTTTTCACCTTCTATCTTCACCCCGCCGCCCTGTATTAACCGCCGGGCTTCGCTTTTGCTCTGGGTTAATCCTTTTTCAACGATGAAATCAATCAAAGACGCCCCTTCTTCTACGCTGTATTCAGGCATATCATCGGGCAGGCCTTTTTTGCTGAAAATATTTACAAACTCCTGCTCTGCCCTGTCAGCCTCCTGCGGTGAATAGTATTCGGCCACAATGGTTTTAGCAAGTTTCATCTTTGTATCTCTTGGATTGCCGGTAATTTCCTTTAGTTCAATATCTGTTAATAGCTCATAATATCTTATTATCAAACTGTCAGGAATTGACATCACCTTGCCGAGCATATCCTGCGGGGAGTCTGTCAGGCTGATGCAGTGGTCAGGATATGACTTTGACATTTTAACCACACCGTCAGTGCCTTCGAGCAGCGGCAGGAGCATAACGAGCTGCGGGTTATTATTGCCGTATGCCTGCTGAATATCCCTACCAAGCAGTACGTTAAACCGCTGGTCTGTCCCGCCAAGCTCTATGTCAGCGTTAACTACAACTGAATCATACGCCTGCATCAGCGGGTAGAAAAACTCATGCACTGAAATGGGTTTACCTTCGTTGTATCGTTTGGAGAAATCATCTCTCACCAGCATCTGGGCGACTGTTACGTTTGATGACAACTTTAAGAGGTCTGCAAGCTTCATACTATGCAGCCAGTCAGCATTGTTAACCACTTCTGCGCCGGATATATCTACTACTTTGCCCATCTGGTCAAGATAGGTCCTGGCGTTCTCGTCAACTTCTTCTTTTGTGAGGCTCGGGCGGGTTTCGGATTTGCCGGACGGGTCGCCTATCATAGCGGTTGCGCCGCCGATAATCAGAACTACTTGGTGCCCTGCCTGCTGGAACTGCTTTAACTTTCGCATAACCACCGTGTGCCCCAGATGCAAATCCGGCCTTGTCGGGTCAAGCCCGAGCTTTACCCTTAGCGGTTTATTTTCTTCTTCTGATTTTTTTAGTTTTTTGGCAAGTTCTTCCACTCCGCCGGGCAGCACTTCAGCGCCGCGGGAAAGGAATTGTGCCTGTTGTATGTATTTTTCTTCAACTTTTACAGTTTTTTCCATATATTTATCCTTTTTACTTAAATAAATCGCTATGAGACCCTGTTCTTTCAAGGATAAGTTTATTACCTTCAATTTTATAAATTAAAAGCCAATCAGGATTAACATGGCACTCTCTCCTGTCTTTATAGTTTCCTGTCAGAAAATGATCTTTAAATCTTAATGGAAGTTTTTCTCTTTTGACCAGCTTCTGAATTATCTCAGTTAGTTTTTTAATATCTTTGCCTTGCTTTTTGACAAGCTTATAGTCTTTTTTGAATCTGCCTGTATATACAATTTCTAACATTAGTTTTCCAGCTGGTTAAATAAATCTTCTGTGTTTTCGGCATAATGCAAGTCTTCACCGGCATCTGTCTTTTCGAATGTTTCAATTGTTTCCTTGTTCGGGATTTTAACTTCAAAAGGAATACCCTGTTCCATTTCTATTTGCCTGAAATAAATATTTATTGCTTCAGATGGGCTAAGTCCAAGTTTTTCAAGAATTTTTTTTACGGAATCTTTCAATTCCGGGGATATCCTGACTCTTAATATATCTGTTTTTGCGGTCATGATTTATCTCCTATATTACTTAACACAATTGTAACACTTCTGTGTCAATCTTTCAATCCATGAATCGGTGGTGTCTGGATATACAATGGTTTCAGTTTACTCCAGTTATATTCTTCTTTGTTTTTTTCTTTCAATTTTTTCACGGTCAATTCCAGCAGGGTTTTGCCAAAATCAAAGTCTGATTCTTCATAATTAGTAAAATTACTAAGCTTTTTAGCCATCCTTGAATCAGTAATAACAAGATAATTATTGGTTTCTGCCATCTCTATGGCTTTTTCGTATTCAATCAGACATGGCTCAAGTTCAGGCTCAAAATTTTTATTGTAAATCCCGACATACGCCATACCACGCCTCGCATCTATTAGACACAGTGCGCTTTTATCTGTGTTATTAAGCGCAGAGTATATCTGCATCGAAGGCACGCCAACCGCAGGAATATCCAGCTGCTGGGCAATAACACGGGCAATCGTAGCCGATGCTCGCATCCCGGTAAAGCTTCCGGGGCCAATATTTAGTCCTATAGCCTGTATATCCGACATAGAAAGGTTATTGTGTTTTAGCAGTCCTGATATAGTTGAAACTAAAAATGCAGAATTATATTGTGTTTCAGTAGTTTTAACCACCCTGGAATCAATCGCTACAGCGTCCTTTCCCAGCGTTACATGCATTATATCCGTGCTAGAGTCGAATACCAGTACATTCATCTATAACTGCCTTTACTGCCTGCGATTTATTAAGTGTATAAAAATGTATTCCCGGCACTCCCTGACTTATCAGCTCGCTACACTGATTTATTGCGAATTCAAGACCTTTTTCCGGATTAAAATTATCCGGGAGTATGCAGCCTGAGAGTGAAACTATTTTTTCTACCTGGTTCTGGCTTGTCACAGGCAATATTCCCGGAATAATTGGTATATCGATACCTCTTGCCATAGTCATTTCCAAAAACCTGAAATACGATTCATTATCATAAAACAACTGTGTGATGATGGCCTCCGCCCCGGCATCCACTTTGCGCTTAAGGTTATCTATGTCAATATCCAAAGAACAGCATTCCTGATGACATTCAGGATAACCTGCCACACCTATACTCAAATCCGTATTGCTTTTTATGAAATCAACAAGCTCATTAGCATAGCAAAAACCGTTTTCAGGTTTTACAAATTTTGTTTCGCCTTTTGGAGGGTCGCCCCTCAATGCAAGAATGCTCTCTATTCCATTGTTCTCAAATTTTTTTATGTAATCCAGAATATCATCCCGTGTTAAGCCTACGCAGGTAAAATGCGGCATGGTCTGTATTCCCAGCTCATTTTTTATTTTTAAAACAAGCTCAAACGTAGAATTTCTGGTGCTTCCGCCAGCCCCGTATGTAACAGATATAAATGCAGGTTTATATTCCGAAAGCACTGATAATTCTTCTATAAGCGCATCTTCCGCCCCTGCTTTTTTAGGCGGGAATATTTCAAACGATATTACAGGTTTTTTACTGCTATATATTTCTTTAAGACGCATGATAAAATAATTTTATATGAAACAGCTGATTTGCCAAATAGCCAAAAAAATTTATGACAAAGGACTGGCCCCCGGCTCTTCCGGCAATATTAGCTGCAAAATAGACGACAAAATCTTTTTAACCCCTACAGGCGCAAGCCTTGGGGAATTGTCCAAGCAGGACATAATAATTACAGACATCTACGGCAACACCACAGAAGGGGAAAAAGTTCCGACTTCCGAAAAATTCATGCATTATGAAATTTATAAATTAAGGCCGGATATCCGCTGCATAATCCATGCGCACCCGCCTAAAGCCACGGCGCTAGGTGTTATGGGAAAAGATTTAAGTTCCCCTTTAATAGCAGAAGCTGTAGTTTTGCTGGGATTAGTGCCGCTTGTAAATTATGAGACCCCATCTTCTGATAAACTTGCAAAACTGGTAGCGGAAAAGTTCGCAAACTGCGACGCGGTTCTAATGGCTAATCACGGGGCTACTGTAGTCGGGCAGGAACTTAATGAAACATTTTATAAAATAGAAACACTGGAATTTTTAAGCGAAATAGTTCTTTATACAGAAATGTTTAATGTAAAAAATGAAATTCCGGCTGAAAAACTTAATGAGTTGTGGAAAATACGGGAGAAAAAATATGGAACAATGCTTAAACTGTAGTGCGGGGTGTTGCAGGGCATTAAACCCTAACCTCCTTGGTTGCGACCTTCTTAAAATCTCTAAAGCCTTGGGCATAAGCCCGTTTATGTTTACTATAGTCGTGCCGATGGAAGGGGAAAAGCTTAAAGAAAACTGGGGGAAAACCCCCATGTTTAAATTTACTGACTTACAGCCGGATACCTATTATAAATTAGTGTTGAAATCTATACCAAGCCAGTATGCGACCACAAAATGTATATTCCAGCTCGAGTGGCCTTCAGAAGAAGACGGCCAGATAATCGGCAGGTGCGGCATACACAGCATCAGGCCGCTTGTATGCAGGACATTCCCGGCACGGCTGGAAGAGGACATGTTCCCGGTTATGGAAGACATCCACAAAGTATATGAATACAAAAAGCAAAAGGATTCATTCTGGGACAACCCTAATTTTGCGCTTTGCCCTAGACCGCTCAAGGAAGAAGACTATGCTGACTTTAGCGAACAATATTACCATGACTGCTACATGCAGCATTATGAGACACAATTTGCACTGAAGATGGCTGAAAAGTGGAATGAGAAACCTGATGTGTCAGACAATTTCATAAAATTCCTCGAGGAAGAATACGCAAACAGGCTTAAAGTCTTTTCGTATCAAGAAACAGGTTCATAAATTCTATGTCGTCATAATCGACACTGTCCTCTGAATCAAGGTTTACGCCTGTTTCTATCTTAACTATGTTGTACCTGTTGGATTTAAGCAGGTTCGACGGTATGGGGAAAACATGATTATCCCCGTTAAAGCTAATTTCGCCAATTTTCTGGGAATTAAGATAAACTTTTACAGGGGAACTTGAACTTGAACGCACTCCGCTCTGCCTGAGGCTCTGTGCAATCCTTGTATCAATGCCAATTATCGAGCCTACTTTAAGCAATATTTGCTCAGATACGTTTATATCACCAAGGTAAAATTCCCTTATAAAATAAGGGCCGGCTGCATTAGCTGAAAAATCCATGGCGTTTGCAGACCTCTCAGAAAAATTGTTATCTCCCAAATGATGTAAGTCAGAATCAATAACTATATGACTGTCAGTGTCCTTTGCTACAACAATTTTCAATGGTTCAGAAGAATTTTCTCTTTCCACGACAAGGGAAAAAGGACTGTACCCGGCTTTTTTAACAGACATAATAACGGGCTTTCCGTCAGGCAAATGCAGATGGAATTCACCGTAAGAGTTTGTATGGGTTTTTATATTCATTGACGGCACTGAAACAACCGCATTTTCTACCGGCCTTACGCTATTGCCGTCAATTACAACGCCTGTTCTTTGTATTACGTGTTCTTTATTTACACTGCCTGATAGAATCTCAGCAAATGCCTGCTGGTGAATTACAAACAGGCAAAATAATATTAAATAAAATATTTTACTTTTAAATAACAACTCCTCAGTCCTCCCTCTTTTTTAAAGGAATTATATATTTGAATTTGTGGCATTTCATTAGAGAAAAGTGTAATAATTTCTATTTATTAAGAAATATGAACTAAATATATGCTATTTTGCCCGGTTCTAAAACGATATGTAATATTAAAAATGTTAATAGTCTAACCATTCCTTTCTTGACTGATGCGACCAATGTGTCGCATTTCTTTTTGTGAATTTATACAAATTACAAAACATAATTTCTGCACCTACAATTAAATTTCGCAAAAAGAAGCGGCTATTGAATCAGCCGCTTTTCATCTTCTCTGCCTTGTTTGTTTTTTGCCTTATGATCTCTTCTTCCGACGAGTTGTTTAGATTAAAGTGTTTAGTTGGTTGCCTGTTTTGTTTTGGGGTTGTAATTGACTTGTTAATTGTCTTAATTTTTCTGTTTTCTGCCTTATTAGATTACTTGGTAATAATTCTGCCTTTTGGTTTGCTGTAAAGTTTACGTTGTTGTTACTTACCTTATTCGCTCCTTTTGGGAACATATACCCTTTACTGTATGGTAAATCGAATGGGTCGAGTACATATGGTCTTGCTTGTGCTTTGTATATAGTATTCATTTTTAATCACGCTCCTGTTTGCTTTTTTCATTTTGTTTCCTTAACCTTTATCGAGTTTTATTTAAATCATAAAGTGTATGATTAACACTTTATTTAATTAATACTAGTATTTACTAAATTTTATTCTTTGTCAACCCTTTTTAAGGAAAATTTAATTATTTAGTGTAAATTTAACATTTAATCTTAGAATAACCTCCTTTTGTTAGAGTATTATTAAGTTTATATTTCATATTTGTTATTTTTTTATACCTGTTGATATAATTAAAAAAAGTTGATTTTGATAAGGAGGAGCAATGGGACACATCCTGGTATTTGGCGCCGGCTCTGATTTGGCGAACGAACTGGCAAAAAAATACGCTTTAATGGGGCATGATATTTATTTTGCTGATAAAAATCCTGAAACATTAGAAGAAATAAAGCAATTTATTATAGATGAATATGGCGTGGACTCACAGGTGCTTAAATTTGACGTTGCCGAATTTTATAACCACAGAAAGTTCTATGAAAGCATTACACCGGCGCCCTTGGGTATTATATGCACTGTTGACCACCAGGGCGACGGGACCAGGGCTGAAAAAGACTTCCTCGAAGCTAAAAGGATAATTGATTATAACTACACAGGCCTGGTTGCCATGTTTAATATCATCGCAAATGATTTTGAGGAGCGTGAATCAGGGTTTATGGTTTTTATCAATAAATCCTGTAATGAAAATGACGAACCTTTCCATTATATTTATAAAAGCGCAAAAGACGGCTTTGCAGGCTATGTCGCCGGGCTTAATTCCAGACTTGCAAAATCAAACGTAAGTGTAATAACAGCAGTTACAGGCCCTGTAGTCGATAACCCTGAAAAATTCGCCGAAAAAATATTCAGCGCTCAGGGGAAGGGGATAACTTATGTCTCTTCAAAAAATGAAAGTGTATTGTCTACACTTGCTAGAGGTTTGAAATGGAAGTAAGGCAGGCTGCCTTAAACTGCCTTGTAAAAATACTTGAACACAATAATCATTATGAAGAAACGCTTGAGTATTTTTCAAAACAGGTTGAAAACCCTCCTGATCTTACAAACACTGTTGCGGGGGCTATAAAATACAAGCTTGCGCTTGATTATTTTATTGAGCAGGTATCCGACAAAAAAATTAAAAAATTATCTCCTGTAACAAGGAACTTACTGCGTCTTGGCATATATGAACTTGAATACCTGAAAAGGCCGGATTTTGCTGTAGTTAACAGTTACGTTGATATTTGCAATAAAAAGGATAAAAAAGCATCAGGCTTTGTTAATGCTGTTTTAAGGAATTTCACAAGGAAAAAACAAGGAATTAACATACCGGAAGCAAGCTTAAGCGTTAAATACTCACATCCTCAGTGGATGCTTGAAAAATGGGTTAAAAATTACGGCATAGAAGCAGCAATAAAAATAATGGAATACAACAATACCCCGCCCAGAAACGTGTTAAGGGTTAACAGGATAAAAACAGACGCAGATTGTTTAATAACCCTGTTAAACAAAAACAATGTTTCTTTTAAGCAAAGCAAACACTGTGAAGACTGCCTGATAATAGAATCCCGCGGCAGTATAAAAAATATTCCGGGTTTTGACAAGGGACTGTGGGTAGTTCAAGGCGAAACCTCGGCAATGGTTGCACCTGTTTTAGGCCCGCAGGAAAATGAAAACATACTTGATTTGTGCGCTGCACCTGGCTCTAAAACAACTCATATAGCATCGATTATGAAAAACACGGGCCAAATAACCGCTGTTGACATTAATCATGCCAGACTCAAAAAAATCACACAAAACTGCGAACGGCTCGGTATTAAAAATGTAAAAACAATAGAGGGCGACGCTGCCAAAATAAAGCTGGAATGTAGTTTTGACCGTATATTAGTTGATGCTCCATGCTCAAACACCGGGGTATTGGGCAAAAGACCGGACGCCCGCTGGAACAGGAAACCCGAGGACATAAATAGCCTCGCTGATTTACAGTTAAAGATACTTAATAATGCGGCAGGTATGCTAAAGACAGGCGGAGCAATGGTTTACAGTACATGCAGCATAGAACCGGAAGAAAACATAGACGTCATTGAAAAATTTTTAAACCTGAATAAAGACTATAATCTTGAGAATTCACGACTTTTTCTACAGTCCGAGTATGAAATTGACGGATTTTTTATTGCCCGATTAAGCAAAAAGCTGAAATAATATACATATAAATAAATACTAAAAGGGATTGAGTATGAAAAAAATATTACTTTCATTACTGGTTTTATTAATATTTTGCGGGGCCGGTATTGCTGCACAGGAAAAGCCGCTCCATTTATGGGTGCCTTATGATCCAGAAAAGCCCGACGAACTCAAACAGCTCGAAGATAAATATATTTTTATCCAGGACACTGACCTCGAGGAAATCAAAAACTCCCAAAACCCTCAAAATACTGACCCCGGCGACCCGCCGCTGAGTTATCAGGTTACTTCTGTAAATTATTCAGCAAAAATAATCGATGATATAGCAAAAATAACAGGCGTTTATAAAATAAACAAACTTGATGACAAATGGGCGCTGGTCCCTATTTTATCAGCGCAGGCAAACGTAAAACAGGCAGAACTGAATGGAGCCACTGCGTCAATTACTAAACATACAGGGACTTACCATGCGCTTCCCCTGAAAGATAAAGGCAGTTATGTTTTAAAATTACAATTTGAAGAAAAAATAAATAAGGCTGAAACCCAAAACACAAGTTCCTTTGAATTTTCCCAGCCCATAATCCCTGTAACAAACCTTGAATGTTGGGTAAACCGTCACGATATGGCCTTTGATGTAACCAACTCTGTTTCAGTCACCACAACAAAAACCGAAAACGGAACAAAAGCAGTGGCCACACTGCCGCCTACCGGCCACATACAGGCCTTGTGGACACCTAAAAACACTTTAATTAACAATATAAAGCAAAATGTCAACCTGCCCCCATCAGCAAATGCTGTTACTTACACAAAGCTGGAAGCTGGAAGAGGTGCTCTAAAAGGCATATTTACCGCCGAGCTCGATATTAGAAGGTCACCCTTAAGCTATTTTGAATTTTACATACCTGACGGAATTGAAATCGATACTATAGAAGTGCGGGACAACGAGCTTATTGACCCATACCCGGAAATAAAAGACAATATTATGCCTGTTGAGCTTACTTCAGCGATTGAGGGCAAAATCAACATAACCATAAACTTCAGGCAAAATTTTGATGACTCGTCATTTAAAACAAAACTCCCGACCATCACCCTTGTGAACGACAAAATTGACAGGGAAACCGGATTTGTTGCGCTTGTTGAAACAACAAATATCGAGTCGTCTATTATAGAAGCGGATGAAACAAAGAATTATCGAGAAATCGACTCCAACGAACTCGAAGGCGTTTTGCGAGGATTAAAATCATCAATCGCCTTAAAATACACAAAGGACAAGGAAAACATCAGTGAAATCCCTTATGACATAACCATAGATATTGTCAGGCACAAGGACGTAGCTGTCTATGAAGCTAATATTGAGAGTACCGAAGTAACCTCAGTAATCAACAAAAATGGAGGCATGTTAACAAAAGCAGTCCTGCGGGTGAAGAACACCGCAAAGCAGTTTTTGGAAATAACACTGCCGAAAGACTCAACTCTGTGGAGCGTATACGTAAACAATAAGTCAGTAAAACCAGCGCTCAAGGACGCTAAAAAGAACTTATACGCCATACCGCTGGTTACAGCAAAGTCGTTTCCGGTTGAGATTGTTTATTTTACGGAAAAAGTAACTTCCCCGCTGTGGATAGATATGAAAGCACTTAAAACCGAGCTTGTATCCAACTCTGTAAAGTGGAATATCTATATTCCAAAAGATAAAAGCTTTATCCCTATTGACGCATCTTCCAACCTGTTAAAAGATAAAAAAGTACGGACTTGCACAGGATGCGATATATATCAAAACACATCAAGGTTCGATCAGATAATGACTATGCCTTCAGAGGAATGCGCTCAGATTCCATGCTCGCCTGCAGTAAAAAACGAGCTTAAATCATACGGCTCATCTGTGATGCAAAAATCAATCGCACCTCAGCGGATTTACAAAAGCAAAAAAGTCGGCAAACTGCCTGTGTATGTAAATCTACCGCTGATTGGCAAAGAACATAAATTCTACCAGATTACGTTTGAAGGCGGTATATTCCCAGCAGTGGGGGCACTATACTTAAACTGCTTAATTCTCGACATTCTAAAGCTTTTAATAATCACAGGAATACTTTATACCCTCTTTAAAAACGATAGAATACGGCATCTATGGCTACCAAAAGCCATTGGGGCATATAATACCGTCAGGGAAAAAATGCCAAAACCCTCAAAATCAGTTATTAAAAACCTGATAATCTTTGGTGCGGTTATATTATTCATAACTATCGGGTTCATATGGTTCCCGCCTGTTATATTACTGCTGATTTTATTAAGCATAGCTGTTCTTGCGCTTGCGGGAGTGGTGTTTCTCGTCAGGTTCCTAATTAGAAAATGGAGGAATAGAAATGAAAATAAATAAAAAAATACTATTTTTAATAATCCTGCTGGCAGGCATGCTTTTTGTGTCTGTGAATACTGCATTTTCTGAGGAATCCGGCGGGGAATTTAAAATCAGGAAAGAAATACTAAAATTCATTCCTTATAAAGAACTGAATACACTGTTGTCGCAGCCGACAAAACTGGTGTATATGCCATATCAGGAATTAAAAAAGCTTATTGATGAAAAATCAAAGCCGGCCCCGCCCGCACCTGTGGACTACGTGATTAATGACATCAAGCTAATGGGGACAATAAAGGATGATTACGTAACTTTTGACGGTGATTATAAATTTGAATTAAAGAATAAAACTTGGGCCACAATACCAATACTATCAACGAATACCGGTATAAAAGAGGCTAACTTTGGTCAGATGCCAGCCAAAATTACAAGCGACAGGACATTTTATAACGTTATATCCGACCAGACCGGCGAACAAAACCTGAAACTTAGATTTGACGCAAGGATTCACAAAGTTGGAAATTTGAATAAAATTAATTTCAATATACCGGATGTATCAATCGCTGACATAAACGTAAACAAGGACACTGATATCTCGGATTTTCAAATCAGCAACAAATATGGCCATGTTGAAATAACATGGAGAACAGACTCTAATATTAAAAAAGTTGCTCACAAAATAAAAAAAGAAAAGGCCATAACCAGACCGCCAAAGGTTATTGTAAACACTAATGCGCTTGTATCTATTGATGAAGGGCTTTTGCAGGGGTATTCAAATTATGCTGTGAGAGTTTATCATAACAGTATTGACAAACTGACATTCAATATCCCTGAAAATGTTGAAATAATAGACGTTTCGAGTCCACAAAATATTATAAACAAAGGCAGTCATAGAGTTGAGAACAATATATTAACTGTTTATTTCAATTCTATGGTTAAAAACAACGTAAATATTAACATAGCGTACGAAAAAACATTTAAAAACAAAAAAACAGAGCTTTCCGTGCCGAACATTTACCCTACCGGAGAAGAAATAAGCAAGGTGTCAGGTTATCTTGCCGTGCAGTCAGCGGGGAATTCAGAAATTAAAACTCTTAAAGCAGAAAATATATCCCGCATAGATTTAGGTGACCTGCCGTACCATATTAAGTCCCTGGCAGAATACCCGATAATATCCGCATTTAGCTTTTTAAAAAGCTACTATACACTGGGACTTGAAGTCACCCCGCACAAAGACGCACCTGTGCAGGTCGCAATGGCCGATCAGGTCAGCGCTGACTCAAGAATCTCTAACAACGGTATTATGACTTCAAAAATTGTTTATACTGTGCGGAATATGAGCGAGCAGTTTTTCAAATTCAACATGCCGGAAAACTCAGAAATACTCAGCGCAGCAATAAACGGCGTATCCCAGCAGGTAGAAAAACAGGAAAATGAAAGCAAAAAAGATACTATATACCTTGTAAACATAAAAAAATATCAGGATACAAAACCGTTTAAGCTTACAGTAATGTATAGACAAAAACTAAAACTTAATAATCTGCTAAGCTATTTTGACTTAAAACTCCCACGTGTTATAAATATGCCTGTCCTCACAATCTCATGGGCGGTTTATACACCAGAAAACTTCGCTTACTGGAACTTCACCAAACTCAATAGCGGAAATTACAACTACTTAAGCTATTTAACACCACAAATAAACAGACACAACGTCTATAGAGGCAGAGCAAAAACACAGGTAGCGTCTAACTATTACGAAATAGAAGCAGATGAAATGGCTGACGCTGAAAAAGTCAGCGGCATACTCCCGCCTGAATTCACTATGCCGCCGGTTAAAGGACTTAAAAGACAGTATTTTTCAGGCTATTTGACAGACAGCGAATATGTTAGTGTTTCAATGCTTGGAATAACCTGGCTTGTGTATTACTTAATAATCTTCGTAATGTTATACGTCCTTTGGAAAAGAAGAAAATGCCTGATAAAAATTATTAAAAAGGAAAAAAATGAAGTATAAAACAGCATTAAACACAGTTTTTATAATCCTGATATGTATTATTATCGGACTTGGAGCAAATTACCTGTTTTTCAAGCCTGATAAAACCATATCAATAAAATTTAATGAGCTTGGGCCTGTATATAATAATCTCAGTGTCTATTATAGAGGATTGAAAGTAGGCAAAGTAAAAGGTACAGGTTACTCTAAGGACTTTAAAAATACTGTTTTAACAGTTGATATCTACTGGAAAAAGCTGGATTTGCCCGGGAATACATATGCTGAGCTAAGGATAGAGGACAAAACAAACCAGAAATATCTTGCGCTGGTTTACCCGAAAAATCCTGACGACAACATACTGAAAAACGGCAGCGAAATCGAAGGTAAACCCGCCAAACAAAGCCAGATTAACGATATGCTGATTGGTTCCATTAATCAGGAAGAAGTCAAATCCGCTGTCGGCAACATTATGGACGCCACAGCCAATGCAACGAAAATCGGAAACGATGTTTCCAAAATAACCGAAATGCTGGCAGAAATGCTGGAAAAAAACCGGCAAAAAATAGATAAAATTATTGAAGAATCCAGTGCCGCCACAGAAAACATAAATACTGCAAGTGCCGCAATAAAAGTAGATGTCCCAAAAATAAGCGACGATTTCAACAGGACTATTAACAGGTACGACTGCATTGGGGTAGGTTTGAGCGACATGCTCGGCAAACGTTTTTTAATCCCCCGACTGTTTTTTGGAAAGACAGGCGGCGGTTTTGATAGCTGCACAGGTGAAGAGCTCTAAAACATCTCCGCAAACCGCGCAAGGGATAACTTACCGTTTATATGTACTGTATACATGCCGGCATTTTTTCCAAATTCCAAGTCTGAAGTCGAATCGCCAACCATTATGGATTTTTTAAAATCCACTTCAGGGAATTCTTTCTTTGCCTGCAGTGCCATGCCTGTGTCGGGTTTCCTGCACCCGCAGCCTTCGTTTCTGTCATGCGGGCAAAAATATATTCTATTTATTCTGCCGCCGGCTTTTTTAACACCATCTAGCATATAATCATTGACCTGTCGTAGGTCTTCGATTGTCATTAGCTTTCTTGCTATGCCACGCTGATTTGTCACAACAAACACCCTGCCGAAAATCTTTGAGAGTTTGGCAATAGCCTCAGGAACGCCCGGCATGAACTCAAATTCTCCTATATTTTTAACATAATCATCAATAAGACGAACGTTTATTACCCCGTCCCTGTCGAGGAACAGTGTCCATGATTTATCGATTTTAAGATTCTCTAAATTACTTAATTTATCCATATATTCATTTTAAAATAAAAGCTAACAGAATAAAAAAGGAGAACAATAATGACACAAAAAATAAAAGTAGGAGTATGCGGCGCATGCGGTAAAATGGGCAGGGCTGTTATAGAGGCTGTATCAAAAGAAACAGACATGGAACTCGTAGCCGCCATTGACGTTGTTAGCACTGACGAGGAACTCGGCGGAGTTATGGTCGAAAACTCGCTGGAAAACGCACTCAAAACAAAACAAATTGATGTGGTAGTTGATTTTACAAACCCGGAACTTGTTTACAACCACACAAAACTTATCCTTGAAAACAACGTCCGCCCTGTAATCGGGACAACCGGCCTCACAAACCAACAGCTGGAGGAAATCAAAAACCTATCACAGTCAAAAAGCCTCGGCTGCCTTATAGCCCCGAACTTTGCAGTAGGTGCGGTGTTAATGATGATGTTTGCGCAAAAAGCGTCGAAATATTTTTCTAACGCTGAAATAATCGAAACCCACCACAACAACAAGAAAGACGCACCATCAGGAACCGCAATAAAAACCGCCCAGCTTATGGCTGAAGAAAGGCAAAAATTCGGAGCTGACAACTGCCCGGAAACAGAAACACTTACCGGCTCAAGAGGCGGCACAACCGTAGAAGGGATACATATCCACAGCGTTAGGCTGCCGGGGTTTGTTGCGCACCAGGAAGTGATTTTCGGCTCACAGGGGCAGGCTCTAACCATCAGGCATGACTCGTTTGACCGTGTGAGCTTTATGCCGGGCGTTGTGCTGAGCGTCAGACAGGTAATGGAAAAGAGCGAATTCGTTTACGGGTTGGAAAATATTCTATAAAACTATCTTGAGCTGATAACCCTGGCCGCATGTACGCCTGACACAGAAGCCTGTATAAGTCCTCTTGTCACGCCTGCCCCATCGCCAATCGCAAAAAGGTTTTTAACTCCTTCAGTTTCAAGCTCGGATGTTAGCTTTACCCTTGCGCTGTAGAATTTAACTTCTACACCGTAAAGCAGAGTATATCTTGATGCTACACCCGGCGCTATTTTATCAAGTGCCTGAAGCATTTCCGAGATGCTAGTTAAATGCCTGTGCGGTAATACAAGGCTTAAATCGCCAGGAGTCGCATGTTTTAAAGTCGGTTCTACTGTACCGTCAGCTATCTTGGCTGGTGTTGAACGTCTTCCTGTCAGGAGGTCGCCGTATCGCTGCACCAGCACGCCGCCCGCCAGCATGTTTGCCAGCCTTGCTATATGCTGGCCGTATGCTATCGGTTCTTTAAACGGTTCGGTAAATTTCTTGCTCACCAGTAAGGCAAAATTAGTGTATTCAGTTTTCTTTTCAGCATAACTATGACCATTAACAGTCGTTATTCCTTCGTAATTTTCGCATACAACCTCGCCGTTAGGATTCATACAAAAAGTCCTGATATCATCGCCGAATGTTGGCGCATTATATAATAATTTGACTTCATAGAGCTTGCTGGTAAGCTCTTCCATAATCGATGCGGGCAGCTCAACCCTTACACCAATATCCACAGCGTTATTTTCAAAACCTATCCTGAATTTTTTGAATTCTCCGGTAAGCCATTCAGCGCCCTCCCTGCCCGGAGCAACAATTACGTATTTTGAACTAATTGTTTTTCCGCTTTTTGTTGTGAAACCCTTAACTTCCTCATTTTCAATCAAAAGAGAAACAGCCTGGTCATCAGGATAAACGTCAATTTTATTTTTCAGTTCATCATACATATTTTTTAAAACGCCGAGTGATTTATCAGAACCCATATGCCTTATAGGCGAGTGAATAAGCTTTAATTCAGCCAGACGGGCTTTCCTTGATATTTCATTGACTGCTTCGCTTTCTGTGCCATGCACTCTTTGGCTAGCGCCATATTCAAGGTAAACTTTATCAGTATAAGAAATTAAGTCCTTAAGAGTTTTTCTTTCCATATACTCCGTAAGGTTTCCCCCAACATTTGATGACAGAGTTAGCTTCCCGTCACTGAATGCGCCAGCACCGCCCCACCCGCAAAGCAGGTTACAGGTTTTGCAAGGAGGGCATTTTTTTCCATCCCTTGCAGGACATTTTCTGGCATCTATTTCTGGTCCTTTTTCAAATACTGCTATTTTCCAGTCAGGTTTAAGTTTAATTAATTCCAGCGCTGAAAATATCCCAGCAGGGCCTGCGCCTATTATCGCTACATCGTACAAATTACTTCCCTTAAATATCTTTTTCCCAAATTAATTCTAGCACAATAATATCAGGCCATGTCCAGCCCGATATCTATTATTCCGGCACGTGCAGTGATTGCGCTTGTGGAGATATAATCAACACCTGTAGAAGCTACCTGGTTTATATTTTCCAGAGTTACGTTGCCGCTTGCTTCAACTATAGCACGCTTTCTGATCAGGCTTACAGCTTCTTTCATTTGTTCTATCGGCATATTATCCAGTAAAATTAATTCAACACCTAATTCAATAGCCTGGCTGACCTGTTCCAGACTTTGCGTTTCAACTTCAATTTTTACAGTATGGGGTATTTTATTCCTTGCGTGTTTTATAGCTTCAGTAATATTTCCCGCTAAAGCTATATGATTATCCTTAATCATCATGCAGTCATACAGTCCAAACCTGTGAGGTGAGCCACCTCCTACAGATACAGAATATTTCTCAAAAATCCTGAAATTTGGACAACTCTTTCTTGTATCTGAGACCTTTGCCTTGTATGGTTCGATTGCCTGCTTAAACCTGTGGGTCATTGTTGCTATAGCGCACATTCTTTGAAGAAAATTGAGGGATAATCTTTCTCCTGTCAGGATTGCTCTTGCATTTCCCCTTATAATTGCTATATCTTTCCCCGCTTGAATTATATCACCCTCTTTAACCAGGGTTTCAATCCGAACATCAGCACCCAGTATTTCAAATACAAGTTTTATAATAGGCAAACCTGCAATAACACAGCTTTTTCTTGCATTATAGCGTGCTATCATTTCCTGGTGCTCAGAAATAAAAGCGTTCGTTGTCAAATCGCCATGACCTATATCTTCTATTAAAGCTTGTTTTATTAGATCCTTTACTACAGGTGTGTCGAGAGAATACATATATTTTCCTTATTTATACTGAACAAATACTGCGCTCTAATTGTTTAACCAAATAGCTATTATATGGATTTTCTGATGTTTGAGGATAATCATCTCTGTAATGTCCGCCCCTGCTTTCTTTTCTTAAAAGCGACGACCTGATTATAAGTTCTGAAATTATTAACAGGTTTCTAAATTCGTATTCTGCAATGTTTCTACATTTTGAAGTCAGATTAAAGTCTAATTTCAGTTCGTTTAAAATACTCAATGCTTGCTTTAATCCGGATTCATTCCTGACAATACCCGCTTTTTCCCACATCGTATCTCTTAGCAGCGTTTTTAATTCACTTATATTCTGCATAAAATCAAAATGATTCTTTTCATAAAGGCTTATAAGACAATTTATTTTACAGTCAACATCTGTAACTATAGGCATATCCTGCTCGGAAAGAATTTCCGCAAGTTCGTTTGCGACAACTACACATTCAAGCAGAGAATTGCTTGCCAGCCTGTTTGCTCCATGGAATGAAGTGCATCCGGCTTCTCCTACTGCATACAGGTTTTTTATGTCGGTTTCACCTCTTGGCGAAATTTTTATTCCGCCCATTATATAGTGCGCAGCAGGTGATACCGGAATAGGCTCATTGATTATATCTATTCCGTTTTCAAGGCAGGCATTTATTATATTAGGAAATCTTTCCCTCATTTGTTCTTCAGGAATTGACGAAGTATCAAGAAGGACATGGTCATATCCTTTTTCATTCATTTCAAAGAAGATTTCACGGGTTACTATATCCCGTGGGGCAAGCGAATTAGTAAAGAACTCGCCATCAGGGTTTTTAATTTTTGCCCCTTCTCCCCTGAGAGATTCTGAAATAAGAAATCTGGAACCGTTTTCTTCAAAATTCAGAGCTGTTGGGTGAAACTGTATAAATTCCATATTCTGCACTGTAGCTCCGGCCCTGTAAGCAATTGCTATACCATCTCCCGTAGCAATAGAAGGGTTAGTCGTATTACTGTATACCTGTCCGATTCCTCCGGTAGCAATAATTACAGCAGAAGAATAAATTGTTTCATATTCCCTGGTATTTTCGTTATAAACTATAACTCCCCTGCATACTTCCTGTGCATCAACAAGAAGGTCAACCGCCATAGTTTTCCTATAACTTTGTATATTTGGAATTTTTTCAACTACATCTGACAGCGTTAGTTCAATATTTTTACCTGTTGCATCACCGCCTGAGTGTAATATTCTTCTCTGACTGTGGGCACCCTCAAGTGTAAACTGGATTTTATTGTCCTTTGACCTGTCAAACTTTACGCCGTATTTTATTAAATCATAAATAACCTCAGCGCTTTTTTCTGAAATAAACCTTGCTACTTCCTTGTCACTGAGTCCCGCTCCTGCCTTAAGGGTATCTTCAACATGCAGGTCAATAGAGTCATCTCTGTTATCAGGCATAACGCCGACTATACCGCCCTGAGCATAACGAGAATTACTTTCACGTAAATCAGACTTGGTGATTAATAATATATCCTTATCTGTTTTTTCTGAAAGCCTTATTGCTGTATAAAGGCCCGCAATGCCACTGCCTATGATTATATATGATTTTTGTGTAACTTTCATGTAAATGGTAGTATACTTCAAAAACAGGGAATTTCAATAGTAAACGTTGAGCCTTTACCGGGTTTGCTCTTTACTCCGACAGTTCCATTATGAACCTGCGCTATACTTTTTACAATAGATAAACCCAACCCGCTCCCGCCCATTGCCCTATTTCTGGATCTATCTACACGATAAAAACGCTCAAATATTACGTTTAAATATTTATTCTCTATCCCAATACCAAAATCTTGAACACTTATTATTGCTTTTCCATTATTTTTTTCTGCATTAATTATAACCTTTGAATCATCAGTACTATATTGGACAGCATTTTTAATAAGATTTAAAATCGCCTGTTCAAGCAGTATTGAGTTTGCGTTTACTGTTATTTCCTCATTACACTGTATTTCAAATTTAATATTTTTCCTTATCAGATTTTGTTGAATTAAAATCGAATTATTTATAACATTTTTTATATTTACTTTTTCAAAATCTTCGGAACCTCTTTCTTTATTTTCCAGCCTGGACAGAGTCATCATATTATCTATAATATCGATAATCCTTACAGTATTTTTTGAAATTATATTTAAATGCTTTTTCACATTTTCTTCAGAAAAATCTTCATCTATAAGCAAATTATTCACATAACCATCTATAATTGCCAGAGGAGTTCTCATTTCATGAGATAAATTAGAAAAATATTTTGACCTTGTATATAATTCGGATTCTTTAAATGCCATTGTAAGGTTATCACCAATACAGTTAAGCGGCATTAAATCATCCTCATTAACAGGATTATCAAGCGACTGAACAAGTTTTATTTTCTCCTCAGAATTTAAATCTATAGCTATATTCTCAGCTTTATAAAACTCCTTTATCTTTTTTGAAACCAATGAAATAACTTCGTCAATATCAAGTGTACTTCTTATTATAGTCATAACTTCGGAAAAAAACTTTTCCCTTTGAGCAATTTTTTTTGTTTTTTCCAAAAGTTCTGCGTGGTGAAGTGCAATCCCTATTTGCGATGACATAATGTTAAGGAACTCCATATCCTCATCGGTAATTACTTTTTGATTTTTAGTATAGTGAAATACAAAAAAACCAAATAACCTGTCACCGTGATAAATTGGTATGCCAATATTTGTTTTAATCCCATATTTTCTTAAATTTTTCGAAGTATTTGAACCTTCAAAAATATTCTCTTCTATGAATTTTTCCATATCATGTATGATTATATTTTTACCGCACCTGACTACATCACAAAATTCCTTAAACTCTTCTTCCGGACTAACACCTATCATACTCTCGCTATAAGGACATAGAAGACACTCGTATTCCATTGGAAAAAAAGTTTTTGTAATTGAATCAAAATCACAAATAAAACACCTATCTGCATTTAAAGCCATGCAAGCCGCATTAACAAATTTTTTCTTTAATTCCCTCGTATCGATAGTTTCTCTTACTGTGGTAATAACCGACCTAAGTAATGTTTCTCTTTCAGCTGTTAGTTTAAGCTGCTCATATAGTTTTGCCTGATAAAAAACAAGTGCTCCCTGATCAACAATTGTTTTTAAAAAATTAATATCATCAGAATTCAAATAGTGCTTTGATTTAGTATAATTAATTACCAAAACGCCCAGGCATAAATTTAAATACACAATAGGAAAAACATAAGCCGATTTTATAGCATATTCTTTAACAAGTGGCTTAAATTTTTCAAAAGTTTTATCATTATTTTTCAAAAAGCTATCGGTATCATATACAAATATGTCCTTTTGTAGCTTAATAGTATCTTTAATCCAGTCATGCGTAACTTTATTGGGGTCAGCATCAACCGCACTCTTAATATCCGGTGAACCCAGATATTCTGAATGTTCGTCCAACGGCAAAAATTTATCCTGGTCAGGTATGAATAACCTTATAAAGCACCTGTCTGCTTCAAATGCTTCTCCTACCTGATTCACGATATTTTTTTTAATATCATTAATATCAAAGGAACCTCTTATTAATTCGGTAATTTTTCTTAAAAAAGCTTCTCTTTCTGCTGTCTTTTTAAACTGTTCACAAAGCATTTTACGCCCGGTAATATCCCTTACCGTAGCCTGTAAAAATTTTCTTCCATCTAATGCTATTGATTTAAGTATTACTTCCGCATCAAATTCTTTTCCGTTATCAATTCTTTTATGTATCCAGTCAAAGCGGTTATTCCCTTTTTCCAGCGCTACTTTCATTTTCTCGTTAGCAGCAATGAATGAATCCTTTCCATCAGGCTGCTTTTCCGGGGACAAATCTGCCGGGTGTTTTGTGCAGAACTCTTCTTTTGATGAAAAACCAAATATTTCAAGTGTCATTTTATTGCAATCAAAAAAAGTGTCTTTATCAAGAAGCATAATTGCATCGCAGGCTGTATCAAACAATAGACTATATAGAGCTTGTTTTTCCATTTACTCTCCGGCTATGTTCAAAAGATACTTTCCATAATCGCTTTTTTCATACATTGTGGCATCAAAAAGAAGCTTATCCCTGTCTATATACCCTTTTTTGTATGCTATCTCTTCAAGACATGCAACTTTTATTCCCTGGTTTTTTTCAATTGTTTCTATAAACTGCCCTGCCTGTATTAAAGAATCATGCGTTCCGGTATCCAGCCATGCAAATCCCCTGCCGAAAACTTCTACATTCAACTCGTCCCGCTCAAGATAAAGCTGGTTTAAATCAGTTATTTCCAGCTCACCCCGTTTAGACGGCTTAAGACTTTTTGCGAATTCCACAACCCTGTTGTCGTAAAAATAAAGACCTGTCGCCGCATAAGAGGACTTTGGTTTTTCAGGTTTTTCTTCTATAGAAATAATCTTTTTTGTTACTTCGTCAAACTCTACTATTCCAAAACGATTTGGATCTCTTACCTTATAAGCAAAAATCGTTCCGCCACGTTCCCTTGATACAGCAGTTTTTAAAAGCGAAGAAAACGCATGACCATAAAAAATATTATCACCAAGTATCAGCGCTACCCTGTCATCACCTATAAACTCTTCACCTATTATAAATGCCTGCGCAAGCCCATCCGGTGACGGCTGTACTGCATAAGAAATATTTATGCCCAGCTCGCTGCCATCTTTTAATAATTCCTCAAACCTCGGCGTATCAGTCGGGGTCGAAATCACAAGAATATCTCTTATCCCCGCAAGCATAAGCACAGAAAGCGGGTAATAAATCATTGGTTTATCATAAACCGGCAAAAGTTGTTTTGATATTACCCTTGTTACAGGATAAAGCCTTGTGCCGCTGCCTCCAGCTAGTATAATTCCTTTCATTCTCCACCTCTAAGCCTTATATATTCCATTAAAGAAATTTCCCAATCAGGACAGACCCCTGCATTATCCATAACAGAATACTCAGGTCTCTTTGCCGGACGAGGGAAATCTTCAGTCTTAATAGGAATCACCGGGATATCAATATCCATATATTCCATTGTTTTTTTTGCAAAACCATACCAGGTAGTACTGCCTGAGCCGCATACATGGTATGTACCAAAAGGTTTAAACTCCATCAAAAAATTCAATATAACCCTTGAAAGGTCTAAAGTACTGGTAGGA
>CAZLCO010000030.1:0-27130 GCA_964558005.1 uncultured Gammaproteobacteria bacterium | reverse complement strand
TTTCTTCATTATTTACTTTAGTGGTTTCTTGGCCAAAATGTTTATATCCCGGGAATTCATCACTCCCGGATTTAGATTTTGTAATAAGGGCGTTAATAGTTTGCATGGAAAAACCGGCAATCGCAGCTGATGAAATCGCTAATATAGACTTTCTTTTTATTAATTTTTCAACGCTGGAAACTGCTTTCTCCAGAGCCTCAGGGGATTTATGCCTGGTAAACACTTTCTGCGCAGCACTAACAGTATCTCTAAGTAAATCGCTCATACTTGTGCTTAGCTCTTCACCAAAGCCGGTTAATTTAATATTGGCTGATGCTTTAGTATGCTTAATCAGTCTTTCTAAAACTCCACCGTCACCATATAACTTTTTACCGGCATCTTTTCCGCCTTTTTCTATAATGTCTGCTATTTCATCAACAAATTTATTAAACTCTTCAGGTTTCATTGAATCCTTAAAGTGCTTGAACGTTTCTCCAACTTTACCTTCACTGTTTTCAAGGACTTGTTTTACATATTCTTTTGTATTTCCATTTCCTTGTTTCCAGGCTCCATAAAGTGAGTGCAGGGCGTGACTGTTGGTATACAGGCCTCCCAGTTTATTTGCCGACATTACACCCATACCGATTAAACCACTCATAAATGGCATTATAAACATTGTGGAAAGTTCTCTTATTGCTGTTTCCCTTCCATAATCAGGGTTTTGCTTATAATCAACTATAGTCCTGGGAGCGACCATAGTAGTGAAGTCGACACCTACAACCTCAGCAACCGGCTTTGCGTCCAAAAAACTGTAGAAGCCAGTTAAAGCACGGCTCCCCAAAGCATTTGCAATAAGACCGTTACCAAATGCAGGTCTGGTTTTATTATTATATTTATTGTCATTTACACTATTTAACACTCAAGTTTTCCTAAAGAATAATTCTTTTCATGCACTAATTTCTGTTTTAAAACATATGTTTAAATAACTCCTAAAACTTTAAAATTGCTAAAAAAAACTGTAGAAAACTAAAAACTTTACAAAAGTTTGTAGTCAGAAATTTTTGGATTTAAATTATTAACTTTTATAAAGATATTAAAAATTAATGAAATTAATAAAAATTTAATGTTTTTATATAACTAGATATATAAAAAATATATCATGTGTGTAAGAAAATAACGTAGTGTAAGGTAATAGGTAACTCAAAGGAGTATTCATCATGACGGCTACAATAGCGTTAGCAAGTCAGGCTTATGCTCAACAGATTGCGAAGCAGACTGGAGCAGAAAATAAAGAACAGACTCCTCTGCAAAACAATTACGTCGGACAGCGAAAGCCCGACCTGCAAAACATTTTTAAAGCATCAAATGAAGAAGCTAAAGCTGAATCAAAAACCACAAAATCAGTAGAACCAATTGTAGTAGTGGAAAGCGTAAACATATTCGCTGACCCTGTTGCAAACAGCCAGTTCAAAGCAGCTCAAAAAGCAAAACAAGCTGATCTCCAAAACTACGATTCTGCCGCAGTAGGTGCACGATTTGGTGGCATAGCCTAAAAACATTCAAACTGCAAAGAGATCTCCGCCTCTTTTGCATATTTAAAACGGTGAAATTCCGTTAATATTTCAGCTACTCACAATTCCCATAGTTTTCGTGAGTAGCTTTTTATTTATTATCAATAGTATTTATACTGGATTATAAGCCCCACTTTGTTTAAAATAAATATAGTTGTAGTTAAGGTGATGTTTTGGTTGAAACACAAACAATACAAACAATAGAACGTCTTAAAAGACATATTGAGCTCAATAACGAAGAAGCGCTGGTTAACGAGCTTAATAATATGCACTCTGCTGATATAGCAGAAGTTTTTGAGCATATTACAACTGAAGAACGCCTTAAATACTTTGAAATGTTAAATCTGGAAAAAGCAGCTGACCTGCTGGAAGAACTTAACCCACAAATGCAGGTGGAACTACTAGGCGAACTTGAAGAAGAAAAAGCCGCAGAAATAGTTTCCCAAATGCCCCATGACCTTCTGGCCGATTTTTTGGGTGATTTATCAGATGAGGAAATAAATAACTACCTTGACAGGCTACCAAGGCGGTTATCCTCACAAATAAGGGAACTGCTTACATACCCTGAGGACACCGCCGGCGGCATCATGACCACCGAATACCTGAGCGTGAACGAAGACATGTCAGTCGAGGATACCTTTGCATATGTAAGAAGCAAGTCAGAAACTAACATAGATTTCTACTATATATACGTTGTGGACAAAGAAGACCACCTGCTCGGAGTATTGAGCTTAAGGGGACTAATCAGCACACCTCTTGATATAAAAGTCGGTAAAATAATGACGACAGACCTTTTTAAGGTAACAACTACAGACGATCAGGAATATGTCGCAGACAGCATTATAAAATATGGTTACCTTGCGCTCCCTGTAGTAGATGAGTTCAACAGACTCAAAGGTATAGTCACCTGGGATGATGCTCATTATGTAAACGAAGAGGAAACAACAGAAGAAATCTATACCTCATCCGGTATTTCAACTGATTTTGTAGATGAAGACGAAATCCTTTCCGGAAAAATCTCCCTTGCTATAAAGGCACGTTCCCCCTGGCTGCTTGTTACACTTGTCGGTGCATTTGGCGCAGTACATGTAGCGGACTATTTTGAGGAAATCCTGAGCAAACTGCCTGTTATAGCCATATTTATTCCGCTTCTTATAGGCCTGGGTGGTAATATTGGAACACAAAGCGTTACGCTGATGGTGAGGGGATTATCTACAGGCCAGGTAAACATGGGTACTGCACTTCACCATATTTTCCGAGAATTCCGCATTGGATTAATCATTGGTATTATCTTTGGTATTCTGGTGATGCTTGTGACCTGGAACTGGAAAGATAACGTAGCCCTTGGAATAGTAGTAGGGTTGTCCATGGCGGCAAATATGGCAATAGCAACAGTTATAGGAACTCTATCTCCGTTTATCCTGAAAAGGTTTCACGTTGATCCGGCTGTGGCAAGCGGCCCCTTCATAGCTACAGCTATTGATATTATTGGATTGGCAGTATACTTCATGCTCGTATCTATGTCATTAGGTTTTCTAATGTAACAAGTCAAGTAAAAATTCATTTGTAAAAAATAATTCTTAAAATATGCACATGTTTATTGACTAACCAAATAAATTCATATTATATTTAAGTACCGTTTACTAAGGCAACCTCCAGGACTCGGACGGGGAAGGCCTTTTGGGTTAGTTAATTCTGCCAAAAAATAGTAGACTCTATTATTCTTATTTGAATATAGGGAGATATGTTGTGTTTTTTATTTAATTAATTAGGAGAAAAAATTGGGTATGTTCGAAAAAATCAAAAAAAGAGATGGCAGCGTTGTCAATTTTGAGCCGGAACGCATAACACAAGCCATATCAAAAGCAGGTATGGCAACACAGGAATTTGATAACAACACCGCTCAAGCCCTTGCATTGAAGGCCCTTGACTTTGCAAGAAAAGTCGTAGGCAATGAAACACCTTCAGTAGAAGAAGTGCAGGATATTGTAGAACAGACACTGATGAGTTCTCCGTATTACAAAACAGCAAAAGCATACACTATTTACAGGGATCAACACGCAAAAATCAGGGATCTCTTAAACAACGACAAAATCGATATAGTTGACCAGTACCTGGATAAACTCGACTGGAAAGTCAATGAAAACAGCAACATGACCTTTTCATTGCAGGGACTGAATAACTATATATCCTCTGAAATCAGCAAAAACTACTGGCTAAATAAAATCTACACTCATGACATAAAAGAAGCCCATGCAAACGGTGACTTTCACATGCATGACCTGAATATACTTTCAGTATACTGCGTGGGTTGGGATTTACAGGATTTATTATTATCAGGCTTCCAGGGCGCACCCGGAAAAGTGGAAAGCAGACCTCCAAAACATTTCAGGAGCGCACTCGGCCAGATGGTAAATTTCCTGTTCACATTACAGGGCGAGTCTGCGGGCGCACAGGCGTTCTCAAACGTTGACACACTGCTCGCCCCGTTCATTAAATACGATAAACTGGACTATAAAGAAGTAAAACAGGCACTCCAGGAATTCATATTTAACCTCAACGTGCCTACCAGGATAGGCTTCCAGACACCATTTACCAACATAACGCTTGACTTGATTGTTCCTGAATTCATGAAAAACCAAAATGTGATCATAGGAGGTGACGTACAGGAAGATACTTATGGCGACTTTCAGAATGAAATGAACATGTTCAATAAAGCTTTGCTGGAAGTATTCCAGGAAGGTGACGCAAAGGGAAGGGTTTTTACATTCCCAATCCCGACCTATAACATAACCAAAGACTTTGACTGGGATAACCCTAACCTTGAAACTTTATGGGAGATCACCGCCAAATACGGTGTCCCGTACTTTTCAAACTTCGTTAATTCTGACATGAACCCTGAAGACACACGCTCAATGTGCTGCAGGCTAAGAATTGACAATCGTGAGCTGGAAAAAAGAGGCGGAGGACTCTTTGGCTCAAACCCGTTAACAGGCTCAATCGGAGTAGTGACTATTAATTTGGCCAGAATCGGCCACCTTTCTAATAATGAGGAAGAGTTCCTGCAAAGAACAGAAAAACTCATGAACCTCGCAAAAGAAAGCCTGGAAACCAAAAGAAAAATCCTTGAAACTCTCACAGACAAGGACCTGTACCCATACGCCAAGTTCTACCTCAGAAATATCAAACAAAGGTATGGAAATTACTGGCAGAACCACTTTTCCACTATCGGAATCTGCGGCATGAACGAGGCCTGCCTCAATATGTATAATGAAAACATGGGAACAGAAAAGTCACGTGAATTTACATTAAAGGTAATGGACTTTATGCGCGCCAAGCTTGAGGAATTCCAGAAAGAAACCGGTAGGAACTTTAACCTGGAAGCCACTCCGGCGGAGAGCGTATCATACCGCTTCGCAAAAATGGACAAGGAAAAATATCCTGCCAGCAAATGCGCTAATGAGCGTGATTACACTAAAGGAGCAGAACCATTCTACACTAATTCAACACAATTGCCCGCTATGTACACGGATGATGTGTTTGAAATACTTGACCTGCAGGACGATATACAGGTCAAATACACAGGCGGAACGGTCTTGCATATATTTGTAGGCGAAAAGATAGATTCTACAGAAGGGATCAAGCAATTAGTCAGGAAAATATGCGAAAATTATCACCTGCCGTATTTTACTATTTCTCCTACATTCAGCATCTGCCCGTCGCACGGCTATGTTGCGGGTGAACATCAGCAGTGCCCTGAGTGTTCAGAGCAGTGCGAGATATATTCACGGGTGGTGGGTTATCTAAGACCTATCAATCAGTGGAACAAAGGCAAACAGGAGGAGTTCAAGGTAAGAAAAACATTTAACCTCGACTACCTTGAGGATTACCTGGCGCAGCCGGTATAGTGCAGTTATTGTGGAGGAGGGGGACGGGGCGCAACATGCGTCCCTTTAACTTAAAAAAGGAGGAGATATAAAATTGATACTGGGCGGTTTTCAAAAATTTTCACTACTGGATTATCCGGGTAAAATATCATCAATCATCTTCACGCAGGGCTGCAATTTTAACTGCGTGTACTGCCACAACAAAGACCTCATAAGGCCAAAAGAACATAATAATATAATAACCCCGGAGCAGGTGCTGGATTTTCTTAAGGAAAGAAAGAAAAAAATAGACGCGGTAGTTATAACCGGCGGCGAACCAACCCTCCAGCCTGACTTAATAGACTTTATGAAGAAGATAAAAAAGATGGGCTTTCTCCTGAAACTCGACACCAACGGCTACAGGCCGGATGTGGTAAGGAAAGCGGTTAATACTAAAGTCGTTGATTATATTGCGATGGACGTAAAAGCCCCGCTGGAAAAATACTGGCTTGTCACAAACGTGTCCGTGCATACTGACAGGTTGCAGGAAAGCATCAATATTATTAAAAACTCCGGCATCCGTCACGAATTCCGCACAACGGTACTAAAATCCCTGCTCGGGGAAAGCGATTTAAAGGAAATAAGGAAGCTTATCGGCGGCTCGGAACTGTTTTTGCAAAAATGCAACTTCCCCGACCAAATGAATTATAATGATGAAGAGTTCACTAATTTCCAGAACAACCTTAAATGCGGTCTACGATAGCGAATATAACGAAAACAATACAACACCCTGCATTTTTGTTCATTTTGCCGGCGTTTATTGGCAAGGTGGTATTTATAGTAGCACCGGTGATAATGTCTTTCGGGCTTGGGTTTGTAGAGTGGAATTTAATCAGTGAGCCTGAATTTGCAGGAGTAAAGAACTATACCGACCTCCTGCACGAGCCGCTGTTCTATAAAGTGCTGTGGAATACGTTTTATTATGCTTTTGTCACAGCGGTTTTCAGTATTATAATACCGCTTGTGCTGGCCTGTGAGCTGGACAGCAAAATAAAAGGCTCGTCACTATATAAGAGCGCATATTTTCTGCCCTATGTAACCCCCATGATAGTTATAGCGATTGTCTGGGGGTGGATATTTGACCCCAACTACGGCATCCTCAACTGGGCGCTTAGGGTTGGCGATTCCATAAAATGGCTGTACGACGAACGATTCGCTATGCCCGCACTCATCATAGTCAGCGTGTGGAAAAACATCGGGTACAACATGATAATCTTTTTGGCCGGACTGCAGGCCATCCCGGAATCTGTATATGAGGCCAGCGAACTCGATGCCGCAACAGGCATTAAGCGGTTCTGGCACGTTACCCTGCCATTGTTGACCCCGACGCTGTTTTTTGTGTGCATAATGACGGTTATTATGTCGTTTCAGGTGTTTGATTTGATATATTTAATGACAGAGGGAGGCCCGGAGAATTCAACTATGATTATGGTGTACTGGTTGTTCAAGCAGGCTTTTGAATATTTTAACATCGGCAAGGCGTCGGCTATAGCGTATATTTTATTTCTGATTATTTTGATTTTAACGATGGTGCAGTGGTTTACGAGGAAAAAATGGGTATTAAACGAATAACAGCATACATAATACTGACCCTTGGAGCAGCCTCGATGCTGGTGCCGTTTGCATGGATGCTCCTGACCTCGCTGATGACGCAGGAGCAAATATTCTCGTGGCCGCCGGAGCTGATACCATCCCCGGTTTATGCAAAAAACTACCTCGATGTGGCCAAAGCCATACCGGTAGCGATTTACTTTTTCAACAGCGCTATAGTCGCCCTGCTCACAACAGCCGGCCAGCTTTTGATTGCTTCAATGGCAGGGTATGCGTTTGCCAGAATAGAATTTAAATACAGGGAGCCACTGTTCCTGGCTTTTCTGGCAACCACAATGGTTCCCCCGCAGGTCAATATAGTGCCGCTGTTTTTTATTATGCGGGAATTGAACTGGATAGACACATATCAAGCGCTTATTGTGCCGGGGCTGTTCGGCGGATTCGGCATTTTCCTTATGCGGCAGTGGTTCAAGACCCTGCCAAAAGAGCTTGAGGATGCCGCCAGAATCGACGGGTGCAACCCATTCCAAGCATATTTTAAGGTGGCTCTGCCGCTGGCAATGCCGGCACTGGCTACGCTTGGAATTTTTACCTTTATCCTCACGTGGAACAGCTTTATGTGGCCGCTAATTGTTACAAATTCAGACTTAATGCGCACACTGCCAGTGGGGCTCGCTATATTCAAGGGCAGTTTTCGCGAAACCACAGAATGGGGACAGCTCATGGCATGCGCTGTGATTTCGGTTATTCCTGTTATTGGAGTGTTTTTGTTCGGCCAGAAATATTTTATAAAAGGCATCATAATGGGCGGGGTAAAGGAATAATTACTCACTCCCGACTGTTTTTTCCAGCCCGCGCGGCCTGTCTGTATCTTTTCCTAAAAGCATTGCGGTTTTGTATGCCAGCAATTGCAGCATAACTGCGGTAATAAACGGCGCAATGACCTCATTATCTACGTTATGATTTAGCTCTATTAATTTCGGATTTCGCTTTTGCTTTATTTCCTGAGTATTTTTAATCGCCAGCTCTCGGCTTTTCCTGTCATCATATGACCTCGCCAGTATGGAAATAACCGGGAAATCTTCATTCAATACCGCAATATGGCCGTGCATAAACTCGCCTGTCGGGTAGCCTGTTGCGTTTATATAACTTGTTTCCTTGATTTTCAAGGCCCCTTCTTCAGCCAGTCCCCAATTTTGCCCACGTCCTAACAGAATAAGGTTTTTATAGTTCTTTATCTGCTGTGCAATACCTTCTGTTTGAGTATCATTTTTCACGAATTCATCTATTTTTTCAGGCACTTTAAATAAATCAGGCTCCTGTTGACCTGTTATGTTCAACGTCAGCAGGTAAAGGCACATAAGCTGGCAAGTAAACGATTTTGTAGCAGGGATGCTTTTTTCCTGCCCTGCCATTATCGGCATGCCAGCATCCGCAAGATTATGTATAGTTGAGTTTTCGTTATTAGTAATGGCAAAAGTGTTACAGCCTGCACTTTTGGCTTTTTTTAAGGCAGACAGCACATCTGCGGTTTCGCCCGACTGGGAGAGGGCTATAAACTGGTCATTATTTGTAAAAGCGACATGCCTTTGAGTTAACTCACCAGCGAATTCAACAATAACAGGTATATTTAATTTTTTTTCCATATAATATTTGGCTGTATTTACCGCATTTCTGGACGAACCGCTTGCAGCTATGTAAATTTTCTTTAACTTATTAAACCTGAAATTATAATTTATTTTAGTCAACAAATCGTTGAGCACAAGAGGGGTTTGGAGAATATCATCAATCATATCTTAATAATTCCTTACATAATACCTACTAATACTATAGCAATTTTAAAAAATTTTAATTTTTTATTTATATACAAGGATTTTATTATAGAAACCACATGGACAGGAGATAATTCATGACAAGTTCATACCAAAAGATTTTAAAAAAAATCACTGATACAGAAAAGCGTCTAAAACCTAATCAACAGGATATTTCAGCACTTATGGACCTGGAAATAGAAGAACGAAATGTAATGATAAATATTAATAAAGATGATGATGTAGTTGAAGAGTATAAAACTTTAAAAGAAAATATAAGCGGAGGCATGACAAATCGTTTTAGCCTTGCTTATCAGCCAATTAAGATTAATAAAAGGAAATGGTCACACCAAGACCTATAGAAAGCATTTATATACACATACCGTTTTGCATGCAAAAATGCAACTATTGTAATTTCATATCCTATCCTGAAAAGCGGGACAGGATAAGTGATTATTTCAGAGCGCTGGAAAATGAGACCAGATACGGTCTGGACAAACAAAAAAGCAGATATTCAACTGTTTTTATTGGAGGCGGGACTCCATCCACTGCAGACAGTTTTTATTATGAAAGAATTCTATCAATAATACCGACAAGGGATGACGCTGAAATCACAATTGAAGTAAACCCCGGCACAATAACGGCTGAATATCTTGCAGAACTCCTCAAAATCGGTGTAAACAGGCTGAGTACTGGAGTACAGAGTTTTAATAATGAAACATTAAAACTATTAAACAGGCCGCACAGCGCAGAAGAAGCGGTGGGGGCAGTAGGATTAGCTAAAAGTGAGGGTTTTGACAACATAAGCATTGATTTAATGTATGGACTGCCCGGGCAGAATTTTAATGAATGGGTTAAAACCCTTTATAAAGCGCTTGAACTGGATATTCAGCACATATCAACATACGGTTTAAAAATTGAAGATGGCACGGAATTTGCCCGAAACACGCCATCAAATTTGCCGGACGAGGACGAAAACGCCGACATGTATTTAAAAACAATAGAAATCCTTACAGCTAACGGCTTTAACCACTATGAAATAAGCAACTTCTGCAAGCCCGGGTATGAATCACGGCATAACCTTGCTTACTGGGATAACAGAGAATACTTTGGCTTTGGTGTGGCGGCGCATGGGTATATTGAGAGGGTGAGGTATATTAATAAGGAAACTCTTGAAGATTACATAGCAAATCCTTTAGTAAAGGCAAGCGAAAAAGAACTTAGCGAATCTAAAATTATCGAAGAGCAGATATTTCTGGGCTTAAGGCAGCTCAAGGGTATAGATATTTCCGGTTTTAAAGGCAAATACGACAGTATTATTAATAAATACAGCTCCATGGGGCTGATGAAGCGCGAGAATAATATGCTTATGCTCACACCGCAGGGCATATTAGTGAGCAATAATATACTGGCGGAGTTTATTGGTTAGTTTTTGAAGGGGCTTAAGCAGCAAGCAGTTGCGTCACACTGAATTTATTTCATTGTCTATCTAATTTGGGTTTAACGCAGTTTAGCGTTCGCTGAATAGATCCCTAAACAAGTTCAGCATGACACTACGGTTGTTAGCTTTCAGTTAGAAATCAAAAGCCCTGAGCGGTAATAGCCTGATACAATAATTTCTTTACTCTCTATATAAAGCAATGATTTTAAGTTAACATAAAACCATGAACAAAGTTGCAATACATACACTGGGGTGTCGCGCCAATCAGCATGAGTCCTCAATTATAGCGGACAAATTCTCTGAACTCGGTTGGGAAATCATTGATTTCAGAGAAATATCAGATGTTTACGTAGTCAATACCTGTACTGTTACAGCAAAAAGCGACACTTCCTCAAGATATTTTATAAAGAAAGCCAAAAAGACCAACCCTGATGCAAAAGTGGTCGTTACAGGCTGTTACGCCCAGATAGAACCGGACGAAGTCTCACGCATAGAAGGCGTTGACCTAGTGGTAGGCAACGTTGAGAAAGCAGACATTGCAAAGTTAATAACAGGCGAATTAAGAGAAAAAATAACTGTTACTGACATAATGCAGGAAAATGACTTCAGGGATAAAACAGTTTTATCCGCATCAGGCAGGGCACGAGCTACAATTAAAATACAGGACGGGTGCAACTACAGGTGTTCATACTGCATAATACCTTTTGCCAGAGGTAAAAGCAGGAGCAATAAATTAGATAATGTTATAAATCAAATTAAAGAAATAACTGAAAAAAGTTACAGTGAAATAGTACTCTCCGGCATTCACCTTGGACAGTGGGGGCTGGATTTACAACCTAAAACCAGCCTTTCTGACCTGTTAAAAGAACTTGAGAAAATCGAAACATTAAAAAGATATAGGCTCAGTTCGCTTGATCCGATGGAATTAGATGATGATTTAATAAACACAATAGCCAACTCCAAAAAGTTCTGCCGACACCTTCATATATCACTGCAAAGCGGTAACAATAAAATATTAAAATCAATGAAACGTCGTTATACAGTCGAGTATTACAGTGAATTGATTAACAGCCTTGTTAAAAAAATTCCGTTGATTAATATTGGAACGGATATCATAGTGGGGTTCCCCGGCGAAACTGACGCAGATTTTGATGATACATATAAAAACCTGCAAACCCTTCCCATTGGTTATATCCACGTTTTTTCCTATTCTAAAAGAAAGGGCACTACAGCAGCGCAAATGACAGCCCAGATAAACGGGCATATAAAAAAACTGCGGAACTCAAGACTACAGACGCTGGCTATTGAAAAAAGACTGGATTTTAGTAAAAAATTAATGGGAAAAGAATTTGAAATCGTTGTGGAAAATCAGCGGGATAAAAACACAAGGCTCTTGAAAGGAATAACTGATAATTATGTTTCAATTGATATAAAAGGCGGCGATGAACTTAAAAACAAACTAGTCAGAGTCAGGGTAAACTCTTTAGAGGATGCGGCTGAAGTCCTGCAGGATTAAAATAAATATTACAGTTATAAAAGGGGAGCATTTATGCAGGGAACAGGAATTACTGAAAATTTATCCGCAGCTATAAACTTTTTGGAAGATATTTTAAATGACCACGACGGTGAGGCTGTAATAGAAAATATAAAACAATATAAAAAAACAAAAAACTTTGATGATATCGAGCTAATTTAATACTTAATTTTATTTTCCTCTATTTTGTATATATCAAATCTTTGCTTATTAATGGATAATTTGAGCTTAAGCTTTAATAATTCTTTTATTTCATATTTATTTAAATTTAGCAAGCTTCTTTCAATTTTTTTAAAATCAAACAAAATCAGCCCCATGAATCCTTGTTTGCAACTTTGTATTATTTATTATACAACCATTTTATAAAAATTTAAATACCTTATTTGTTTTAGATATAAATTTTAACAAAAATACAAATAAAAACATCAATTTATATACTGAACGATTTCTTCAAGTTTCATACATCTTGAACCTTTTAATAAAACCACGGTATCATTTTTAAGATAAGTTTTTAAAAAATCAGATGCTTGCTTATTATCAGAAAAAGATGCTGTATGTATCTTATCGGTTGCTGATTCAGCTATTAAACACGCTTTTTCGCCGACTGTTACTAAATAATCCACATTTTTCCCTTTAATATACCTACCTATTTCCAGATGTTTTTCCTGCTCAAACTCACCAAGCTCCGCCATATCACCCAGAACCAAAACTTTTTTGAATCCCTGATAACTATTTATTAATGAGTCAATAGAGCTCATAACCGACTCAGGGTTTGCGTTATAACAGTCCAATACAAATTTAATGTTATTATCCAGGCTTAAAACCTTCCCTCTATCTCCAACCGGACAATAACTTAACAATTCTCTTTTAATAGTTTCTAATTCTATCCCCGCAAAACTTCCAAGTTCAATCGCAAAAATCGAATTAATAATATTATATTTTTCAGTTACAGGTATTAAATAATTATTATTTTTATACTTAAATTCAACTGAATTTTCTTTCCATTCAATTATTTCATATTCTTCCTGTAAAAATACCTTTTTACCTGGAAAATTGCAGTGGGTTTTTATTAAATCATCATCAGAGGCAATCAGTACACCGTTAGGCCCTAAAAAATCGACCACTTCGCATTTAGCTTTTGCTATATTTTCAATACTGCCCAACCTGCCGATGTGAGCTGAACCAATATTAGTAATTACTGCTATATCAGGCTTTGAATACTCAGAAAGCATCGATATTTCACCCAGCCCGCGCATACCCATTTCTATTACCACATATTCGCAGTTTTCCGGCATTGATAATAATGTCTGACAAAGTCCAATTTCATTGTTATGATTTAAGGCTGATTTATGCGTGATAAATGAAGTTTCAAGAACAGAATATATAAATTCTTTAGTGGTTGTTTTGCCGGAACTCCCTGTCACTGCAACAACTACCGGATTATATTTATCCCGCACATATCTGGCTATGCTTAGATATGCAGTAAGCGTGTCTTCGACCTGGATTATAAAAGCTGCATTTTCATTTCCCGGTTTGTGATTTTTATCTGTAAAATAAGCATTGCATCCTTTTTTAACCGCTTCATCAATATAATTATGTCCGTTAAAATTTTCTCCAATTAAAGGTAAAAAGATATCACCGGGGTAAATTTTTCTTGTATCAGTAGAAACACTGAAAAACTCGGGGGCATTATTTCCCTTAATTAATTTGCCTCTGGTTGAATTTAACAGTTCAGTCAGCGATAATTTCATATTATTATTATCCAACTTTTTTATTATTTTAATAATAACCGAAATCCTGTATAATAATTTTTTAAAATATATTTTTAAAATTTTTCTTGAATTATGAAGTTTTGTGATAGAATACTTATTAAATCTTAATAAATTGTAAAACTACTCAAAGAGCTATAAAACTTAAAAAACAAATTATGCTGTAAGGGGAAACATCAATATATGACTAAAAGTAATGAACCTCAAATCGAAATCCAGGATAATGAACGAATTCTAGTAGTAGATGATGAAACAAGTATAAGAAGAATACTTGAAACAAGGTTAAAGATGGCCGGCTATGAAGTTATAACAGCAGCAGACGGCGAAGAAGCAATTGAAGCATACCAGAAAGAAAATCCTGACCTTGTAGTACTTGATGTTATGATGCCGAAAATGGATGGGTATGGAGTTACCAGAGAAATAAGAAAATCATCTGAAACACCTATTATTATATTAACAGCACTGGGTGATGTATCTGAAAGAATTACCGGGCTTGAATTAGGAGCAGACGATTATGTAATTAAACCTTTCAGCCCCAAGGAACTCGAAGCACGTGTCAAGGCTGTTCTAAGGAGAACAAACCAAAAAACAGATACAAAAGGTGGAAAAGTCACAAAAAACGTAATCACAACAGGTGCTCTAAGAATTGACACAAGCAGAAGACAGGTCTTCAGAAAAAATGAACGTATAAGACTTACCGGAATGGAATTCAGTTTGTTGGAATTACTTGTAAGTAATTCAGGACAACCATTTTCAAGGAATGAAATTCTGCAGTACGTCTGGTCATACCCCGCTGACCACAGGATAGACACGAGGGTTGTTGATGTTCACATCAGCAGGCTGAGGGCAAAGCTCGAAGTTGACCCGGCGAACCCCGAACTCATCCTCACAGCGCGCGGTATGGGCTATATGTTTCAGAGAATAAGCTAATAAATATTTAAAACATTGTAAATAAATTTTAATTTATCCCATGTTTTAGGTTTAATTTATTAAAATAAGGGTATAAATAGAATATATAAATGTGCATATTTAAACTCAGCTTTTAAAAATTAAATAGTAATTTAATTACATGGAGCAGTAAAAATGTCGTTAGCCAGGGATGACACCGGTTATCTAAATGCATTAAATGCGTTGGAAACCAAATTTGTTCAAACACGGACGATAGAAAAAAAAGAAAATACATCTGAACAATCAGGCAAAAGTGAAAACATGCCTGAAATTAATGATGTTTACGAAAAAGACCCGTCTAACAGCAAAAAAGAAAATGTAAAAGAGCTCGAAAAAATTCAGGAAGACTACAATAATCTTGAAATACAAAATAAAGATTTAAATGAAATCGCTGCCAATTTAGAACAAATTGGTAAAATTATTAATGAAGAAAATAATAAAGAAGAAAAGGTAGAAGAAGAAAAAGAAGATACTGAAACAGCCGATAAAAAAGAAGAGGCAAGGGGCCGCATACAGGAACTTATGGCGGAAGTAAGAGAAAAACAGGCCCAGATCGCTCAAATGCAGCAGGAAATACAAAATACAGTAAACAGTATAGTTGAACTTAACATTGGCGATAATGCAGAATCTATAGAGGCTGAACCAATAGACGCGGAAAAATTAAAACAGTCTGCTATAAAAGACATTAGAGATAACCCGGAAACCGTAAAAAAAATACAGATTAAAAATCTGGACAGGAATTTGCTGCTGGCAATGCTTACCCTTCGCCAATAGGAATTAGGAGAACGTAATGCCGATTGATGGCGTATCATTTCAAAACTCAGGATTTAACGTTGTAAACCCGACTGAAGTAAATGTTCAGGCGGAAAGTTATGCCAAAAAAGAAGCTGAGAAAAAAATCAAAGAACTGGAAGAATCTGATAAAACAGAAGAAGATTCCGAAGAAAACGAAAGGGACCTACAAGGCAGAGATACTCAGGATGGAGAAGAAGGGTACTCCGAAGAAAAATTTGCGGAACTGAACAAAAATAAAAAATTCAAGGTAAAATTTAACTCCACGACGGAAATGATAGAATTGACGGATTCGACAACGGGAGAAGTTTTAGAAACACTTTCTCCTGACGAACTTTTAAAACTTTTATCTAAATCCAAAGCATTTTCCGGTGTTTTTGTTGACAGAAAAATATAAAAAAGTGTTAAATATAAATTATGAACCCATACCTTAAGCAATACCAACAATCGCAAATACAAACAGCATCGCCTGAAAAAATACTCATAATGCTTTATGAAGGGGCTATCCAGTTTCTTAATAAGGCATTAAAAGCAATAGAAGAAAAAAATATTCAGGAATCCCACAATAATATTATCAGCGCTCAGAGGATTATAACAGAGTTCATGAATACTCTTGACGTTGACGCGGGAGGAGATGTATGTAAAAACCTGTACAGCTTATACGAATATTTACACTACAGGCTGGTGCAGGCAAACATACAAAAAGACGCTGCAATGGTTGAAGAAGTACTGCGCCATCTCAAGGAGCTAAAAGAAACCTGGGAAGAAGCTATCAGAATAGCTAACAAAGAAAAGGACGAGGATAAAGGCATCGAGGAGAACACTGATATAAATGCTGACAGCGCCGAAGATGACGACGACGATGACGACGACGACGACGATGACGACGATGACGACGAAGAGGACGAAGAAAAAGACAGCGAAGGCTTTGTCTGTTAGTTTTATATGAAACAAAATCTTGAAAAATTATTAAAACTAAATCAGGAAATAAACTCCTTTCTTAAAACAGAAGAGAAAGTGCCTGATGAAAGTTTTGGAAAATTGATAAAGCAAAAAGACAAATTAATTGAAAACCTGAAAAAAATTAAAAACAAATCAGCTGAAAATTTTGAAAACCTGAAAAATACGGAATTTAAGGAAACCTTGGAAAAAATACAGGCGTTGGAAGAAGAGAACCTTCGCCTTATAGAAGAGCGCCGGGGTACGATGCGCGAAGATATAAACAAGATTAAGAAACATGTAAAAACTATTAGTTCTTATAAATTCAAAAAAGACCAGGAACCAAGGCTTTTTGACGATTCCTGCTAATGTTTAGATTACTAAATAACATACTAAAAGCAAACGCTTGTCATTGCGAGGAAGCCTGCCCCGTGCTTGACACGGGGTGGCAATCTGTCCATCAAACATTGATAAGCATTTAAGCCAAATAGGATAGACCCTCACGTCGCCTACGGCTCCTCAGGATGACAGTTCGGCTATTTCATCATATTAATTCATAATCTTATCACTATTAGTGGACTAAAGAAGTTTTCGTTAAAATAATTTTTTAAAAAAGGCCGAGCTAGCCCCGAAGGGGCGTAGCTAGGCCAAAAAAAAACCTTGGCAACGCCAAAGTTAGTCCTCATTAAAAATAAAGAATTGACTGCAACGCCAAAGATAATAGGGCACTGGCCTGATTATTAAAAACATTTATCGGTTTTTTATTTAGACCACTTAATACCGATTTCAATAAATAATTTTGAAATTAAATTAATGAACATAAATCGGTATGCGTAAGCAGAGAGTGACGTTTTTTAAAGTCGGGCTTTGCTTGATTTAAAGAAAACTAACTCATTAGTATAATTTGTAAATTATACGTAACATAACGCATGTAAACGATTGCAATTGGAAAAAATAATTAATACACTTGTATTATATACACATATTATACAAAGGTATAAATTGAATTTATGAAAGATAAAATAATTAAAGCAGCCAGCGAACTGTTCGCCACAAAAGGTTATCAGAACACCACTATAAGAGATATTTGCCATAAAGCGGGCATTTACCAACTTTCAATAAACTACCACTACGGCAGCAAGGAAAATCTATTTAAAGAAGTCCTTTTACAAGCTTATCAGGAAACAGAAGAAACAACTCTCGTGGAAAAAATAAAACACCTGCCGCCCGAGCAGCAGCTGGACGAAATAATCAGAACAAGGGTAAAATCTGTATTTAATCGTGACGGTAAAGGAATATTTTTCAAAATAATCGCAAAGGAAATATCAACAAATTATGACTTCATCGTAAATATAATGAGCACGACTATACTTGAATACCTTGTTTTCATAAAGTCGGTGTTTGCGAAACTTGGAGATAATAAATTAAATGATTTCCAGCTTGATTACTGCGTTTATCTTTTAATGTCACATGTATCCGCACTGAGTATGCACGAAAAAGCGGTTTTTATTTTATTCAATACAAAAACTCCGGATGATGAACAGCTTGAGGACTTTATACAACTGGTCAAAAAATTTATCATGGCCGGAATAGAAAAATTAAAAGAGGAAACAAAATGAAAAAATACGCAATCCCAGTAATAGCAATAATAGCTTTGATGCTAATCGCCAAGTTCTTTGTATTCAGTGGCGGACCGCCTCCTGGAGCAAGAGGGCCGGGCGGGCCACCGGCAGTAAAAACTGCTGTAATATCAGAGGTTAACATTAGGGAAAAGATAACCGCCACCGGGCGGATTGAAGCTCCGCTGTCTGTTGATATCAGGCCCAGAGTGGAAGGATACCTTGAAAAAGTTTATTTTAAGGAAGGTTCATATGTAAATAAAGGCGATCTGCTTTTTCTCATAGACCCGCAAACTTTTAGCGCAGCGGTAAAGCAGGCAAAATCTGATGTACAGGAAACCATTGCCGCACTTGACGAAGCAAAAAAAAACGCTGTGCGTATTGTTGAGCTGGTAGAAAAGGACTACGCAAGCAAGGCACAGAAAGACCAGGTTATTGCGCAAAGGGACAGGCTAAAAGCATTGCTGGAAGTAAAAAAGGCCGCACTTGAACGAGCAGAGATTAACCTTGGATATACTAGAATTCATGCGAAAATAAGCGGCAAAATCGGCAGAATATCGGCTGATGAAGGAAATTTTGTAATCCCCGCAATGAATATTCTGGCAAGAATAGTAAGCCTTAACCCAATATACATGAATTACAACCTGACAGACGAGGAATATTTACAGCTCAAAAGGCAAAACAAGACAAATACAAAGAATGAAGTCGAAATAACACTGCCGGATGAAAGTATTTACCCGAAAAAAGGCGAAATAGTATTTTATGATAACGAAATAAACAGCGCAACCGGGACTATTACCGTCAGGGCTGAAGTGGAAAACCCTGACTTCCTGCTTTTGCCTGGGCAATATGTAAACGTGGCCATGCACATTGGCAAACCCCAAAAAGCTCTCGCCTTACCGCAGGAAGCCGTGATGGAAAGTCCGCAGGGCAAGACTGTTTATGTGCTTAACAAAGACAACACCGTACAAATCAGGCCAATCATAACAGGACAAAGACAGGAAGGCTACTGGACAGTAAAACAGGGGCTGGAAAAAGGAGAGACTATTGTAGTACAGGGCTTGCAAAAACTTCGTCCCGGCATAAAAGTATCTGTGGAGAAACCGGATAAAAAACAGGTGGAAAAAGATGATAAGTAATTTTTTCATAAACAGACCGCGTTTTGCGATAGTAGTTGCGCTGGTTATTACTCTGGCCGGCATAATATCCGCACAAAAACTTCCGCTGGAGGAGTATCCGCTGATTACTCCGCCGCAAATTGTTGCGCAGGCCACATATCCCGGCGCAAGCGCTGAGGTTATTGAATCAACAGTTGCCGCACCGTTGGAAGCAGCGGTTAACGGCGTTGAAGATATGATTTATATGTCATCCACCAGTACAAATGGTTCTTATAGCTTAGAGGTATATTTTAAGGTCGGCACAGACCCTGATATGGCACTGATTAATGTCCAGAACAGGCTAAATCTTGCGCTGCCGCAGTTACCGGAAGAGGTAAGACGTTTTGGGCTGTACGTAAAAGACAAAATAGACGGCCCGGGCTTAATGATTATGAGCTTCTATTCTCCGGACAAAACTCGTGACCAGAGCTACATAAGCAATTTTGCCTCTATTTTTATTAAAGACGAACTCTCAAGAGTGGAAGGAGTCGGGGAAGTACAGGTTTTCGGCGGCCGTGATTACAGCATGAGGATTTGGACAAACCCTGAAAAAATGGCCGGCCTCGGCGTTACGAGTACTGATATTATAAATGCCATAAGGAGCCAGAATATTGAAGTGCCTGTAGGAAGTGTTGGACAGGAACCAGCCATAGAAAAGGAAAAATTCCAGCTCAATATAAAAACCACAGGCAGGTTAAAAGAAACTCAAGACTTTGAAAACATTGTAATAAAAGCTGATTTGACAGGAGCAATAGTTAGGTTAAAAGACGTTGCAAGGGTTGAGCTGGGAGCTGAGTCATATTCAACAATAGGCCGGGTTAACGGCTTACCTGCCGCACTAATGAAGATTATCCAGCTGTCTGATGCTAACTCCATAGCGGTATCTGATGCTATAAAAGAAAAAATGAAAGAACTCGCCCCTACATTTCCGGAAGGCATAGAATACCAGATAGTAAGGGATGAAACCGACTTTATTAAAAAATCAATGAACGAAGTTATCAAAACAATAATAATGGCGATAATTTTCGTTGCCCTGATTACTTATACCTTCTTTGGAGACAAGCGCTCATCGTTTATACCGGTCATTACTATGCCGGTTTCGCTCATCGGAACACTGACAGCTCTTTATATACTTGATTTTTCTATAAATACACTGACCCTGTTTGGCCTTGTGCTTGCCGTTGGTACGGTTGTGGACGACACAATAGTTGTTGTGGAGAACATGCAGCGGCATATTAAGGAAAATAAAATGAATGCCAAAGACGCAGCCGTAAAGACCATGCATGAGGTTGCGGGCGCAGTAATCGCCACCACACTCGTATTATTGGCGGTGTTTGTGCCGGTCGGGTTTATCCCGGGAGTGACCGGAAAGCTCTATGTGCAATTTGCGGTAGGTATCTCTATAGCAATAGTGCTGTCCACAATGCTTGCGCTGATACTGGCACCTTCATTGGGCGGAGCTATACTTCAAAAAAAGGGGCAAAACCCGAGGAAGCAAAACCGCTTTTTGTATTTCTTTGAAAATTCTTTTAGAAAACTTACAACTGTTTACCTTAAGGCAGCTAAGTTTCTTATTATAAAAAGGTCTATAACGATATCAATTTTTGCATCACTGATTTTGCTAATTATATTACTATTTAACTCTATCCCGACCGGGTTTCTCCCGCAGGAAGACAAAGGAGTGCTTTTTTCGATAGTAATACTCCCCGAAGGCGCTTCGATTGCCAGAACCGAAAAAGTGGTCGAAGAAATAGAGAATAGGCTGATGAAAGTTAAAGGAATAAAAAGAGTTGTCAGCTTTAGCGGTTTTGGCGGGTCTAACAGCGCTATGGTCGTGTCCCAGCTCGATGACTGGGGCAAACGGATGACCCCGGACCTCTGGCTCGGGCCAATGCTCGGGAAAATAAACAAAATGTTCGCCACAATGCCTGAAGCGAATATATTTACGCAGTCACCTCCGGCCATCCCAGGGCTTGGCTGGTTCGGCGGTTTTGAAATGCAGCTTCAGGACGTAGGAGATAACTCATCTCAATTCCTTGCAGAAAACGCCATGAAGCTAATGATGGCAGCAAATCAGAACCCTAAAATCGCACGGCTGTTCACCCAGTTTCAGGCAAATTATCCTGAGGCATTAATTGAAATTAACACTGAAAAAGCAATGTCGCAGGGCGTGCCGCTTTCTGAAATCTATAACACACTAGGATCGCAGTTCGGCAGATATTATATTAATGATTTTAATAAACTGGGCCGTGTTTTCAGGGTGCAAATGCAGGCAGATTCTCAATACAGGCGGACTCCTGATAATATTAAAAGCCTTTATGTTAAAAATATCAGGGGTGAAATGGTGCCTCTTGAAACAATTGTAAAAATAAAAAATACAGTAGGCGCACAAACGCTCAACCGGTTCAATATGTTCAGGTCTGTAGCTCTCAACGGCTCAGCCACACCGGGTTACAGCTCAGGGGAAGCAATCAGGGAAATGGAAAAAATAGCCAAAGAAGTATTGCCTGCTGATGCGTCTTTTGAATGGTCAGGCACAGCAAGGGAAGAAATTCAATCAGAAGGCCAGACTTTTTACATTATCGGGCTGGCACTCCTTTTCGTTTATTTATTCCTTGTGGCTCTTTATGAAAGCTGGGCCATACCGTTTGCGGTTATGCTCGTAGCCCCGGTTGCGGCGATTGGAGGACTTTTAGCGCTTTATATAACAAACCATGAATTTAACTTATACTCCCAGATAGGGCTGATAATGCTGATTGGCCTGGCGACCAAACACGCCATACTTATTGTGGAATTTGCCAAAAAAGAACATGAAAGCGGCACGAGTATAATTAATTCAGCACTGAAAGCGGCAAGTTTAAGGTTCAGGGCTGTTATGATGACGGTTTTATCGTTTATATTCGGTGTATTGCCACTGGTATTTGCTATAGGTGCAGGTGCAGAAGCTAGATCATCAATTGGAATAACAGTTTTTGGCGGGATGATAGCTACCGCATTCATAGGTACTTTATTAGTGCCTGCATTTTACGTGATTATCCAGACAGCAACTGAAAAATTATCAATTAAAAAATCTTTAAGTATTATCCCGTTAGTTCTGCTAATGTTTTTCACTTCGCCGACATTTGCGGAGGAAGGCAAGACCATTAAGGGCGGAGTAGAAGAGAATATTATCTTTTCTTTAACAGAATGCGTGGAAAAAGCCCTTGAAAACAACCCGGAAATCAAAGCAGCGGTAAGCAATACACATATACACCACAGCAAAATAGGGCAGGCCCGCTCGAATTATTTCCCGAGGATAGCGGTTTCGTCGGGAGTTTCAAGGCTTAACCCGCTTGTTAATAATTCTAATTTCCGTTTTCCTGACAATTATTACAGCAGTTATAATTTCAGTTCAATATCTCTTGATCAGCTGATTTTCGACTTTGGAAAGACCGCAGACCTATTAAAAGCTACTAAGCTGAATCATGAGTCTTCAGAAAACGATTTACAGACTGTTGTTAACAATGTTATTTATAACGTAAAAGAATCCTATTACAGGCTTTTATTTACTCAAAAACAGCTTGAAGTAATGCAGGATACTGTTAATAAGTTCCAGCAGCATCTTGACCAAGCTACAGCATTCTATGAAGTAGGCACCCGACCTAAAATAGACGTTACAACAGCAAGGTTTAATTTAAGCAATGCAAAATTGAATTTAATCAGGGCTAAAAACGAAATTGAAATAGCCTACGCAACACTAAACAATGCGATGGGACTGCCAAAACAGGCGGAATATTCTATAAAGGACGAACTGGACTGGGAAAAACTCGAATTAACATTTAACCAGATAATTGACCTCGCCTATGAAACAAGGCCTGATTTAAAAGCGGCAAAGTTAAGGACTCAGGCATCAAAAAGGCTTGTGGATATAGCGAAAAAAGCTGCTGTGCCTGATATAGAAGCCAGCACGGCCTATAATGTAGGCGGCTCAGATTTTTTTGACGACTACGGATTTACTTTTGGGATAAAGCTGGAACTGCCGCTTACAAACGCATATAAGACAAAAAAGATACTTGATGAAGCTAAGGCAATAATGGAGCAAAACGCCGCCCTTGCAGAAAAACTTGAGAACGAAGTCCAAATGCAGTCAAGACAGGCATACACAAAGCTGGTTGAAGCAGAAGAAAAAATCCCCGTTTCAGAACTTCTGCTTGAACAGGCAAAAGAAAACTACGAACTGGCCAGCGGCCGCTACAAGGTCGGACTTGGCGACTCTATCGAACTAAAGGACGCAGAAATAGAATACACAAACGCACAAATGCAATACTTTAACTCAATTTTAGAGTACAATATAGCTGTTGCAAATCTTGAGAGAATAGTAGGGACACGTGAAATCCAATAAGACCGGCTTATCTGAAGATATATTTTATTTTTCAACGCTAGTACTGGTTTTTATTATTTTATGTCTTGTTTTTGTAGGGCATCAGGGACATTTACTTATTGACTGCGGCAGGAGTGTATATATACCTGAGCTTATCTTGAAAAATAAGGTTTTATACAAGGACATATTTGTCTTATACGGCCCGTTGTCCTACCAGATAAACGCCATATTGTATAAAATATTAGGCATGCACCTGAACACACTTTATCTGGCAGGAATAGCAAATTCTTTTGTTATTCTGGCGACTTATTACCTGATATCTCGCAAACTCACCTCAACCAGAGTAAGCTGGCTTGCCGGTTTCCTTCTTATGACCGTGGGATTTTTCTATTATTTCATTCCTAATTACATATTCCCTTACTCATATTCAATTATATATGCACTGAGCGCATTTTTAATTTCTGTTCTGCTTTGCCTAAACTACATTGAAAAATCAAATCCCTTTTTTTTGATATTTTCCGGCTTATTTATGGGTATTTCCGTTTCCTCTAAAGTTGATTTCAGCTTATTTTACTTTGTTTTGCTGGCCATAGCGGTTTACTTCAAGCCGTTACAATTTAAAGACTTTACGTTTTTCCTTTTAGCATCTGCACTTGTCCCTCTTATATCCTGGGGTGCACTGTTTATACAGGGATTAAGCCCGCAAAACTTATTTAATTACCTTCAAACAATGCGAGAGTTCCTTAGTTCAGAGTCTCTAAGCTATTTTTACTCCCACCATACTGGATTGTACCCTTCACCATTGATTTTACATGGATTAAAAAAGGTTTCTCTTGATTTTTTATATAATTTCTCGATTGTTTTCGGGGTATTTTTCCTGTTTTTCTGGTTATTTAACAAAATCCCGGGTTCAAAATTTAAAACTGCACTTCAGGTCATAGTTTTCATACTTTTATACATTGTTTTCCCAAAGGACTTTTTCAAGGACATGGCTTCATCAGTAAGCCTGGGCTGGCTTGGTGCAAGCACAGCAGTTATTTTGCTTTTCAGCTTAAAAGACAAAATAGTTGTTCTGGTTTCAATAGCCGGTGTACTCGCTGCTATGAAGTCATTTTTCCTGATAAACCTTAATGTATTTGGCACATTTCTTATCCCGCTGCTGCTTTTGGTCAATCTGGTCTTTGTATTCGATAAATTACCCAAATCCATAAAATTTATATCAGAAAAGCCCTGGAGGCAGACGCTTTTTGCTGTTCTTTTTATTCTCGGGATTGTATTCCTGCTCAAAAACCTTAATTACGTGACAAACTGGCATATCCATCCTATTGAGACAGACAGGGGCAGGATATTCACAGCAAACAAATGGGGAGAAAGCATTAATCAGCTTATAAATTTCATAAACCAGGAAATTCCCCCTGAAAAAAAATTCATAGTCATGCCCGAAGGCCAGATGATAAATTTTTTAACAGGCAGGGAGTCGCCCAGCTGGTTTCATGCCTATACCCCGCATTTTGTGGAAAAATTCGATGAACGGATAATCACAGACATAAAACAAAACCAACCGGACTATATATTTATAACAAACCAGGAAACAGACGATTATTATTACAGCTATTTTTGCGGGGATTACGGCAAAAACATATGCGAATACGTGAGAAAAAAATATAAATACAAAGGTCGCATTGAAAGTCCCGGAAGGGGTGATGACTTTTTGTGGATTGATATTTATAAAATAAAGTGAAATATTAATTTTTTCTTGAGAATTTTAAAAATTTATATAAAAACTGTTATAAATATACTAGAGTAATATTTTCGTATAAAAAAGAGGTAATGATAAAATGGGAAAGACAATTGGTATTGACCTGGGTACAACTAACTCGGTTGTAGCCGTAATGGAGGGCGGAAAACCAACAGTTATAGCCAACGCTGAAGGCAGCCGCACAACTCCGTCTATTGTAGGATTTTCAAAAACAGGAGAAAGACTCGTCGGGCAACTAGCTAAAAGACAGGCTATTCTTAACCCGGACAGGACTATTATAAGTATTAAACGTGAAATGGGAACCGACCACAAAGTTACCATCGACGGCAAAGACTATACACCTCAGGAAATCAGCTCTATGATCCTGAGGAAACTTGCTGATGACGCATCCAAATATCTTGGGGAAAAAGTAACGTCAGCAGTTATTACAGTACCAGCATATTTCAACGACAGCCAGAGACAGGCCACAAAAGACGCCGGAAAGATTGCCGGCCTTGATGTTTTAAGGATAGTAAACGAGCCGACAGCAGCATCACTTGCATACGGTCTTGATAAAAAATCCAACGAAAAAGTATTAGTATTTGACCTCGGTGGCGGTACATTCGACGTAAGTATCCTCGATGTTGGCGATGGCGTATTTGAAGTGCTTTCAACAAGCGGTGACACACGCCTTGGCGGTGACGACTTTGACGAAAAAGTAATGGAATATCTCTGCGAAGAGTTCAAAAAGCAGGAAGGTATTGACCTAAGAGTAGATAAACAGGCAATGCAAAGGCTTAAAGAAGCTGCTGAAAAGGCAAAATGTGAACTTTCATCTGTATATGAAACAAACATCAACCTGCCCTTTATCACAGCAGATGCAAACGGCCCTAAACACTTTGATATAACCCTTACAAGAGCGAAGTTTGAAGACTTATGCTTTGAACTTTTTGAAAGATGTAAAAAACCTGTTGAACAGGCAATAAAAGACGCTAACCTCACAGCTAACCAGATTGATGAGATAGTGCTTGTTGGCGGTTCAACAAGAATGCCTGCGGTACAGAAACTGGTTAAAGACCTGACTAATAAAGACCCGAACCAGACTGTAAACCCTGATGAAGTTGTAGCAATCGGCGCAGCTATTCAGGCAGGCATATTAGGCGGAGAAATCAAGGACATAGTGCTTTTGGACGTAACCCCGCTTACCCTTGGTATTGAAACACTTGGCGGCATAATGACCCCGCTTGTTCCTAGAAACACAACCATTCCGGTAAGCAAGAGCCAGACCTTCTCTACTGCTGATGATAACCAGACAGCAGTAGATATTCATGTCCTGCAGGGCGAAAGACAAATGTCAAAAGACAACAAGTCACTCGGCATGTTCAGGCTGGACGGCATCCCACCTGCACCGAGGGGCTTGCCGCAAATTGAAGTGTCATTTGACATTGACGCAAACGGTATCGTTAACGTTAGCGCAAAAGACAAAGCAACAAACAAAGAACAAAAAATCACCATTACCAGCACAACAAACCTTTCAAAGGACGAAGTTGATAAAATGGTGAAAGAGGCTGAAGTTAACGCCGAAGAAGATAAAAAGAAAAAAGAAGAAGTGGAAATCAGAAACAACGCCAACAGCCTTGTTCACGCAGCAGACCGCCTGCTTAAAGACCTGGCGGAGAAAATGTCAGAAGAAAACAAAAACAAGCTTAAAGAACAAAAAGAAGAGCTTGACAAGGCTATAAAAGAGAACGCTGAAGTTGACAGAATAAAATCACTTTCAGACACACTCCAGCAAACAATGTTCGAAATCTCATCAGCCGCCTACCAGCAGGCAGGTGCAGAACAACCTCAACCCGAAGGTCAAACCGGCGGAGAAGGTGAACAACAAGGCGAACAACCTTCTGATGAAGATGTGATTGACGCTGAATATTCTAAATAAATAACAGGACTTACGCAACTAAGCTAAAAATATCTTGATTAGTATATTTTTTCATA
>CAZLCO010000029.1:0-28701 GCA_964558005.1 uncultured Gammaproteobacteria bacterium | reverse complement strand
TCTAAAGAACTGTGAAGCCTTTGTACATTGTAGAAATGGGTGAATTTGTTGATTCTTCAAACTAAAATTATATAGCATTTAATATTAATATATTATTTTAAACTCTTAGCATTTTAAGATTTTCTTTTAATCTTTCAATGTCAAGCATCCAATCTTCAATATCCTGCTCATGCTCAATTTCTTCACCTAATATAGTAGTGGCCATTTGGTGAGTAGTATGATCTTTACCATTAGTGTAGTCAGAAATTTCCTTATATCTTTGAATAGCACATCTTTCACCATCTAAATTCTGTTGCAGGATTTTTTCAATATATGGGTCATCTGGTGTTTCATACCCACATCCGGCAACTTTATTCCACTCCATAGGAGATAAAATAGGCGTTCCACCTAATTGAATGATTCTATTAACAACCATAGTTGCATGATTTAATTCCTGAGTTGCATGTACAAGAAGCTCAGATTCAATCTCGCTTCTCATTGGGCCTTCCATTACCCTTGCTCCTATCCAATACTGATAATATGCAAGCCATTCTTCTGCTAAAGCCATATTAAGCATATCAACTAGCTTGTTGATATCAATATCCAGTATTTCTAATCCTTTTTTACCCATTTTTTTCCTCCTTATTTTCCTCAATTGATTTTTTAATATTTTTAAACATATTTTTAAAAATTATATCATGGGGAATTTTAAAGGCATACCAATAAAAAAGTCCAATAAATCCTTTAGGGTAAAATATTGCGGTTTGTGACAATTCAGAATTTTCTCCTCTGGGCTCAACTGAAAATTCAAGCCAACCCCTGCCTGGTAAAATCATTTCAGACCTTAAACGTAAAAGTCTATTTTTTTCAAACTTTTCTACTCTCCACCAGTCAATTATATCGCCCTGTTTTAAATCTATAGGGTCTCTTCGCCCTTTTCTTAATCCGGCACCTCCAAATAACAAATCTATATAGCCACGCAATTTCCACAAAAAATTCCCGAAGTACCATCCATTTTTCCCTCCTATTTTTTGTATATAGGAGAAAGCTTCTTCAGGACTTGCCTTTACAGTGATTTTTCTTGTATCAAATTTATAGTTTTTATAGGATAAGTTTAAACAGGTATTGTCCTTACATCCAACTGTTGAGGATGCTGTTGCCCAATAAGTTTTTCTAAAATCTTTTTCCTCTTCTTCAAGGGCTAATTTTACAGATTCTTTTAAACTCATAGGTTGAAATTTAAAAGTTTCCACCGCACTGTTATCTTCAACTACTGTTGAATTTTTTACTCCTTCAAGAAGTTTTTTCCCTACAGAAGCATATATCGGGGTTATTAAACCAAGCCAGATACTTGCCATTCCGGGAGTAAGCAAGGGTATGGGAATTATAAATCTCTTTAAGCCTTTTTGTTCGGAATATTCCTTGATAATATCAGCATAAGAAACTTTTTCTGCCCCGCCTACTTCAAATATTTTATTCTTTGCTGTTTCTAATTTAATTGCTTTAGTTAAGTATTGAAGCACATCTTCTATACATATAGGCTGTGCTTTATTATAGATTAATTTTGGAGCCGGAATTACAGGCAGTCTTTCGGCTAAAGACCTTGCGAGTTCAAAAGAAACGCTGCCTGAACCTATAATAATGGAGGCTCTGAACTCTATTGTATTTATACCAGATTCTCTTAAAATTTCACCTGTTGTATGTCGGCTTTTTAGGTGTTCTGAAAGGTCTTCGCCTTTTCCAAGACCGCCTAAATAGATTATACGTTTTAAGTTATTATTTTTAGCCGCTCTGGCAAAGTTTTCAGCACACTTTTTCTCTATAGTCTTAAAATCTTTTTTACTGCCCAGAGCATGCACAAGATAAAAGGCAGTGTCTATATCTTTCAACGCTTCATTCGTTTTTTCATAATCCAACAGGTCTGCCTCAAAAACTTCTGTATTTTTAGATTTCACATGAACAAGATTTTCAGGGTCTTTAGATAAACACCTGATTTTATAACCCTTATCTTCAAGAATAGAAAGTAATCTACCCCCTACATATCCTGTTGCGCCTGTTAGTAGAATCTTTTTCAAAATAAATCCAAACCTTTAAATCTTTTATCAGTCTTAAACATTTCGTAAGCAGCAAGAACGCTTTTATCTTTATCTTTTGTTTCAAAAATTATATCAAAATCCAGATGGTAATATTTCAGGAAAAATTCAGCAAATTCTTTTAAATCTATTGATTCAGAGTGGCTCCCTGCTCTGGCGTTTTCTTTCTGTGTTGAATAATGAATATCCGGAAGTCCTGATTTTTCGTCCCACGTTGAAAAAAACTTTTTTAATATTGTTTCTATGTCTTTAGCTTCATTTTTTCCTGTGTTTAAAACCTCATGGTGAAGGTTATCAAAAACAAGAGGAATCCCTGTTGACTCATTAATATTCATAACATCCCAAACATTATATGATCTGTCATCATTTTCCAGGGTAAGCCTGTTTTTAAGATTTTCAGCCAGATTATTATAGACTTTTATAAATCTTTTTATTGCATCCGCCTTATTTCCATATATTCCGCCGGAGTGAAAAACTATTTTGTGAGTATAGTTAATATTAAGCGAATCTAAAAATTTAACATGCCATTCCAGCTCTTCTATAGAACGCCTAACCACATCTGAATCAGGAGAATTAAGATAAACAACCGGATTAGGATGCATGTAAACTCTAATATCCTGTTCTTTTATAAATTTACCGATTTCGTCCAGTTCATCTTTATAATCTTTCCACCATTTAACTTTATTTACAGGATGAGAAGCAAAAGGTATAGTATCAGAGCTTATTCTAAAAAGTTTTATATTATTTTCACTGTTCCATTGAAGAACTTTTTTTAGGCCTGATAAGTTTGAAATAATTATTTCTCTTAATTTTTCTTCGTTTGCATTTGCCAACCGGCAAGTCCTGTTTACAGGTATGCCGGTTGTAAGATTTATGCAAGCGTATCCTATTCTATGTTTCATTGTTATCTTTTCTACTCAACAATATACATAACCTCATTTCTCCTGAAAAAAGGAATCCAGTATGGAGAGTTATAAAAGGCGTAAATAACTTCGCTTTTTATATTTAAACCGTTTTCTTGAATATACTTTTCAAGTTTTTCTTTATGTTTATTTAAATTAGACTCTGTCCAAAAGCCGGAAAATCTTATAACTGCTCTTTTTGAACTTTCATGTTGATATATGTTAATTCGAGAATCTTTTGGCTGGGGAACATTTTCAAGATTATATTTAGATGGTATGACAAAAGATAGCTTCCATTCATCATTATCTTTACTTTGTTCAACCGGCGCTGTCATAGGAATTTTTTGGCCTTTTTGTTCAACAGGAGCTGCCATTTTAATTTTTTCCCTTGGAGTATTTTTGCCGCTAATATAATCAAAAAGAATGAAAAATCCTTCATTAGCTGCCTCGTTTCTTTTCCCGGAGGTGCTTACTTCAGCAATTAAATATGGTTTGTATTGTCTGATTTCAATATTTTTATCAGATTTTATAACTTCATATTCAGGGGATTCAACTAAAGCCATAGCAGGATTTACTCCTAATAATATTAATGCCAGTAATAATAAAATAGTTTTCATGAAATATCCTCGCTTAAAATAATAATATTGATTATAAAATAATTGTATTTTATGTTTTGTTATCCTGCTAAAATGTAATCAAAAGTTAACTTTTAAAAGGATTTTAAAATGAAAAAGAATTATGATGAGCCTATGTTTATTGAAAAGCCTGATAAAATAAATTCAGACGAAGAAAAAAATGTTAAAAACAGCATAAAAGAGCTGCTTAGTTATGAATCCTTTGCTGTTTTATCTACTCAGGGTGAAGGACAACCTTATTCTTCGCTAATATGTTTTGCTTTTTCAGATGATTTAAAAAAAATAGTTTTTGCAACTCCAACAGCAACAAGAAAATTTAACTTAATATCAAAATCAGACCGGGTTTCAATACTCGTTGACAACAGATCAACAAACCCGGACAGTTTAAACCAGATAAGCGCACTGACTTTAACAGGGAAAGCATCGATACTTAAAGCTGAAGATGAATCTGAATATTGGAGAGATGCCCTTATCAATTCTCATCCTTATTTGGAAGCATTTGTAAAATCTCCTACTACAGGTATTATAGTTGTAGATGTTTGCAGGTATTTTTATGTAAAAAGATTTCAGGAGGTTATTGAGTGGAGTCCAAATCAGGATTAATAATACCTCTAAAATCAGCTGCTAATTTAAGTGTTGAAATAATAGGTTCAAAAGCAAAAAGTCTATCCATTCTCAAAAAAGCGGGTTTTAAAATTCCTGATGGATTTTGTATTTCTTCAGATGCATATTCTGAATTTATTAGGATTAACAAGCTCGACAAAATAATAGAATTTGAAATCAATAAAAAGCCTATGGAAGAAATGCGATGGGAAGAAATATGGGATGTTGCACTCAGAATAAAGTCTGCATTCTTAAAATCTAAAATTCCTGCCACTCTGGAAAAAGAAATTTTTTCTTATTTGAACAATTTTCCCCAAAATACAAATTTTTCAGTAAGGTCTTCTTCTACTAAAGAGGACTCAAGTGTTTATTCATTTGCCGGGATACATGAATCATTTGTAAATATTCAAAACAACAAGGATATAATTGATAAAATTAAGCTGGTATGGGCTTCTTTATGGAGTAATCGGGCAATACTATACAGAAAAGAGCTTTCACTTGACCCTAAAGAAAGCAAAATGGCTGTTGTTATTCAGGAAATGGTAATCGAAAAAATATCAGGACTTGCTTTTTCCATTAATCCAAATTCCAATGAAGATAAAGTAATAATTGAAGCGATTGATGGTTCCTGCAGTGAACTTGTAGATAATATTAAAGAACCTCAAGCAGACCTCTTAAGTTACGAAGCGTTTAAGCAGATAGAAACCAAAGTAAAAGAAATTGAAAAACTTTTTAATTATCCTGTTGATGTTGAATGGACAGGAATAGGAGAAGATTTTACTGTTTTACAAACAAGACCAATAACAACAGCCAAAAAGGACACAGATAAAGAAAGGCAATGGTATTTATCGTTAACACCTTCTTTTGCCAGCTTAAAAATACTTGCTGATAAAGTTGAAAATAATTTAATTCCTGAACTTGAAAATGAGGGGGGAAAACTATCAACAGAATTTTTTGAAAATCTTGATAAAGAACGTCTGGCTGAAAAAATTAAACAAAGGGCTGAAATTTATTTTAAATGGAAAAAAATATACTGGGATGAATTTATCCCTTTAGCTCATGGAATAAGGTCTTTTGGTGATTATTATAATAATTTGATAAAACCAGAAGACCCTTTTGAATTCATTGAATTGTTAAAAACAGACGATATGCTTGCAACAAAAAGGAATGATAAACTTTCTATACTTGCAGAAAAAATTAAAAACTCCATACATCTTAAAAACAAACTTGAATCATTGATTAAAAACAAATTTGAGTCCAATGAGCTTATAAAAAAAATTATAAATATTGATGAAGATTTCTCTAATGATTTTATCTCCTTATTGAACGATTATTTTAATATTTCTTATTCAAATAAAAATATAAATTCTTATCCTGAAATCATTCTGAAAAATTTAATAGAATTATCTGAAAAAACAATCAGCATTAATCCTGACAAATCGGACCAGAAAGAACTTGTTTATAAATTTTTTCAGAAAGCTGAAAATAAAAACGAAGCAGAAGAGTACTTGAGAATAGGCAAACTAAGCTGGAAGTTAAGGGATGATGATAATATTTTACTCTCCAGGCTGGAAAATGCCCTTTTAAAATTATTAGATAAAGGTGCAGATGTCTTGATAAAAGAAAATATAATACAGAGTAAAGATTTTATAAATTCAGAAAAATGGGCTTTGATTTATGAAGGTCTTTTAGGAAAATCTATCTCTTTAAAAGAAGAACCTAATACTAAGAAAATCGAGAAGTATGTCAAGCATAGACAATTAATCGGACAGCCTGCATCTAATGGGTATGTTGAAGGCAAAGCTGTTGTAATTAATGATTTATCAGATTTCCCTAAAGTAAAAAAAGAAGATATACTTGTTTGCGATTCAATTCAGCCTCAAATGACTTTTTTAATACCGCTTGTTTCAGGAATAATAGAAAGAAGGGGAGGTATGCTTGTGCATAGTTCAATTATAGCAAGGGAGCTTGGAATTCCTGCGGTTAATGGTGTCAGTCGAGCAACTGAATATATTAAAACAGGAGATTTTTTAACAATAAACGGTTATCTTGGAATAGTAACTATTGGCGAGCCAGAATTGGAAACTGAAAAAATTTTTAAAGGAAGTTAAAAATAATGTTGTGTTTTATAAGAATAAGCCGGATAAAAAGAAAAATAACGGCATATGAAATGAATAAATATATGTTTGAATACTAGCAGGTATTAAAGAATGACCTAATACTACAAGTAAAATGCCTATAGCTCTTGCATTATCAATCCACTTTATCCTGCTCATATTTCCTACCCCTCTAACTTAAATATTAAACTTGCTTGCTGTTTAATTCACAAAAATAAACTATAATAAAAACCAGCAAAACTCTTATTATGGCTAAAATAGAGTATAATTATAAAAAATAATCAAAAATCGTCAAAAAACACTTGTTACAATCGACATTCAAGGGGTCACTGGTTCTAGTCCAGTATTGCCCATTTTTTATTAGGAAACAACAGCACCTGAGTTTGCTTCAATTTTTCCGTAAAGCTGCAGCTCGGGTTTTTGATTTTTATACTCTTCATATAATTTGTACCAGATGGGCGACATGTCCTCCAGGCTGTATTCTTCGTCTTTTTCATCCTTGAAAAATCCGCAGTACCCGCATAAAAGTTTTAGCTGTATCCTGAATTTTCTCTCGGTAATTTCTTTCAGGTGTTTAATGCCTATATCAAGCCCTAAAATTCTGTCAATGCTCGCAGCGGCACCGCATCCATAAAATCCGTATCTTGTCAGGGCGCTGCCGGCTGTGGAAGCAGTTGCGCAGCCACGGCCAAAGTCCGTTTCAGCTATTCTATACCTTTCCAGGTCAATAGGCGCAACATTGAACGTATAAAATTGAGTGTTTTTTACTGAGGTTTTACTGCTGTTTTCATGATGAATGATTTCGGGGAGGCTGGCGAGTATTTTCTTTGTTTTTGGGCTTACCCCGTTTGTTGAGATAGTAAGTTTTGTATTCGTAGAGTGGTTTTTCTTGTATTCAATCAGAAGGTCGCATAGTTCATAAATATCAGGGTGGAGCGTGGGCTCGCCGCCGATTATTACTATAAAAGGCCAATTTTTATTGGTTTCTATGCTTTCCTGTATGAAGTGTTTAATCTGTTCGATGGTCATGTGTTCTTTGCTCGGCGCTTGGCGGCAGGAGCGGTCGCAGTGATAGCATTTCATATTGCATTCAGTGGTTATTTCTATTTCAATCTTGTTTTTGTGGATGAAGTAGGGCAGGTTAGTACTTTTTTTAATCCTGATATCTATTGCCCGGTATATTTTAAAAATGCCCTGCCAGTAGGCTATGTGGGTAAAAAAAGAAATGATTTTTATAATTGAAACCATTGGGCTGTAATTATTTTTAATAAAGTTGATTTCTTTTTTTAAATAATCAAAGCATTTTGCGGTAGTTAGCCTGTAATAGTAAGAGCCGGCCATAATATAATTTTTCTCCCATAATTAAGTAAGTAATAAAAAACGATTTTATTTTTTATAAAAATTCATTTTTCTATAATTACCGAACTTTATATTTTTAATTTGTTACTTTAAATATCCGGTTGAGCAATTAACAGTCGGAAAATTTTTCTTTTAAATCAATTAGAAAATTGCAGGTAGTTTAAGGGGGAAATATGAATAAATTACTTGAAAAGCCTATTAAAACCGATATTTTTGCTTATAGTGATGATTTAATGCAAAAAAAACCGTTTCAGTGGTCTTTAAAAAGGGCTTTTGATTATACGGCCAGCCTTTCGGGGCTTGTTTTAATATCGCCTTTGCTTTTAGTGGTAGCAATCCTTATTAAACTTGATTCAGAAGGTCCGGTTTTTTATAAGCAGAAGCGTATCGGCCTTTTCGGCAAAGAGTTTGAAATGTACAAGTTCAGAAGCATGAAAAAGGATGCTGACAGGGAATTTGAGAAGTTAAAAGAAAAGAACGAAACAAATGAGCTTATGTTCAAGATTTTTGACGACCCGAGAGTAACAAAAATCGGTAAGTTCATCAGGAAATACAGTATTGACGAGCTGCCTCAGCTTATAAACGTGTTAAGGGGAGAAATGAGCCTTGTAGGGCCAAGGCCGCCGCTGCCGAGAGAAGTCCAGTATTATGAAGAGAGGCATTTTTTAAGGCTGGCGACTGTGCCCGGCTTAACTGGGCTGTGGCAGGTTAGCGGCAGGTCAAATGTAAAGGACTTTGACACAGTTTTAAAACTGGATTCAGCATATATAAACGGCTGGAATATTTTAATGGACTTTAAGATACTTTTAAAGACCTTTCCGGTGGTTTTGTTTGCTAAAAATGCCGCATAAGGAGGGAATATGGGTTCACAGAAAAAGACGGCTATTGTAACTGACCAGCTATCAGGCGGTATTGGAGGTGCGGAAAGCATTACTTTCGCGGCGGCGGAGCTCGCAGAAAAGGCGGATATTTATACAACAGTTTGTGATTATGATATTTTGCCGGAAAACATAAAAAAAAGAGGAATTCGCACTTCTTTTATACAGAAATTACCTTTTTCCAGAAATTTTTATAAGGCATATCTGCCGTTAATGCCTATAGCTATTGAGTATTTAGATCTTCAGGAGTATGATGTAATATTTTCTTCGCATCATTGTGTCGCAAAGGGAGTTATCCCCAGACCCGACGCTGTTCATTTATGCTATTGCCATTCGCCGGCAAGGTATATATGGGATTTGTTCTGGACCTACTCTGAGTTGAACGGGTTAAGTGAATTTAAAAAATTGTTTTCTTTTTTCCTGTGTAATTATTTAAGGATTTGGGATGTAACAAGCGCCTGCCGGGTTGACCATTTTTTTGCAAATTCGAGTTATACGGCAGCGAGGATAAAGAAATTTTATAACAGGGAAAGTGAAGTGCTTTACCCCCCGGTTGATACGGAAAAATTCACCTATAAAGACTCAGAAGATTTCTATTTAATGGTGAGCAGGCTTGTTGCTTATAAAAGGTTTGACCTTGCTATACAGGCGTTTAACGAGTCAGGAAAGCAGCTTGTAATAATAGGCGACGGGGCTGAATTCGGCAGGTTAAAGCAAATGTCAGGCCCCAATGTTCATATGTTAGGTAAGGTTCCTTCTGATGTACTCATAAATTATATGAATCGGTGCAGGGGTTTTGTGTTCCCGGGCAAGGAGGATTTTGGGATAGTTATGGCGGAGGCGCAGGCAGCAGGCAAGCCTGTTATAGCTTTTAAAGGCGGGGGTGCTGTGGACATAGTCAAAAATCTTGAAACAGGTGTGCTTTTTGAGGAGCAGACTATAGATGCTTTAAATCACGCAGTTAAAAAGGCAGAGGCTATTGGTTGGGACCATAAATATATCATAAGTCACTCTAAACGTTTTGATAGGAAGAGGTTCCTCGGTAGGCTCGGCTTTTTGCTGGAAAATGCGCATATGGGGAGCAAAACTCATTACCCGGATAAATTATCCATGCAGTATTTGTATTAGGTAACTCATACTATTTACCGGATTGCAAATTTTTTTAATAAATAATTATGAGCTGAATTCACTAATTTGTATAAGTTAATTTAGAGGAGAAAAGATATGAATTTTGTTTTGAAAATCTTTGTTATGCTCGTATTTGCAGCATTTGCCTCTTCAGCGGTCTATGCTGAAAACATTCCGGATTTGAAGGAACTTCCTAATCTTTCGGAATTGCAGGAAGTTGAAGAAACCCTACAGGAACAGATAATTGCGTCAGACGAGCCAGTGAAACTTTATGGAAGTTTTACCACAAGAAAGTACATTGTAGGGCCGAATGACGTAATCAGCATATCGGTTCTGGGTGTCCCGCAGTTATCTCATGAAGAGATTAAAATCCAGCCTGACGGCAAAATAGACCTGGCATGTTTAGGTGATGTTGATATTGCGGGGCTTACTTTTGAAGAAGTCAGGGTTAAATTGACACGGAAATATTCTGATTATCTTAAAAACCCAGAGATTGCTGTCAAACTCGAGAGAAGCAGGCCGTTCATCGTGCAGGTCACTGGTGCTGTTTCCAGCCCCGGCAGTTATGAAATTAACACAGATACTGACAGGAGCAATGCGCTCTATAATGACGACAGTACTTTTGTTGAAAGAAAGACACCTATACTCTCAAACGTTTTAATAGCCGCGGGCGGTATAGAATATGACGCTGATCTGGAACATATAGTAATTTCAAACAGTATTGAAGGCGTTGAATACGAAGTCAATGCGCTTGAATTAATAGACCAGGGCAAGACAGCAAAGGACATTTATTTAATGGCGGGCGATTGCGTGCATGTGCCGAGAATGGTTACACCTCTCGCTGTCCAGGAAACAACATACAAAAAGTTCTCCAACGCCGCGTTCGCAAATAAAATTGTGCCTGTCAGGGTTCTGGGAGATGTAAATGCACCGGGGCTTATTGAGCTTGACACGACCAATTCTTCAACCCTTAACTCCGCCATAGCTATGGCCGGCGGTTACAGAGGCAATTCAACTTATCCGCCCAAAAAAATCTTTGTCAGCAGGGTGAGCAACAACGGCAATATGATAACAACAGTAGTTAATCCGATGAAAAAAGACATGACGCTAATGCCGAATGATGTTGTTTATGTGCCTGAAAAAACGAAGCACGTTATCGGAAAAGCGTTTGATTATATGACAAGGGTTGTTTCTCCGTTTAGCGCAATAGCGGGCGGTTATAATAACTGGGCGCTTATTTTTGACCCTACACGTTTTTACGTGGATTAGTAGTAATTAGTAAGTAAAAATAAGGTGGTGTAACAATGAAAAAATATTTAACAGATTTGATAATAAGGGAAAAGAAATTAATTTTAATCACACTCGGGCTGTCACTGGTGATTTTCCTGATATATTTATTAAGCCCGAACAAGACGATATATAGCTCTTCAGCAAAAATTTTCATCAAAAATATCCCGCAGTACAGCATTGTTTCAAATCCGGGCGGCGATTCGCTTGTGCAGTCAGAAAGCGGCTACAGTAACCCATTGTTCAACTTTGCCCAGCTGCTCAACTCAAAAAATATATCAACAAGAGTTTTAACGGCACTCAACGAGAAACAAAGCGAGGATATTGAAAGGCTGAAAATCAAAAAACCTGACAAATGGCACGAATATTTTGAAAAACTGATTAAAACTAAAATTATTCCTTCAACCGATACTTTGGAAATTTCGTTGAAGTGGATTAACGGCGATACTGCAGACGAGGTGCTCGACGAGGTAATCAACCAGTTCAGGCAAGAAAATATCGAAATCCGCAGGGCTGTCGCTGTAAGACAAAGAGAACACCTTGAAAAAAACCTTAAAAAAATAAGCGATGAACTCTCAGAAGTAAGAAAACAAATCGGTAATTATACTGTGCTCAATAACATAGTAGACGTTGACGTGGAAAAATCAACGCTTGTTCAGGCGCGTGTAGAGCTCGAAAGGGATGTCGAAGTCCTGAAGAGCAGGATAAACTATTTTGACAAAAAATACAGTAAACTCGCCTCGCAAATAGGGTTCAATGATGTACCGACTGCTTTGAGGTCTACTTCTGTAGGGTCAGACCCATATCTTGAAGACCTTTTCGGAAACCTTGCGCTTACCCAGCACAAGTACGCAAACCTTAGCGGTACATTTACAGATAAATACCCTGAAGTAATCATGGTAAAAAACGAAATTCAAACACTATCAGATATTATTAACACCAGAAAAAGAGAGTTTTTCCAGGAACTGCCTGTTGCAAGGGGTATTTATGATGAACCATCGCAGAATATAGTAGCAGAAATGGCAAATGCTGAAGCCGAAAAGGACTCCTTGAGAAATCAGCTGCAGGAAATGGAAAAGGGGGTACAAAACCTTATTAAAAAGGAAAACAAGCTCCCTGCAAAAATCGCCGGGCTCGAAGTCCTCACAAAGCAGGAAGAGGCACTTAAGCTCGCATACAACAGCATAAAAAGCAAGGTAATCGAAGCGCAGATAAAAGAGACGCAGGCTGTTGACAATATATTTGTGCTTAACCAGCCTTCTGAGCCTGTGCTTTTACTGAGTTCACTGTTTATTAACTTTCTCGGCATTATGTATTTCGGATTGTTAGTAGGGGTTTTCGCCGCATGGCTTAAAGATACAGCATTCAGCAGCGAAAATGCTTACGGAAATATAATAATGGGCGACATTAACTTAAAAAAACACTTTGGAAATAAAGAATTACAAGAGAGCAGAAAATGAACATTAATAAATTAAATGATTTAAAAAGTAATGTTATAACAGCTCAGTTTTTTAAAGTGGGGCTAATACTGACCGCACTGGTATTGCCCCATCTTATTTTAAAAATTCTGGGCATTGATATAGACGTAAACCCGGTACTGATGACAGGAGCAATGTTTACAGGATTTGTGCTGTTTCTGGCCTTATATTGGACAGCGATAAAAAATCCGATAATACCGTATGTTTTGCTCCAGTTTATTTTCCTGTGGGTATTCCTGTCCTCGAAAATACTGTCTCCTGTTGGGCTTAACTTTAAACCGCACGCAGTTGTTTTTGTGCTGGCGGTTTTGACTTCCGGGTATTTTCTTGTCACCAGGTTTAAAGAGCTCTGGGCATATAAGCCGGTCAGGTATCTGCTTATATTTTTCCTGATAAGCACTGTTTATGCTTTTTTCTATAAGACAGATTTCCGTTCTTCAAGTTATATTGATTTGTGGATTCAGAACAATCTCGGCCTTAAGTTTAGCGCCCTGATGTCAGGCGCCGAGGTTATCACAAGGGAATTCACAGGCAGTGAAACCAAATTTTTGGTCTATATGATAGGGCTTGTGCCTTTGATTTCATTTCTGGCGGGCTTTGCTTCTCTCTGGAAAACACCAGGGGTAGAGGATTTCAGGAAACAGCTTTATAATATAGCCGGATTTTCTAGCTTAAGTATTTTAGCTTACTATATAATTCAGGCGATTGCTGTTATGGCGGGCACTGCGACTATTATGTTTATGGACGGCAGGCTGGCTATAGACGGTAGTTTTGTCGGGGGTGATTTTACGGCGGTGTTCCTGATGGTAATGGTTGCTTTTTATTTGCTTATTTCTAACCAGTATAATGAATTTAAGTTTTATAATGTGTTAAAGATAATAATTACATTAAATATTGTTGTTTTATCGTTGTTAATACTTTTAGGAATAAAAAAAGGAACGATTATCTCATTGGTATTTGCCGTTGCAATTGTTTTTGCGCTTGTATTTATCGCTAAAAAATTGACAGGGAAAATTTTTATAGAAAATTTAAACTTTAAATTTTCAGCTTTAGTGCCTGTATTGCTATTATTACCTGTAATATTTATAGGCACCGGGCACGCAGAAAATATCATAGCCAGTGTTACAGAACGTTTTTCTACCAATCAGACGCTTGATGTCAGGATGGTTAACTGGCAGATGTACCTTGCGCACTGGTGGAATAACCTTGATATAAAGACGTTTATATTTGGGTTTGGGATAGATTCTTCAAGGGAAGCAACTTTCTTTCTTACAGCGATGCATCCTGACCCTAGTTACCAGCAGCCGCACATACATAATGTTTATCTGGAAATGTTTTATAACTACGGGTTAATGGCATTATTTTACTTTTTACCGTTAGCTTATATTTTTTGGGAAAACGTAAAAGGAATATTTTCCGCCGCTGCAGAAAATGGAGTAAAAGTATTTAATGTACTGGCAATAGGCGTCCTGTGCTTCTATTTGATCTTTGATTTGGCAGAAAGTCCTTCAATGACAGGGTTAATCGTTAATTTTGCGCTGCTTGGCTTTATTGAATCAGCCAGGATTGCTGCAGTACAGAATGAAGATTTAATTCTCAGGGAGGAACATTAAAGTGGAAAAAAGATTAAAAATATTGTTTCTTACTAATATACTTTCTCCATATATGCATGAGTTTTTTGAAAACCTTGTGCAATATAAAGAAATCGAATTCAAGGTCGCATCATGCAGAGAGAGCGAACCGGACAGGCAGTGGAGCCTGGAATACCTTAAGGAAGCATCGTACGATTATAAAATAATCAAAGACTGTATGCTTATAAAAATTCCTTTTCAGAACAGGTTTGTATATTTTGGCGGGCTGAGCCTGATTAAAAAACTTTTATTCGGCGGGTATAATACGGTGGTTTTCAAGGGGGGGACTAGATTTTTAGGGCCATTTTACGCTTTTTTGTCCAGAATGCTGGGGAAAACGACTATTTTATGGGAGGAAGATAATCTTTCAGGCACTACTTTTTTAAAAAAAATTATAAAACCGCTATATATTAACAGGTTTTTCTTTAATGAATTTATTGCTATGGGCAAATGCGTCAGGGAATTTTTGGAAACAATGTTGCCGACAGAATCTGACAGTATTTATAACACCTATTATGTTGTTAATAACGATAAATTCAGGCAAAGGTATCAGAAAATAAAAAATAAAAAAGATTTAATAAAGAAAAAACTTAATATTGATAAAAAAGAAAGAATTATTCTTTGTATAGCGCGATTTATAAACGATAAAAACCTGTTTGTATTTATTGACGCTATAGAGCAGTTAAAAAAACAGGGAAGTAGTTTTAAATGTTTGATAATCGGCAATGGAGTGCTTGAATCAAAGCTCAGGAAGTATATACAGCAAAAGCAACTGCAAAATGAATTGATTATTGTGCCTTTTAAACAGTTTAAAAAGTTGACCTGCTTTTATTCAATAGCAGATGTTTTTGTGCTGCCTTCTAAAGTAGAGCCGTGGGGTTTAGTGGTTAATGAGGCAATGCTTTTTGATCTGCCTGTGATAGTTTCTGATCGGGTAGGCTGTGGAAGGGATTTAGTTATTGACGGACATAACGGTTACGTCTGTCCGTATAATGACCATAAAACTCTCGCTGAAAAAATTCAGAAAGTGTTTCTTTCTCCTATAAAATTTGGCAGCAAATCCTATGACATAATCAAAGACAAAAATTTTGATCATGTTAGTAAAACAATAATAGCAGCATGTCGCGGCATTCAAGGCTCAGGCGGGGTTTCTTGTGAACGGGGCCCTTTAGAAAAAATTCTTGTTTTTAAATAAACAAAAGGGTATAATAAACTTTAACCAAAAAATTTGTGGTGGAATATTGAGGAGTTTGTTATGAAAAAGATTTTGAGTGCAGTAATATTTACATCTGTTTTAGCTATAAACACAACCGCTATGGCTGCTGATAGCCGTGAAATTTGCGGAGGGGAAGGGAAATTGTGTTTTTCTTCCGAAGACATAATCAAGGAAGTTGTTAAAGAAACAGTCACAGTGGTTGGCCAGCACCTGCTTGAAAAGTACATAAAAGGTGACGGCATAAAAGAATTAAAAAACAGTTTTAAAAAAGAGCAGTCTGATAATAATGCTTCAAATAGCAATACTCAGACCACTACAACAAGTACGCAGGCAATAATAGTGGAATGTTCAGAGCCGACAGAGCCGCAAACCGTTACGCAAAATGCTTCGTCGCAGTCTACATCCGGTGATAGTGATTTGATTATACTTGACTGATCGAATTTAAAAAGTTTAAAAAACTTCACATTTCTCTTTAAGCCTTATTAATATAGGTTTTAGGTTTAGTTGGTTCGTTTTTTATAGGTCAGTCTATTGATTTGAAGATTTTAATCATGAATTTTCATGGCATTATTAACTTTGTTTGTTTTTTTATTGATTTGATTTTTTGCGTATTCTTATGCAAAATAATCATAACTTACCGGATATTGTCTTACCCGGGGATTGGTAATAAAGGTATGTGTATAGAAGAATAATACAAGAAAGAAGAGGAAGAGGTATGAAAAAACTAATAGTCGCTTTGGGAGTAATTGCGCTATGCCTGGCAGGTTTAAATTCTGCGCTGGCCGCAAACCCAGTACCAAAAGGATTTGGTGTTAACATCCATTTTACCGGCGCACCGACAAAAGACCTTGATCTATTACAGGAGATGGGCTTTGATATGGCGCGTACAGACTTTAAATGGGCGAGAGTCGAAAGAACAAGAGGCCAGTATACCTGGACAGAATATGACCAGTTAATCAACGGCCTTCTTTCAAGAGGTATTACACCTTATTTAATTCTTGATTACAATAACCCTGTTTACGGAGCTTCGCATGAGCTAGACGGGATAAGCACTAGCTCACAAATTCAGGGTTATACAAACTTTGCTAAAGCTGCAGCGGCACGCTATAAAGGCAAAAAAATCATTTGGGAAATCTGGAACGAGCCTAACCTGGGCATTTTCTGGAGGCCGAACCCAAATGCAACGCAGTATATGAACCTTATTAAATCAGCGGTGCCTGCGATGAGAGCGGCTGATCCAAATGCGGTAATCGTTGCGCCAGGTGTTGCTTATATTGCAAATACTTTTGATTACACAAAAGAATGCGCCAGGCAGGGCCTGTTTAATTACATAGACGGGCTCAGCGTCCACCCTTATAAAAACGATGCTCCTGAAAACGGACATATCCAGTACTTGTTCAGCGCATTAAGAGATGTTTTAAACCAGTACGGCAAGGGTAACCTGCCAATAGTAGCTGGAGAGTGGGGCTTTAGCGAGACATGGACAAATATTAAAAATGAACAGACACAGGCCGAGTACCTTGCGCGCCAGCTTGTTATTCAGGATGAGAAAAATATACCTGTTTCAATCATCTATGAATTCAGGGATTCTGGAACAGATCCTTCCAACGTTGAACATAACTTTGGTATTTTAAGAAATGATTATTCCAAAAAGCCCGCTTATGATGCAGTTACAACATACAGAAGAGAACTCAAAGGCTGGACATACTCCAAAAAATTGCCTTCCAGCTCAGGTGATTTCATTTATGAGTACACAAATGGAACAGCTAAAAAAGCAGCTGCATGGACAACCGGGGCAAACAAGACAGTTACTATCTACGGCAAGAGTGTAGCATTGACCAGGATGCCGACTTATGTGTCAGATGGCGCAGTAACTCCCCCGCCAGCAACAACTGAACTTGCTCCGGTTATTTTAAGCTTAAACCTTGCATTAAAGCAGTCAACAGGCGAGTATTATATGATTCTCAAATGGAAGGATAATTCTGAAATAGAAACCGGTTTTGATATATATCAATCAATAGGAAATACGACTAATTGGGAAAAATTAGTGACTGTACATCCTCTTCCCGGGACTAAAGAACGCCAGATACAGTTAAAATTAGGAAACAATCCTGTGCCGGGTGTTTATTACTACAAAGTCGCCACTAAATACGAAGATGGGAGCGTTAAAGAATCCAATATAATGTCTGCTGAAGTGAAAGACAACAAACCTGCTGCCCCCAAAGACTTAACCGGTTTTGGTTCAGTAAGTACAGCACAAAAAACTGTTGTTGTATTAAAATGGGTTGATACTTCTGCCACAGAAGACGGATTTAATATTTATTACGCAACTTCACAAAGCGGCCCATTCCAGAAGGTCGGAGCGGTAAGCAGGGACCTTACAAGTGTTGTTCACTGGCTGGGTGCGCAGGCTGGTACGTATTACTATCAGGTAAAATCCTATAACGCCTCAGGTGAATCAGACAGTCAGACTACGCTTCCGGTAATCGTAAACTAATAAAACCAGGCAATAGATGGAGAGCAGGTTTTCACCTGCTCTCTTTTTTGCCCGGTAGATGAAATAACAACACCCATATATTTTGTAAAACTTATCTTATGAAAGTGTTGTTTATTAATAATTTCTTTTCTTCATACGGCGGAGCAGAAGCTATAATGATTAAAGAGGCTGAGTATCTGCGGGCAAAGGGTCATGAGGTTTATTTTTTTGCGGTAAACAGGCAGCCTTATTTTGAAGAAGACTATGAGTATGCGCATTTTTTTCCTGAATTCACCGATTATAAGTCACTTTCCGGAATAGATTCGTTTAAATGCTTTTTAAAACCTTTTTATAATAAAAATGCAAGAGATCGGCTTTCGTGTTTCCTAGATATTATAAAACCTGATGTGGTGCATTTGCACAATATTTATTACCATATTACTCCATCAGTAATAGAACCCTGTAAAACAAGGGATATCCCCATGGTAATGACTCTACATGACCCACGGCTTATGTGTCCGGGTGGTACTTTGATGTATCGGAGTAAAACATACTGCAAAGAACAGGTATGTCTTTCCGGCAATATATTTCCATGTGTTATAAACAGGTGCAGGAATAATAGTATAAAGTCCAGCGTTATTGCCGCGGCGGAAAATTTGTTCGTAAAATTAAACAGGTTTTATGATTCAGTAGATGTTTTTCTTTGTCCAAGTCAGGCAATGAAGAATCTGGCGGTAAAATCCGGTATAAGTGAACGCAGGACATTAGTTTTAAATAATTTTGTGAGCGATTCAGCGCTCTCGTCAGCACCTGAGTATAAACACAAAGGTTATTTTCTATACGTTGGCAGGCTGGCGCCGGAAAAGAAAGTAGATTTGTTGATTGAGGCAATGCGGCGATTTCCATTTATAAAGCTGCATATTGCCGGTGACGGGCCGGAAAAGAAAAACCTGTTAAACCTTGCCCGCAGAATTAACGCATCCAATGTTTGTTTTTTAGGGTATTTAAATGGGGTGGAGTTAGAACAGCAATATAAAAATTGTATAGCAACAGTGCTGCCTTGCGACTGGTTTGAGTCCTTTGGATTAACCATTATTGAATCTTTTGCTTATGGAAAACCGGTAATAGGAAGCAATGTTGGCGCAATCCCCGAGCTGGTAGAACATAATGAGAATGGTTTTGTTTTCCAGCCTGGAAATAAAGATGAATTAATACAGGCAATAAAAAAATTATACAGGGACAGTTCAATGGTTGTTGAGATTGGTAAAAAGTGCAGGCAGAAAGCTGTTGATTTTTACAGCTTAGAGCTGCACGGTGATAGACTGCTCGGGATTTATAACGAATTAATCACAAGAGCTGGGTATGGTCTATCTTCTTATAGAGTTCAGCTTCAAACTCCTTTGGTTTAAACAAAGCAAGTGCGCCGCAGGGTACAAAAGTAAGCTCACCTACCCTTATCCCTTTATCACAAATGTATAAATCAACCCTGACAAAAGGAAACAGTGCACCTACCTTTTCGGATATCATAATCATTTCTTCAAGCTTTTCAGGCCTTTTTACTATTTCATCTGAATTTGGATAAACAAATTGTAAGTCCATTTTATTCCAGTCCCGGTCATATATATTGAGCTGCGGGTTTTTAAAGCGGTGCATATTTACCTGTACCATCTCGCATTTTCCGTTTACTACAAAAAACTTATAATCAAATGGCACATTTCCTTTATAGGAAACAAATTCCTCGGCTATAATTTTTGGGTTTAAGTTTATGTAACAATATTCTCTTGATAATTTGCCGTAGTTTTCCTTGAGCCACTTACCTGTAAGCATTAATTCTTCTGCTTTTAAGCTGCCGCCGTCTTTAATTATTATCCTGCCGGCCATATGAGTAGGCTTAACTACGTATTTGCCGGGATATGAAAAGTTGCTCAGTTTTTTCATATCCTCAAAGACTCCATATGTAGGAGTTACGTATTTTTCTCCTAAATAAGCCCCGATAAACTTTTTTACTGTGTCTTTGTCAATAAAATAGCCGTACTTTGTAGAGCATGGGGAGTTTTTCAGGAAAAAAAGATAGTCATTAAGGTATTTCATGTTATTTTTTGCAGGAAAGTAGCCGTGATTGAAATAATAGGAAATATAATTTCTCAGGCAGATAAATAAATTGTTTCTGGGCAAAACATCAAAAACCGCCCTTACTAAACTTTTCATCCCTGCTCGTTCCTCCCCGCTAGAGCGACAATAGTTTCACATACTTGCTTAAAGCTAACTTTTTTAATTTTTTCCGATGATTTTTTGCCAAATTGGGTTGAATTATTAAGTGCTTTTGTTATTTTTTCTGCTATTTCAAAATCGTTGTAAATGCTATAGATATAACCGTTATATCCTTCATTTACCAGGCTTTTAGCGCAGCCAACCCTGTCGGAAACCACCACGGGCAGGTTGAAATTCATTGCCTCATTCACCACAAGGCCCCATGGTTCAAAGCTTGAGGGTAAAACGAACAGGTCAGCTGCGGTATAGAACATTGATAATCTGTCAAATCCCTGAAACGGAACGAGTTTAACCTCATTTTCCAGTCCTAGTTGAGTTATTCTGGTTTTTAGTGTTTCTTCAAGGTCTCCTCCGCCCACCAGTATGAATTTCAGTGGAGTTTTTAGGGTCTTTTTTAATTTTTCTGCTGCTGTTAAGAGGCTGAAAAGGTTTTTTTCCTTTACAAACCTGCCAACATAAAGGATTATTTTTTCTTCCTTTTGTATTTCAAGTCTTTGTCTGATTAAACTTCTTTTGTTTTTGTATTTTAAATATTTTTTTCTGTATTTTTCATTATTAATAGGGGACATGACTGTAGCAACCTTTGCCTGCGGGTTAAAATCAAGGATGAGGTCCTTAACCTGTTCACCATAAGCAATAAAGCAGTCAAAGATTTTGTCGTTAATATAGATTTTTTTGATTATTTTTTTTAGTAATGTGTTAGTTGTATAAAAAGAATTTTGCTCCCACAATACAGTCTGAGTCCTGGAAAACTTTGCTGCAAAGGCTGCTAATGGCCCAATGATTCTTGTACCCCCTTTGAAAATTATCAGGTCATATTTGTTTTGTAAAATTTCGCTGATTACGCTCCATCCTCCAATATAAATGAAACGGTTTTTGCCGGGTTGTTTTAGCATATAGGAGTCTTTTATTATTTCGTATTTGTATTTTGAGGATTCTAAAAAGTCCAGCCGCCATTTTCTGTCCGGTTCTGTATAGGCGCAGGCTTTAACAGTAAAATCAATTTCTTCATACTTTGACAGGTGGTTGAGCAGGTCATTGATGTATGGAGAAATTATATTTGTAAGCAGTAAAATTTTCCTTTTTCTCATAATTTAATTATTATGAATTATAAACTTTTACCTATAGCCGTATTTGTATTCCAGTCGGGCAATATTTCATCGTCTGGTCTTATAAACATTTTAAAGGCAAATATTGTATTAACAGTAAATTCGATGCATATCTTTATTAACATTGCTACAGCCGCGCCTGTTAAGTCCCAGTAGTTCAAACTAACTATAAACAGAGGCACATAGTATATTAATTGAGCAATTTTTATTTTGGCCGTGATGTCTGAGCGTCCGATTGACTGTATGGCTTCAACAGGTACGGGGTTCAAACAGCTTATCATCATAAATAGTGCCAGTATCTGAGCTATATGGTAACTTTTCTGCGCAAAATCATTATTTATCCATATAGTAAGCAAGGGTTCCGCAAAGAAAAAAACTGCAAGTACAGGAATAATAATTATTGCCAATATTCCAAGCGATGATTTTATATAAAGAGATTGTGTCTTTTTCCTGTTAGAAGCCGATTCGAAGCTAAATGCAGGGAACATCACCTGTAAAATGCTAAAAGTAATTACGTTCATGCGTTTGAGTACGTCAAAGGGTGTATTAAAATATGCGATAACAGAGGCTGTGAGCGTAAATGTAATCAAAAATCTTTCAAGCAGGTTCAAAAGCGGATTTATTATGTTGGTTAGTGTTAGCCAGCTACCAAATGACACTAAAGGGTGCAAGATTTTCTTTTTTAGTTGTATTTTTCCTGTAATATTTCCTATTAAATTCCGACAGCTTATAAACATTGCAATAAGTGCGCAAAATCTAATTATTACAAGGGTTAGAATTATATAAGCCATATTTGTCGTGAATTGCAGGACTATGACGGGGGATAAATAGTTCAACAATGCAAGCGGGACTGTGATGGCATTTATACGGGTAAATTTCTGGTAAGAAGCCAGCACGCCCTCCATTGCCGCTATCAGTATAAAGGCCGGCAGGCAAAAGCACAATATTTTCAGGGCAAGTGCGGTTTCAACGACGTATTCAGGTGAAACCCTGAGTATATTGTAGGTTATATAGTCAGCGGCAAGAAAAATTCCGGAAGAGCCTATAACTCCAAGTACGAGTATTACAAAAAGGCCTGTCCATGCAATATATGGGATTTCATCGGTTTGGTTTAAGCCGAGTTTTTTTGAAATCAGCTGTGTGAGAGCATGACCGAGTCCGAGGTCTAAAATCCCGGCCTGACTGATTATTATCCATATAATTGACAAAATGCCGAATTTTTCTATGCCGAGCCCGTTTATAATATAAGGGATAGAAAGCACAGCCACGAATATGGGCAGGGTTTTGCATAAAAAGTTTAATATTATATTTTTTTTGAGTACAGAATCTGCTGACAGGTTTTTTAAATCATTTGACATTGATTAAAATTTATCTTGACTGATCAATGCCAAATTTATTATAAAGTTCATTTTATTGTTATTAACCGGGTGGGTTAGAAATTAAAAAATTTTTATTTTAAAAAATCTTTGAATTGTTTATTTTTTTCTACATAATATCCGCACTCATCAGGCAGTTCCGCTCCGAGCAACAGTGCTTTCATCCTTATATGCGGATAAAGCCTGCAGTATAAAGACCTGAAAACATAATCAACGCACAGGTTATCTTCTGTTAAGGATTTACAGGTAAAGAACATAACTCCGTTTTCGTCAATTCCGGATGGATAAAAATGGTTATATTTAGGGTCGATTTCTTTTAATTTTTCAAACTCTGATTCGTCTGTGACATATTTATCGTCAATCATAAAAGTAATAGTGCGGCAGCAGTGGCCGCATTTTTTGCAATTGCCCCTGAGGGTAAACAGCGGGAGTTTGATTTTATGAAAAATATCCATAGCTAATAAAATTATATGCTGAAGAAAAAACTTTTTTAAAAACATTGGGAACAAAATCTGATTTCTGTCATCTTTAAATACTGACAACTCCTTAACACTCAAACTCCCCTTACTCCATTTTAAATGGAGTTTTTTATTGCGAAGCGGGAGCGTTAAAAAAGTTAAAAAGTATTTACAATTTTCTAACATAAATCTAACAATTCTAAATATTTTTTCTGATAATATTTAAACTAATTCAAAAAAAATAATTAATTAATAATAATAATAAAATAATGGTCATCTCAAACAATATATTGATAGCTAACCCATATATAAATAAAAACCCGTATTATAAACCTAAACGACAGGTGGATTTTGGCTTTAATCCCCGTGAACTTAACCAAATAAGGGATAAAGCGTTCGACCACTTATCAGGTTCTCATAAATTACGAAAAAAAACCGAAACACAGTTAATAAAAAATATGAAAGGAACGCAAAGGTTTTTTTACAACTTAGGTAATAAGACTGGCGAAATTCAGACAACTATAATTAATGCTATCGGGACAGCTCTGGTTGCCCCGATTTTTATTGCTTTTAACCCCATTTCAAAAGAAGACAAGGAAACCAGGGAATATTCCGCCTGGAGGCAGCCGATTTCTGCGGTTTTGGCTGTTGCGACACAGGTCGGCATAAATATCCCGCTTCAGAGCTATATTGATAAAAAGGCAAGTCGTGGCGAATTAGGCCCTGACTTTGATTTATCCATTAAACCCGCTAAATCTTATGTGAAAGGAATAGCGAAAAAACGTGGATATTATAGGGATAAACATCATTTTAAAGACCTTTTTGAAACATTTAAAAGCATAAAGTTTATCAGGGTTGTTAAGGAAAAAATAGGGGATGTGCTTGGTGACAGCAAAAAAATGCGGGAATTAACCGCACAGGCCAATGAAATGAACAAAAAAGCAGCAAAAAGCGGAGCTGAAACTTTATATGACAATCTGGGACAACTGGTAAAACAGGACGCTAAAACAATGGTCAAGCAACATATTAATAATGTTGAAGCCAATGTAAAAGGCTTGAAAGTCGTTACCGGTCTTGCTCTTTCACTTGCAACCCTGCCTCCGACCTGTACGGCACTGAACTGGATATATCCAAGGTTTATGGAAGCGGTTTTCCCTAAATTAAGCAGCGCACAGAAATTACAAAAGAACGAAACCAAATGAATATAACGAATACAGCAAGAACCATAGCTAATTCAAAGTTTGTCAAAAACCAGGCAACAAAAATCGGCAATGATGTTGGCGGCTATGCGGCAAAATTCGCTGTAGGCTCTGTGGTTCTTAAGGATGCGGTAGGATGTTATTTTTATGTTACACAAAGCTTAAAAAATGAAAAAATTCCGGAAGATAAAAGAAAATTCGTGGCATCACTCGACCTTGCCAATGGGATTTTAATGATAGGGACACAGCTAGCGCTTGCGGCCACTATTGCAAAGAAAAGCGTTCAGGATAAATTGCAAAAGGCTCTTTTAAAGGGATTTAACGCGGAAAACCTGCAAGGTGTTTACCGGAGTATGAAAAAACAGAAAATATTCAGCAAGTTGTCTCCTGATGATTTTGAAAAAGCTGTAACAACGGCTTCTAAAACCAGTAAGGCCGGTTTAAAAGTTGTTACCTCACTTATCGCGGCTACTGTGGTCGCAAAAAGAATGGTAGTGCCTTTCCTTGCAACTCCTATGGCTTCATGGTTTAAAAATAAGTATTTGGATGATAAAAATATCAAACATCCGGGCGCAAACCCATTTCTCGCAACAAACCCTGCAATGAAGGGCAATCTTTCATCAAGCAGTTATTCAAATATCTACGAAGAGTTTTTAAATAACAGGCAAAATTTAAAAGTAAGGGCATAAATAAAAAATGGCAGTTAAATTAAATCATGAGCAAATTCTACAAAAACCCGAAAAACAGGGTGCACTTGGCAAGGTAATGGATTTTTACAGGGAACCTCCTGATTTAAAGCAAAAAATAAACTTACATGAAGTTAAAAATAAATATGAATACTGGCGGATAAGGATTTTTTATTCTATATTCCTGGCTTATGTGGTCTTTTATCTGGGCAAGAAAAATATATCAGCAGCCCTGCCTGCGATGTCGTCAGAACTGGGATATTCCAACACGCAGCTTGGCATACTCGGCAGTACGCTGTATTTTACTTATGCGATAGGGAAATTCGTGAACGGTGTAATAGCCGACAGCGCAAATGTAAGGACATTCCTGCCGACTGTGCTTATACTGTCAGCTATAGCAAACCTGTGCTTTGCCCTTAGTAGTATATTCATTACCCCCGGGCAGTTTACGTTCTTTGGACTGCCGTCAGCCACGGTATTATTATGGGTACTGGTGTTTTTCTGGGGCTGTAACGGGTGGTTCCAGTCTGCAGGGTTCCCAAATATAGCAAAAAGCCTTACGTACTGGTATTCCAACAACGAACGTGGCACAAAGTGGGCCCTGTGGTCAACATCCCATCAGGTCGGCACGTTTTTAAGCGTTATTATATCGGGTTTTGTTATAGCGAAGCTTGGATGGAAAGCGGCTTTTTATGTTCCGGCGATACTTTCAGTGTTTGTCAGCTTTTTCCTGATGGAAAGGTTGCGGGATAAGCCAACCAGTATCGGGCTGCCTGATGTTGAGGAGTATCGTGAGCCAGAGAATGCGGTTCACAGATGCAAAGACGATGATGATTCAAGTTATGGGGAGATTTTCAAAAAGTATATTTTATTCAATAAAACCATCTGGATGCTGGCGCTGGCATATATTTTCGTTTATATAATCAGGTTCGGCACTGAGGACTGGATAATAAAATATCTTGTGGATGTTAAAAAAGACGCTTTATCCACTGCGGCGATGAAGTTAAGCTTTTTGCCGTTGTTTGGTATAGCAGGGACTATATTTGCGGGATATTTTTCGGACAAACTATTCGGCAGCAGGCGAGCGCCTATAAACGTAATTTTTTTATTCGGGGTAATATTATCGATATTAGCCTTAAAATTAACTCCTGCGGATGGGAATGATTTTTTTGACTTTCTGTTTATCGGGCTGATAGGCTTTTTTACTTATGGCCCGCAAATGCTTATCGGCGGTTTGTGCGCCATTGAGTCAAGTTCAAAGAAAGTCGCTTCGGCGGCTACCGGTTTTACAGGCACGTTCGGCTACCTCGGGGCAATACTGTCAGGGATAGGCACCGGGATGATTATAGATAATTTTAACTGGAGCGGGGCGTTGTATTTCTGGATGATATCGGCATTTCTGTGCATACTGTTGTGCCTTCCAATGTGGAATAACAGGGGTTTTTGCACAAAATAGCAGGCTTACACCTTTATCGGGTTAGAAAATATCCACGGTTTACCCTTATAATAAGCTTCAAACCTGTATTTGCCGGGGGTTAAATCTTCAATACTCAATTCTTCTGTTTTTTTCTCAATTATTAACTCCCCGCTGCGGAATACTTTTATGTGTGCTTTTTGCGGGATTTTAATTAATAGTTTTTTGTCCTGTACTGTAAATAATAGGTTATTATCAGGTTTTTTAGTCCAGTGCCTGTTTACTATAATATTATCGCCTGCTTTTAAGGAGTTCAGGATTTGTTTTTTCGCCTGGTTAAAGTCTTTTGAAAGTTCTTTTTCAAGGTAAAGGTAGTTTGTAATTGTTTTGAACGTGTCAATATACGGAAAAATTTTAAAACATTTGACTTTAAATGCGTGGCTGTCCGCCCCGCCAATGCCCGGGATTATTTCATCGGTTTCGTTGTTTACTTCATCCCACCAGTTCAGGGTTTTAGGGGTGGGGCCTTTGATAATATAATTTCTGGCGAGTGCGCTGTATATAGCATTTTTTTCGTTATAGTTATCTGTCCAGTCTGAAAGGTAGTTCCAGATTTCAATGCCGTCAAATCCCCTGATGCCCCAGTCCATCCATCTTAGAGGGCGGTGGTGGTTTTTTCTTGTCAGGCTTTCGTCGGGGTGCGCCACAAAGCCGAAGCCTTCCTGAGCCTTAACTTTTTCAATTACTTTTTCAGGGGGAAGTTCAGGGGAAATTTCTTCATTTATGCCAAGAGCAAGGTAGTGGTTACAGGTGTCGGGGCTTATTTCGTCGCCGACTATAACGGCAAGCCCGTCATACCAGCCTTCCTCGCTATTGTGTAAACCGGCGAGGGTGTTGTGGTCTGTGATTATTATCCAGTCCAGCCCCGCCTTTACAGCGTCTCTGGCTATTTCATCTATTGTGCCCGTACCATCAGAATAATTGGTGTGGAGGTGTAATGACCCTTTGCTTATGTGTTTCATTTTTGTATGTGAGATTTTGCTCCGTCAAACATTGCATTCAATAATGCGGCATTTGATATTATATCAAAACCTCCTGCAATAAGATATTGCTGTAGCCTTGAGCGCCAGAACGGATAAATATCTTCATCAGAAACATTGACTATCTGGGCTATGTTGTGAAGGTTGTTCCAGTCAAGAGGAAGTGGCAGGGCTTCTCTCCAGAGGTCAACTATTTCCACCCTTCTTGGGCGGGGGAACTTCCTTATGAAGTCCAGGTTAGATAGTCCTGCTTCATTTTGTTTTTCCTTAAGGAATTCAATTCCTGGGTCAGCGAGTTTTGGTTCAATAGAAGCTTTGTATTCCGGGAATTCATTCGGGGAAATGCCCATTACTACGGCAATTCTTTCAAGGGTTGTTGTCCTTGTGGAAAACGCTACTTGCGGGTCAATAAGGCTGTAAACGTATGATAAAGTCACACCTATCATTTCGGCGAAGTCTTTTTTGTGAAGTCCATTTTGTTCGAGAAAATCTACAAGTCTCTGGCTGCTGGCACTGACAGCTGTTCGAGATTCTTTATTATTTGATGCCACTATATTATCCTCCCATTATTATATAAAATAGTATTACATTACTTTGTTCAATGTTTAAATTAGATAGTGGAGTAAATAAAATATATAATATGAATGAAATATTTGATTACATAAGGAGAAAATTTTGTTAGTAATTGCGGGATTGGGTAATCCGGGACTAAAATATAGCGGGACACGCCATAATATAGGGTTTATGATAACCGGTGCGCTGGCGGAAAAACACGGAATTAAAGGAAGTTTTTCCTCTAAATTCAATGCAATCATAGGAAAAGGGACTTTGCAAGATACAGAGGTTTTGCTGGTTCAGCCGCAAACTTATATGAACCTATCCGGACAGGCTGTTGCCGGGGTTTTAAACTGGTACAAGGAAGAAGTAAAAAATTTGTTTGTTATATATGATGATATTAGTCTGGATTTAGGGAAGATAAGGTTCAGGCCATCAGGGTCATCAGGTAGCCATAACGGCATAAAATCCATAATAACAAGCTGCGGCAGCGAAAACTTTGCAAGGCTAAAAGTAGGTATCGGACCAAATCCCGGAGAGCATCTCTGGGCGAATTATGTACTCCAGCCTTTTTCTTTGGAGGAAAAAAAGCATTTGCCCGAAATAATAAAAGTTTGCGCGGAAGCTGTAGAATTTTATATAAGCGAGGGAATGGAAGCGTCCCGGAATAAATATAACGGGATAAATATTATCGGGGAAGTAGACCGTCCGGATAATTAGAATAATATAACAAGGTTTTATAATTGCTTTTATGATACACTACTGTCCGGTAAAAATCAAAAGGCCAGTTTGAGCTGATTACAGCCGACAT
>CAZLCO010000028.1:10486-30338 GCA_964558005.1 uncultured Gammaproteobacteria bacterium | reverse complement strand
GCTTTATTTTATCCTACAATTTTTCTATACTTTTTTCATAAGTAGCAACTTACGTATTACATTCTAGCCTAATTTTAAAAAATATGATTTACTATACTTAGACCTAAGAGGAGAATGTAATTGCACGAAATAAAGGTTGGGGAACACTGGCTTGAAAACATTGGACCATTTCAGGTCCATATGGACACTCTGTTAACCGCATGGCTCGCGATGGGTGCAATTATACTTTTAGCTTTTGTTATAACAAGAAAACTCGATATAATCCCGGATGGGCTTCAGACATTCTCGGAAATGCTTATGGGCTTTCTTGAGGGAATTGCAACCAGCGAAATGGGCGAACGTGGAAAAAAGCATGTTCCTATAATCGCGTCATTATTTCTTTTCATAATTTTTGCAAACCTTGAAGGCCAACTGCCATGGAGACTTTATCACTTACAACAGGGAGAACTTGCTTCTCCTACAAACGACCTAAACACCACGCTGGGACTTGCTCTTGTCGTTTCAATTTATTATATTGGGGCAGGAATTATGACAAAAGGACTTGGCTACTTCAAGCATTACTTTCAGCCAATGTGGTTTATGTTCCCATTTAACCTGCTTGAGGATTTTACAAGGCCATTATCCTTATCTTTAAGGCTTTTTGGAAACATTCTCGCTGGCGAATTAATAATATTAATTTTAATTTTCTTAATACCAATACTTGCGCCTGTACCAATGATGCTGTTTGAATTATTCGTCGCATTTATTCAGGCGTACATATTTGCGGTACTTACTTCATCATACATAGCGGCAGCTACCGCCAAACACGAACATTAGTTAGTTAAAGGAGGATAAATATATGGACACTCAAGCAATTGTAACATTAGCAATCATGGTCGGGATAGGCCTGGCGGCAGTAGGCCCCGGCATCGGCATGGGGATAGCCACAGCGGCAGCGATTAATGCAGTAGCCCGCCAGCCTGAAGTTGAAGGAAAAGCAAGAAACCTATTACTTTTCGGTATCGTATTTATGGAAGTACTGGTTATTTACGCTATTTTTGCTATATTCCTGGCAAAATATCTTTTCAACCTATTCTAAAAAACAGGAAACATTATGGAACATCATAACGAAAAGCAAACAGGCATAATAGAAGAGCACCTGCCCCCACATCACGAGGGAAGCAGTGGTTCGCTGCTCGAAATAGACGGCACTATTGTTTTTATAGCAATTAGTTTTGTCCTTTTTACTGTTGTTATGCAAAGAGTATTTTACGGTCCTTTAACTGAAATAAGGGAAAAAAGAAAACAACACATAAATAGCCTAAAAAATGAAGCTGATGATCTGACAAATAAATCTGAAGGACTTACTGCCCAGTACACAGAAAAAATAAAGGCCGCAAAGAAAAAAGCAAGCGAAAATACAGCTAAAGTTATGTCTGAAGCAAATCAGGAAAAAAATAATATTCTTGCTGAAAGAAACCAGCAGGTAACAGAATTTCTTCAGGCGGGCAGGGGAAAAATACAGCAAGAAAAAACTCAAAGCGTGGAGGACCTGCAGCAAAATATCGAAAAATACTCCGATGCAATATTCAGAAAAGTTATGGGAGAAGAACTAACACTCATTATAGGTGAAAACAATGAACGAAATAATTGATGTAATATTTTTTTCAAACATAATAAACGTCATAATAGTCGTTGTATTTTTTGTCTGGCTGTTCAGAAAATTCAATCTGCTTTCTTTTATAGGAAAAAAACGTGGTGAAATAATAGGAACAATTAAAGACCTTGAACGGGATAAAAAATCAAAGGAAAATCAGCTGGAAATAACCAAAAACAAGGTTAAAAACCTTGAACAGGAATTTACTAAAATAATTGATGAAGGTGAGCAGGTAGCAGATAATATTGCCGAAAAAATAATTGAAGAGGCTGAAAAAGAAGCTGCAAATATGCAGAAAAAAGCACACCTTACAATCGAAAGTGAACAAAAAATAGCTAAAAATGAAGTTATACAGGAAATCACCGGTGCTGCATTTGAGCACGCGGAATCCAAAATAAACACTGCCATTGATGAAAGGCTTCACCAGAAGTACATAGATAACTTTATAGATAATCTTGGGAATTTAAAAGCATCATGAACGAAGGTATATCAATAATTGCGAATAAATACTCCTCAGCAATGATACAGCTGGGCGAACAGCATAACCTGCTCGATAAAATAAATCAGGATTTGCACCTGTTAAAGGAAACCGTAAAATCCAACAGCGAGCTCCAAAACTTTATCGAACACCCGCTGATTAAAACCGAAGACAAAAAAGAAATCCTTGAAAAAATATTCGCAGAGCATATTTCAGAAATTTCCCTTAATATGCTTAAACTTCTGGCAGACAACAACAGGCTTTTCTTACTGCAATTTATCGCTGATTATTATTATAAAATCCTCTGCGAAATGAGGAACATCGACACAGCCCAGGTAATAACAGCTGTTCCTGTTGATGAAACCACTCTAAACAGGGTAAAAGAAAAACTTGAAAACCTGTTTAACAAACAAATAAAAATAGAACCGCACGTTGATAAAAAAATAATCGCCGGTATGATAGTAAAAATCAAAGACAAAATCATAGACGGCAGCATCAGGAAAAAATTTGATAACATGAAAAAACAGTTAATACGCAGTTAATATAAGGGAACGAGGTTATGGTAAATATTAGACCCGATGAAATAAGCTCATTAATCAAAACAAAAATTGAAAACTATGAAAGCAAGCTTGAAATTGCTGATGTGGGAACAGTTATAGAGGTAGGCGACGGCATAGCCCGCATCTATGGCCTACGAAACGCAATGGCAGGCGAACTTATCGAATTTGAAGACGGCCACGGCACAAACGGAATGGTCCTGAACCTTGAAGAAGACAATGTCGGCGTAGTTATTATGGGCGAATATACCCATATTAAAGAAGGGATGCTGGTAAAAACAACCGGCAACATTACTTCTGTACCGGTCGGCGACAACATGATAGGCAGGGTTATCAACCCGCTGGGCGAGCCGTTAGACGGCAAAGGGCCTATACATACCGAGAAAATAATGCCTATTGAAAAGGTTGCTCCCGGTATAGTAAAAAGACAGCCGGTTTGCCAGCCGTTACAAACCGGGATTACTGCTATTGACGCATTAACTCCTATCGGCAGAGGCCAGAGAGAGCTTATAATTGGCGACAGGCAGACCGGTAAAACCGCTATAGCCATCGACACAATAATAAACCAGAAAAACTTTGACGTTATCTGCATTTATGTTGCAATTGGACAGAAAACCAGCACCATTGCCCAGACTGTAAAAGCATTGGAAGAAAACAAAGCAATGGATTACACCATAGTTGTTGCCGCGTCTGCGGTTGATACCGTGCCGTTGCAATTTATCGCACCATTCGCCGGCACAACGATAGGCGAAGAATTTATGGCACAGGGCAAACACGTGCTTATCATTTACGATGATTTAACCCGTCACGCTTGGGCATACAGGACAATGAGCCTGTTGTTAAGAAGACCGCCGGGCCGTGAAGCTTATCCGGGCGACGTGTTCTACCTGCACTCAAGGTTGCTTGAGAGATCAGCAAAATTATCAAACGAAATGGGCGCAGGAAGCCTGACTTCCTTGCCAATTATCGAAACACAGGCAGGCGATGTCAGCGCATATATACCGACTAACGTAATCAGTATTACTGATGGCCAGATATTCCTTGAAACCGACCTGTTCAACGCCGGGATCAGGCCTGCTATTAACGCTGGCATATCTGTTTCAAGGGTAGGCGGAGCTGCTCAGACTGCTAATATTAAAAAAGTTTCAGGAAAACTAAGGCTTGATTTGGCTCAGTATAGAGAACTTGAAGCTTTTGCGCAATTTGCAAGCGACCTTGATAAAGCAACCCAGGAACAACTAAAACGTGGCGAAAAACTCATCGAAGTATTAAAACAACCTCAGTACGAACCGCTTTCCGTATCACAGCAGTACACAATCCTTTATGCGGTCAATAATGGGCTGCTTGACGATGTTGCCACAGACCGGATAAAAGAATTCAAACAGGAATGGTTTAATTACCTTAAATCAAACCTGCTGGAAAAACAGAGCAAACTAAACAAAGGCGAAAAGCTTGATGATTGCGACATCAATAAAATCAAGGAAGAACTAATAAAGTTTAAAGACACAATGTTTGCCGGAGCTGAAGCATAACATGCCAAACCTTAAAGACATAAAAAGAAGAATAATAAGCGTAAAAAATACCCAGAAAATAACCCGGGCAATGAAAATGGTCGCCGCGGCAAAAGTAAAGAAAGCCGAGACAATGCTGAAGGCTTCTATACCTTATTCCAGTGAATTGTTCATGATGATTAGACGCTTGATGCTGGAAAAACCCGTCATGGAACACCCGGAAGGTTCTTACCCAAGAGCGATAGACAATTACCCTGAACTGCTAACAGAAAGAGAACAAAAAACTGTAGGTATCCTTGTAGTAACTTCTGATAAGGGGCTTGCAGGGGCTTATAACTCTAACTTGGTAAGGTATGCCCTCCGCAGGATAAAAGAACTTGAAGAAAAATGCCTTGACTACAGGCTATTCATCATAGGGAACAAAGGTTATCAGGCTCTTAAGAGAAAAGCCGACCCGGATAAAATTGTACAGTTCTACACAAAACTGCCCGCACTCCCGACATCAGGCACCAGTGCGGTCATAGCCGAGGATATAGCGGAAAGCTACGTAAAAAAAGAGATCGACAAAATAGAAATAATAACAACTTTCTTTAAATCATCGCTATCTTATGAAGTCCAGAACTGGCAGCTTTTGCCGATGGTTTTCCACCCGGAAGAAGAGAAAGAAGGCATTGAGCCGGAAATGCTGTTTGAACCGGATGTTGAGAGTGTGTTGCAGAAAATTGTGCCTATGTATATAGCGAACAGGATATATTACGCAATCATCCAGTCCGTAACCAGCGAGCAGGCCGCGCGGATGCAGGCCATGTCGTCTGCGACAACCAATGCCGGTGATATGATAAGAATACTCAATATTGAATATAACAAAGCCCGCCAGGCTGCGATTACCCAGGAACTGCTCGAGGTAGTTAACGGTGCCGAGGCTCTGAGAGGGTAAAGTAAACTACTTTATGCACAAGCTAAATAGATATATTATCCGAGGGAATGTATCTATTAATCTTTGATATATATTGGGCTGAGAAAGTTTAATATTTTGAACTATAAGCCTTTTCGCCCTATCTGATTCTATTTTAAAGGCAATAGCAAAGTATACAGCAACACCTGTTACTAAAATTAAACAAATATAAACATATTCTCTGTTCATTATCTAAAGTATTCCTTTTTTTATTTCTATTTAAAATATAAAGAGTAAACTTGCCGATTAATTCCTCCAAATGTTGTATAAATAAAATTTAACCGGGTTTTGTGTAGGGCGAAGCCCTACACAAAATTAATTCCCCCTTCCTTGGGGAAGGGGGTTAAGGGGATGGGAATATAAAATACTAAATTCATTCCTGGGTAGATTTCCACCCCGTGTCAAGCACGGGGCAGGCTTCCTCGCAATTGACTGTGACCAAAACAAAAAGCAGCCCATAAGGCTGCTCTTCGGTTTGTTTTATTTTCAGGTTGTATCAGTTGCTTTCTCTTGCTTCCTTTGTTCCTCTTAAAATCGGAATATTGGCAACGAGCGCAATGGTGTTTGTCTCAGCTTCAAGACATAAATCTAACGCTTCCCTGTCGATTTCCACGTAGCGGGAAATGACTTCTACGAGCTCGTCTCTCATCTGCTCCATCTGCCCCGGTGCAAGCTGGCTTCTGTCATGCATAAGAACAAGCTTCAGCCTGTTTTTTGCGTCGTCCTTGCTGTCGAATGACTGAGACTCGTCCACCTTTGCTTCAGTCGAAAGAATCCTGCTACAGGTATCGACTATTTCATTTATCATATCATTTATTTTGCCTGTTATTTTTCTGTCTAATAATTTCATCCAACTGTCCTCCTATACTTTAGCCGGTGTTAAGAATATTTTTTTCAACCTTTCCACGAATGTAGGCGGAGGGGTCTCAAAATCCGGGATTTCAATTTCTTCACCCAGCAACCTTCTTGCGATATTGTTATAAGCCATGCCTGCCTTTGCATCTTCCATATTTACGACAGGATCGCCTTTGTTTGTGCTGACTATAATGCACTCATCTTCCGGTATAACTCCGAGGAGCTTAACAGAAAGAATATCCTGCACGTCATTTACGCTCAACATATCGTTTGACTGGATCATTTTAGGCCTTACTCTGTTGAGGACAAGCTTATAGCTTAAAATTTCCTCTTTTGCCTCAAGTAAGCCGATAATCCTGTCAGCATCCCTTACCGCAGCCATTTCCGGAGTTGTTATTATTATTGCTTCATTGGCTCCTGCGATTGCGTTCTGGAACCCCTGCTCAATACCTGCCGGGCAGTCCACCAGCACAAAATCAAAATCTTCTTTTAACCTGTCGCAAATGTCTTTCATCTGTTCTGAATTTACAGCTGATTTATCCCTTGTTTGCGCTGCTGCGAGCAAAGAAAGTGTAGGCAGTTTTTTATCTTTCACAAGCGCCTGCTGTAACTTGCATTTTTCTTCTATAACATCTACAAGTGTATAAACAATTCTGTTTTCCAGACCCATTAAAAGGTCAAGGTTTCTAAGCCCGATGTCTGTGTCTATCATAACAACTCTTGCGCCGTTTTTCGCAAGGGCTGTACCGATATTTGCGGTTGATGTGGTTTTACCCACGCCGCCTTTGCCTGATGTGATAACAATTACTCTTCCGCTCATGTCCTGTAACTTCTCCTTTTTTTTGCTTAATCGTATGCCTGATGTAGCGAATATATTACTATTTCCCCTTCAGAAATTTTAGCTTCTTCGGGATTAAAATAATCAGATTTTTCTGAACGGTCTATTTCAATCATATCCGGCTTTCTGGCCAGTAAATCAGCTATTCTCAGCTGGATAGCGTTGATTTTGAACGCCCTGATACATGCTTTAGTGTCGCCCTTGCTGCCTGCGTGGGCAATGCCGCTCAGTATTCCCCATACAACAATATCGCCTGTTGCTATAATTTCCGAGCCTGCGTTACAATCGCCTATTATTATTAAATTTCCTTCATGTTCGAGTTTTTGTCCTGACCTCAATGTTTGTTTTACATAAAGCGTGTGCTTCTCTTCTTTTTCCGGTTCTTCTCCGGCAAACACACTTTCGAGCTGCTTTTCTTCATCATTTTCTTCAGGCTGCCGCTCTTCTTCAGATATAATTTCCGGCTTGTATCTCTGGCCGGATATGGTAAGCCCGGCCTCTATCGCAGCTAGTTTCGTGTCTTTTGATTCCGCAAAAACAAGCTCAATTTCTGTTTTATAACCTTTTAAAACAGATAATATACTTCTCAAATCGTCGTATGTAAAAACGTTATCTGAAAAATTTATTTTTACTGTTTTGCCCTGCAGTCTGTTTTTTTCTATAATATTTGTAAGTTCGAATAAAAAATTTTCCGGTGAACTTATTGAACCAAGATCAATAATATTTTCTTCCTTAAATAAAACCTCACTCATCGAGCCACGCATCCTCATAATTTAAGTTACTATATTATTGAACAAATAAAGTAATAAATGCAAGGTATATTGAAATAATTGCAATAAATATTCAAAAAAGTCGAAAATGCCAAATTTTAAAACAGCGGATTTAATCATATCCGCTGTTTTATTTTATTTCCTATTTGTTACTTTTTATTGATTAGAACGATAAACTTCATTAAAGCGAGGAGGTTGTGAGGGGTTCCCAAGATTGTCTGCAGAAAAATCCAAACTTGCTAATTTATTTTCAAGATTTTCTTTTTTCATTCTTCCCGGCTTCTTGCCTTCAGGTTTAGGCAGATAAGCATCTATAAGAGTATGATCATACCCAATGTTTATAAAATTAATGTATGTTTTTAATTCTTGATCTTTTTCATCAGGCACCCAGGCTCTTAACACAACCGGATTTTTTTCCCTTATACTTGTATCAGATAACCACCTGCCATAATGATCACTGTGTGCTTCAATGGCCGAGTTTTTTTGATAGAAAGGTTTTTGAATAAAAGTACCTCCAAGTTCTTTCACCTTTCTACCTATATTTACAAGAGCAGGTTCATCAGGATCAGTATCACTAACTCTAATATATTTAGCTCCTTCAATTTGTTCTGTGCCATTCCCCATTGTCTGCACATGAAAATAACCTTTGAAATTCAAATTGTTGTTTACTTGAATATTTATTCCTTTCTTTTTATTTTTCTATATTTTTAAATGCTCCTAAAAAAAATTGTTAACAATTTTTTTCTAAAAATTTTACATTTTAGTTACATTACCTAAATTTTGTTATAATTATTAAGAATAGTAATAATTAAGAATACTTGTAAAAAAATGAATAAAATTTCAAACGCTGCTATCTTTTTCTTTTTTCTAATCTTCATAGTAGCTAATCCCTCTAAGGCTCTTGAAATCGTTTACCCTGAAGACGAAGCGCAAATAAACGCATATACGACATTTTTTGTCGGAAACGCTGACAAGGAAGCTGCTGTCAGGATAAATAACGAAAACGTAAAAGTTTACCCTAACGGCGGATTTGTCCATGTAACAAAATTAAAACCCGGAAAAAATGCAATAAAAATAATTGCTGTAAAAGAAAACAGTAAAAAAGAACTCGAATATACTATTTTTACACCTGAATACACAAAAACACTCCCTAAATACCCGCTCAAAATAAACAAAGACTCGGTTATGCCAAAACAATCAGTAGTTTACAAACCCGGGGATAAATTACACGTCAGCTTTATGGGCTCAACAGGCAACAAAGCCTACTTCAGCATTGGTAATAAAAGAAAAAACATACCAATGTACGAACAGCCGCCCAAATATATCAGGACACAGCCTGTTTACGGCAAATCAATAAAAAGCTCCTCTATACCGGTAAAAGGCATCTATAAAGGCACTTATCGCATACAGGACAAAGATATGTTCAGTAACGAAATAATTAAAGTCAGCCTATTATCTTCAAAAGACAGGGAAACATATACCCCGCCGGTTACTGTTTCGACAATACCCGTCGATTACCCGCCAATAATAGCCGTAGTAAAAAACGATGAAGCCGTAGTCAGGACATACCCCGGAAAAAGCCGCCTAACCCCGCTGCCCGAAGGGACTGTTATAAATGTTACAGGCAGGATAGGCGATAATTTCAGGTTTAAGCTCGGTGATAACCTGGACGGATGGATAACAGAAGAAGATATTACAGTATTGCCGCAGGGAACACCTTTTTATGAAAGCTATCTAAACCTTATAGACATACTTTCCGATGAAAGAAGTGTATATATTAAGATACCGCTTGAGCAAAAACACCCTTTTATTATAGAACAACCGTCCCCTTCGGAAATGTACCTGAAAATATTTGAAGTTAAGGCTAATATTGATCTTTTTTCTTATGAAAACGTGGATAAATTTATTAAAGAAGTAAAGTGGACTCAGGACACAAAGGATTCAGTAAAAATAAACATAAAGACCAACTCCAAACAGTTCTGGGGCTATAAGTACTACTATGAAAACGATACACTCGTGCTTGAACTGAAAAAACCGCCTGTAATTAATCCTGACAAACCGCTGGAAAACATAATAATATGTATTGACCCGGGCCACGGCGGAGAAGAAGACGGTGCCAAAGGCCCCACCAACATACCTGAAAAACAGGTGAACCTTGAAATTTCAAACAAACTAAAAACAATGCTTGAACAAAAAGGCGCAAAAGTAATAATGACAAGGACAAAGGATGAAGAAGTTGACCTGTACGAGAGAGTTGATATTGCCAATTATAACGATGCGCAGATATTATTGAGCATCCACAATAACTCCTTGCCTGACGGAAGAAACCCCTACAAAGAACATGGAACAAGTACCTATTATTATCACTCACAGGCATTGCCTCTGGCTAAAATATTACATAAAGCATTGCTTGAAGACTTACAGTTCAATGACTTCGGTATTTTCTGGAGCAGTTTTGTTCTTACCCGACCACATGAACCGCTTTCAGTGCTTCTGGAGTTGGGCTTTATGATAAACCCTGAAGAGTACGCCCTCCTTAACGAACCTGAATTCCAGGATAAAATAGCAGAATCGATAACAAGAGGACTTGCTTATTTTATGTTTGTAAATTCTGAGTCTGCGAAATAAGCTCTTAATCAAATCAGTATTTTTAAAACTAAACTATGTTTTTATCATAGATAAATCCATCGTCTTTATTAGTCTATCAGCCCTCTCGAACCCGTTTAAATTTGTATTAGCTACTAAAGGAGAACCTCCCATTTTTTGCGTTGCCAGAAAACTTCTCCTGAAATCCTGATACTTCTTCTCTTTATTTTCTTTCTTATCTTTTTTACCCAGCCCATGTTTTTCCATGAATCCCATTACTTTGTGTGATAATGTATTGTTTAAAAAGCCCATAACAGTACATACCAGCAATATATTTTTCACGCCCTGGTCAACGATAACCTTAACACCTTCATTATAAGGTTTTGTTTTGAATGATTTTGCCAGCCCTCTGCTAGCCGGCTTAATTACTGCCTTATCTGCCGCGTTAAGCAGCGTGATATTCATAAGTTCGTCATTAACAAGTCTTACCGTGTTGTAAAGAGCATTTGGATTTGTCGGTATAGTTGGTGCGGTTATGCCTAAACGCAGGAAAAGATTTGCTATTACATTGCGCTCAACCCATTTGTCATTAATATTTGCCTGTCCTGCCAGCCAATCACTCTTTTTTCTGGCCCATTCAGAAGGTTTCTTTAATAATTTATCAAATGCCTGTCCAATATGAAGCTTTTCATTTAAAGTTTTTGCAACCTTACCAACAGCAATATCGCCCCAGTTTTTCTTATTTACCAGTTTCCCGATAACATTTGCCCCGCCAATTAATGCGAGTGTAGCCAGTGAAACTATTACCCCTTTATCAAAAGCGCCCAGTTTTTTCTTATCTTTATCGCTATCTGTTTTATTTGTATTATTGTCCTCTTTTTTCGCTTTTTTATCCTTTAAAAATTCAATATTTAACTTTTCCCCGATAAAATTAGTTACAGGCTTCATATACTTTGTCACAAGAAGCGTTGCCATATTAAGCGAAACAAGCAGCACTGTAAAATGAATAAGCTTCGATGTACCGGAAACTTCCAGTATTTTTTTTGCTCTTTGAGGCGAATCAATAAGCCCGTCAACAACCTTTTTCCCCATCTTGCCTGCTGTATCGGCGTATTCGTCTTTTAACTGACCTATTAAGCCGGGACTTTCCGCAAATGGATTTTTAACAGGTGTATGCTTAAAAATATTTAGCGGATTTAACGCTGACAGTATTGATTTTGCAGTTGGTTTGGATTTTTGGGCAAGAACTTTGTCATAATCTTCAGCAAGTTGTTCTGCTGCTTTCGGTAACATTTTAATAATCCTGCGCGCCTCGTCAGGTGCTTTTTGTATTGCTTCTACGAGAGCGGAACTTTGGTTTGCTAGCTTCATTTCAGTCGGATTTAATTTTGTCCCGAGTACTTTTTGCGCCAGGAAATTTGCGAACTTTCCAAACTTACTGTTATAAACAAGTTGAACTGCCAGCCCTGCTACCGCTATACCAGCCTGCCATATCGCGGAATATTTCCTCTCCTCCTTAGGTGTATTTTTGTCAAGCATTGTTATTGGCGGCCGTATGCCAAGATAACCCACTGTACTTACAAGGTTAGAAGTAGTAGGATCGGCCCCGAGCCTGCCAATAGTATTTAAAGTATTTCCGGATAACCCAAAACCCTTAAAGCTAACGTTAGAACGATTACGCGGAGCGCTATGTTGCCTGTTAGCATTATTTTGAAAAGAATAATAATTTGAACCTAAAGGCTTTTTAAGACCTAAATTTTCTTTCAACAACATTATCACACTTCAGTTTTTCAGAGATGATTTAAAAAGTTAATAACCCGATATTTAAAGGCAAAACTAAAAACATAGGCTATCTATAAATGCAGAGTCAATATTAAACCAAAAAATTATACAACAAAGTGTTATATTTGTAAACAACAAACTATTTATAAATTTAACCTATAAAAATTTAATGATAACATCTGTTGCCATCAGGCAGCTTTAAAGGAATTTTCCTCATCCATATCTGTTTATCCCAAATTTTAGAGTTATCCTTATACCAATTAATAGTTTCTGCCAGCCCCTGCTCCCAATTGTATGCCGGAGACCAGCCCAGGACTTTTTTAATTTTAGAATTATCCCCTGTATGTCTAATAACCTGACCCGGACGCTCCTGTATAAAATCAAGACTGCTCTCGTCCGGCCCCTTAAATATTTTAAGCAAATCTTTAGCTATGCTCAGGATTGTTCTGTCTTCGCCGCTGGAGACATTAAACACCTCACCCACAACCTTGTCATCAGGCGAATGCAAAATCGTGTCTATAGCGCTGCAGGTATCCTCAACGTAAATAAAATCACGCGCAGACATCCCGTCGCCGTGTACCGGAAGAGGCTCATCCAGTAATATTGATGTTATAAAACGAGGAACAACCTTTTCCAGATGCTGGAACGGTCCGTAATTATTGAACGGCCTTACAATCACCGCGGGGATTTGATATGTCTGGTAGTAAGAATATACAAGCCTGTCTGCCCCACATTTTGCGCTCGCATAAGGGCTCATCGGGTTAAGAGGGTGTTCTTCTGTCATTGTAGGGCCTATGGCCGTCCCATAAACTTCTGATGTTGATATATGTATAAATTTTTGTATATTTTTCCCTGCTTTCAGCACTGCATTTGCTATGGTATGTGTGCCGAGCACATCTGTTTCATAAAAAAGCTTATTATCATAAATAGAACGTGTGACGTGTGTTTCCGCAGCAAAATGGACTACCGCATCTGATTCACCCACCAGTGTATTAACAAGTTCTGCGTTCCTGACATCCCCGTACCAGAATACATAATTATCATTTTCGTCCAGCCTGAACTCCTCCGGCAGGTTTTCTATGGATCCTGCGTATGTTAACGAGTCAAGTACCAGAATCCTGTAGTCAGGGTGATTTTTCATAAGGTATTTAACATAATTCGAACCTATAAACCCGCAACCGCCGGTAACCAGAACTGTTTTTTTCAATGATATTCCCTCTCTATTTAAAAACTTATAATATAAATTTTATAGAAAAATTCGAAATCTGACTACTGTTTTTTGAGTTTTACTCGAATATATGAGAAAATTTATACATAAATAACGTTAAAGGTTTATCTAAATAAGCAATGACTACCCTAGTTGTATTGCAACCCGGCTATTTACCGTGGTTAGGTTTTTTTGACCAGATCAAAAAAAGCGATATTTTTATTTTTTATGATGACGTACAATTCGATAAACACGGCTGGCGAAACAGAAACAGAATAAAATCCGCCAATGGGTTTTTCTGGTTATCTGTACCGGTTTTAACAAAGGATAAACCCACACAATTAATTCTGGAAACGCATATAAACAATAAAATTAACTGGAATACAAAGCATATCAGGGCTATCCAACAATCATACTCAAAATCTCCATATTTTAATAAATATTTCCCGGAGCTGGAATCTATACTGTCACAGAATTGGATTAATATCGCCGGGCTTGATATCGAACTGACAAACATGTTTTGCAGATGGCTTGATTTTGATAAAAAATTTTACCGCTCATCAGATTTAAACATTACGGGCTGCAGGAGCGAAAGGTTATTAAATTTTTGCAGGCATTTTAATGCTGATAAATATTACAGCGGAAGTGCGGCCCGGTCTTATCTTGATGTTGAAATATTTGAAAATAATAACATTCAGGTAGAATGGCAGGACTACCAGCACCCGGTTTATAACCAGTTATACGGGAATTTTATTCCCTACCTTTCTGTTATAGACCTGATTTTTAATGAAGGCGAGAAAAGCAGGGAAATATTATAAAAAATGAAAGAAAATTTTCAAAAACTTGCAAATGCCGGCAATATTCAAAAAATATTCATAAATTTTTTAATAATATTTCTAATTATTTTTCTTTTATTTAAATTTAACGTAGTAGAAATTAATTCTATTTATATAATACTGGAAAAGCCTATAATGCTGCTGCTTTTATTCTTTCTTTTCTTTATCACCTTTATGATGCTGACTTTCAGGTGGAAAATGTTTCTAGAAGTCCAGGGTATAAAATACAAATTTACTTTTTTGTTAAAAATCGTTTGTTTTGGGTTCTTTTTTAATACTATTTTGCCGGGCAGTGTAAGCGGTGACCTTTTCAGGACACTTTTTATATTTAACAAATCCCCTAACGAAAAGACAGCAGCCCTTTCATCAATAGTTTTCGACAGGATTATTGGAGTTATAGGACTTTTTGCCCTTTCCTCCCTTATAATAGCGGCAAATTATAGAATGATATCAGAAAACGATTCCCTGCTTTATCTTTCCTCAATAATACTATCCAGCTTTGCAGCTATTCTAATAATCGGGCTATTTTTATTAAAGAGTTCAAATAGGCTCCTAAAAACTGATTTTATTATTCAAAATAAAGAAAAAAACCGATTCTACAGATATTTATACAAAATCCTTAATGTGTTTTCAAAATACAATTCAAACACAACTACTGTAGCTTACTGCCTGGGGATTGCCGTTTTGATCCATTTCGTAAACCTTTGTATTTTCCTGTGTGTTGCTTATTTAATATTTAAAGACAATTTTTCGTTAATAAATTATTCTATTTCAATGACATATTCCCTGATGATAAATGTCCTGCCTATAACGCCCGGCGGAATTGGACTGGGGGAAGGGTCTTTTGACCAGATCTGCAAACTGCTTTTTAATAATTACCAGCATATTGATTTTGGTTCAATATTTTTTATTTTCCGCTCAATATCAGTTATAGCAATAATTTTATCCTGCGTGCCGTTTTTAATTTACTGGAAGAATATAACCAGGGCGGATTAAAGTTTAAGACAATACAATGATTTAAAGCATTTATAAAAACTTAGTTTTTTATTATTTTAAAAATATAAAAATTTTCAAAACAGGTGTTTTTAGATGTCCCCATTAATAATTTCTACTGCGCAAATCTTCTTGACGCAAGAGTAATGAGCTCAGGCTTCTGCTGTATGGCCTGCAAAGGCTTTTCCTGCTTGCTTTCAACTTTTTCTTCCTCGCCAATCAGCGACTTTGCCAGCTTATTAGAAAAATATGTAGCTGTAACTATACCCACTGCCTTGCCTATATAACCTCCTATACTTGCACCAAGAGCAGTCCCTGCTCCGCCTGTAAATGCGGCTGCGATTCCTCCGCCAATTATTGCGCCTATGGCTGAACCCGCTATATCACCCGCCATAAACCCGGCCGCATTGATTGAGCCTTTCACTCCTGATAAACCAAGCTGTTTAACCCCTGGGGCAAATCCCTCCTTAAACTCATTAACTATCTTGCTGCTGTCCATTAACATTTCCATAGCGATCATAATAGGAGCGCCTGAAAACTTCATCATTGGCTTTAAAGTACTGTTAAAATAACCGCCTGTGCCTGCCTTGATGCCTTCTTTCCCGACAACATTGCCTACAGCAGTTTTTAAAGCTTCAGCCGGTTTTGTTAACAACATAGGCAAAACTTTGCCTTTAGACTGATTTACTGCATTCAGCCCTAATTCCAGGCCTATCTGGTTCGGGGTAAACAGTTTCTTTATGATTTCAGGTAATTTTATTGAACTGCCTTTGATTTTTGAATACGCAATCCCGATGCCTTTAAGCGCCATATCAAATATCAACCAGCCTTTTACAGCAGAAGTGAAGCTTTCTGCTTCTGTTTCTGCTGTGTTTTCGGCCACAGTCCGCACTACAGGGAAAGCAGGGTTAGTTATATTGTTTGGATAACTTTTTTCCTGCTTTATCCGTCTTACATAATTATTAATGCGAGAACTGATAAGTGACATTTTTATTTAATTGTTCCTTTTATTTTTTGTAAATAATACTGTCTGCAATAGAAGGCGGTAATTGTTTTTCTTCAGGAGTCGGCGCAAACGCTAATGACTGCTGCCCCTTAAAAGGGATTGCCTGTACCTGTTAAGATAAATTCGGTATTTTCGGATAAACTGCCGGTCCTGTGATGTTATAGCTCATAATATTCTCCCCATACTTACTTCCTTTTATATAAAGTAAATTTTTGCGAAAAATTGCCATAAAAGCACTAAATATTTATTTTTATAACTATAAAAAACAGAAAAATTACAAAGAACAACAAAAAAACAACCCTCCAAAATACCCCCTAAAACCAGGAAAAATTTATCAAAAAAACCAATTAAGATCCGAAAAATACTCAAAACTCTTAACACAAAAAACCCGCCCCAAGCAACACTTTACCTCCACATCACTTGAAAAACTTAACTATATATGGTATAATATTATTGATATAAAAAATTAAAATTAAATTACGAAAGCGAATTTTAAAAAAAATTAAAAAAAATTTCCAAATAATTGAAAAAACAATATACGAAAAACAAAAGTTAATTTCTGTTTTTGCGAAACCAGTATTCTATTAAATATATGCTAAGATTTATTTAGTATGTCATTACCTGTTTATATTTTAAAAAGAATACTGCAAGCTCTGCCTTTGCTGATTATGATATCAATAATCAGCTTCGCAATCATTAAATTAAGCCCTGTTGACCCTCTAGCAGAGCTAAAAATGAACCCTGCCATATCCCCAGAAACCCTTCAGGCCGAAAAGGAAAGACTGGGTCTGGATTTGCCCATACACGAGCAGTACCTGAACTGGGCGGGCAATTTCATTAAAGGCGACCTCGGCGTGTCGACATCCGGAGAACTGGTTATTAACAGGCTTCTGGAAAGAATCCCCAACACCATCCTTCTTACAACCGTTGTGATTTTTTTCACCTGGCTGATTGCCATACCACTGGGCATTTATTCGGCACTCAACTGGAAAACCACTGCAGACAGGGTATTAACAATAATAGCCTCTATGGGAATGGCTATCCCATCCTTTTTCTTTGCTTTATTATTGCTTATATTTGCCGTTAAGACCGGCTGGTTCCCCATTGGAGGGCTGACAAGCGTAGGTTTTGAAGAGTTCAGCCTGCCGGGGAAAATCCTCGACATAGCTCACCACTTGATTTTACCTGCTATTGTCCTTTGCACAATAAGCCTTGCAGGCCTGCAGCGGCAGATGCGCGGCAACTTACTGGACGTACTGGAATCCGATTATGTAAAAATGGCTCGAGCAAAAGGTTTGCCTGAAAATAAAGTAATATACAAACACGCTGTCAGGAACGCCATAAACCCGCTGGTAACGCTTTTGGGGTTTGATTTTGCAGCACTGCTCAACGGTGCGGCGCTGACCGAGTTTGTACTGCAATACCCGGGCATTGGGCGGCTTATACTCGAAGCGGTTATGAAGTCCGACATAAACCTTGTTATGACATCATTAATGATAGGCTCAATTATGCTTATAGTCGGAAATCTTTTTGCCGACATTTTACTGAAATTTGTTGACCCAAGAGTTTCTTTATCCTGATCCTATTAAGAGGGTTTATAACCATACATTATACTGTCCTGCGGAGACAGGGTCTGCACAAATCTCTTTATTGGCAATGATTTAAAGGTTGCCTGAGTGCTTTTATCCAATATACTAGGATGGAACACACTAATATCTTGCTGGGATGCTTTCCCAGCTGTTGCCATAGCTGTTATTTTAGCAGATGAACCGGCAATTAAAAATTTTGTTCCCGAGCTGCCCGCTGTTTTAAAATGATTTCTTGCGTTTGCTTCATTACCAAAAACCAGTTCAACTGTGCCTTTTACGCCTCCTTCCAGTGCCTGTTTGCCTTTATATGCAAGATAACCTACTGTGGAACCGACTGCCAGTGTACCTAAAACCGCAAGTGCGGATGCAGGCAATAAAACTCCTGCCAGCACAGCGCCTGCCACTGCCCCTCCGGCAATAAGTGCAGTATTTCCGGGTTTTTCCACGGCATAATTAAAAACTGATTTCCCGGTATCTACAAGGTTATTAACTACATTTCTAAAACCGTCAAAAAATGAGCCCACAATGGCATCCCCATAATCTATATCAGGATTCTTGGGGAATACCGGCTTCGGGAGTTCAACATCATCCGGAACGCCTGTCATAGAAGGATAATTTTCATAACCTTCCTGCACCTTCGGCATCATTTGTACCGGAGGCTGCCTGTCTAAACAATAAATATAACCTGCTGGAATTAATTCATGTGAAACAATGCCTATTTGTGAACCGCTTCCCAAATTTCCTTCCCTTCTGAACTTAATTCAGACATAATTAAGTTTTACTTACTTACTTCTTCCCACATATATAAAAACAACTTGCATAAAAAAATTGCTAGTATTTTAAAAAGATTTAAATAATTTCTTAAAATATTAAATTTAATTCAATTATGCTGGCTGCGGGCAACCTTCTGGCTCATATCCTTCTGGAACCTCTTGCACTCCACTATTTACGTTATACTGCAAGATATCTGTTTTATTATAAGTAGGATACTTTATATTTTTTGCTTTCTCTACATCAGTTAATTCATTATATTTTACTATATATATTCTACCCTTATCACCGAGCATTTCTGTGAGTTCGGCTTTGCTGGATGCTGTCGGGTTTGTTATTGTTACATTATGCTTTAACCAGAACCGTGGCCCATCTTTTGTTTCAACACCAATTTTTGCATCGGGATTATCATTATTAACCAACTTTACACAGTTGTCTTTTTGCTGGACAAAGTAAAGACTGCCTTTTAAGGTCTGATCCAGCTGCTCCGGCCGCATAGCAAAGCTAATGTTTGTTCTGTTTAATTTTATTGAGTTAATGTTCAATATGCTTTTCTTTTTTTTATTCTTTTCCTAAATGATTAATACTGGCAATTACATTCTTCCTTATTTGATTCATTAATGAATTCCCTTTTTCGTCAGTTATTGCACCTGTTTTTAAACCACCTATTGAGTTTATGCCCATCTCCTGTGCTTCATTTTTTCCATTAGGCATAGATACTTTTATTCCGGTTTCTAATAATACTACGTCAGACTTACAATAATCCCTAAATGGACTGTCTATTTCTACAACATCGCCTCTTCTCTCAATTTTATAGAAATTTTGCCTGTTCAATAAATAGCCTGACATTTGCGCTTTAACGTGTCCAAAATTATCAGCTACTTTTCTGGCTATTTCCTCTTCATCCTTAAAATGCAACTGATATCTACCTGCAAAAGCCGGAGATGTCCTTCCTACATTCATAAAAGCTTGTCCTTATACTGTATATTTTATTAGCTTTATAATTAAAACTTCTGAAAAAGAAAAATTGATAGTATAAAAAAATTTCTTAATATTTTTTAATGTTGTATATTTTTATTGTATGGATATAACTCAAAATAAATTCATAAAAAAACTGACAAAAGACAAAATAGTGCTCACCGCGCTGATTATACTGGCATCCATGTATATTTGCATAACTTTTGCCGGTTTTTTTGCGCCTTACTCAAAGCATTTCAGCGACAGAAGCCTGTCATATGCCCCGCCGTCAAAAGTCTTTATAATAAACCAGGAAGGCAAATTTTCCTGGCCATATACATATAACTACAAACGCCATTTTAACCCCGAAACGTTCAGCATGGACTACACGCTCGACCGCTCGGAAAAATACTACCTGCAATTTTTCAAAGACGGTAACCTTGTTTCAGTCGATGAACCGGGCAGGCTGTTTCTGCTGGGTGCTGATATCAACGGCAGAGACGTGTTTTCAAGGCTGTTTTACGG
>CAZLCO010000028.1:0-10476 GCA_964558005.1 uncultured Gammaproteobacteria bacterium | reverse complement strand
GGCGGTATTGCAGGCTACTTTGGCGGGATGGCGGATAATATCATGATGCGCTTTGCCGAAGCCATAATGAGCATCCCGAGCTTTTTCCTGTTAATAACCCTTGCTGCTGTCCTGCCTTCTAACATGACCAGTGCACAGAGGTTTACGCTTATTACGGTAATACTGGCATTTATAGGCTGGGCAGGCTTCAGCCGTGTAGTAAGGGGCATGGTTCTTTCTATCAAGAACCAGGAATTCATTGAAGCCTCACGTGCTTTAGGCGCAGGGCCTTTAAGGATTATAACCCGGGATATCCTGCCGCAAACAGCAAGCTATGTAATAGTTGCAATGACCCTGAGCGTGCCTGGCTATATCCTTGCGGAGTCCGGCCTGAGTTTTCTGGGGCTGGGTATACAGCAACCGGATGCGAGCTGGGGCAATATGCTAAAAGAGGCGCAGGAGTATATCAACGTGCTTTACAGGCCGTGGTTGTTGACTCCGGGGTTTCTTATATTTGCGGCCGTGCTGGCGTTTAACATTGTTGGCGATGCGGTAAGGGATATTCTCGACCCGAAAAGCAGGGTGCGAAGATGATAACATTACAATCACCCGGAGAAATACTTTTCAGCCTCGGCCCTGTTACTGTTTACTGGTATGGAGTAATTATAGCGGTTGCTTTTTTAGCAGGTTTGGTAGTGGTTTTACACTCAGCAAAAGAGCAAAATATCTCACAGGACAGGATAATAAACCTCTCTGCCCTGCTGCTGGCAGGAGGGGTAATATTTTCAAGGCTATATTATGTGGGTTTCAAATGGGACTATTTTTCCACTCACCCGACGGAAATATTAATGACCTGGAAGGGGGGACTGTCTATCCACGGGGTGATTATAGGTTGTTTCCTTATCCTGATGGGTTATACTTATATTCAAAAGCTCAATTTACTTCAATACACCGACTTATTCTCTCCCAGTCTTATTCTCGGGCAGTCCATTGGCCGCTGGGGCAACTTCTTCAACTCCGAAGCCCATGGAGCACTGACTGACTGGCCCGTCAGGGTTTATATCGAAGGTTTTGGGTATGCTCATCCTACTTTCTTATATGAATCCGTATGGAATTTATTAGTTTTTATAATTCTGTTTTTCTTTATAAGAAAATGTTTTCGCCATAAATACGGGGTGATAACCTGTTCTTACCTGATTTTGTATTCATTGGGGCGGTTTTTTATAGAAGGGCTCAGGGTTGACAATATTTACACAATATTTGGGCTTCACATAGCAGAGTTTACCAGCCTTTTGCTTATTACTGCGGGAGTTTTAGGGCTGGTCGTGATATATTATAAACGATGAAAAAACTAATCGGCATATGGGGCTATCCGCACCCCGACACACTCGAGAAAGTGAAACGCACATATCCTGCCAGCGAGTTCATTGACCTTGATATTAATTATAATGCACCGCCATCAGGCATACTGCCGGATGCCTACTGCCGCATAATGCGCAATATAGTCGATAATGCGATTAATTTAAAAGACAGACTGGATGTGATAATAGCTTCTGTCGGGCGGGAAAAGTGTGATTCCGGCTGGTTTGCCGCATATTTGCTAAAAGACATGGGATTTAATGTAGTCGAAACAAAATTTGAAAAGTATAACCATACACTCGATACCCCTATAAGCAAAAGCAACCTGCCGTTAAAGCAAAAAATTAATCTTATAATGGACGGGATTTTGCGCAATGCGCAAAATCCCGTCCATGAAACAAAGCCTGAATACGGCTTCTGGGGCGTACCACCAAATGATTTGGAATTCCTTGATATTTTTCCTGAAACAACTCACGTTTATGGCTGGACACGCTGCGTGGAAGCAGGCAGACCGGCGGATTTAGAGCTGGAAATGTTTGTTGATGAAGATGTACCCACAGTATTTTTTGCACAGACATTCTGCGCTAAAATGCAGTTAACGAAGTATCTGGCGCAAAAACATAACGGGCTTTATGTTGATGTGGACGATATTGCATCAAATTCAGTACGGGCAAAAATAGAGGCTTTTATAAAGTTAAGATAATGACACAAATTAAGCGATACATAGACGCAGGCACAAGCTGGACAAAAATACTCGAAATTAACGGGGACGAAAAGAAAACAACCATCATTCCCACAAAACAGCTTACACAGATGGGCTTGGAGTATGAACTCGCCACCGGACATATGGTAAATAAAAAGGAAAAATACCAGAACGAAGCCCTTTCTCTTGCCTACGGCGCAAAAAAGATTTTAAACAACCCTGAAAACTCTACTGTGGTAGATATTGGCAGCAGAGATATTAAATGGGTGCGGTTTGAAAACGGCAAATACCGGGATTTGGACTGGAACGGCTCCTGCGGCAGCGTTACCGGAGCAACGGTTGAAATGTTGTGCAAGTTCTACGGGGTTGATGTTAGCCAGCTACCGCCACAGGAAGAAAAAATCCCCGTAACCTGCGGAGTGTTCGGTATGGAAAAAATTATGGACGAGATAGTGTCGGGCACAGCAGCTGATGCGGCTATTGCCAAATATATACATGGCATCGCATATAATACGTGGGTTTTTGCGAAAAACCCGCCGAAAATTTTTCTTTCCGGCGGATTTTGCCTTAATAATTGTTTTATAGCTTCCTTGAAATACTACTGTGAAGTAGAACCCCTCGGACGGTTTGTGCTTATCGAGGGATTATATTAACCTACTGGCCAACATATTCTTTTATTTCAAATGGTAACTGTTTTGCGTCTATCTTAATACCTGGTCCCATTGTACTGGCGAGGTAAACAGATTTTAAATAAGTACCTTTTGCCGCTGATGGCTTTGCTTTAATTACAGCATCAGCCAAAGCTGCAAAATTCTTCATAAGAGCTTCTTCTGTAAAGCTCATCTTCCCTAAAGGTACGTGAACCATACCCTGCTTGTCAGCACGAAACTCTACCCTACCGGCTTTAAGCTCTTTAATAGCTCCTTTAATATCAAAAGTAACTGTTCCGGCTTTTGGGTTAGGCATAAGACCCTTTGGCCCAAGCACTTTACCGAGTTTTCCCAGTAAACCCATAGCGTCCGGTGTAGCTACAAGCTTATCGAATTCAAAAAACCCGCCTGAAATCTTTTCGACCAGGTCTTCTGCGCCTACGATATCAGCTCCGGCTTCTTCTGCATCCTTGATTTTTTCGCCTTTTGCCACAACAGCGATTCTTACTTCCTTACCCGTCCCTTCAGGCAGTACAACTGTACTTCTGACCTGCTGATCAGCGTGTTTCACTTCAATACCCAATCTCATATGGAATTCAAGCGTTTCGTCAAACTTGGACAGTTCTGTTGAAACCTTCTTAAGAGCAGCTATTGCATCTCTGCCTGAACATGGCTGATCAACATCTTCCAGAAGATCAAGCATTTTTTGCTGTCTTTTTGTTATTGTTGGCATTTTTCCTCCTTTGTGGTCATAACGGCTATTGCCTGCCACATTTTATTACTACTGAATAATTTTATAATAAAAATAAATAAATTTAACAACTAAAAAACCTCCTTATTGAAGGAGGTTTTTTATAATTATTATAAATTATTATCCGAAAAGTAAAGATGAGTATTTTGATAAAATATTACCTAATCCAAGTTTTGATAATATACCATCACTTGTATTATTATTACTCAAAGAATTTCTATCTCCAAAGTTTCCACTTAATATATCTCTAATTAAAGAGCCCTGACCATCAGAATCATCTTTTGATGTAGATGTAAGTAACAATTTTAACAATTCAGTCTGATTTCCACCTTTATTATCAATATGTTCCTTTGCTGCCTTAATATCTTCAGGGGTTAAATCTGAACCTCTTTCATTTAACCATTCAGCTGCTGTATTATAATCTTCTTCTTGCCAGCCATTTTCTTCTTTTTGACTCAACCAGTTATGAGCTGTTTTAACATCTCTAGTACTATAATCAGCTCCATTTGATCTTAAGAGCCTTGATGTACGCCATGCATCAACAGTTGTAAAATCATCACCCGCTGTTTTAACAATTTCATCAAACTTTTCTATTCCGCTTGAAGATACAGAACCACCTTTTTCATTTATCCAATTACTTTCTGTTTTGGCATTTTCATTATTGAAAGAATTATACGATGTACCAAACAGGAATTGTGAATATTTATCATACATGTTTGATATACCAGGCACTCCATATCCTGTAGTTGGATTAGAAAGGAAATTGCTATTGGTATTTGTTGGCCATGTTTGCGATGGTGCATGTTGTCCGAATAAAAATTGTGAATACTTGTCATATATTCCATACAAACCTGTAACACCCTGACCTGTTACTCTAGGGTCTGCAAGGATATTACTATTTGTTGAACTGGGTATGTTTACCTTCGGTACTGATGTGCCGTACAAAAAATTCGAATACTTGTTATGAAGGTCATTCAGACCTGTTACACCCTGTCCTGATGTCATTTGCTGTGATAAATTATAATTGCTATAAGACATTTCAAAACTCCAGTTTGATAATTACTATTTACTGCTTATTTTTTTATAATATAAATTTGCTATCTTATTTATATAAAAAAACACCTATGCAAATTTTTGCTACCTGCATCTAAAATCTTAATATTTCACTAAAAAATTTTTACAATTCTTAATATATAATTTTTTTGAGAACCGCTTCAGGAGTTAATTTTTTCATACATTCATCAGGAAAATCTTTCCTGGGGCAATTCCGCTTAAAACATGGCTGGCATGGAAGATTTGTTGAAATAGCGAAATGCTTTTCGCCTACAGGAGGTGTCCTTCGTACTCCTGTAGGCCCAAATATCATTATTACAGAAGGCACCTGCGTTGCATTTGCTATATGCGCCGGGCCTGTATCCGGCGCAATCACATACTTTGCCCGGTTAAATATTTCTATCAACTCTAAAAGAGTGGTCTTTCCCGCCAGGTTTATATAATCATCTGATTTTACCTGAGAAGTTATCCTGCTAATTAGTTCATTGTCTTTATTTGCACCAATAAAAACAACTTGAAACCTTTCTTTTAATTTATCAAGTAACTCTGCCCAGTGGCTTTCCAGCCAATGTTTTGTTGGCCATATAGTTGCGGGAGAAAAAATAATTATTTCTTTATTTATGCCTACAAGAAAGCTATCTATTTTATTTTTAACTTCCTCGCTTACAGGGGGCAGGGGAAATTTAACTTCATCCACAGGTGCATCCAGATATGCAGCCGCCTCAAGATAACGCTTTATAATAAGCTTTTCCGGATCAAAAGTATCATGCGCAGGTAATTTTTTATTAACGAAAATTTCAGCAAATTCTCGTGTCCCGGCGTGCGCTATCCTTGTTTTCGCACCACTTAAATACGTAATTATTGCGCTTTTAAATAACTCCTGGATGTCTATAGTTATGTCGTATTTTTCTTTTCTTATTTCTTTTATCAACTGCCATGTTTTTTTATTCCATTTTTTCCTTGGAAATAAATAAACTTTATCAAGAAGCGGATTATTAATTAATAAATCCGAACACCTTTCTTCAACCGCCCACGCAATATGTGAACCTGGGAATTTTTTTCTTAAAGAATACAATACAGGAAGTGAATGAACCACATCACCTATTGCGCTTAGCCTAACTATTAATATTTTTGGTTTATTTTTCATTGCAATTTGCCTGAAGGCTTCAATTATTTAGAGGAACAATTTTATAAGTCCATACATTATTATTTTAATAGAAAATATAATTATTTTTGTATTTAGTTGGGCTAAGAAAAAAATTTTTTAATATGAAAAAAAAAGACAAACTGGAAAATTCAATCATCCACCTGACATGTATGTTAAATAAATTAAAAACAGTGGTTGATGATAATGAAGAATACAACATGGCCTATAACAGGCTATTAATACAAAGAGCAGAACTAAGAAAAGAATTATCTGAACTAAATTCATCCAATATAATCGAATTATTTAACAAAAATCTACTTAAATTAAACAAAATAAACTCTAAAAAACAAAAAAAACTTATCTCTGACTATTTTTCGTAATATATATTTATTAATTGTAAAAGTCACATTTCATATAGAAAAATATACATTTATAAAACTTTAAATATGGATATAAACATCAAAACAAATGTTATAATAAATAAGGTGAGTAATATCACTTTAGATTTGCGGGTTATAGAGGTAATAGAGGTTACACCATTATTTTTTCAATAGGGGGATAATAAGATGGAACAGGCCAGATCTATTTGTTCTCAAAATAACGTTCTGAAATTCCAGGCTTCTGAAAAACAACTCGAATACTTTAAAGAATCAATCTATGACATTATTACTCCTGGTGGCAACAGTTATAGACGGCATCTGGAATTAATAGCTTTTAATATTCTTACCGGCAATATGCTGGTAAAAGAAAAAATATCTTATGACGGAACAAAGTATGAAAAGTTTTATATCCTATCCAAAGAAGGAAAGTCAGAAAAATATAGCATCCTTTAACTAGTATTTTAAAAAATAAAAGTGCTACCTAAAATAGGTAGCACCTATTTGGCAATTTATTGCCAATCTTCTCTGGCGGAGAATAAACTAAACTTTTTTAACTGCAAATATAAGATATATAATATATATATAATAAAAACCTGAATATTAAAAAATTGTTAATATCAAAAAATCTTCTTTACATTTAGTTACAATATGCAAAAAAAAAGGAACAGTAAGAAAAACTTGATATTAATGGTAAAATAAATGACAATTAATACAGTACAAATAGATAATTGATTTTTATATGAATAAAAAAATCACAAAATTAATTAATAAACTGATAAACCTGTCATATTCTGAAAAATTCAAGAATTATTCTATTCTGTTTATTAGCCTTTTTATACTTACACTGCTGCTTTCCAGCAGAAATTTTTTATTCCATAACATAATAGATGAAGGAATAAGCAAAATAACCATTACTGCAAGTGAAAAAATAGAAGTTGAAGATACTGAAAAAACAGAAGCCAAAAAAAGGTATGAATCCCTCAAAGTAAAACCTGTTTTGCGTCCTACACAGGATAATATAAATGAACTTATGCGGGAAAAATTGGGCGAACTATTGAATTCTATAAAATCAATAAAAGAATCAGAACTCCCTTCTCTGCAAAAAAGGAACAAAATTAAAAACCTGTTTGATTTAAAGGAAGACAACTATTTTATAAATTCAACGGCTGATTATATGTACCAAAGTTCGGAGCCGATGTTCCAAAAATTTGCTGTAGAGTCGCTTTCCACTCTCGATAAAATACTAACGGAAGGAGTCACGGAAACCGACCTGCTTGAAAATAAAAACGGGATAATCCAGCAAAATATCAGTCCGGACCATCCCAGGACACAAAAAATGGCCATGACAATGCTCATAAAAAAAATTCTTGAGCCAAATATGGTGGAAGATAAAAATGCGACTGAACTGGCTATACAAAAAGTTATTTCCAACATCAGACCAATAGTCACTACTTACAAAAAAGGAGATGTAATAGTATCCACCGGAGAAAGAGTAAAAAAAGTACAAAAAGACGCACTTAAGCTGGCTGGTTATAAAATTAACCAGATTGACCTTATCGGCATTATAGGCATCTTATCGCTTGTAGGCCTTTGTATTTTTACAATTCTCTATTACATCATAAACTTTGAAAACAGGTTTATTAAACCGGGCTATACAGGGCTCATTGCCTTAATAATTTTAGTAATAACGTCATTTGCGGTAATGCTGCCGGAAAAAACATCCCCGTATGTTATACCGGTCCCCACTGTTGCCATGCTGCTTACAATATTTACTTCTTCGCGGACAGCATTACTCGTAACAATGCTCATAATAGTAATGCTTGGCGTTTCTTTACAGTACTCCATTGATTACATTTTTGTATTTATGCTTGGCGCAATTATAGCAATCTTCACTTCAAATAATATTAACTATTATAGAAGAATGGACCTTGTGCGTTCAGGTTTTGATGTGGGCCTTATCCAGATGTTTGTTGTGCTGGTGATGTTCCTGCTGCAAAACAATACCGAAAACCTTGATATAGGTGTAATGATAATGAAAATGTTCATGGCATTCGGTAACGGCTTGTTGAGCGGCGTGATTACACTTGGTATTATTCCTTTAATAGAAAGCGGATTTAAAATAATAACGCCATACGGACTTGCAGAGTTATCAGACCACAACCAGGCATTACTAAGAAGACTCCAGTTTGAAGCCCCTGGCACATATCACCACAGCCTTATGGTTAGCAACCTGTGCGAGGCTGCTGCTGAATACATAAACGCAAACCCTATACTCGCCAGAGTAGCGGCTTTTTATCACGACATCGGCAAACTTAAAAGGCCATTATTCTTTATAGAAAACCAGTCATACTTTGGCATAGAAAACCCGCACGAAAATCTTAACCCCAAGCTCAGCAAAATGGTTATAACAGCTCACCCTAAAGACGGAGTTGAACTTGCAAAAGAATACGGATTACCTCCAATTATTCATCAATTCATAATCCAGCACCACGGCAACGGGCTTGCAGGGTATTTCTACAAGCAAGCGCTGGAAAGTGAGGGATCTGAAAACATTTCCGAAGAACAATTCCGATACAATAACCCCAAGCCTTCTTCAAAAGAAGCCGCAATTCTTATGATGGCCGATGCTGTTGAATCCGCTGTAAGAGCATTAAAAAACCCTGAAACAGAAGAAGTTGATGAAATAGTTGATAAAATAATACAGGAAAGGCTTATTGACGGACAATTATCAGAAAGCCCCCTTACACAAAAGGATATAAAAACCATTGGCGGGGTATTCAAACGTGTACTGAAAGGAATGCAACACCACAGGATTAAATATCATGAAGACATCCTTGAAGAATTAAGTAAAAAAAATATTAACGGAGTAAAAAATGGTCAGGTTTGAAATATCTTTAACAAACAACCAGGAAGTATTCCCTGTAAATAATACGGAAATCGAAAAAAATGCCGGATTAATACTTGAATATATATTTAAAGAAGAAAAAATTTTAAAAGAAAGTGTATTAAATGATTATGACCTTTCTGACAAGACTGTAAGCGTTGATATAGTGCTTACTGATGACGAAGAAATTCATGAACTGAACAGCTCTTACAGGGGAATGGATAAACCTACCGATGTACTTTCCTTTGCGCTGTTTGCAGACAGCGAAGAAAAAGAAATCTTCCCCAATGACGAAATCGCACTCGGGGAAGTAATTATATCCGTTGAAACAGCAAAAACACAGGCCGACGATAGCGGAATTGAGCTTGAGGAGCAGATAGATTTTCTACTTTGCCATGGCATTTTGCATCTTATGGGATATGACCATCCTGATGAGGAGTCGCTTGAGGTCATATTAAAAATTCAGGACGAAATTTTATCGAGTATAAAAAAATAATTTATGCTAAAATTTATTTTGGTATACAACTTCGTATAGCGAAACAAGTTCGCAAGGAGAGGTGGCCGAGTCGGCTTAAGGCGGCACCCTGCTAAGGTGTTATGTGGGTAACTGCATCGTGGGTTCGAATCCCACCCTCTCCGTTTTTTAATAAATTTAAAAATATAATACATTTTGCATGCGCCTGTAGCTCAGCTGGATAGAGTGTTTGGCTACGAACCAAAAGGTCGGGGGTTCGAATCCCTCCAGGCGTGGACTTAAAAAAAACCGGCGTTCTGCCGGTTTTTTTAAGTTAATTAGCGACTCCCGCTTCTTCCATTTTCTTCTTTATATAACTGCCGTAAACCCTGTCAACTGTTTTAATATGAGCAACCAACCACTTAAGCACCATTTGCAGCATTTCTGCGACTGCGTAACTGCTTAAACCAGTAAAACTTTTACTTTTTTCTATATAAAACTTCAGCTTTGCGCTGAATCTCCTGTGCAAAACTGTATGTCTTTCACGATCAGGAAAATTATACTTAAACATATAATATTCCTCAGTAGTAAAATGTTCATTAACGTAATTGCTCAAAAATTCTAAAATATCAACAGCTGCCTGTTTTCCGGTTCCCGCTTGATAAGCCCTGGCAAATTTGCTGACCTCAAGGAATAAAGCTTTATGCTGCTCATCAATTTCTTCTATACCAACATTCAACTGTTTATCCCAGTCGCTCATAGTTGGTCTCCTTAATTATTATACTGAGAAGTCTGGCCTAAATTTCCAAACCCTTCGGCGGCTCCTTTTACTGACTCAAGGTCTTCTTTTAATTCCGGGTCAAGCTCATAATTTTTCATTTCATGAGTTGCGGCACAGCATACAGCATTTTCTTCCTTTTTTGCAGGGAATAATTCTTTTTTCAAAAATTCCCACATTTCAATATAATCTTCCGGCTTCACACTATTGTAAAAAACTCTTCCATCTACCATTTTGTTCTCCTTAAACACACTATCCAACAATAAATAAGTAAACAAGTAACAAAAATTTTTCTTTTTCCCACCCACCCACCCTTTTACGCATGGGTAGTGCTTCGC
>CAZLCO010000027.1:0-32817 GCA_964558005.1 uncultured Gammaproteobacteria bacterium | reverse complement strand
GCGGACGGCAGTACCTATGACATGTATAAGTTCACCGCGGCGCACAAGTCATTGCCGTTCGGGTCTATTGTAAAGGTCACAAACCTCAGTAACAACAACTCCTGCATAGTGAAAATCACTGACAGGGGGCCTTTCATTGACGGCAGGATTATTGACCTTTCAAAAGTGGCCGCAGAAGAAATAGGGATGCTTGCTCCGGGGACATCACCGGTCGAAATCGAAGTGCTCGGAAGGGTTTAAGTATAATTATCAGAGTCATACAGCGTTACGAGTCCGGAATTGCTTTCCGGACTTGCGTTTTGGCGAAAATCTGAACGAAGTTGGACGGTTTTTAGAGTTTTAATACAAATTTTATTTTTAAATTTTTTTGGAAAAATTTTTTAATTTTTTTTAAATTCACTTCCGTAATTTAATTTTAATTTTTTATATCAATTATATTATACCATGTATAGGCAGGTTTTTCAAGTGGCGGGGCGGAAAAGGCTTGCTTGGGGCGGGTTTTGAGGCCCGGGCGTTTTGGGTTTTTTAGTGATTTTAAATGGGTTTTGGGGTGAATTTTTTTGTTTTAGGGGGGGTATGCAGAGGTATTTTAAGGTTTTTCCCCCGCTTTTTTCCTTGTTATTTTTATTATTTTTGCCATATTTTCGGGGTTATTTTGAAGGATTTTTGGTCAAAAAGGGGGTGATTTTAGGTAAATTTTGAAGGATTTTAGGCAAATTTTGCCAGATTTTTGAGCAAAATAGATTTGGTGGGGAAGTATCCTCACCTTAGTTGATTTAGATTTTAAGCTGTTCAGCGTTCGTTGGATAGATGCCGCATTAAGTGCGGCATGATGAGAGAGGGCGGGGTTTATCCGCTCTCTTCCATAAAATCAAATTAAAGGTGGGGTGGGTATCCGGCCTTTGATTATTTTTTATCATGTTTATTTTATAAAATTAACAAATTTTTCTTTATTTTCTTCTTTAAGAATAATTTGAACTTTTGGTTCATCCCATGATCTTAAAAGAGCATTAGTTGAAATGCTTTCTCCAGGTTGTAAAACTGTTGCGGTAAATTTATTGCTAAAAAGTTTTGCTTCTGACCTTGTTTTTTTTACCTCCTTTTTACCTTTATGATAAACGATAGGGGTTGCTATAATACCAACAACCCATCCCAGACCTAAGGTATAAAGTCCTACAGGCCCGGCTATCATCCATGTTGTACCTATTCCATAACCTAAATCTACATCTTGTAAGGCAACACCGCCACTGTAAGCATCTTGAATTTCTGCTTTTATTAGCTGAACAGGTTTTTCATTCAAGTTTGTAATAGTAAACTTAAGTCCGTTAAATTTTTCTTTTAACCTTGATTCTAAAGGGATTTGGGAGTTACTAATAATTATATTATCTTCTACAGAAGAAAGGCCAAAAACGGGAGTGCAATTGAAAAATAGGCTAAATGATAACATTAAAAGTAATGAATAACGCAAAGTAAACTCCTTTCATAAATTATCTACTCCTTCCCAAACAGTTTACACTTTACTATAAAATCTCAATTCAAAAAATAATATATTAATTAATGTAAAGAATAACTAGTGTTTAGATTATTAAATAACATGCTAAAAGCAAACGCTTGTCATTGCGAGGGCTTTAGCCCGTGGCAATCTGTCCATCAAACATTGATAAGCATTTTAGCCAAACAGGATAGATCCTCACGTCGCCTGCGGCTCCTCAGGATGACAGTTCGGCTATTTCATCATATTAATTCATAATCTTATCACTAGATAAAAATGTTTCTCTTTGCGTCATTGCGAGCCCGGTAATGTGGAGGGTTTGCGGTAAACAAAGTTGCGAAGCAATCTTCTATTTATGGTTTTAAGTGTAAACGAATTCTTTGGAAGATTGCCATCCCGTGTCAAGCACGGAACAGGCTTCCTTGCAATGACGTGTGGCGGTGGAAGTTTGCTTCGTCAAATTAAGATGTGCGTTAGCACCTCGCAATTGACTTAATAAATATAGGGTGCGCATAGCGCACCCTACAGGTAATTTCAATTCATTAAAAGCTACGGTTTAATAACCGTAAACCTGTGTTTTGATTTTCTTGAAGAATATCCAGCCGTTTACATACTGGTCAGTGTGGTGTACCTGGCTGATGTTTCCTTCTTTCATAGCATCCTGAAGTCCGCATTTACCCCATGCAACAAGTCCTAAAACATTGTAACATGTGCTTTCGCCTTTTTTTGAGGAGTATTTTGTTTGTTCAGCTGTGCTTACCGGTTTTGTTACATCTGTATAAAGAATGCCTTCAATGCCGGTTTGGGCTTGTGCCTGTGATACTCCGCAAAATACGAACATGAATGCTAATAAACACGCAAGTTTTTTCATTTTTCATATCCCTATATTTACTCTAGACGTTCAAATTATAATACTTTTTATAAGTATATGGGGATTTTGTAAAGAAAATGTTACTGTCCGCCTAAAAACGTCTCAACATCAGCAAATTAAAAGATTATTAATTAATTGTTCTGCGGTCTAAATATTGATAAAATTAAAATATATGCAATTCAAAAGGAAAAGAATAATTGAATCAAAATGCTATTTTAAAAGAAATAGATGATCATATAAATATTAGAAATAATATTTGGACAGGATTACTGGTTATTGCCGGAGGAACATTAACTCTGGTTACAAATCCTGATAATATAATTAAGATAGTTCTTATAATAATAGGAGCAATAATGTTTTTTACTTTTTTAAACGGGTATTTTAACAGAATTAAAATTATAAAAAAATTAAACGATAAATTAAAAGGTGATTAAAATGTCAGGATACGAAATATTTGGAATAGTTATGGCAGTGCTTTTTGGAGCGGCTATTATTTATATCGGCATAAAACTGCAAGCTTCAGAGGGTTAGAAACGCCTCAACGTCAGCAAAGCCCGGCATTTCAGCGTTGCCGACCTTTCGGCAGCTAATCGCACCGGCAGCAGCCGCAAATTCAAGCGTCTCGGGGACTTCCCAGCCATTAAGCATACCGTATAAAACACCGCCGGCAAAAACCCCGCCCACGCCGGTCGAATCAACACAGTTAACCTTAAAAGCCTTTTGCCTGAATATTTCACCGTAGTGTGAGGCAACAGAGCCCATCTGTCCGTCTGTGATTATGATTAGTTTATCGGGGTATTTATGGCCGGCTTTAGATATAAGGGTCATAAAATTGAATTTCCCTATCCAGTCCAGCGCAAAACTCAACGGCATAATAATAATATCAGCCAAATCAATAAGTTCAGGCGTGCGTTCACGGAAGCGGCCTGTGTCGATAGATATTTTAGCCCCACGTGCCTGGTAAATTTCTATTAGTTTTTTTACTACATCGTGCTCTTTTCCGTCCAGATGAAGGATTTTGGCATCGGGCAGCTCGTTAAAATTAATGTTTCTTTCTCTTAGCGGAGTGATATTTCCTGAATGGATAGCCATAGTGCGTGAACCGTTGTTTAAGTTCAGCCAGACCTGCGCATAAGCAGAATTAGAGCCTTTTTCTTCGACCAGTCTTTCTACGTTGACACCTGATTCGCTTAAATATTTTTTAATAAGCCGGGAGTCTTCATCATCGCCGGTTTTGCCAGCCATGGCGGTTTTGTAACCGAGGTTGGACAGGGTTTTTAGCGCCATCGGTACAGAGCCGCCGACCTGTTTTTTCCTTTGCAGTACGTCTATTCTTGTGTTTTGTGTGGGGAATTCCGGCAGGATGAGCAAATCATCCACTACCGCCGTGCCTATTCCTATTATGTCAACATATTCTTCCATTTATTAACTCCGTTGTGAATAAAGTTATTATAAAAAATTTTTGATTTACTAGCAATTTTTTTCCCTAACTTGTTTTTATATATATAGTGCAGTGGTTAGGGAGAATAGTATTGTGTTAAGTCCAGATTTAATAAGGTATATTCTTGACCCGGAAAGGGAAGAACAGGAAGTTAAGTGTTGTTCAAAATCAGTAATGAGCAGGCATAATTCAAAGTTTAACATATCTGATTTTGATAAAGTCAGAAATGAGTGCAGTTTTTTACAGTCTTTTGTCAGAAGGTACATGGGCTGTTAAATAATTCAATAATTTGAAAAATTTTAATAGAATTTTATAATCAGGTCAGTGCCCTATCATCTTTGACGTTGCAATCGTTCTTTTATATTTAATGAAGACTAACTTTGGCGTTGCCAGAGGTTTGTTTTTTTTGGCCTCGACAGCCCCTGCGGGGCTGCTCGGCCTTTATTTTAAATAATGTTTTATCAAAAATTTTTTTCAGGAACATATTAAACTGTTTTTGCGTCCAAACTTACTATTACGATATTTATGTGTATCGTGTGATAAGGTAAGTAAATTTGAAGAGGAAGAGGATGAAAGGAAAAAGACTTTTTACCTGCTTAATGGCAGCGATTTTGTGCATGTGTTTATCAGGTATTGCGAGCTATTCCTTAGCTTCAGTATCAGGACACAAAGGAAACCTATCGGAAGATCAAATTAAAAGAAAAATAGTCCGGGAAGCCCAACGGCAGGGACTATGTCCGCATCTTGCCTTGAGCGTGGCGAGGCAGGAATCGGAATTTAAGTGCAACGCCCGCAGCTGTGCGGGGGCTATTGGATTATTCCAGCTAATGCCCGCAACCGCAAAAGACCTCAGGGTTAATCCCTATAACGTCGACCAGAACATCAAAGGCGGTATAAAATACCTGAAAATGATGCATAACCAGTTCGGTTCTACCCAACTGGCACTGGCAGCTTACAATGCAGGCCCGGGAGCCGTGCAAAAATACGGCGGTATTCCGCCTTATAAGGAAACAAGGCAGTATGTAAGGCTAATAATGAAGTTTTACAATCAGTATAAAAACAATCCTGACCCTGTAATTTCAGAGCTGTCAAGTAAGTAACAGGTTTCTTTAAAGCTGGGGTTAGTCCTGACCTTCCAGGAGGTCAGGCTTTACCCTGCTTATATAATTTACGATAAAACCGGTGATTATAGCTTCCAGTGTCCAGCCAAAGGCTCCGGCGGCAAAGATAAGAAGCAAAAACCGCTGTGGGTCAAAGGCGGCTGCGTGGTCATGATGCCCGGCGCAACCGTGGCATTCGTGGCAGTGGAGCATGAATTCAAGGTTTTGCGTGCCGAGGTAAATAACCCCGATTGTAATCAGCGCTGATATAATTAAAGCCGGATACGTGGCCAGAAACGCCGGCCAGAAAAAGCTTTTTTTGAATCGTTGTTTTAAAAATTTGAATAAAAAATATGCAATAGCGGCTTCTATGGTTAAAACAACCGTGTTCAAGCCTACAATAGTTATGCCGCCGTGGCCTACAAGGGCAAGGATTAAATTAACGCTGAAAATAGCCGCACCCGCATATAACGGTCCCACTAAAATCCCGGTTAACGCTGAGAGGTTGAGGTGATAGGGAATTACAAAAGGCACGGGCAAAGACATCGAAAGCAGCATTAATGCGCCTAAAACGCTTACCAGGGTTATTTTTTTGTAATCGGAGGTTTTTTTGATGTGGACGGAAAATATTATAAAATATACGGCTACGACAGCATAGCCCAGTAACCACAGCCATACTGCGATAATTCCGTCCGGTATATGTATATGTGACAAGGTGTTCTCCTTAGTTGTGCATCGCTTCGAATATCTGGAACATCGGCAGATACATTCCGACAATTACTGCACCTATCATACCACCAAGGAAAACCATCATAAATGGTTCAAGCAGCGAAGTTAATGATTCAATGCCCGATTCGACTTCGGTATCGTAAAAGTCCGCTATTTTAGTGAGCATGGCATCAAGGTCGCCGGTTTCCTCGCCGATTGATATCATGGAAGTCACCATTGGCGGGAATACCCAGGAGTCCTCCAGCGGTTTGTGTACCATGCCGCCCTGAGTTACTTCAGCCTGGATATCTCTGATAACCTTTGCCACCACTGCGTTGCCGGATGAATCCTCGACTATTTCGAGGGCTGTCAGGATGGGCACGCCGCTTTTGATTAACGTCCCAAAAGTCCTTGTGAACCTTGATATTGCGATTTTTTGGATAAGGCCGCCAACAACGGGCAGTTTAAGGAGTAGTGTGTCAAAGAAATACCTGCCCCCTTCAGTGGCGTATATTTTGGACAGTCCAAACCCTATCGCGCCGAGGGAAATTAAAAGCAATATCAGCCCCGGTGAACGCAAAAATTCGCTTATATTGATTAAAAACTGTGTGTAAGCAGGCAGTTCACTGCCAAGTTTGTTGAATATAGCCGAAAATCTCGGCAGGATAAAAGTAAGCATTACAAAGAAAATTATAACCGCAAAGATAGTGACAACTACCGGGTAAGCCAACGCAGACTGGATTTTTGACTGGAGCCTTGCCCTGTACTCCATAAAAGAAGCTATGCGCTGTAAGACCTGGTCAAGCACACCGCCTGTTTCCCCGGCTTTTACCATGCTCACAAAAAGCCGGTCAAAGATTTTCGGGTGTTTGTTGAAAGCGTCTGAAAGGCTTATACCCTGTTCAACATCGTCCCTTACCTCTGTTAATACCTGTTTTAGCTTGGGGCTGTTGCTCTGGGCGGACAAAATGTTTAATGACCTGAGTATGGCAATGCCCGAATCGACGAGTGCGGAAAATTGCCTGCAGAATACAACAAGGTCTTTAAGGGTAACGCCGACCAGTTCGGAAATAATGCCGTCAAGTTCTATATCAAAAACAGAATTGCCGTCTTTTTTGCCCTTTTTTATATCAACGACCCACAGCCCCTTTTCGCTTATAAGGCTGCGCGCCTGGTCTTCGCTTTCCGCGGCCAGGGTGTTTTCCACTAAATTGCCGTTTTTATCCCTTGCTTTATAGCTGAATTGAACCATTGTGTACTCCTTTGTTTATTAGATATAAACGTCGCTGAGCATTCTTTTTAAATCATCCGGGCGGCTGGATTTTGATATTGCATCGTCATAGGAAATAATTTTATTTACGCACAGTTCCTTGAGGCAGCCTTCCAGTGTCTGCATTTTCAGGTGTGAACCTGTCTGGATAGCTGAATATATCTGTGAGGTTTTACCTTCCCGGATAAGGTTGGATATGGCCGGGGTTACCATCATTAGTTCCATTGCCAGTACACGGCCTTTTTTTGAGCCGTCCGGCTGTATTCTTGGGAGCAGTGTCTGGCTCATTACCCCTATTAGGCTGTTTGAGAGCTGAATTCTTACCTGCTGCTGCTGCTGTGCCGGGAAAACGTCTACTATACGGTCAATTGTCTGGGAAGCGGATGATGTGTGCAATGTGCCGAGCACAAGGTGGCCTGTTTCCGCCGCTGTTAAAGCAAGCGAAATGGTTTCCAGATCACGCATCTCACCGACCAGAATAATGTCAGGGTCTTCCCTTAGAGCTGCCCTTAGCGCATTGCCAAAGCTCCGGGTGTCGTGGCCTAGTTCCCTCTGGTGCACTATGCTTCTTTTTGAGTAATGGATATATTCTATAGGGTCTTCGATAGTCAGGATGTGTTCTATCCTGTTTGAATTTATGTAATCGATAATGGCCGCAAGTGTAGTGGACTTGCCGCTGCCGGTCGGCCCCGTTACAAGTATTAGCCCCCGGGGTCTTTCAGATAATTCCCTTACTGAATCCGGGAGTCCAAGCTCCATAAATCCGGGGATTTCAGTTGAAATTGTCCTCAAAGCCACAGCATAGTGTCCTCTTTCCCTGTAAACGTTTATACGGAAACGGCCAATACCTTCCACGCCGTAGCTGCAGTCGAGTTCCCAGTTTTGTTCAAGCATTCTTCTCTGTTCATTGCTTAACATGTCAAAAATTATCTTTTCAACGTTTTCCGCTGAAAACGGCGGATAATCAAGCCTTGTAAGCCTTCCGTCAATCCTTATTGTAGGCGGCAGTCCCACTGAAATATGTAAGTCACTGGCGTTTTTTTGGAAAACTATCCTGATTAGTTCTTCCATTGTAATCATTGTATATTCTCCTTCTCATGTGTATGTTCTTCAAATTTAAGTCCGCATTTTGCGCAGGATATCCAACCTTCCTGAATTACCTGTCCGCAGCCTTTGCATATTTTTTTGAGTTCATACTGACAGAACGGGCATTTGTAGTATTCGTCGCCAACGGGCTTTGAGCACCCCGGACAAAGTGATGAGCTGCCTTCTCCCGTAAAGGTTACTCTTATAACCTCATCAAGTGTTGTTAAACCTTCTTTGGCCATTTCCATACTGTATTCCACAAGGGTTTTCATACCCGCCTGCTGTGCGGTATATCTTAATAAAGAGGTATTTGCGCCTTTTGCTATTAAGTCGCGCAAGTCATCGTTTATTTTCATTACTTCATAAGCGCCCACCCTGCCTTTATAGCCGGTGTCATTACATTTTTCACACCCTTTGCCTTTATAAAACTTTTCTTCTTTATTTCTTATGCCGAGAAAAGTCAGGATATGCTCATCAGGGGTATATTCTTCCTTACAGTTGTTGCAAACCCTCCTTAAAAGCCTCTGGGCAATTACTCCAATAGTGGAGCTGGCAATAAGAAACGGCTCAACTTCCATTTCCGAGAGCCTCATTATAGAACCCGGCGCATCGTTTGTGTGCAGGGTGGTAAACACAAGGTGGCCTGTAAGCGCAGCTTCAACAGCGATTTTTGCGGTTTCTTTGTCCCTTGTTTCGCCTACCAGCATAATATCCGGGTCCTGTCGCAGGAATGACCTTAAAATTCTGGCGAAATCAAGCCCGATGGCCCTGTTAATTTCGCACTGGGTTATGCCGTCAAGGTCGTATTCAATGGGGTCTTCCGCTGTGGATATATTTACGCCCGGGGTGTTTTTTTCTGTCAGGGCGCTGTACAGGGTGGTTGTTTTACCGCTTCCTGTAGGGCCGGTAACAAAAATTATGCCGAACGGCCTTGAAATCATTTCCCTTACGGTGTTAAGGGTTTCCATGTTAGTTATTAGCTGGTCAAGCCCTAGCGAAATATTGGATTTATCAAGTATCCTCATTACGACTTTTTCGCCAAACTTGCTCGGGAGGGTGGATACCCGGAAGTCAATGAGTTTATTGACCATCTTAACCCTTATCCTGCCGTCCTGTGGAAGCCTTCTTTCAGATATATCAAGTTCTGACATGATTTTATACCTGGAAATAAGGGCGTTCTGTACCCTTTTGGGGATTGATTTATACACGTCCAGCACACCGTCCTGCCTGAACCTTACAATCAGCTCCTTTTCCCGGGGCTCAATATGTATGTCGCTTGCGCCTCTTTTTATTGCAACGCCGAGGATACTGTTAGCCAGCTGGATTATTGGGGCTTCTTCGGCTGATTCGGTCAAATCAGCTAGGTCAATGCTATCCCCGGATGTTTCTATCAGGTCTATTCCCATTGAAGAAAGCAGCTCATCAGTGTTCTGCTCTATTGTGTGGCTTTTTTCCTCTGCCTGGCTCGGGAATTTCTTTTTTATATATTTGATAAAGTCATCTTCAAGTATGACGGTTCTGTTAATCTGTATGTTTTTGAATTCCCGCAGTCTGTCCCTGATTTCTTTTTCAGCGTTTAGGTTGTCAGGGTCGACCATTCCAAAAACAAATATATTGCCGCTTCTTTTTAATGGCAGGAATTTGTTCTGTTTAAGAATTTCCTGTGGAAACAGGGCCAAAAGTTCTTCATCGGGCCCAATTTCTGTAATGTCTGAAAAGGTTACGCCATACTGGATTTCCAGCGCTGTTTTTATTTGCGCTTTCAGTTCTTCCTGGTCAAGAAGTTTAAGGTCGCAGATTGATTCTATAAGCGACATATTTGTTTTTCTTGAGTGGTCGATAGCCTTTTCTAGCTGTTCGGACTCAATTATCTGTGCGTTTATTAAAATATTGTCAAGTGATGTAACGGCTGGTGTCACTGTAGTGCCTCCATCTTAAGGAGTTCTTCCGATACATTGGGGGATTCTTCCGCGTCTGTAAGGAAGGATACTATTTTGTCCTCGGGTTTAACTATGGTTATTGTTTTTTGGGGAGTAAATACCACGAGTTTTGTGAGGTTAAACATACGTATATTCATCAGGAATACTTTTATGTTCTCAAACATAGCCGAAGATACAGCTGCAAACAGTTGCGAGTCAGCCGCATCGCCCATTGAATTAACCAGAGTGCCCTCGCTGTTTGAAACAGTAAACTGTTCGACTTTGATTAAATCAGCGTAAGGTATTATGTCCAGGTTTTCAAAATCGTCAGCTTCAATTATTTCGTCTAAAGGGCCGTAGTCAACCTGTTTAAAATCCTTTTCCCAGACGGAAAATAGTATTTCGCTCTTTGTTTTTACAATAAAGCTGTTGGTATTTTCAGTTTCAAAAAATATTCTTACAGGCAGAGTTAACGATATTTGCGAAAGATAGTTTTGCAGTGTGTGATATGCGCCTGCTACAAGGGCTCCGGCTATTTGCACCCTTTGTTTGTCTTCAAAGTTATTGGCAATAATAAATCCGCCGTCGTCAATCAGGGCCATTTCCTTTATACAGGAAAATTCATTTTTTATTTCATCAAATTTTTCATAAATTTTTTGTCCTGAAACAGTTGTTATGACTGTGGTTTCAGAATTAAGCATTTCTTCTGATTCACTAATGTTTTCTATATTTTTATTATTAACAAGCAGTTTTCCGATAGAGCCTATTTTTCCTTTTTGGCCGGTATCTTTTTGCGATAAATTTTGTACCAGCCTGATATCAGTAGGGATATAATCAGCTTTTGTTTCAGGCATTTCTTCTGCCGTTTCGAGCTGTAAGGTTTCTTCCGGCGCTTCCAGGTCTATGGTTTCCGAGAGCTCTTCGGGTTCCAGCGACGCCAGCTCTCCGTTTTCAGGTTCTTCAATCCATGAGGGCTCTTCGGTTTTTTCTTCAGGGGCCTCTCCATTCAGTAATTTGCGCGCGTCCTGAAGACTCATTGCTTCAACAGCCGGTTCTTCAGAGATTTCAACAGTTTCTTTAGCGGTTTTAACAGGTTCAGTTTGTTCTTTTTCCGGCTCTTTTTGCTGTTCTTCATGTTCCTGCTGTTCTTCCGGGGATTCAGCAATTTCTTCTTCGGCTTTTTCGATTTTTTCTTTGGCGGGCTCTCCCAGCTTTAGCCCCACGCAGAGGGCGAGGACGCTGAAAACAAAACCTGATGCTATGACCAGCGGGTCAATATTTAAAATAAAAGAAGGTTTAAGTATTATATGCGGCATATTGGAATAGAGATTTAAAAAATGCGAGCCTGTTATTATCACCGCATTAATTAAAATGCCGGTTATGGCAATCTGCATTGTCTGCCCCATAGAGGCTTTTGAATAAAAAATAAAGCAGCTGGCCAAAAATGCGGCCAGTGTGCCGAGAATCAGGAGCGGCAATGGTACATCAACATTGGCCATATCCGCAAGCGTAATCGCTGATGCGGTCATCAGGCCTAAAATGATTATAAAAAGTACTTTAACGTGGTTTTTAAAAATTAAATCCTGCATATATTACGTTCTCCAGCATTTAAATAAATTTTACCTTTTTATCCTGTATCGCATATCATCTAAAAAGTGCGATTTTATACTTATATAATTTTAAAGCCTGTTTTTGTATTTTGCAATATCAGAAATTAATTTCTTTAATTGCAAAACGATAAAATCTTTTGTTTAATAGTGTTTTCGGCTGTTTAACTTTTGTTAAAAAATAAAAAAGATGGGTTTAATCGCCCATCTTTTTTTTATTTTTAAAAATTTATCTTATTTATATGCTTTTAATAAATGTCTTGCAACAACCATTCTTTGTACCTGGTTTGTGCCTTCGTAAATCTGGCAGATTTTTGCGTCCCTCATCATTCTTTCTACCGGGAATTCCTTTGTGAAACCGTATCCGCCGAGCACCTGGACAGCATCTGTTGTTACTTCCATTCCGATATCTCCGCCGTAAAGCTTGGAAAGTGCAGCATACATTGATTTTGCCCGGTCGTTGGTTGATACTGCGGTAGCCGCCCGGTAAACAAGCAGTCTTGCAGCTTCAACTTTCATTGCCATTTCAACGAGCATATCCTGTACAGCTTCAAAATCGCCGATTGGCTGGTTAAACTGTTCTCTTTCCCTTGCGTATTTAAAGGCAAAGTCAAGTGCGCCCTGCGCAACGCCTACGCCCTGTGCGCCAACGCCGGGTCTTGAGGTGTCGAGGGTGTTCATTGCAAGTTTCCAGCCTGAGCCTTCTGAGCTGAGAAGGTTTTCAGCAGGCACTTCCATATCTTCAAAAATTAATTCTGCGGTTTCTGATCCTCTGATGCCGAGTTTGTGTTCGGTTTTTCCTACGCTGAAACCAGGGTAGCTGCTCTCAACTATAAAGCAGCTGAGGCTTTTTAAGCCCGGTTCGCTTGATGTTTTTGCGAAAATTGTTACTATATCTGAAATATTTCCGTGACTGATAAATAATTTTGTGCCGTTAAGTATATATTTATCGCCTTTTTTAACAGCGCGGGTTTTAATACCCATAAAGTCGCTTCCCGCACCTGCTTCAGTTAAACCGAATGCGCAGAGGCTTTCGCCTGATGTAATTTTTGTGATATATTTTTGTTTCTGTTCTTCTGAACCGCCTAACATAATAGGTTTGCTGCCAAGAGTGTTTACCAGGCATGCGAGTGCGCATGAAAGGTCAACTCTTGAGAGTTCTTCGACAAGAATACATTCTGTGACCGGGTCAGCGTTGCCTCCGCCGTATTCTTCCGGGTATGGAAGCTGTACAAGGCCGTTTTCTATCATTTCTTTATATAAATCAAACGGGAATTTGGCTTTTTCGTCAATTTCAGCAGAGCGTGGCGCTATTACTGTTTCCGCAAATTCCCTTACACACTGTTTTATGTCCCGCTGCTCTTCTGTGAGTTGAAAGCAGCTTCCCTGTAAATCGTTCAAAACCGCCTGATTTGTCATATAATATTTCTCCACTTTTAAATATATGTTAACAAATTTATCTCAAAAGAACCTGAAAGTAAATTACTTTGAAAAATTTCCGGAAAAAGGTTATATTATTTTTATGAAAAAGACATTGATTTTTTTGGTTTTTTCCGTTGTTTTGTCCGGTGTGTGCGGTTTTCCGGCCTTTGCCGAAGATTCAGCGGAAAACTATCCTGATTTTTATTATACCTGCTTTGTAAAAAAACATTTAAGCGAGGACGCCAACCAGCTTAATGTTTTTCTCGCAAAATATTTTCAGGCGCATAAAGATAAGAATTTAGCCGCATTAAAAGAATTGTACGCTGATGAATATATGAGCGGCGATAATATAAACAGGGAAAATATTATTAAACTGGTGCGGGAAAGCTGGGATTTAACAGATAACCTCGAGTATTCCAGCGAAATCCAGAATATCAGGTTTGACAGCAATTTTGCTGCGGTTGAAATAAACGAAAATTTAATCGGGGTTACAAAATCAAAATCTGATATAACAAATGACAACGGGCTTGTTGAAAGTTCAGTAAGGACAATACTTTATCTTAAAAAATACGGTAATGGATGGAAAATAAATACTGACAAGACTCTTTACGAGGAATCGTCCATAAAATACGGCAAGGCAAAGGACCTTAATATAGATATATATGCACCGGAACAGGTTTTTGAAAACAATAACTACAGTGTTTCCATAAAAACAGAAATACCCGCTGATACTTTTGCGCTGGGCTCTATTACCACGGAAAAACTGACCTTCCCCAGGGAAAAGACTGAAGAAGTGTTCAGGCAGGTACCTTCTGATATTAATATGCTTGAGCGTATGGTTAAAGCAAATAATAATGACTCAAATGAGCTTGCTGTCGGTTCAATTAGTTTTTGCGCCGTTAAAAAAGGCTCATTTACCCTGCCGGAAATCGATGTATCAGGCACAGCCGTGCTTTTAAAAAGGGTAAATGTTGAATAATGTCATGCTGAACTTGATTCAGCATCTCATGAGCCTCCGGGTCAAGCCCGGGGTGGTAATTATTTTAGCAATAATCGCATTTGGGCTGGATAGGCTCACAAAAATATATTTGCCTGTGCAAAAATACTACAATGACGGCGCTGCTTTTGGCATGCTGGAAGGGCATACATCTTTGCTCGCTGTGTTTTCAGCGGTTGTGCTGGTTTCTCTTATTATTTTTACAATTAAAAAAAACAACACCCTGTGCAACTTCCAAAAGATCGGGCTTGGCCTCTTGATGGGAGGTATCGTCGGAAATCTTTATGACAGGGTGGTTTTTGGGCATGTAATAGATTTTATTGATATAGTTTTTATTAATTTTCCTGTGTTTAATTTGGCTGATGTTTTTATCAACACCGGGGCAGGAATTCTTTTAATCGCCCTTCTTTTTCGCAAATAGTGCGCATCTTGCTTAAAGCCCTTAATTCGGTCTGCCTTATGCACTCTTTAGTTAGTCCGAATTTTTTGCCGATCTCTTCGAGGGTCTGCGGTGTTATATCAGGCTCAAGCCCGAAACGCATCTTAATAACCTCTTTTTCCCGTTCTTTTAGTTTATGTAAAATATCTGACAGCCCTTGACGGAGATGTTTTATTTCCAGTTCTATTTCTGTTTTTGAACTTTCATCACAGAGAAACTCGGCAAGTCCGATGCTTTTTCCTTCATCTGTTTCAAACGCACTATCAATAGAAACAGACCTGTTAAAAGCGTTTATATAGTTTTCGAGCTTGGTTTCCGGTAAATCAAGTTTTCTTGCCAGCTCTTTAAGAGGAACGCTGGTGTTGTTATTGTTTTTTTCAGTTTCTTCCTTTACTTTTACGTATTTTGAAATTATTTCCTGCACATATACAGGGACTTTCATACAGTATGACTGCTCTGAAATAGCCTTGTTTATTGACTGTTTTATCCACCAGGTAGCATATGTGCTGAACTTGAAGCCCAGGGAATAGTCAAATTTTTCTGAAGCAGTCACCAGCCCTACAGTTCCTTCCTGAATCAGATCCTGGAAAGAAAGCCCGTGGTTCATGTATTTTCTTGCAATACTGACTACCAGCCGTAAATTAGACTGGACCAGTTTTCTTTTGGCGGCTGTGCTGCCGCTTCGGATTTTTTTCCCTAATTCTTGTTCTTCTTTAGCAGAAAGCAGTCCCATGCCGGAAATTTTCTGGAGGTATTTCCCAAAAGGACAGCTCATATCGCGGTCTATGTTGTTTTTCATAAATGAAAACTCCTTCAATCCTGTCCCTATAATTCCTTACTGAAATGAAGTGAAGTGTTAACTTAACGTTTAGGTGATTAGGCGAGCAATGAACGAAATGGTTAATACACTTTAGAGGTGTATATACTTAATATTAACAAAAGATATAGAAGTAGTCAATTTTTTTTTGCAAATGTAAAGTTATTTAAATATTAATTTTTTAAGGGTAGTTTCTGGTTTTGGTTATAATTTAATTAAATGAGGTTAAAAGGTAAGATAAAATGTGGGACTACACAGAAACAGTAAAAGAACATTATAAAAACCCAAAAAACGTCGGCGTAATAGAAGATGCTGACGCTGTGGGGGAAGTAGGCAGCATTACCTGCGGTGATGCGCTGAAATTATTTTTAAAAATAGATAAAAACGGTATCATCACTGACGCAAAATTCCAGACATTCGGGTGCGGCTCGGCAGTAGCCAGCGCCAGCGCACTTACAGAAATGATTATCGGCAAGTCCTTAAAAGAAGCTGAAAACATAACAAACCAGGACATTGCAGACTTTTTGGGCGGACTGCCTGACCAGAAAATGCACTGTTCCGTTATGGGGCAGGAGGCGCTTGAAGCGGCTATTTCCGAGTACAGGGGCGAGCCGACTGAAAAGAAAATTAAAGGCAAAATAGTTTGCGGATGTTTTGGCGTTACAGAGGACAAAATCCGTGAAGTTATCGCTGAAAACAACTTGAATACGGTCATGGAGCTTACAAATTATACAAAAGCCGGCGGGGGCTGCGGTAAATGTAAAGGCGACCTGCAAAAAATTCTTGACGAGGAAGTTTCAAAAAGGGATAACGGCAGGAAAGAAAAGCCGCTCACTAAAACCCAGCTAATCCTCAAGGTAAACAAGATAATGGAAAACTATATTGCCCCGGAACTGAGAAAAGACGGAGGAGATATAGAGCTGGTTGACATTGAGGACAATAAAATATACGTTAACCTTCAGGGCTCGTGTAAAAACTGTCCGAGCAGCAACCTTACCCTGAAAAATTTTGTTGAAAACATACTGAAAGAATACATTGGCGAGGATGTGGAAGTGGTGGAAGCATGATAGTTTATCTTGACAATAATGCAACAACAAAGACCTGTGACGAAGCAATAGAAAAAATGATGCCCTTTTTCGGGGAAAAATTCGGCAACCCCTCGAGCATGCACTCGTTTGGCGGGGAGGTCGGCCAGTACCTTAAAAAAGCAAGGGAGCAGGTCGCAGAGCTGATTGGTGCGGCTGACCCGAACGAGGTCGTGTTCACCGGCTGCGGCACAGAAAGCAGTAACATGGCCTTAAGAGGTCTTACTGACCCTCGCAAAAAGCACATTATCACCACAAAAGTAGAACATCCCTGCGTCTTGAACGTCGCAAAGCACCTTGAGAAAAACCACGGCTATGAAGTCACGTATTTGGGCGTTGACCAGCAGGGGGAGATAGATTTTGACGAGTTCAAAGACAGCATAAGAGAGGACACGGCGCTTATCGCTATAATGTGGGCAAATAATGAAACAGGCGTTATTTTCCCGGTGGAAAAGCTGGCTGAAATGGCAAAGCAAAAGAACCCTGAAGCGCTGTTTTTCGTAGATGCGGTACAGGCCGCGGGGAAGATACCGCTTGACATTAAAAGCACAAAAATAGATATGCTCAGCCTTTCCGGCCACAAAATCCACGCACCCAAAGGCGTAGGCGCAATGTATATAAGAAAAGGCACCCTGCTTACACCGTTTATGCTTGGCGGGCATCAGGAAAGGGGCAAAAGAGGCGGTACTGAAAACGTTGCGGGCATCGTGGCAATGGGTGAAGCGGCCGAGCAGGCTCAGAAATTCCTCCACGACGAGGCCACACGGGTAAAAGAAATGCGTGACCGTCTGGAAAAAGGCATTTTAAGTTCCGTTTTCAATTCCCGGGTCAACGGCTCAAGGATAAACCGGGTTCCTAACACCACAAACATTAGCTTTGAATACATTGAAGGCGAATTAATACTCCTGCATCTCAGCGATTTAGGCATTTGTGCCAGTTCGGGCAGTGCCTGCACCAGCGGCAACCTCGAGCCGAGCCACGTGCTGCGGGCGATGGGCGTGCCGTACACATCCGTGCATGGCAGCATAAGGTTCAGCCTGAGCCGTTACACGACTGATGAAGAGATTGATTATGTGCTAGAAAAATTGCCAGAGTTGATTTTCAAACTTAATTCAATTTCGCCGTTTCAGAGAGAGCTTAAGGAATTAAAAGAAATCAAGACTTCAGGCAAGAAGCCTGATTGCAAGGCGGATTGCGCCGCCGGCGATAAAAGGTGCTGCGAGCGGTAGGAATTTTATAAATTAATAATAATATGCAAAAAACTAATTTCTGATAATCAGAAATTAGTTTTTTATTTTATAATTTTATTTTTTTAAAAAAAATTTTATAATTTTATATTATTTTTTTTTGTCAATTATATTATACCATATTTTTGTGAGTTTTTCAATCGGCAAGGCGGGAAAGTATCGCTTGGGGAGGGTTTTGGGGATTAGGCGTTTTGAGGTTATAAAGGTTTTTGGGTGGTTTTTCAGGGTATTTTTTATGGAATTTTTTCCGTTTTTTTTGTGTATTTTGATGTAAATTTTGAGTATTTGGGTTATTTTTTTGTGGTTTTTTCAGATATTTTTCCGCTTTTTTTGTTTATTTTGATGGAATTTTAGGGATTTGGGGTTATTTTAATTGATTTGGCAGGCGGTGCCTAAGCCAGTGCCTAAGGCGCGTTCGTAAGGGGCGGGGGGTAGTGGGGGATGGTGGGATGGTAGTTAAAAGATTTGGTGGGGAAGTATCACCACTTTACTTTTTTTTATATAATTGTTGATAACGATTAAGTCTATTTGGAGAGTTTATGTATAATCTTTTAATATCATATGATTGGGATGACTGGGAAGGTAAACCTTTTATTTTAAATGAAGGTAGGTTTGGCGAACATACTGAAAAGGAAATAATAAACAAATATAAAAGTTTAGCAATGACAGATATAGAGGAAATTAAAAAATTTCCTTGTATTTTTGCTTATGAACCACATGGGTGGAAAGAAGGGGAACAAAAAGACCCAAAATTTGGTTTTATTACATACATTTTAAAAAGGCAGGGGCAGATAAAAATAGAATATGAAATTATTGAATTGGAAAAACTTTTAACGTACAGGGAATTAGAAGAAATGAGCTTAGAGCTTGACATTAATAAAGACAGATGGGAATTAACAAGGTCACATTGGGCAATAAAAAATGTTGATTTATATGAAGAATTAAAAAGAAAAAATATAACTTTGCAAAAACTTACATTAAAACAGAAAAAAATAGTTGATATAACAAAACATAATTTCGATGTAGCATTATCTTTTCCAGGCGAATTTAGAAAATACGTTAAACAAGTGGCAGATGAACTTGAAATAAAATTAGGTTCAAATACTTATTTTTACGATAAAAATTATCAAGCTCAGCTATCGAGACCAAATTTGGATACACTTTTGCAAGATATTTATAGAAATAGAGCAAAATTAGTTGTTGTATTTTTGTGTGAAAAATACGAAGAAAAAGAATGGTGCGGTATTGAGTTTAGAGCAATACGGGAAATAATAAACAAAAAGCAAGATGAAAAAATTATGTATATAAAAATGGACGAGGGGAAAGTAAAAGGGGTTTTTGAAACTGATGGATACCATGATGGAAGAGAGCATAGTCCTGCAGAAATTGCGGAGTTTATAAATGAACGGTTACATTTTTTAAGTCCAAATGAGCCTGACACATGAAAGCCTTTTGAGTCAATACTTAAACCAAAAGAAAAATTTTATCAATATGTTAAAGATTATAAAAATTGGAAATATACAAGTAATTCAGCTGATTTTTATTTAAATGTATGGCACTATGAGCCATTTCCTGAATTTACTATAGAATATTATAGCCCTGAAAACCTGAGAGATTACTCTAACCCCAGTGAACATGCACCCTATATTTTTGCACATTCTATAGGTAACTCTTACGAAATAAAAATAAGGTATAAATATCACACAACAATATTAAATGAAGATGATTTATTCCTTTGTGATAAAGCAAGATTCCGTATCCTCCATCCCCGTTGTGATTATCTTTACTATAATCCGGATGATTTGACTGATGTGCATGTATTTCCAAATAGTTCAAGAATTTCTGATCTTGGCAAAAAGCTAGAAGATATTGATTATAATATGCAAAAAGGAAAACACAGACAAATTTGCTTTTTCTATAATATAGAAAATTCTTTTAACTATTATGTCCAGAAAATTTTAAATACTAATAATTATTATAATATTTATACAGATTACCATTATTTTGACAATAGTAATTCTAAAGGCGCAGAAAATGAAAATATAATATGCCCAGGTAAAATATATTTATTAGAGCCTGATGAAGATATAACAGAAAACTTAAGGTTGGAGTTTATTAAATTGCAAAAACGCAAAAATAAAAATTAACTTCTCCTCTTCGCTAGTTCACGCATAAAATATTTAAGGCCGCACCGGCGACGGCCAAGGGGGTTCGGGGGCAGAGCCCCTGACAGTGTCGACCCTTTGCGGGACTGTTTTTTCTTTTGGTTCGTTTTCTTTGGTCTTGAAAGCTCGCATTTAACGGGCCTTCAGCCGGGCTTTGCCCGGCTTGCGCCCTCAGCTCGCTTTCGCTTTGCGTCCAAAAAGAAAAAATGAACAAATAGCTGAAAATCAACATAGGATAGATTCCCACGTCGCTCGCTGCGCTCGCTCCTCGGAATGACAGCGCAGGGCGGCCAAGGGGGATTATGGCGGTAGTTTTTAAATTTTATATTAAGAAATATTTAAAATTTTACACAATATTTGAATCTACTATAATATTTGTAGAGCGGTAGCTAGTTTGGGGATTGTATTTTGGTTTATCAATATGCAATATGGCAAAATGAAAAACCTGCAAAAAAAGTAAAAAAATATTGCAGTGAAGACCTGTCTTATAATGACCACTTAAAGAAAAGACAGATGAGATATGCCGTAAGAAAAAAACAGGCCGCAAGGACACGATTTTTTATAGTATTATGCCTTGTGTTTGGCTTGCTGCTGCCTGTTATATTTATGAGTAACCTCAACAACCTGGTACTGAAAAAATTCAGGAACAGTAATATTAAGGTGCCTGATGGTATTTCCTTCCTTAAATCAGCGGAAGCATCCATAGCGGATAATATTTTCCTGGGGGAAAGATATTTTGATTATGTAAATACAAAAGACCCGATAATGAATTCCCCGCTGCTGGCAGGGGAAATGCCCAACCTTGAAAGAAATCTCAAAAACCTTATGGCCAGTTATCCGAGGTTGAAGCCGGGCATTTTTATCTGGGACTACAATACAGGCAAGTATGTAACCATAAATGCCGATAAAATTTATCCGGCGGCAAGTATTATAAAAATCCCCGTGCTTTTCCAGCTTTACAGAAGGGCGGAAAAAGGACTCGTTGATTTGAATGCTTCCATGAGCACCACAGAGCCGTTTATTACCTCCGGTTCGGGTGTGCTGCAGTATTTCCCGCTGGGAACAACGCTCACTTATCACAGGCTTGCTGAGCTGATGATACAGGAAAGCGACAATACCGCCTCCAATATGCTGCTGGCCAAGGTTGGCGGGATGAGCGAACTTAACAGGGCCATAAGGCAGTGGGGCATTGGCATAACACGTTATAATAACTGGCTGCCCGATTTGGAAGGCACTAATGTAACTACACCTATGGAAGTGGGCAAAATGCTCTATAACATAGATAATCCGGAATTTTTAACCATAAAGAGCAGGGCGGATATAGTCGAGATAATGGGTCATACAAAGAACAGCTATTTGCTGCGTCAGCCGCTGCCCGCAAATGTCCAGCTACTGCACAAGACCGGCGATATTGCCCCGATGCTAGGCGATGCGGGTATTACTATCCTGCCTGACGGGCGCAAGTACATTATGGTCGTGATGGTTCAGCGGCCATATAATGATTATGCGGCCAAGCAGTTTATTAATGAGGCTTCCGAGATAGCGTACAAGGCTATTTCCAGGGAGCAGTACTAGAATTATATTGGATCTTTTCGCTTTTTCCTTTAGCAAAATTGTGCAGGAAAGCAGCTGGCTGAAGAGGTTGTTGCGGCCTTTGAGACTTATTGGGAATGCCGGCCAGCATTTTTATTACAGGGTGAGTTTTTGCGATTTTCTTTTCGAGCGTATTAACCCTGTTAAACAGCTCGAGAACTTCATGCGCATATCCATTATCATTTAAATTTTTGTTCATAATTTTTTTATATTAGCAAAAAAAAATGACGGGTAAAACCCGCCATTTTTTATATTATTTATTAGCTTACATCATGCCGCCCATGCCGCTCATATCAGGCATTGCGTGTCCTGCGCCTTTTTCTTCCGGAAGGTCAACTATGGCCGCTTCGGTTGTTAGTACCATTGCGGCAATAGATGCGGCGTTTTCAAGCGCTGAACGGGTTACTTTAGCCGGGTCAACGATTCCTGATTTAATCATGTCAACGTATTCATTTTTCTGTGCGTCAAAGCCGATGTTTTCGTCTTTTTCAAGCAGTTCCCTGATTCTTTCAGCTACTACTTCGCCTAATGAACCCGCATTGTTAGCGATTTGGATTATAGGAGCGTCAAGAGACCTTACAAGGATTTCAGCGCCTGTTCTTTCGTCGCCCTGGAAATCTGAAAGCCTGTTTATAAGGATTTTAGCCACTTTCAGGAGTGTTACGCCGCCGCCGCTTACGATACCTTCTTCAATAGCGGCTCTCGTTGCGTTGAGTGCGTCTTCAATTCTGAGTTTCTTGTCTTTGAGTTCTGTTTCTGTAGCAGCGCCGACTTCGATTACAGCTACGCCGCCCGCTAATTTAGCGAGTCTTTCCTGTAATTTTTCTTTATCGTATTCGCTGTCAGACTGTTCGATTTGTCTTTTGATGAGTTTTACTCTGTCAGCTACCTGATCTTTTGTTTCATCGCCTACAACAATAGTTGTTTTGTCTTTTGAAACGGTTACTCTTCTTGCTTTACCCATCATCTGGGTTGTTACGTTTTCAAATTTTGTTCCGAGTTCTTCAGTGAACATTTCGCCGCCTGTTAAGATAGCGATATCTTCAAGCATAGCTTTTCTTCTGTCGCCAAAGCCGGGAGCTTTTACCGCAACAGCTCTTAATACTTTTCTCATTGTGTTTACAACGAGTGTTGCAAGGGCTTCGCCTTCGATATCCTCAGCGATAAGAAGGATTCCTCTTCCTTCTCTTGCTACCTGCTCAAGGACCGGTACTAAATCTGCCACAAGGTTGATTTTTTTGTTTACACAAAGAACAAACGGGTCGTCAAGGATTGATTCCATTCTTTCTGTGTCTGTTACAAAGTATGGGCTGATATAGCCTTTATCAAACTGCATACCTTCTACAACTTTAAGCTGTGTGCCGGTGGTTTTTGACTCTTCTACAGTGATAACGCCTTCGTTACCTACTTTGTCCATAGCGTCAGCTATTAAGCTGCCGATAGTTGAGTCATTGCCCGCTGAAATAGTAGCTACCTGCTCAATGGATTCTTTGGATTCGACTTTTTTAGCGTTTTTCTTGATTTCTTCAACCGCTATATTTACTACCTTGTCGATTCCTCTTTTAATGCCCATTGGGTTAGCGCCTGCTGCTACGTTTTTAAGTCCTTCCTTAACGATTGACTGAGCGAGAACTGCTGCTGTGGTTGTTCCGTCACCAGCCACGTCGTTGGTTTTGCTTGATACTTCCTTGACCAATTGTGCGCCGAGGTTTTCAAGTTTTTCTTCGAGTTCGATTTCTTTTGCTATAGTCACACCGTCATTAACGATTTGCGGTGAGCCAAATTTTTTCTCTATAACAACATTGCGGCCTTTTGGCCCGAGGGTAACCTTTACCGCGTTAGCAACGGCATCGATCCCTCTTTCAAGCGATTTGCGCGCTTCTTCATCAAAAACTATTCTTTTTGCCATTTTTTATTAACTCCTTATGCTTCGATAACTGCTAAAATGTCATTAATTGATAAGATTTTGTATTCTTCGTTATCAATTTTAATTTCTGTGCCGCCGTATTTTGCGAATAAAATTTTGTCGCCCACTTCTATTCCCATCGGCTCTTTTTGGCCGTCTTTCCCTGTTTTTCCGGGTCCTACCGCAAGCACTTCGCCTTTTTGGGGCCTTTCTCTTGCTGTATCAGGCAGGATGATTCCGCCCGGAGTTGATTCTGTTTCTTCTACAACTTTAATTACCACTTTGTCAGCCAGTGGTTTGAGCTTAATTTGTTTTGTTGTCATGTTCTTACTTCCTCCAAAAAATACTGTAATAATGTTAACAAAAACAATCTTTTTAACATAATTAATTTTCAATTAAATATCTAGCATTAATTTTTGCCATGTCTTTAAAAGTTAATAAAATTTTAATTATTTTCTTAATATTAATCAGGGTTATTTACATTTCAGTATGAGGGCTTTGTTTTTTTAGTTTTAAATATTTGGGTATAAAAGATACTTTTCGCAAAGTGCAATCGACTTCTGCTTTAATTCTTCGAGTTTTTGTTCATCATCCATATTTTTAATGGCCTCAGCGATTATCTCGCCGACAACATTCATGTCCTCTTCCTTGAACCCTCTGGTTGTAACAGCAGGAGTGCCGAGCCGCACGCCGCTGGTCACGAACGGGCTTTTCGGGTCGTCCGGTACAGTGTTTTTGTTGGCGGTAATGTTGACTTTTTCGAGCATATTGCCCACGTCCTTGCCGGTTCTGTCGAATTTTCTCAGGTCAACAATCATTAAATGGTTGTCAGTGCCGCCGCTCACCAGGTCGATACCGTTATCAGTGAGGCTTTTTGCCAGCGCCTGTGCATTTTTAATTATTTGTCCGGAGTATTCTTTGAATTCAGGCTGTAATGCTTCCTTGAAAGCAACGGCCTTGGCAGCTATGATGTGCTCAAGCGGCCCGCCCTGTATGCCGGGGAATACGGCCTTATCTATGCCCTGTGCGTGCTCAGCCGAACACATAATAACCCCGCCACGTGGCCCTCTTAGGGTTTTATGGGTGGTTGTTGTGATGAAATCAGCGTATCCGACTGGTGATGGGTGGTGGCTTGTCGCAACAAGTCCTGCAATATGGGCAATATCTGCCATAAGGTATGCGCCGACTTTGTCTGCGATTTCTTTAAATTTTTTAAAATCAATAATCCTGGCGTATGCGCTGGCGCCGCAGATAATCATTTTCGGCTTATGCTCAAGGGCTTTTTTCTCTAAGTCTTCATAGTCTATATAGCCTTCGCTGTTTACGCCGTATGCCGCTACATCAAAGTACATACCGGAAAAATTTGCCGGTGAGCCATGTGTAAGGTGCCCGCCGTTGGATAAGTCCATACCGAGGATTTTATCGCCTGCTTTCAGCGCATACAGGAATACTGCCATGTTGGCCTGTGCTCCGCTGTGAGGCTGGACGTTGGCGTGCTCAACGCTAAATAATTTTTTAAGTCTTTCCTGGGCGATGGTTTCGATTTCGTCTATTACTTCGCAGCCGTTATAAAATCGTTTTCCGGGTTTGCCTTCAGCGTATTTGTTTGTTGCTACTGTACCGCAGGCCGCCATTACAGCCTCGCTTGCGAAGTTTTCGCTGGCTATAAGCTCTATAGTGGTTCTTTGCCTGTCGAGTTCTTTGGTTATAAGTTCAGCTATTTCATTATCAATATTTTGAATTTTGGCAAGTTCCATGGTTTTCCTCCCTGATATGTCATATTGCAATTGTAATATAAAAAATTTTTCTACTGCAATTAATCTTTATGAGGGGGCGGAGCAGCCGCCCCCTCCTCAGGTCATATCATTTATTTTTATTGTAAACTTTGGTATAAATAATTTCTGAAAATCAGAAATATTTTTGTTTAAATATGAAACAAGTTTATAATTAATATATAGATAATAATTTTTGGAGATTTATAAATGACAGCTGTAAAAGAACTCGATACTTCTATCTGGTTAAAGCCTGTGCTGAAAAGCAAGGATATGATTATAAACTGCGAAAAGCCCAGGCTGATAAAGTACAGTGAAATACAAAAAGGCAATATAATAGCTCTTTCTTTCAATAATAACGATGAAAATTTACAGGAAAGAACATTTATAGCAATGAGCGGCTGGGATAGCGATAATAGTACCGCCAATTTTATGAATCTTTACGGCAATCAAATAGTTATTTCAGAAAAAGCTTTTGAAAATTTAAGTGTTAACATCATCGGGTCGCTAATGGTATAGCTCTAAGACGCCAGCAGTCTATAGAGTTTTTCCGTTATGGGGAAGCCTGACTTTTGTTCAAAATGCAAGAACATGGGCGAGGGGTTCGCTTCTATAAATATATATTCTTTTGTATCAGGGTTATACCTTATATCTATGCCTGTGAACTTTAAATCCAAAAGCTCCATTATTTTAAGACAGTCATTTTGGATGTTTTCCGGCATTTTAACAGGAACTATTTCTGCTTCCGGGTCATCCCGGAAATCAAGCGCATTGGTTCTTATCTCTGCGGAAAATATTTCGCTGCCTATGCCGTAAACCCTTATATCTACGCCTTTAAGTTTTTCCTGGAAAGTAACCGGCGAATATTTCAGCATTTCAAGCTTTTCAGGCTTTAAATCCTCATCCGTAAGTGCCTGTGTGTGAGCCCCGCCCCTGACCGGCTTGAAAATTATATCTTTGTTCAGTTCTTCGGCAAATTTTATCACTTCGTCCTTATCGGTTGTTATGAGGGTTTTTGGTATCCTGATACCGTTTTCTCCCATTAAATGAAGCTGGTAAGGTTTGTTTTTGTGCATTTCTATTGCTTTGTTTGAGTTAACCCATTTACAATCAAGCGATTCGAACATACTTATTACAAAAGAAGTAAATTCTCTTTCCACCATTTGCGCATTAAAAACATCATCATGAGAATTTGACTTCGGGTAAATGTTTATGCCGTAATACCAGCGCCAGTAAATACTTTTTATGGAGTCAAAGCTGATTTTTTCACCGTCAATTAAGAAATAACCTTCCATTTTGGCTTTATCAGTGTACCAGGAGGATATAAAACAGCCGGGTATGGCTCTGGAATCAAGATATTTAACTTTCTCACCTTTATTTTTCAAGTATTCATGCATATACATTGCATGGTATTCTTCGGCGGAGCCAATTATTAAAATCAAAATGCTTCTCCTAAGGCTTTATTACAGAAAAATTATAACTTTTTATCAAAAAAAATTGAAGTTTTTTAAATCCTAAAGTGTCAATTTTAGCAATTTTAATAAAAAATTAATGTTTATATAAATAAGTGACAATTTGTATATGTCTTGAGATGTTTTATAGATAAGGAGAATAAAGTGACACAATTTAACAGCACGTACTTAACATTCCAGTCCATTCAGAATTACGGATATTCTACGATGGCGCTGGGAGAAGAAGGCGGTGGACAAGAGCCGCCATCGGCAATAACAATGGCTTATCCTGAGGGCGGGGTAGCACCTCCGATACAACAGCCACCTGAGGCCATTACAATGGCATTTCCTGAAGGTGGGGTAGCACCACCACAGCCAATGCCATGGCCACAGCCGGGTCAATTCCCGTCATATCCGGGAATGATAGGTCCTCCAATTCAGTTCCCGTTTCCGGGACAGGGAGACTGGCCAAGCCCGGGGGGGTTCCCTTCATATCCGGGAACAATAGGTCCGCCTGTACAAATTGGTGAAGTCCCCCAATCAAGTCCATATGAATTCAATATGTTTCCAATGTTTACATCAGGGAAACCTCTAGAAACGCCTCAGACTGGACAAAATACGAGTAATTCATTCAATATGTTCCCGTACTTTACATCAAATAAAACTGAAGAAACTGATGTTGAGCCAGAACAGTCAAAAACAGTATTTGCAGAAATAAAGGAAAAATTCCTTGAGAAGCTGAATCGTATATCACCTGTTGAACTGAACCAGTATTACAAATAAATAATAATAAATATATGTTATATCAAAAAACCTCCCAATCGGGAGGTTTTTTAGTGCTGAGATTAATAGATTAAGTTTTGTAAAAAAAAATTAAAATATTTAAATTTTATCCACAATGTTTGTTTTTTTATATATGGAGGATATTTAGAGATTTTAATGCAAATTATTTAATAGATCGAGGAGGAGACTAGTATGACATTTTTAGATGGCGCTTTTATTAATTTTCAGAGACCAGACGCTTGTAATTATACGACATACGCTATCGGCGAAGAAGGCGGCGGTATAGGCGCGATAACAATGGCTTATCCTGAAACTGGCATAGCTCCGCCGACCGATATAACATTACCAGGCTGGCAAAGAAGAAGCGATCTGACAAATGCCATAGGAAAAATCGACAGGTACGATTCCGGCAAATATAACGGTAAGCTCGATAACCAGGTAAGCGTACCGGTATTCCCGGGTATCAGAAGCGAACAAATGAATACAATTTTGAATAATTTATACACTAACGTAACCCCAAAGGACTGGGTCGGCAGTGCTCATTACCAGATGAATGAAATCGGCAAGAAGCTGGCCGGAGAAGATGGAAAAATTTCTTATAACGAGCTAAATCAGCTTGATACTAACCGTGATGGTAAAGTCAGCCAGGAAGAGCTTAACGCTTATAAACAAAACCCTGACCAACCGCCGGTAGGTCCTACAAAAGAACTCGCAAAAACAAAAGACCTCATTTCAGCAATAATTAACTCTGATACAAATGGAGACGGCGCTGTCAGTAGAAGTGATATTGTAACCCAGTACAGCAGGATAAATTCTACGATACAACTGCTTAATGCATTTGTTGCAATTTTCCCGTCATTAAAAGAAAGAATAACCCCTGTCGTTAAGAATTTATATAACCAGAGTATATCAATCAGCCTGGTAAACAGAAACTTCAGCGCTTTTAGCCGCAAAGGGCATTTAGATCTGATTGATCATACTGATATAACCAATATAAAAACAGCAGCAAATTCAGACGGCAAAATCGCTGATTTTACAGATGCAGACTTAACTGAACTTAAAAAAATATAGAAATAAATTAAAAACCGCTTTAACCGGCGGTTTTTATCATTTTAACGGACATTTCCCAGATATATATGTTTTAATCCGGCATTTCTTCCTATTTCCTCAGCTTTACGCAGTGTTTCCAGCGGGGTTGGCTGTAAGTGGTCAAGTTTATAGCACGGGAAAAACCTTGTTACGTGCCAGGGGGTTTCTTTGCCGAGGTTTTCAGCAATCCAGCCCGCAAGATTTCTGAAATTTTCGTCACTATCATTTTTTGTGGGTATAACATTAGTGACTGCTTCTATGTGCAGGTCGAGCTTTTTTGCGTGCTTTGCGCTTTCAAAAACACCTTTGCAGCTTTTTACACCGCATATTTCCCGGTAAAATTCGTCGCTTGAACTCTTTAAATCTACCCTGTAAGCATCAAGATATGGCGCTATTAATTCCAGAGCCTCTATCGTCATAAATCCGTTAGTTACATAAGCTGTGTAAAGGCCTTTTTGTTTTGCGAGTTTAGCCGTATCAATGGTGTATTCAAGCCATATGGCCGGTTCGTTATATGTCCAGCAAATGCCTTCGCATTTATAATTCAGGGCAAGCTCAACAGCTTTTTCCGGGGTCAGGTAATACCCCTTTTCTTCCTGTAATTGCTGTGAGATACTCCAGTTCTGGCAGTGTTTACACTTGAAATTGCAGCCCCAGCCGCCTACGGAGAACACCGTTGTGCCCCGGTGAAAGTGATAAAGTGGCTTCTTTTCTATGGGGTCAAGGTCCATGGATGAAGCTTTACCGTATGTTTGCAGCACCATTTCGCCGTCAACGTTTTTTCTTGAAAGACAGCGTGCGACTTTGCCGGGCGGTATTGCACATTTGTTGTAGCATATATCGCACCTGACATAGTTATTTTTTAGTTTTTTCCAGAGTAAAGCTTCTCTTTCTATATTGAACAATCGATATCGCCAAAATTTTTCTATTACCCTTGTTAATATAATATCCCAAATTAATTGATTTTTTAAACCGGGTAAGCTTCAAAATATTCTTTAACTATCTCCTCCAGCCACTGTTTGCCCTTTAAAAAGCTCTGCCAGTCTATTTTTTCGTCGCAAGAGTGTATGTTTTCGAGGTCTGCAAGCCCTATAATCATCGGGTTGAAAAACTCATTTTTAGCGTTTTGCTTTTCATTTGCCAGTACATGGGTTTCAGCCCCCGCATGGAAAGATCCGGGAGTGCAGGAAATGTGCAAATTTTTAGCGGCTTTGACAATTATATTTGTTAAGAATTCATCTTCACTTTTGACAAAAGGCGATAAGTGGGGAGTTATTTCTATATCCACCTGAATTTTATCTTTGTATTTACTGTTAATTTCCTGAATCTTGCCCTGAATTTTATCCAGGAGTTCCTGTTCATTATCGGGCTGTGAGCTTCTTATTGAATATTCCGCTTTTGCCCCGGAAGCAATTACATTCAAAAACCCGGTCTTGACCTCACCCCCGGTGCACAGCCCGGCATTAATCGAGGTTATAGTTCCTTTTTCCTTATCAGCTTTATATACTCCCTGCGGAATAGCCACAATTACTTCTGATAAAACTTTTATAGCACTTATTCTGTCTGTTTCGTGGATGTTTATGCCGGAATGTCCGCCCTTGCCGCTGTGTATTTGGATTTTCACTTTGGTAAACCCTGCCCCTTCTATATCGGCTTCACCCAGACGCTCTCCGTCAGCCACCAGGGCATATTTTGAATATAATTTTGTTGTGTCCAGTCTGCGTACACCGGTCATGCCTTTTTCTTCATCCCGGGTAAATGTTATTTCTATCGGCCCATGTTCAATATCCGCAAGGTTCAATGCTAAATCCATTATAGCAGCCACACCTGCTTTGTTATCAGCGCCCAGCGTGCGGGTTTTGTCTGTTTCAATATATTTTCCGTCAGATGAAAGGCGGGTTTTGACAGGTCTTCCATCGCCCACAACGTCCATGTGCGCAGATAATAATATTGGCGGGACTTCTTTATATTTATTTGTGCCGGGTATGTGGGCAATTATATTTTTATAGTCGTCATATTCGGCATGGATATTATTTTGCCTGAATATTGACATTATTTTTTCGCTGACCTGTAATTCTTCCATGCTTGGCGAGGGGATTTCGCACAGGGTTACGAAAAGGTCTATTAAATTATATTTTTTTCTTAGTTCGTCAAGTTTCATTCTTTTATTCTATAATATAGAAAAATATATAGTATAATTTTTTTAAATGAAAATGGGAGAGCGGATATGTCAGAATACGTATTTAAAATGAAAAAAAATGACGTGGAAATAGAATTAAAATCAGATGATTCAAAATTCATCGAGGAACAGCTCGATAAGTGGAGAGAAGCACTTCTTAAGGACGAATAATCTATGTCGAATTATATTTTTAAGATTAAAAAAGGCAAAATCGAACTGGAAGTGTCATCTGATAATAAATATTTTGTCATTACACAGTATGACAAGATATTCAAGGATTTCACCAGTTCAGGCAAAAAACCTGTGAAAACTGAAAAACAGGAAGAACCCGCAAGCACCCGGCCTGAACCGGTAGAGCCGAAAGTTGAACCTGTCGCGGAAGTCGAAGAAACAGTAGAAGAAGAGCCTGAAGTTTCCGCAGAGGAAACGGAGCCTGTTGAAGAAGCAATGTACGCTCCTGATAAAGACCTTGATGAATTCTTGTATAAAAGAAATTTTGAGCGGGATAACCCGTCAAAGCTAAAAACTGAAGAACAGGAACAAAAAGAAGAAGATGATTTAGCTCAGGAAGTTCCTGAAAATACAGAATTCGAGGATATTATCCAGGAAAAGCTGCAGGAACAGGAAGAACCCGCATCAGATACTGATGAAGAGGAACAGGAATTAGCACAGGAGCTGCGCAAGAGCTTTGAAGAGGAAGAGATAGAGGAAGAAGCCCCGGATCAGGAGGAAGAGCCTCAAAAAAATTCTAAAGTGTATGATATTCTTGCTGAAAAGCTTTCAGTCCTTCCCGAGGAAGAAAGAAATAAACTTAACCTTAACTGTAAAGAAGAAATTCAGGAAGAAAGTCAAATACCTTCAAGATTTAGAAACCTTGAGGACTTAATAAGTATTAAAAAGCCTCAGACAAAGCTGGATTATCTGCTGTTGACAGCGTATTGTTTGCAGGAAAAAGAAGGGGCTGAAAAATATTCCTTAAAGCAAATAAATTCAGCGATAGTCCCGCATCTTAAAGAGCCAATCGACCACTCTGTAATACATGAGGCCGTAGGGCATGAATATTTTGAGGTAGTGCCTGATTATACCGGCTCCGAGGGCATAACAGAATATACAATATCAAAACAGGGCGAAGACTATATATTAAATGAACTGTAAGAAACAAAAAGCTGTTGTAGCAATGAGCGGAGGAGTTGACAGCAGTGTCGCCTCCCTTTTGCTTCTTGAGCAAGGCTATGAGGTCATAGGCCTGACGGGCGTTATGTCTGATGAATCCTTTAATGCTGTCAAGGAAGCGCAAAAGGTCTGTAAATTTCTGGGAATAGAGCATGAAACGATGGATTTGCGGGAAAAATTCGCTGAACTTGTTATAAATTATTTTGAGCAGAGTTACCTTAACGGCCTGACCCCTAACCCGTGTGTGTTTTGCAACAGGACAATCAAATGGGGCGAGATGGCTGATTTTGTGTTTAATGACTTTGGGGCGGATGTCTATGCTACAGGACATTACGTAAGGATTATTGATAATAAGCTTTACCGAGCAAAGGATTTAAAAAAAGACCAGTCCTATATGCTTTATGGCCTAATGCAAAAAGACCTGGCAAGGACAGTTTTTCCGTTGGGCAATATGAAAAAGGCTGAAATAAGGGAAATTGCCGCAAAACACAACCTGCCTGTTGCGCAGAGCAAGGAAAGCCAGGATGTATGCTTTATAGCGCCGCCGGAAACTAACCAGTCGTACTTAATAAAAAAATTCGGCGAACACCCCGGCGATATAGTGCATTACAGGACTGGCGAAGTGCTCGCAGGGCATACAGGCACGTTTAATTACACCATAGGCCAGCGAAAGGGTATTTGCGTGTCCGGGACCGAGCCGTATTATGTTACTGATATCGACCATAAGCAAAACAAAATATTCATTGGTACGAAACAAGACCTCTATTCCAGCGAGTTTGAGGTAAATAATATAAACTGGCAGCAGGAATATCAGGAAAACATAATGGTAAAAATCCGTTATAATTCGCCAGCGCAGGAGGCTAAAATTACAAGAGACGGACAAGTAAGGCTAAAAGAGCCAAAAGATGCGGTTACGCCCGGTCAGGCAGCGGTGTTTTACGATATGGACAATGAATACGTGCTTGGTGGGGGTATAATAAGTCAGTAAAGGCTTTTCGGTGTTCGCTTTACGCATTAAAAAACTCCGCATGTCATTGCGAGGAGGGGCTTTAGCTCCGACGTGGCAATCTTTCCAGCACAGTATATAAACTAACAACATCACCCCGCACTTGATGCGGGGGCTAATTGCTGAAATAAGTTCAGCATGACGATTTTGGCTTATGCGTTACGCTGGATAGATTCCCACGTCGCTCGCTGCGCTCGCT
>CAZLCO010000026.1:21121-33141 GCA_964558005.1 uncultured Gammaproteobacteria bacterium | reverse complement strand
AACTCAATAAAAGGCGGTGCCATGACCGCTGTGGGACTTTTAACTATGGCGACTACAGGTGCATTTGGAGAAAAAGGATTTTTCAAGCCAAATGGTAAAGGATTAAAAAACGCCATGGACGCATTTGAGCTTAAAGGGACGTTTGCGCATATGAATATTTTAAAACTAATTATTGGGGCTACCTTTATGGGGAGAATATTTGCTATAAGAGATGAAACAGAACTTAAAACAACACCGTTAAGAGATTTTTCTACATATATAAACTGGCTTGTAGTAGGACCAATAATTTCCAAGGGTATAGCGGGCTGGAAAGATCCTTCACTAATTAACGGAAAAACAGAAGGAGATGGCTTCTTTAAAAAAATCGCAAGCTGGCTGGAGGACACAAGCCTTAAGTCTACTGAAGAAATAAAAGCGGCCTGGCCAGACAACAATAAAGGTAAGCTTGCAGTACATAATGGTGCTCGATCAGCTGCTCTACTCTGGTCAATGTTTGCATTGGGATGGGGCATGCCACAATTTTTAAATCATTATATAATTAACAGATCAGATAAAAATAATAATAAAAATTTAGATATAAATTTATATTCTGATTTCATAAACAGACACAGGGAAATTTATACAGGTTATGAGGGATTGATTGCTAATGGAGAACTACCTATTATACTTTCACGGACTGGACAAAAAGATAGATAATTTCGTTGCCCCGATTTCTGATGCGGTATCGGATTTTGTTTTTTACCCGCTGGTTATAAATGGTGTGAGTATTCCAATAATAATTGTATGGCTGCTAATAGCGGCAGTTGTATTCACTATTGTAACAAGAGGTATAAGCATCTGGGGCTTTAAACATGCCCTTGAAGTAGTTATGGGTAAATTTACCAACAAAAAGGACGCCGAAACAGATGAAGGTGAAGTTTCTTCATTCCAGGCGCTTTCTACTGCACTGTCCGGGACAATCGGCCTTGGTAACATAGCAGGAGTCGCTGTTGCAATAACAATGGGCGGACCGGGCGCTGTTTTATGGATGATAGTCGGCGCATTTTTCGGTATGTCCTCAAAGTTTATGGAAGCAACACTGGGTGTTAAATACAGAAGGTTCAACGTTGACGGTAGTGTATCCGGCGGACCTATGCACTATATTTCCCATGGATTGACAAGGATGAAATTAAGATGGCTGGGGCAGCCTCTTGCAGTATTATTTTCCTGGATGTGTATAGCAGAAGCATTCGGCGGCGGCAATATGTTCCAGATAAACATGGCCACCGCACAGGTAGTAGAAATAACCGGCGGGGAAAACAGCTTCTTTTACCACAACGGCTGGGTTGTCGGGTTAATAATGGCTGTTATAATCGCAAGCATTATAATTGGCGGAATTAAGAGCATAGCAAGCGTGGCAGAAAAAATAGTCCCGCTCATGTGCGCAATATATCTTATCTCTGGACTTATAGTTGTTGCTGTCCACTTTACACAGATACCGGAAGTAATAGGAATAATTTTTAATGAAGCGTTTAACCCGAGGGCGGTAGAAGGAGGTATAGTCGGCTGTATTTTGTGGGGCTTAAGGCGTTCTGTGCAGTCTAACGAGGCAGGTGTGGGTTCTGCGCCTATTGCCTACGCCGCTGTAAAAACACATGAACCTGTATCACAGGGTTTTGTATCACTTTTAGAACCTTTCATAGACACTATTCTGGTATGCTCAATCACCGCATTTGTAATTATAGTTACCGGAACATATCAGGATACCAGCGGACTTGCCGGAGCGGAGCTAACCTCAAGGGCCTTTGCTTCAGTGCTGCCGTTCTTTCCTTATGTATTGGCTGTTGTAATAATCATGTTTGCTCTTTCAACGTTGATTTCATGGTCATACTATGGTCTGAAAGCCTGGAACTTCCTGTTCGGGGAAGGGGAAAAAAGGACACGTACTTTCCAAATAATTTTTTGTGTATTTATAGTTATTGGTTCATCAATGAATATGATGAGCGTAATTCACTTTACGGATGCTATGCTGTTCGGTATGGCTGTACCCAACCTCATTGCTATTTACCTGCTCACCCCGCAGGTAATGAGGGATTTAAAAGATTACTGCCGCAGGTATAAGGTGGGGATTTATAAGAACGAGCCTGAGCCTGTTACTGTAGTTCAAGATGAGCAGGCCGCAGAGCTAAAATAAAAATCCAAATACCCTTGAAACAATAGCACCGATTACTATAGAAATAGCAAATGTTCCTATCCAGAGTGTGCTTGCTTCTCTCAAGCCTCGTTCCTTGTATATTACTATTAATGCTGCGATACACGGTACAAATAAAGTTACTACAACTGACGCAGTAAGTATTTGTAAGTCAGACAGCATCCTTGTGCTTTCTTCCAGACCGGCCATACCTAGTAAACCCACAGAGGCAAAGTCCCTTCTAATCATACCCATAATAAAGATGTCTGAAAATTCTGCGGGCAGCTGTAAAAGGTTCACAACAATCGGGGAGAGGGCCTGCTGTAACCATTTTAAGAATCCGGCCATGCTTAAAACAGTAATAAGGACAGAACCAAACGCAAATAAAGGCAGGGCTTCTTTTAAGAAGTTTATTATTCTGAATAAAGTTTTGTTAAATGTATTTATGAGCATCGGCATCCTAATAGGCGGTAGGTCAATGAGTAAATCAGTGGACTTGCCGGGGATTAGTCTGTCCAGTAGTGTCCCTGTCAGCACCATAATAGTAAATATTATACCAAGGTAAACTGCCCAGATTTTAAACCCTCCAATAGCTGCAACAAGAGCTATAATTATGCCCTGTTGGGCTGCGCACGGTATAGTAACGCCGATTATTGCTGTTGCTATAGTTCGTTCTTTCCTTGAGCCAAGAATCCTGGTCGTGATAGTGCCCATTGCCCCGCAGCCAAATCCAAGCAGCAGCGGTATTACTGCCCTGCCGTTGAGGCCAATTTTATTCAGGACGTTATCCGTTAACACAGCAAGCCTCGGCAGGTAGCCAGAGTCCTCCAGTATAGCCATGAAAAGGTAAAATGCTGTTATAAGCGGCAGCAGTACGCCAATAACTATTTCTATAGTCATTGTCAGGACACCGAATTCGCCAATCAATATTTCATTAATGAATTCTATGGGGATTATTCCTTTGATTAATCCTTCAATCCAAGGTGAATATTTTTCATCAATGTTCGTGAACAAAAAGTCAACAACGTTTCCGGAAATGAAAATCCCTACAGTCTGGAACAGCATATATAACATAAAAATAGCTACAGCTATACCTATAAAAGGATTTAACAGAGCGTCACCGATTAAATCAGAAAGGCTTCTTTTTTTTTCAGTCCGGATAACAACGCTATTAATGGCATTATTGACCATTTCCCTCCTCTGGGAATAAATAATATCTTTTTCTTCCTGATTTTTAGATTCCTGCGATTCAATTCCAAGGATTTTCATAAACCTGTCACACCTTGAGATTTCCTTATCACTGAACATATCTGAGATATAAGGTGTTTTATTATTGGATACCCTGAATTCCTTATTTTCAATAGTATTGATTATTTCAGCAATACCCTTTTTATGAATAGCTATGGCAGGGATGACTTTTATGGCCATAAGCTCTTCGAGTTTTTCGCAGTCTATGGCTATGCCTTTTTTTCCTGCTTCGTCCATCTGGTTTACAACAAGTATTACCGGAAAATCCATATCTATCAACTGCTGTGTAAGCATTAAGTCGCGCTCTATGCTTACAGAACTGACTATATTAATAACAACATCCGCTGACTGTACTATATTTTGCGTGACTATTTCATCATCAGTGTAGTTCCCCAGCGAATAAGCGCCCGGGGTATCTACTATTTCTCCAAACTTAGTGAAAGCATGGGATATATCAACTGTAGTTCCCGGATAATTGCTTACCTCAACGTAAAATCCGGACAATGCGTTAAATATTACGGATTTTCCAACGTTTGGATTTCCGACAAGTACAACTTTAGGTATTTTACCGGCAATTTTTTCTTCTATTAGTCCTTTATCAGGACACCTGCTGCAGTTTTTACATCCAAATATACTCAAAAATTTTCCTTTTAAAGATAATACAATTACAATTTTAATAATTGAGAAACTTTCTCAATAATACAATATAAGTAAACAATACTAATATAGTAAAGTCAACGGAATTATTGAATTTAAATAACAAAAATTTCTTTCTCAAGATTTTCGAGTGAAATATGGTCTACTTTTTCTAGCGGCTCGGCAAGTATATCGAGGCATTCCTTTTCTGCCTGGTAATCAGATACAATTTTTTTCTGTAATGGCTCCGAAAGTTCAAAGTTATAATACTGCGCAAGGTGTTTTACAAACCTGTGAATAGTTTTTGTTTTTGAGTCCTGCAAGTCGTTTATCTGGTTAGCGATCATTTCGATTTTATAGGTAGTGGTAAAATTGGGCTCAAGCGTATTTAAATCAACAGCCATTGATTCTTCTATTGCTATTTGTTCATCAGGCTCGGATACGTTCAGTTTTTCGTCCAGTATGTCAATCACATCAAAACAAATTTTATGTATGGTGTTAATTTCCAGAGGATTAGTTTCATTTTTAATTATTATGTTACTCAGTTTACTTACAATATCTATTTTGTCCTTATATTCCAGATAAATATAGTTTTCATTTATTGATACGTCTTTGCGGGAAATATTCTCTTTCATTATTTTTCGTGCGTATATGTTTTTTAGCCTGGTAAAAAGGGTTTTAAGACGTTTATTTTTTTGTGTTATTTCTTCCAATAATTTTTTGGCGGGTTCCTGACGGATTATTTTTTTGTACTTTATTGAGGATTTTAGTTCTTTCATAATAGTATTCAGTTGTTTGCTGTTAACGCCAACTGTAGAAAACTCTATATTATTAAAGTGTGAATTTACAAAGTTTAGTAGCTCTTTTGCCCTGTTGTTCCTGAGCCGTCTTATCAGCTTAAAGTCAGAAATTTTAGATTCGTATTCTCTGAATAGCTTCTCAAAATTTTTATCCCCCTTGAATTCAGGGTGAATGATAAGGATTTTTCTGTTTAGTATAAGCTCGATAGTCAGATTAAAAAGCGCAATCACGTCTTCATTGCGTACATATCTGTTTTCCGGATTTTCTTCGTCAACAGCATGCATTAAACGGGATAAAAAGCCTTGAGGTCTTTCGATGCCAAGTTTTGCATTTTTAATATTTCCCCTGAACCTTTCTTTTAAAGTTTTTGCAAGTGAGGGGAAGGTTGGTTCAATATTATTAAGAACTTTATTAAGGGAATTTTCAATTATATTATATTCTTCTTCTACCTGGGTACCAAACCCTTGTTTTCGATAAAATTCAATCCTTTGTATAGCTTCTGCGAGGTCTTTTTGTTTTGTGCATAAATAAACAGCATGTTGTATTAAAGTTATATCAGAGGTCGTACTGCTCAATACATGCCAGGCCGCCATTAAATCACGCTGGTTTGAGGGCATGGAAAGTATTTGTTGTTCCTTACAAAAATAAATATAGGCTAATAGTCTGTCTATAACATAGTGAAGGTCGTATTTAAAAGCGTTAAGTTTTGGATTTACCGTGGCATTTTTTACTGCCTGGAAAATTATTGCCAGTATTCCAGCAAATACCGTATAAAGTCCAAAGTAAATAATCGTTTTTATTGATGTAAACTGGCCGTATCCTATGTAATATGAGGCATAAACTGCTATAAAAGTAACAGGGCCTGCTGTCCATGCAAGGTTAATAACGTGCCAGGACCAGTGTTCGTTTTTGATTTCTTGTTTAATGTTTTTTAGTAAGTTATCGAGGTGGTAGTTTTTCATTATTGTTTTTTAGCGTCCTCATAAAATAGTGTATTCCACTTTTAAAATGGCGGTCAAACCAAAATTTATTAACTATCGCGTGCAAAAGGATTGTCTTGTTTTAATGGACTGCTTTTAAAATTAATCAGCTTGTGCGAATAAAGAAACTCTTCAGGTATATTTTTCTGTTTATTCAGGAATATTTGAGATATTTTGGTTGCGCCTGCGGATACATATGCTACATTAATAGCCAGTGCGCTGAGGAAGGCGGTGACTTTACGACTTTTTCTGCTCATTTCGGTTGTCTTTTTAAGGGCATTGTCAATACCAACAAGACTAGCAAAGTACAATGCAGTTCCGACAGAAAGTATGGATATATCTCTTACCAGATCTCTTTTTAAAAGCTTTTTCTTTTTAGCCTGCAGTTCCGGCTTTTCTTTTGTTTTTTCAAAAAAGTCTTTTTTATCTAAAGCGTATCTGAATAGTGGTGTAACCGGTGGGACAGTCCACGTTAAAATTTCTCTAAACCTGTCTGAGTGTACAAATTTTGATACAGATTGGCTGTTTATTCCTGATTTTGTTAGATTTATAGGCATAAAAACCAGTTAATCGAGTTCAGTATATAGTTATATTTTTATTTTTCTGAATAAAAAACACATTCTGTATAATTTATGACTTTTTAAGGCTTTTGTCAATTAACTGAAAATGTTTCTTTTAAAACCCTAATGATTAGGAATAAAAAGATAACATAACTTAATGAAAATAAATTACATAAAATTTTTTAATTCTTTTCTGGCATCTGTTTGTTGTTGTTGAGGCAAATATTGAATTGCAAATACGAGTCCTTTTTTGATCTCAATTTCTGTACTCGGATTTCTTCCGTCAATTGAATGTAATATTTTAATAAATGCTTTTAGACGGTTTTCCTTTGGTAATAAATCTATTAAAAATGCCAGGTGTCTTTTTATTTCATTGTCTGAATCTACATTTTTCCCTTTTAGGGAATTTAAAATAGCTTCAAGACATTTTAATTGTAATTCTTTGGGGAAATAGTCTATTTTTTTTGCAAGCACTAATTTTACTTCATTGTCCAAAACAGGTTTTTGACTTTTTAATGAATTTATTATTCTTATAAAGCCTTCCAGCTGGTTTTCCCGCGGTAAATAATTTATGTTTTCTGCAAGTGCAAATTTAACTTTATTTTCGGACTCTATATGAAGCCCTTTAAGTGAGTATAAAATCAATTTAAATGCTTGTATCTGGTTTTCCTGAGAAAAAAATCTTATACCTTCTGCAAGTGAAAGTTTCACTTTATTATCAGAATCATAATTTACTCCATTAAGAGTTTTTAATATTTTTATAAGAGAGTCCAGCTGGTTTTCATTCGGGAGGTATTCTATTCTTTTTGCTAAAAGCCTTTTGACTTTATTTTCGGAACTGGGATTAATGCCGGTTAAGGATGCTAACACCTTGTTGAAAGAGTCAACCCGCCCCTGTTTGTCAGCAAAAGTTCCAAGCTTTTGACTTAAAAGCAGTTTTTTTTCTTCATGCTTATATTTTTTTAATTCTTCCATTATATAAGCTCCCAAACTCAGAACACTAAACAGTTAGAATATATAGCTCAAGCTCAATTATAAATGTTTATTATAACATAACTTTAAATATAGCTTCTAATATTAAAAAAACATTAAATTATTTCGAATTTCTTAAAATTCGAAAATTTTATAATTTTGTTACAAATTAAAAATTTTATTTATTATTTTTAGGTGCTGTAACTTTTAAGTGCAGTTCATGCAGTTGCTCTTCAGATGCACTGGCGGGTGCGTCTGTCATTAAACATCTTGCCTGGCTACTTTTCGGGAAGGCCATAACTTCCCTGATAGAATTTGTACCTGCAATAAGTGCCACCAGTCTGTCAAGCCCAAGTGCCAGCCCTCCATGTGGAGGTGCTCCATATTTGAACGCATTTACCATAAATCCGAATTTTTCGACTATTTCTTCCTGAGAAAGTCCAAGTAGAGAAAATACTTTATTTTGGAGTTCAGGGTTATGAATCCTTATGCTGCCGCCGCCAAGCTCATTGCCGTTATAAATGATGTCATAGGCCTGTGCCCTGCATTTTAGCGGTTCTGTTTCGAGTAGTTCAAAGTCTTCTTTATTAGGTGAGGTAAACGGGTGGTGTACAGATGCCAGTCTGTTTTCTTCCTCGTCCATTTCAAACATTGGAAAGTCAACAACCCAGAGTAAATCATGCCTTGATTTGTCTATTAAGTCCAGTTTTGCGCCGAAGTGAAGCCTTAATCTTCCCAGAACATCAAATACTACGGAGTTTCTGTCCGCCACAAAAAATACTATATCGCCCGGATTTGCATTTGCTCGCTGCTGGATTTGGCCTATTTCTTCCTCTGTGAGGAATTTAAGCACAGGTGACTTAATCGAGCCGTCAAGTCCGTAAGTTATCCAGGCCAGTCCTTTTGCGCCGTATGATATGGCGAGATTTCTTATATCGTCCATATCTTTCCTGCTGTATTCAGATATTCCCGGTACGCATAGAGCCCTTACAGAGCCGCCTTGTTTAACCTGGTCGGCAAATGCTGTAAAAGAGCTTTTTTCCATAATATCGCTTACATCGAACAGCTTTAATTCAAATCTGGTATCAGGTCTGTCTGATCCATAGTTTTCCATTGCTTCCTTATAGGTAAGCCTTATAAATGGCGGGGTTACTTCTATTCCGCCAGCTTTGAACGCTTCAGTGATTATGCCTTCAGTTACTGCGATAACGTCTTCTGTATCTATAAAAGACATTTCCAAATCTATCTGACTGAATTCCGGCTGTCTGTCTGCTCTTTGTGCTTCGTCACGGAAGCATTTTGCTATCTGGTAATATCTTTCAATGCCGCCGACCATTAACAGCTGTTTGAATATCTGCGGTGACTGCGGGAGGGCGAAAAACTTGCCAGGATAAATCCTGCTCGGAACAAGGTAATCCCTTGCGCCTTCCGGTGTGGTTTTTATTAATTCCGGTGTTTCTACGTCTATAAATTCCTGTGAGTTAAGATAGTTCCGTACTGCTGCCACTATTTCATGCCTTAAAATAAGGTTATTAAGCATTTTCGGGCGTCTTATATCAAGATAACGATACTTTAACCTTAAATCCTCACTGATATCGTTTTCAGTGTCAATCATAAACGGCGGTGTTTCAGCTTTATTCAGGACTTCCACGCTGTCAGGGTAGACCTCTACTTTACCTGTTGGCAGGTTAAGATTGAATGTGTCATCAGGGCGCTGTGTGACGGTGCCATAAGCGGTTATTACAAACTCGTCGCGGACGTGTTCAAGGATTTTATGTACTTCAGGATTTTTCTCCGGGTCCGCTACTATCTGTATTACGCCTGTCCTGTCGCGCACTTCCGCAAATATTATTCCGCCAAGGTCGCGCACTGTGGCAACCCACCCGGCAATGTTTATTTTCTGGCCTATATCATTTTCGCTTATTCTGCCGCACCAGCGGTTCTTGATTTTTGTTTGTACTTTATCCTGCATAATTTCCAGCATCACCGTTTTCACTTCCATTAATATTATGTATGCTTATTATAATATGTAAAATTATGCAGATACGCAATAGTGCACCATTTTCCCGCTGATATTTCTGATTTTGCGAAATGAGTGAGACAAAATGAGACAAAATGAAACAGATTTTTAAAAAATCTGTGTTTTTTTATTTATTTATTTCTGATTTTCAAAACTTTTAGCCCCAAAATCTATAAGTTTAAAAGAGTATTTATAATTATTGTTAATTTAATTATACCATATTTTGAAGGATTTTTCAATAAGCTATGGTTAATGGGGGTGGGCTATAACGTACTCTGCAAATTTTTTTATAAACCAAGTACTTCTACTATATCGCCAATATTAGAAGTTGTCTTTTTAATCTCGCAGTCTGAACACTTTATTGCCGCATCCGGGTCTTTTAGTCCATTACCTGTGAGTATGCAAACTATGGTTTCACCTTCTTCTATTTTTAATATGCCTGTTTTTGTGGCTTTTATTAACCCCGCAACTGATGCTGCGCTGGCAGGTTCTGCCATTACGCCCTCTGTGCGTGCCATGAGTCTGTAAGCTTCAATTATTTCCTCGTCTGTGACAAAATCAATCATGCCGCCTGATTCTTTATAAGCATTTACTGCCTGCTCCCAGCTTGCCGGGTTGCCGATTCTGATTGCAGTTGCCATTGTTTCAGGCTTCATAATGCGTTCCCCTTTAACTATAGCGGCTGCGCCTTCTGCCTCGAACCCGCACATCTTCGGGAAGTTAGTCACGACTTTTTTATCGTAATATTCTTTGTAACCTTTCCAATAGGCAGTTATGTTGCCCGCGTTTCCTACCGGGATAAAGTGATAGTCAGGTGCTCTTCCGAGAGCATCACATATTTCAAATGCGCCGGTTTTTTGTCCTTCTATCCTGAACGGATTGACAGAATTAACAAGGGTTATAGGGTAATTTTTAGACATATCCAGGACTATTTCCAGCGCTTCGTCAAAATTTCCGTTTATTGCAATAACTTCCGCTCCGTACATCATTGCCTGCGATAATTTACCAAGAGCAATATAGCCGTCCGGTATAAGCACTAGAGTTCTGAGACCGGCTTTTGCGCCGTAAGCAGCGGCTGATGCGCTGGTGTTGCCGGTGCTTGCGCAAATTATTGCATTACTGCCTCCCTCAACCGCTTTTGAAACAGCCATTGTCATTCCCCTGTCCTTAAAACTGCCGGTGGGGTTAGCTCCCTCGTATTTAAGATAAAGGTCAGCTTTTATGCCGGCTGCTTTTGCGAGGTTATCCGCCTTAATTAGCGGAGTGTTGCCTTCGTTTATAGTTATTACCGGTGTTGTTTCGCTTACCGGAAGAAAATTTCTGTATCTATTGATTAATCCTGTATAATATGTGCATTTTTCCATAATTAGCCTACTTTCTTTGATACTTCTTTTATTTTATCCGAAACAAGCAGGGGATTTATAAATAATGAATCCCTGTTATCAGTGGCTTTTTTTAGATGAAAAAGCTGTATGTCGAATTGTTCAAGTTTTTCGTATATGGTTGAAATATAGTAGTGCAGTTCACCGTTATCAGGATTTTTCTTCAGCCCTTTTTCAAGGTATTTAATCGATTCCTGAGGTGTTGAAGCAATTTCTGACAAAATTTTATATGTTTCTATATCTTTTGGGTTGACTTCCACAGTTTTCAGGAAATATTCCGTCGCATTATCCATATCGCCCTGTTCGTGAAGAATGCAGCCTACATTGAAATATGCCCAGCTATAACTCGGTGAAACTTTTATAAGTTGCTGGTATTCTTCAAGTGCTTTTTCGGTTTCGCCTATCTTTTTATATTCAAAAGCAAGGTCAAATCTTGCGTAAATGTCTTCCGGGTTTAGTTCTATAGCTTTTTGCAAATATTCAATAGCCTGTTCAGGTTTGTTCATATGTGAATACAGGTATCCAAGGTTAAAGTAAGCGTTTGAATCTTCAGGATTTAATTTTAGTGTTACTTTGTATTCTTTAATTGCCCTTTGGGTTTCTCCTTTTTTATCAAGCATAAAAGCGACATTGTACCTGAAATCAGGGTCGTGCGGATCTAAATATGCTGCTTTTTCAAACACTTTTAGCGCTTTATCCAGCTCACCCTGTTTTTCGTATGTTACTCCGAGGTTGAAAAACAATTCGGCATTGTCCGGGAAAACTTTTATGAGGTCTTTGTATTCATCTTGTGCATCCAGCAGAAAGCCTTCCTCTATAAGCATTTCTGCGTATAATATCCGCAGTTTGACATTATCGGGATTTAAACTTATTTCTTCTTCTAATTCTTCAAGAGTTAATTTTTGATTTTTTGTCATGTAATATATTTTACTTGAAGTCTGGGAAAATGTTTATTATGTTTATAAACATAATAAATTTTTTTTGAAGATATGAAAATCAAAATAGCAATTATTAAATATCTTGGATTAACTTCAGGCGGAACAGAAAAGTTTTTGCAGACAATAGCGGCGGGCTTGCCAAAGAACGAGTTTGAGGTTGATTATTACTGGGCTCATCCTGAAGATAATCCTCCTGATGCCGGCAGAATTGAATATTTGCAAAATAACGGGGTTAATTTAACAGAGTTTAAAGCTTCAAGACCCAGAGTACACCGGGGCAAAATCTGGCTTGACGAAAATAATTTTTTTGACT
>CAZLCO010000026.1:0-21111 GCA_964558005.1 uncultured Gammaproteobacteria bacterium | reverse complement strand
TGTTTCTCGATGCCTGTTAGATCATAATGACATCATCGGGTCATCGCCGCGCTGACCGCAATTTTACCCCATAACGGTGATGTGAAACCCCTAATGCCCTGTTTTGGCAAATTTTTTTGACTTTTTTAAAGGGGCAGACCTTATACAAAAAGCCAGCTGCGGCTTATATGAAGAACCTTTCTGTTCAATAAGAAACATTCCTATTGTTGATTCATTGCATTATGTTGTTGGAGTTGACAACCAGTATAATATTTCACGGGTAATGCATATTTCAGAATTTAGTAAACGCAAGTGGATTGATCAGGGCGGGCATGTTTCAAGGATAGTTATGGTTTCACACCCGATGATTATTCCTGAAGTTGAAGTTATTGATTATAGAGAGCAATTAGGGCTAAAAGGCAAGTTTATCTATGGAATGCATCAAAGAAATGATAACGCTATATTCTCTGATATTCCGTTAAATGCATATAAAAAAATTGAAACCGACAACAATGCTTTTGTGATGCTTGGCGGAGGCGATAATTACAGGAAACAGGCAGAGGAATTAGGACTCAAGAATGTCTATTTCTTAGGTCATACCGGTGATATACATAAAATACACAGTTTTTTGCAGATGCTGGATGTCTATGCGCACGGCAGAAGGGATGGAGAACTTAACTCTACAGCAATAGCGGAAGCATTATACTATGGTAAACCTGTTGTTTCGCATATTTCTGAGAATTTTAACGGCCATGTTGAGTGTATTGCTGATGCTGGTTTTGTGGTGGAGAACGTAGAACTGTATGCGGAAAAACTTAAAGAATTTGAACAGAATAAAGATTTATACAATAGTTTTTCATTAAAGGCACAAGAACGATTTGTTGATATGTATGATTATGAAAAACAAATGAGTAATATTATTTCAATATATAAAGACGTACTTAAAAATCCATATCCAAATGGCTTAAAAAGATTATATTTGGATATAAAACAGCAGTTTCCTCTCAGACGGCACAGGAGATGGAGTTAATTTTATCTTTTTACGCCTATTATAATTTTAAAAAATCTGAAACATTTAATACAGAATATGATTCAGCATAACCAAGACTTGCACATGTGCCACGATATTTATTAAGACCTATTAAACCCTCTAAATAATCAAGGTTTTTAAGTTGAGATTTATAACAATTAATCATTTGTTCTTTTTTATTTTTAATTTGGGTTATATCAACATAATAATTAAACTGTGGTAAAGTTGACCATAATTCATAAAATGCTATTTTTTGATTTTTATTATAACCTTTATCCCTTATAAGTTTTTGGATCATTACTTTTGTTGCTTTGTGATCCTTATGATTATCCATAAAATATGGTATAAAAATATAATTATAATTATTTAAATTAATATTTTGAAATTTATCATAATTTTTTATTAGTTTTCTATCTTCAATTTCAATAAATTCATAAGAATTTACGCCAGCTATTTTAAGAGCCGAAACAAATTCGGTTTTTCTTATTTGTTTAATAGCTTCATGGTCAGGATTTTTATCAAAATTTCCATGAATTCCATCTGTTAAACAAATTATATGAAAATTGTCTGGATTTTTTAATAGCAAACCACCACAACCGAATGTTTCATCATCAGGGTGAGGGGCTAAAAGCAAGCATTTATCGTTACTGTTTAAAATTAAAGGTTCGGGATTTGTTTTTGTGAAATAAAAAAATCTTGATGCTTTTAAAAAATTTTTATTGTATGCAATTCTGTTAAATATTTTCTTAAAACTTATCATATAAATTTTTTGTATCTATATATCCAACTCCAATGATAGTACGTATAATTTTTCTAAATAATATTATATTGGCTAATAGAATTTTTTCTACTGTAAAGTAAATTTTTTATTATAAGCGGATATTCTGAATTCTGAACCAGGAATTAATAAAACACCAAATCCAGAACTTTATTAACAAATCTCTGCAACTTGTAATATTTAGGATTACTGTTAGTTTTTATAGAGAACAAAATACTCTGCTCGTTAGCAACACGGTTTTTATAAGATTCAGAACCGCGCCCCATGTCAAAAGAATTTATTTCATTTTCAAATACAGCATTTATTAATTCATTTAAAATGATCTTTCCCGGCGAGTACTGTCTGTAAGAATTGTTGTATGTTGTCAAACTATGAGTATATTTATTAGTTGAGTCAATGTAACCTATCCCCAGAGCGGCAGTTTCACCGCTTTGGCTGAGGTAAAGTCTTGATAAAATTGCTGAATCGTTATTTTTTAAAATTTCTTTTAAAAATTCAGTTATTAAATTATTTTCTAGCATCCCTCCGCCCCAGCGATGTGTGTGGAATTTTATAAATTCGTTAATGAGTTCATTGGACTTTTCAGCTTTGAATTCAAAAATAAATTCATTTCCTGTGTCTTTAGCTATTTTTCTCTTACGCCTGCTAACATCATGTCTAAAGTTGGTGGGAGGCTTAAAATTTTCATCTTTTTGGATAAAAAACCTTGTTTCATCTACGTGCGACTCCTGGTTAATCCCTTTATCGGATAAAAAATGAATTAATTCTTTTGAAAATTCGCTTTCAGCATCCAAGTGTCTGAAATTCAGCTGAAAATTATTTTTTCTAATATAGATTATCAGATCTTCAATATACTTTTTATCACAGTACAGTATGTTGAATTCATCATATAAATCAGGTTTTGTACCTATTAAAGTTAATTTGTTTTTTCTGAAATAGAATGGTGCAAGTAATTTTAATTCTTTATTTTCCCATATAGTAATTATTTTAATATTTTGTGGATTTCCAAAGTAATTCAACCATGTTTTGCACCATAGAGGTGATAAATTATAGCCTGCTCCCTTTTCATATAAATCCAGCCAACTTTTGTAAAGTTTATCAGTTATGTTTTGATATAGTTCTATATTTATTTTTGTATTATCCATTTGGTTATCCATTTTATCCCAGCATAAAAAATGTTATAACAAAGATTAAAATATTAAAACTTAATGCCTTTATCCATAAATTAAAGACTTAATGTTTAAAAGAATATATATTTGTTTTAATCTAATCAAACTGGTTTAATTATAAAAATAGACAGGTAGCTTATGAAATTTAAATTTCGTTCATTATTAATATCTCTAATCCTTTTGCTTGTTGGAATGCAGGTTAATTATATTTATGCGGCAAATGAAAATAATAAAACTGATGTGGTTATATTTGGCGATTCAATTACTTATAAAGGTAATTGGAACGAACTTTTTCCTGATTTAAATATAGTTAATCTTGGCATAGAGGGCGATACCGCATATAACTTAAAAAAGCGGATAGGACAAGTTTACAGGTATAATCCAAAATATTGTGTCATTCTGGTTGGTTTTAACGATATTTGTTGCAGCAAAGATGACGTGGATTTCATCTATAAAAACTATACGTATGTTTTAAAAAAATTAATGCAGAGAAATATTACGCCGGTTATAATGTCCACAACTTATGCCAATGAAAAGCTTAAAAATTACAAAGAAGTTAATAATAAAATTTATACTTTAAATAATAAATTGCAATTATATGCGGCAGATAACAATATTAATTTTATTGACCTAAATAAATACTTATCAAAAAATAAACTCTTGTTAAAAGAATATGCAGCTGACCATGTACACCTAAATCAAAAAGCTTATAAAGTATGGAGAAATGAGATTAAAGGGATTATTAACAAATAAAACTTTATTTCTCTGCTTTAGCAGGTAAAATTAGCTTTATATCAAGTAAAATCAAAATTTGAGGCGAATAAATGAAATTACAGAACGTAGTACAGGATAGGGCATTTGATTATAAATATATGTACCAGAGAATGTGGCCATTTGTTAAGCCATATCTTTTTAGAGGACTATTAGCTATAGCACTTGCTATACCTGTAGGCCTATTAGACGGTGCGATAGAATTATCTTTAAAACCTTATTTGGATTATGTTATAAACCGTAACCCTTTTGACCTTGCAGTATTTAAAGTCTTAATTCCATTTCTTGAAGGTATAAATGGGTTAATTAATGTTCAATCTGCCATTGAGGCTATTTCCAGCGGCAAGGAAATTTATATTGCAGAGTTTCTGGCCTTTTGGATTCCTTTTTTAGTTATTGGTGTGGCAGTAGCACAGGGACTTTTAAAATATTTCAGCAATTATTTAAATGATTGGGCAGGAAATAAAATGGCGAATGGTCTAAAAGCCCACTTATTTTAGCGGTATAGTAACTGAAATCCAAGGGCATAATCTTGTTCAGTCCCCCTCAATAGATAATTTTATCACTACAGGTTATAACCTTGAATTTACTGGCTATTGTAATACTTGCAAATGAATTAAGAACAATAAAAAAAGCCTTTTGTTAAAAGGCTTAATAATACGAAGCCGGTTTTACAAAAATGTTTTACAAGATAGGACATTAATATCCTATTTATCGTTGTAAAATAATTTATCTATGCAATATTTATATCTTTTGATAAATAAACATCCTGAATAGCATTTAAGATTTGTATGCCTTCATCCATAGGTCTTTGGAATGCTTTGCGTCCGGAGATAAGACCCATTCCTCCTGCTCTTTTGTTTATAACAGCTGTTTTTACAGCTTGAGCCATATCATTTTGACCTGATGCTCCTCCTGAGTTAATTAGTCCGGCTCTACCGGCATAACAGTTAAGTACCTGATATCTGCATAAGTCTATAGGGTGGTCAGATGACAACTCTGAATATACTTTAGGGTGTGTTTTAGCAAACTTAACAGCATTAAAACCGCCGTTATTCTCTGGAAGTTTTTGTTTAATAATGTCAGCCTGTATAGTTACTCCAAGGTGGTTTGCCTGAGAGGTAATATCTGCTGCAACGTGATAATCTTTGTCTTTTTTAAATTCACTGTTTCTTGTGTAGCACCAAAGAACAGTAAACATACCAAGCCGATGTGCTTCTTCAAACGCCTGGGCTATTTCTATAATCTGTTTGTTAGATTCTTGAGAGCCAAAGTATATTGTTGCTCCGACTCCTGCTGCACCGAGATTCCATGCTTCCTTTACAGAGCCAAAAAGAATCTGGTCGTATTTGTTTGGATATGTCATGAGCTCATTGTGGTTAATTTTTACTATAAAAGGTATTTTGTGAGCATATTTTCTTGAAACTGAAGCTAATACTCCAAAAGTACTTGCTACAGCATTACATCCTCCTTCTATAGCTAGTTCAACAATCTTTTCAGGATCAAAGTAAATCGGATTCGGAGCGAAGGAAGCACCTGCAGTGTGTTCTATGCCCTGATCAACCGGCAATATAGATAAATATCCGGTTCCTGCCAGTCTGCCTGTGTCAAACATCTTTTGTAAATTGTTTAATACCTGCTGGTTTCTGTTTGTTTGGGCATAAACCCTGTCTACAAAGTCAGAGCTAGGCAAGTAAAGACTATTTTTTGGAAAAATAGCCCTATGCTCAAGTAAATATGATGATTCGTCACCTAATGATTCTTGTATTTTATTTATATTCATATTTTTCTCCTTTTATATAAAAATTCTAAATGAATTTTTATATAAAAACAATAAAAAAAGCCTTTTGTTAAAAGGCTTAATGATCCGAAAGGTAAATAAGTAAGCTATTTTTTAACTGATAAATTCTTTATTACTTTTTCCAGCCACTGTGGAAACAATACATCATAATCGTCATCAGATAATTCAACAGGTAGAAGCCTCTTCGCCCCGTGCTTTTCCAAAAATTCATCAAAATCCTTGCCGGTTTTGCAAAAATGTTCGTAAAAAGACTGCCCAATGGCAAAAACCGCATAATTAACGTTTGATAACTGGTTACTTGTAGTGCATTTAAGCTCATTGTAAAGTTTTGCTGCGTTATCAGGCGGGTCACCGTCTCCCCACGTACTTGTTATAAGCAACACATTTTCATATTCTGCCAATTTTTCGGGAGCAATCGCTTTCATATCGATTACTTCTGTTAAAAAACCAGCCTCTGCAAGTTTTTTGTCGGCTTCTAATGCCAAACCTTCTGCGTTTCCAGTTTCCGAACCAAATAAAATTTTGATTTGCATTTTATATCTCCTTTCTAATGTTTTCTGTTGCTTGCTCTTCTGAATATTCAGGTAAAATATTCTCTTTATACACCCCAAAGTATTTAATATCCTCAATTTTAAATATCCAGGACATTGTATGTCTTTCTCCCATGTGAAGCAGGCAAAAATGAGTGTTGCCCAAATCAAGTATCTTCCCCATATACCTTGCGTTACAGCAGTAATTAAACTGTATAACCACCTCATGTCCGTAATCGTGTGCCTGTTGTAAGTATTTTCTAATCATAATTTATCTCCTTCCATATTAAACTATTAAATCTATCGCTATTTTTTCGGATGATTTTCCTTTTACTATTCCTTTTGCAACTTTAGTTCCGGCTGTAGGGGCAGGGATTAAATCTAACAAAGCGACAGGGCCTTTTCGGGCAACATTTATCATTGTTTTTGCAATACCCTTCTGGGTTTTAATAAATTCATTTCTTAAATCTGTGATACCTGCCTTTATGGCTTCCAGCGGCTGATGACTGAATTCAGGGTTTTTATTCAAAACAAGCCCTGCCTGGTAGGCTTTTCTGCTTTTTTCAAACGCCCCTTTAAGTTGCGTGAACTTCGCTCTTCTTGTTCTTAAATCAGGTAACTCAGGCAGTTTATCAGCCAGAAGTTTAAAAGCAAGCCTTTTTCTGCCGTTCATGGCGAATTCCCTGACAAAACCGGTCGTTTCTCTTTCTGCCTGCTGAAGAGATGCGTTCGGCTCAATCATTGTCCGTGCAAAAACATCAACATACTGCCTTTCATCAGGCTTTAACAGTTTTTTAGCCAGCTCCTGAGCTTTCTGTGGCCGAACAAAACCAAATGAAATTTTATTATTTACATTTTTTTCTATCATTGTTTTTTCCTGTGCTTAAATCTCTATAACGTTTGGTTTTTTCAGCCCAAAGCTCTCTGCAAAATCGGAAACGACATCACCATTTCTTTTTTCGGGACTAATTGTTTTTTTCTCCATCCATTTAGCAACATCATGAAGTTTAGCTCTATAGGCTTTTATATTTTGTAATTTTTGAGGTATTAAATTGCGAGTATTCAGGTTAAAACTCCATCCCTTAGGGAGCTTACCGGTAACGGCTTCAAAATATTTCGAAACACTAAGTAAAGGCCGCATTGATTCTTCAGGCAATCTAAATTGATTTACCTCGACTGCTTTTGTAAGCTCCTGTGGGCGAAAACCAAATGCTATATTCTTTTGCGATTTTGAGCGTATTTGATTTATTTGTCCTGAATAATTTTGAGGTATTGTTTTATTTATAATCATGAGTAATCAGTATCTCCTATATTTTTATCCCATTAATTCAAGTTCATTCGTTTTAACCCCCGGGTTTTCTTTTTTAGGAAAAAGTTTTCCAAGCAATGTTGATACATGGTTACCGAGCGTTTCACCCTGGACAGAAGGGTTGACTTTATTGTCTGGCCTGTCCGGGAAACGATTTGAGTTCATTATTTTATGCAACCATTCAAGTCTTTCCGGCACTTTTTGGTTTTTATCTCCCAATCTATATATAACTTTTTCCCCATTGGGCAGTTCACCCTCAAATCTCTTCAGAGCCGTTGCTAAATCGCCTAATAGGGCTCTGTTTAATTCTGACATTCTTGCAGGACGTGGTCTCTTTGGCTTTCTTGTATTAAATGCCATAAAATTATCCGGTCTTTCCCAGGAGCCAGTCATCCCGTAGATTCTTTCAGGCTTTCTGTCGGCTGTATTTACTGCTGATTGAGCCAGTTCTCTTCCTGTTCTGTTAACTCTTTCAAGTCCTTCCAGTATTTGTGTTGGCTTTAAACCAAACGATACCTGTTTTTCCTTTGAAGTATTATGGGGCATATAGTTATGATTATTAAAAGATTGAATTTTCATTATTATTCGCCTCCAATTTTCTTAGCTATTTTAATAACTTCAGGTTCCTTAACTCCAATCATTTCAAGTAACTGTTTAGCGAAATTTCCTTTGGTCATTCCGCCACCGCATCCACAGGTTGCATCTGGGGAACATTTAAAAGGATTGTGATTAAGAGCATCATCAAGTCTTTTTAGAGTTAAGCCTCCGACTTCCGTTTTAGCGAATGATTCGGGAACATCATTTTTTTGTCCTAATCTATACACATACTCTGCCGGTGCTTCTGCGATTTGGTGCATTTTTCCCTGTAATCCATCAAAAAAACCTGCTACCTGCCCTAAAAAACCTTTTTTCCCCGGACAAATCCTCGCTGTTTCTAATACATCCAAGATTTGTTTTGGTGTTGCGCCAAATGATACCTGTTTTTTTTCTTTTATTGATTTTGTCGGTAAAGGCTGTAAATAATTATTTATTCTTGTGTTTTGTACGTTCATAATTCTTTTTATTTCTCCTTTTCCAGTATTCTTTTATCCTATTAACTCTTCCTGCTTTAATCCTCTATCCCGCATTTTTAAATACCTTTCGCACTGCTGAAGCCTGTCATATCCGAGCATTATCCCCAATATGAAATCCTGCTCAGGAGTTATCTCGTTTAACTTTTTATTGAAGTTTGCCACGACCCTTATGCAGGAATGATTTCCAAAAAATATATTGATTTTTTCACTGTCCACTTCGTGAATACTATAAGGAATGTTCTCTTTTATAAGCCTGTTTTCAATAATTCTTCTGTTATCGGCTCTTTCTGTAGTTAGAACAAGGTTTCTTAACCCTTTTTTGTACTCATAAATATGGTGATAAAATACCTGTAACTCATTTACGCTTTGTCTGTCGAAAAATGTAAGTGTTTTCATATAAATCTCCTATTTGTTCAATTAGTTGTATTTTGTTTGATTTAACTAACATTTATTGTAAAAATTTTTAGACTTTTTGCGGTATATTTTTTTGTTTAACAGTCATAAAATCATTTCGCCTACAATGTTTATTCTGATAATGTCCTTTTGTGTGGCCGTTTCTGTATCCCATCCCCGCTCTGTAGCCCGAAATTGAATACATTATAGGCAGGGCAGGCTCAATCCAGCTAAAACCCGACATTACTCCAATTGTCGCCAAATCATCAGAGTGAAGAGCAACGTCTAACGCTTCCGGGTGCCGTTCATTGTATAAATTTTCTAATTTGGCGCTTGCTGGTGAGGCTTGTTTTTGTTTATCCTCGAAAAGCGGATCAACTATTTTTTTACCAATAAAATTAGCTATTGCGCTTCCTCCTAATACACCAACTGTTAATATGCCCGCAGTCATAGCTCCGGCTCTTGCCATTTTACTGTTTATATTTTTTGATTTTATAAAATTCTTAACCGCCGGTGTTTCCATAATACCTAATGCTCCTGCTGCCCCGAAGTTACACAGAACTATATTTGCAAGGTACTGGTATAATCCCTCTTTAATTTTTGGTTTTGCTTTTTCTTTCAGGTCGTGACCATTTGCCACACATGCTGCAATGCCTCCTGTTACTCCTCCAATAACAGGTATTGCGCCTAATAAAGACAACCTGCCATTTTCTCCGCCTATTTCCTTTGCGCTTAAATCTTTAGGAGGTGGAATAAGTTTATCAAATAATTCTTTTCCGCCTTTTATTTCTGCTAAATCTTTGTTTAAAGACGCAATTTCCTTTAAGCTCAGGACTTTTTTCTTTGATTTTTCTAAAAGCTCTCTGGTTCCCTGTTTTAACTTATTTGCGCCTGATTTGATAAAATCGTCTATCACTTTTACCTGTGGAAGTTCAGGCTTTTCTATAAGTCCTGGTATTTTAATTTTACCGACTGTTATACCCCTTACAGCAACCAAAGCAGAAGCTACAGTTGCACCAAGCACCAGTGCGTTTTTTATAAACTGCTTCCCTCTTTTCTCTTCCGGAGCTTTTAAAGTGTCATAAACTCCGTAAGCTGTTGCTCCTGAAACCAACAAGGCTGGCATTGCCTTATGAAATTTCCTTATTAAATGCGGTTGGTCTAAATATTTGCCTAACGTTGTAAGCGAATTCATCTATCTCCCTTTCTAGAAAACAAAATGTAATGTTCTTGACACTATTGCCCCTGCTACAATAGTGATTACAAAAGTACCTATCCATAACAGGCTGGCTTCTTTCAAGCCCCTTTCCCTGTAAATCACAAGAAGGGCAGCAAAACATGGAACAAACAGAGTAACCACAACCGATGCAACAAGTATTTGCAGGTCTGTCAGCATCCCTGTACTTTCTTCCAGTCCTGCCATACCGAGCAGTCCTACAGAGGCAAAGTCCCTTCTTATAAGTCCCATAACAAATATGTCAGAAAATTCAGCAGGTAATTGTAGCAAGTTTACCACAATTGGCGATAGTGCCTGTTGCAGCCACTTTAAAAATCCTGCCATATTCAAAACGCTTATTAACAGTGAACCAATTGCAAATACAGGAAACGCTTCCTTTAAAAAGTTCATTACCCTGAATAATGTCTTGTTAAAAGTATTGAAAACTAATGGCATTCTCATTGGAGGCAGGTCAATTAATAAATCAGTTGACTTACCGGGGATTAACCTGTCTAAAACAGTGCCGACAAGCACCATAATAGCTAAAATCACTCCTAAATATATCGCCCACACTTTAAGTCCGCCGATAGCAGCTATAAGTGCAATTATTATTCCCTGCTGCGCAGCGCAGGGGATTGCAACTCCAAGAAGTGCTGTTGCTATTGTTCTTTCTTTTCTTGATCCGAGTATTCTTGTTGTAATAGTCCCCATTGCTCCACAACCAAACCCTAGAAGTAGCGGTATTACAGCCCTGCCGTTCAGTCCTATTTTGTTTAGTATGTTATCGGTTAAAACAGCGAGCCTTGGCAGGTAGCCGGAATCCTCAAGTATAGCCATAAATAAATAAAACGCTGTTATAAGTGGCAATAATACCCCGATAACTATTTCTATGGTCATGGTTAAAACACCGAACTCCCCAACAAGGATTTCATTAATAAATGATACCGGTATAATACCCTTTGCCAGACCCTCTACCCATGGTGAGTACTTTTCATCAAGCTGGGTAAAGAGAAAATCAACTACTTCCCCTGAAACAAATACGCCTATGGTCTGAAAAAGCAAATATAACATACCAAGAGCGACTGCTATTCCGATAAAAGGATTTAAGAGCAAGTCGCCTACTAAATCGGATATGTTTCTTCTTTTTTCTGTATGCAGAATAACCTTTCCAATAAGGTTATTAACTATATTTCTTCTCTCTGAAAATATAATATCTCTTTCTTCAAGATTTTTTGAATCCTGACCTTCAATTTCGAGTATTTTTGAAAATTTATCGCACCTTGATATTTCCTGCTCTTTAAAAAGATTTTGTATATATGGTGTTTTATTCTCTGAAACTCTGAACTCCTCGTTTTTAACTGCATTTATAATATCAACTATACCTTTTTTATGAATGGCAACTGTAGGTATAACCTTTATCCCCATTAGCTTTTCGAGTTTTTCGCAGTCAATATCAATCCCTCTTTTCCCTGCTTCGTCCATCTGGTTCACCACAAAAATTACAGGGAAATCCATATCAATAAGCTGCTGAGTCAGGAATAAATCTCTTTCTATACTCAGTGCACTGGCAATATTAATAACAATATCAGCGGTCTGAACGATATTCTGAGTTACAATTTCATCATCCGAGTAATTACCCAGAGAATATGCGCCTGGAGTGTCGATTATTTCCCCGAATTCAGTGAATGCTTTTGAAACATCAACTGTAGTACCCGGATAATTACTCACTTCAACATAAAACCCTGATAATGCGTTAAATATGACTGACTTGCCAACATTAGGGTTGCCAACAAGGGCAATTTTTGGCAGCTTGCCTGCTATTATTTCTTCTTTGCTCTCTTTATTTGAACATTTAGAGCAACTTTTACATCCAAATACACTCATTTATTTTTTATCCTTTTCTATTTTGTCCTCGCCTGACAAATACATCATTTGCAGGCTGACTCGGTATTTCATACTTGTCAGTATGAGGTTCTCCTGTTTCATGCTGAATCTGATTTGGCTTTGATGCAAAAGTTTGTTTGCATTGTCCAAGTCCTCTTCCTGTCATAGATCCTTTACCCATTGGACCTGTTCCGTCTAAATTTGGCATAATTTATCTCCTTATTTATCTTTTAATCCTTACAAATTCATCTTTTTTCGCCCCAACATTAAATATTGGTTTATTCAAATTAGATAGCAATCTGTTATTTTGAGTATTAACTTTTTTCCCCGCAAATAACGGGATATTAAATTTATAGCCACATGACCCGCCCCCGCTTCCTGTTCCAGGCCCTGCTCCTGTTGGACCTGTTCCATCTCCGCCTGGCATAGTTTTCTCCTTTTATTAACTATTCTGACTTAAAATTCTTCTGACAGATGGGAATGATACTTCATCAGAATTAATTTTAGCTTTATCTAAATACTGCCTAAATAAACCGGCTCTTTGTGCATCATCAGTAATTGGCTTTTTTGTATATCCTAATAATTCCCTTAAAGATGTAGGAAATTTCTTTCGGGTACTTAATGTAAATGGATTCCCAATATCATGATTTTTAAATTGCCCCCAGTTTACAAGAACATTGCTTGTTACTTCACCTTTTGTAAGCCCGGCTTTATTGCACCCGTCTTTACAATGACGAAAAGGGCTTGTAACCATATTAACTACATCATCAACAGCTTTTCTTACTGTATCAGAAATCCCCTGAGGTAACTGTGCCAGTGTTTTTTCTCTTACATTGCTGCCTCTAAGCGGTATATCTATTTTTAAACCATGACTCTTGCCTAATTCCTCAACGGCACCGGCAAGTTGTTTTGTATTATCCATAGCATGAGGGCACGTTCTTGCCCCATTTTTAATTGCCTTATATATCTGTGCCGGATTTGCTTTAAAAGCTGGTGTTTGATTTTTACTCATAGATATCTGATTTATCATTTTAAACTTCCTTTACTCCTATCATTTTTGATAAATTTCTTCCAACTGCTATTGTTTGCTGGTTTTTCCCGACTATTACCGGGCCAACATTTGCAAGGCATTTTATTATCTGTCCTTCACAAAGCCCAAACCTTGCAGAATGGCATTTTGTGGGATTGTCAGCAAAATATACAATCTGTGCTGACTCCCCTTTGCCTAGTTCATGTAGTTTCTTCATCATTCAACTCCTTATTAAAAAATTTGTTAAACTCGTTTAAATATTCTTTATTGGTGAGCATTTTTTCGTTTGTGTACGCAATAAAATTTTTAAATCTTTTTAAGACATTTTCGGAAATTGCCCCTTCGAGTTTAAGAGTATTTTGCAGGGCTTCTTTTTCCTTCAGTTTCAGGATATCCACCATAAATCGGTATATCTCGCTGTATTTGTCCTTCATTTTTAACAACTTCCTGTTCATCTCCTTTTGTTCTTTTTAGGCTACATTGTTAGAAGACCCTAACAATAAAAGCAAAAAAATTTACTCCTCTTTTCTTTCTAAACTCTCTGAATAAAACCTTTTAAACTCCTCAAGATAGTCATGTTTATTACATTGGAACTGTTTATTAAACTCAATAAATGAGATGAGCCTTTTTAAAACATCTTCTGAAATAAAATGTTCAAGTCTGCAAGCATTTTCCTGAGCTTCTTCATTTTCAACACCTAAAATATGAGCAAAAAAGTCATATAATACCTGATGCTTTAACTGAATTTTTTGGGCGACTTTTTCTCCTGCCGGAGTGAGAGAAATCACATCATAGCGACCATAATTAACAAGTTTCTTCTCGGCAAGGTTTTTCAAGGCTTCTGTAACAGATGACCTGCCTACACCTAAGCGTCTTGAAATTTCAACAGCCCGAACACCTTGTTTTTCTTCTATAATTTCATAAATAGTTTCAAGGTAGTCTTCTAAGCTGGCTGATATTTTTTTATTTCTCAATTCACTATCCTTCTTGCTTATTTAAGGTGATCATGTTAATTTTAAATTAAATGTACGGCAAGCCAAACAATTTGTCAAGGGAAAAATTAATAATTTATAAAGATAGTTCTTGTATATGATTTGAAAGGGAATAAGAGTCATGAAAGAGAAAAAAATCACTTCCACGCCGGAATTTTATGTAATGGTAATTAGCCTGCTGGTCTTTGCAATTACCGCTTTTTGCGTTGTAAATATTGATGCTGTAGCTGTATTTAACCTGAATATAGTTAAACAGGTTAATGCATTTTCCTCAGTCCATCCTCTGGATTTGCCGGTATTTATAACTGATTTGGGTGATAAATACGGCATGGTTTATCCAATACTTTTGGCATTAGGAACTTTTGTGTACTTTAACAGTTTTCAGGAGCCTGTTTTGCTTATACTAGCAACTGAGTCCGCTCATATAATAACAAAAATAACTAAAAACTTTTTTGCTATACCCCGTCCGCCAGTAGAATTAAACCTGCTTGAACCTTACAGTTTTAGTTTCCCGTCAGGACACAGCCTTGTTAGCATGGTTTTTTATGGTTTTCTCTTGTATTTTTGCGTTAAACATATAAAAATCGGATGGGTTAAATGGACTCTGGCTGCTATTTCCGGGTTAATGGTCATTTTAATCGGGCTAAGTCGGATATACCTGGGTGTGCATTATCCAACTGATGTAATTGGAGGGTTTAGCCTTGGACTTTTCTGGATTTGTATGTGGATAATATTGTATAAGATATATATAAACAAATCCGGGAAATTTGATGAAATATAGAATAATACTTATAGCTTTATTTCTTTTATTTTTATTTGCACAACCGTTATTCTCTCACCCGCACGGCTGGATAGAAACAAAAGCTGATTTTATTGTAAAAGACAATAAAATAACCGCTGTTCAGGCAAAATGGAGTTTTGATGAATTTACATCAATGTTTTTAGTAGAAACAACGGGTGCGGACTGGGATAAAAGGCTAACTACTGTGGAATTAGCCAAAATAGAAGAGCAAGTTCTTGAAATAATTAAAATCCTGAACTATTTCAGCCATATTTACATTGATGGCAAGCAATACCCGGTACAAAAGATAGAATTTGCTCATGCAGACAGGGTTAATGATGTTATTAATTTTAATTTTGTAATTCCGCTCCCTGCGCCGGTAAATCCCGCCAGGCAGGGCTTTGCGGTGAGTTTTTATGATCCCGGGTATTATTATGATGTTTATGTAGCAGAAGAATACCCTGTAAAATTCATCAGCGATAAATCAGGAGTTTTTTCTTATAAAATTGAAGAAGATTTGAAAAACACTTATTACTATAATATGGTTAACCCGCAGGTTATAAAGGTTTTTAGCAAATGAAAATACTTTTAGTATCTCTATTTATTATATTTTTGGCTGTTTTTACTCCGGCAAGGGGTGAATGTTATGCTTACCCGACAACCAATAACCAAAATATAGTCAATAAAACGTGGAAAGAAGTCGTAAAAACTCAAAAACAACTGACTGTAAAAATAAGCAGGACTTTAAAGCAGATTAAAAATAACGAGTCGCCAAATATATTGTTTTTTGGGATAGGAATAGCTTTTTTATACGGCATAATCCACGCATTAGGTCCCGGACACAGCAAAACAATCGTTGCATCTTATTTTTTATCAAACAAATCAGGATTTATAAAACCAATAATTATGAGTGTGCAAATATCAGCTATGCACTGCGTTTCTGCTATTATATTTGTCCTGCTGGCAGATGTTTCCCTAAGAACAATTATGGGGAATCCTGACGGGGAAATCCGCATAATATCCTTGTTTAGCTATGCCATGATATTTTTAGTCGGGGTTTATCTTTTAATATCAAAATACAGGAGCAAAGGCGAGCCGCTCTGCGCCTGCTCAAAAAACAGCACAATGCTTGCCCTGTCAGCAGGCTTGATTCCCTGCACCGGCTCTCTTGTTATAATGCTGTATGCAATGGCAAACCAAATGCTTTGGACTGGAATAATTCTTGTTGCTGCAATATCAGCAGGCATAGCGGTTACAATATCCGCAGTCGGTATATTTTCCAATCTGGCGAATCGGGCGATGGTTTCCGGTTTGGATAAGTTCGGGGAAAAATCTTCTAAAATCATAACATCAATAGAATATGCGGGCTTTGGGTTAATTGCTTTGCTGGGGCTGGTTATGTTTTGGGTTACTCTTTTTTAAAGAAATAATACGGTCAGGCAATGTTATTAAAACAAGATTATTTTAACATATTGAAGTAACAAGAAATTAAGCGAGGATACTTACAATGAAAGTTGAAATAATAGAAGGCTGCATATTCTGTGGTGCCTGTGAATCTATAAATAGCGAAGTTTTTCATATAAATGATGTTGCTCATGTCAATCAGGATAAAGTTGCAGGCAATGAAGAAGACTGTAGAAACGCAGCAGCACAATGCCCTGTAAGCGTGATTAAAATATACGAGTAAACAATATTTTTTAACAGCTTTTGCTATTGACAAAATGTTAGGACTGCCATACATTTGTTTCATCAATTGAACACAATAAAGGTTCAAAAGTTAAGGAGTTTTGTTATGGCTTATATGAGCTGTTCGGTTAAAGAAAAGTTTAAAATTGATGAAAAACTTGATAGTTTAGTTTCTAACATTACTATTTCTCCAGAGATAGATTATTCAATCATAAAGGTTAAAAATCAGTCGATTATAAAATCTCCAGGAAAGGGAGGAAAGAAATTACTTGTCTGGGGTGCTGGAAACCTTGGTTTCAGCGTATTGCTTGATTCTTTAATTCAAAATTCATTATTGGACAATCCTATCGATATAAAAATGGTATTACCCAGATTATCTAAAAATGTTGCTAAAAGGCTCGCTCCTATTTATAAATACAATGGAACAGCTATAAAAAATACTCTTACTAAAGAAGAATTTTTTATTGAATTAAAACCGGAACAGTTTATTCCCAGCTGGGACAAAAACAAGTTTCAAGATGCAATAAATGATTCACAAATAATAATTATAGCAATCCCGGATATTACAATAGCAAGAAAAGCCGTTTTTGATGAACTAGAGCTGTTTATTGGGAAAACTGTAATATTTATACCGGGAGGAGAAGGTGGAATCATTGAAACAGCAAGAAAAGTTTATGAAAATAAAATAGATACCACGATCGGCTTTTTAGAAACTTCTCCATATGGCTCAAGAATGGGAGGTACGCTTAATTTTAAGAGAAAAAACAAAGTTGATATATCAGCATTTCCTGTATCAAAAACAGAACGGGTTAAAAAGATATTAGAAGAAATATTTCCATTAAAAAATGATAAGAATAAAAATATTATGTCTTTTAACAATACTTCCCCAATTGATATTATATTAGGCGGGAGAAATTATATTTTTCATTGTGCAGTTGTACTTGACCCTGAAAATATACTTAGAAGTATAGGAACCAGACTTTCTTACAACCATTATTTAGAAGGGGTTACCAAAGAAGTTGCCAGGGTAATGGAAAAACTTGATGAAGAAAGAATTGCAATAGCAAAAGCTTATGGCATAGATTCAGAGCCAATTAATAAACTTTTGGACACTCACTATAGCATTGGTGAATATAGTACATATTATGAGGCTTTTCAGGCATGTAAAAATGTATATGACTCAAGACCTCCATGCATAGAAGAACTGGTTTCTCATAGGTATATACTGGAAGATTTGCCGGGAATGGCTGTTATAGAAAAATTGGGAATGATTGCAGGTATCGAAACGCCTGTAACCTCCAAACTTTTCCGGGCATTAAAATGGAACGCAAACGCTATTGGCGTCAAAGATGAAGATATTCAAGGGTATATAGAAGCCCTGGAGGCACTACCTTTAGAAAAAACAGAATTAGTATCTTATCTCACTAATCCTTTAAATTTTTTGACCAAGAATTATCATAAAAATGTTTTTAATCTACAAAAATCTTGAAGAATACTGTTTAAACCAATTGTTATATGAAATAAACACACTTGGCAGTTTAAACACAAACAAACCCAGTATGATTATGAAAATTCCTGTAATATGATTTATTTTTAATGGTTCTGCAATAAATAAAGCCCCTAAAAATATTACTACAGCTGGCTGCATAATAAGGATAAGTGAAGTTGTAATTGCCCCTATTTTTTTTAAACCTTTAACAAACAGTAAATTAGAGTAAGCAATAGCTATAGCAAGCAATAATATTATTCCCCAGGTTTTGTAATCAATGGTTGCGACCTTTTCACTATAAAAAAGCATACATACAAAACCAAAAATTGAACCTGTAATTATAATCATGGCAGATAACGTTTCTGGTTCAATTTTTAATGATTTTCTTTCCAGAAAAAGCCTGTATATATCAGAAACAATTACTGCAGAAAAAGCAAAGAATATTCCCGCCAGATTCAGTTTAAAGACATTAAAACTATTAATTTCAATAACTTGTAATACTCCAATAAATGCAATAATAAAGCCGGCTAAAAACCATCCAAGATTTTTCATTGATTTATCAATTATAGCCTTATGAAAGGCTACTACAATTGGAGTTAATGCTATAATCGCCGTTACAGTAGCGAGGTTTGTATAGTTAAGCGCAATAGCAGTTAAAAAAGTATTCAATAATAACAATACACCAGGAATATAAAGACTGACATTTTTAAAAAATTTTAAATCAGGTCTGTTAAATATAAAAACTATGGCTCCTGCAATTGCTGCACTAATGAAACTGATGATTGCGGGAGTTAGCAGATGACCTGTAATTCCGCTTTTAATCAGTACAGGCTTAAAAGAACCCAGTAATAATGCGAATAATACCGCTATATACCCATTACTTAGGCTTAAACCTGTAGTTTTAAGTATTTTCATAATTGGTTGCCTGAAAAATTAGGTTGTGTTAACTTTAAAAATGTACGGCAAGCCTAACAGTTTGTCAATAAAAATACTATTAGTTTCTTAAAGTAAATAATTATGTGGAGATTAAAAATGGATCAAATAAATTATAAACCAATAGGAATTATATATTCCCCTCATAAAGAATCAGAAAAAACGCCTATTCAACCTGTTTATGCTCAGGGGATTAAAGGCAGAGTTGAAGTTTATCCTGAATATGTAGAAGGACTCAAGGATTTAGAGGGTTTTTCACATATTTATCTGCTTTATCATTTTCATAAGTCTGACAAAGTGAAATTAACCGTAAAGCCATTTTTAGAAGATGTTGAAAGGGGATTATTTTCAACCCGTGCCCCATTTCGCCCTAATCCAATAGGATTAAGTATAGTAAAACTGCTAAAGATAGAAGATAATTTTTTAGAAGTTGAAAACATTGATATTCTTAACGGAACACCTTTGCTGGATATAAAGCCATATACAGCAAAATTTGACAGCTTTGATGTTTCAAAATCAGGCTGGCAGGAAAATATTACGGATGATGTAGCTCAGGTCAAAGGGAGAAGAGAATATCAAAAATAAGCTGACTCAGATTCCTTGACACTTTGTCTTAAACTGACTGTCTCTTTACACAGGTTGTTAATCCATTTACAGGTAAACCATGCAGAGCAGTGTTGTCCCGGAACAAATAAGTAAAAAACTTGAAAAGTCTTCAAAAATAGTAGAAGTTAAATATGAAAAATCGAATACACCATCGCCTGTGATCAAACAAATACCATTAGATTACGACTCAAGTCTTTTTAAGTTAGTTTCTACACTATTTTGGTGATACTTCTATAAATATTAGACATATCTATAAAAACTATTTATTATTTTATAAATGGGTAAAATGAAATTAATAATTTCTAGTATTATAGCAATTTTTATAATCGGTAAACCGGCAACAGGTGCATCGCTTGACTTTAAGCCTGTCAATGTTGACCCGGGTTCTGTACTGCAGGAAATTAAAGAGCAACAAAGGCCAAAACCAAAAAAAGAAGATTTGCCGGATTATGAGCTCGATACAGATGGGCTGAAACAAAAACAAAAAGAACAAGAATATCCCCAAACAGAATTTTTTCTTAAAAAAATTAATCTTGAAGGTAATTTAAACATAACAGACGAAGAAATTTTTAAATACACTAAAGAATACGAACAAAAAACTGTTACACTTTCAGAGCTACAGGGCATCACAAAAAAAATTACAGATTTATACAGGGAAAAAGGTTACCTGACAACTATAGCCTACCTGCCACCGCAAAAAATAAATGATGGAGTGGTTACAATAAAAATAGCAGAAGGCACTGTCGGAAATATTAAAATTCAGGGTAATAAGTGGACACGAGAAAGATATATAGAAAATAACCTTCTGAAAGCCAATGACATTCAAAAGGATAAAATTTTTAACGTTAATAACCTCAAAGCCTCGGTACAGGAAATAAACTCAAAAGATTATCTAAAAGGCAACGTTACTCTTGACAAAGGTGTAAAATCCGATACAACAGATATTTTGCTGGAAATTGAAGATAGATTTCCTTTAAGGACAAGTGCTAGCTGGAACAATTTCGGCAGGCAATTTATTGGAAAACAAAGAGCCGGAATTAATACTTTCATAGATAATCTAACTGGATACGGCGACAGTCTAAATATATTTAACACTTTTGCTGACGGGACTTATGGGCTTAATACAATATATTCAATACCTGTAAGTTATAAAGGTACAAGGCTAAATCTGGGATACTCACTCTCCAGAATTGAAATGGGCGGCTCATTCAGGGCCAACAATATAGAGGGAGACTCACAGGGTTTTAATATTGAATTAACACATCCTTTATTAAAAGGCGACACTCATAAATTAAATTCTTTCATAGGTTTTGATTTTTTACACTCTGAAACAACGATGATGAATCAGGTAATCCTCACAAAATATGATACAAGAGTATTAAGGTATGGAGTAAATGGCTATAAATACGATTACGGCGGAGTATGGACAGGTGAATTTTCTCTTAGCAACGGATTGCCCATTTTAGGTGCTACCCTGCATCGTAATGCCCAATTGCCTGACAGTAATTTTGTAAAAATCAATTCGCAGTTAACAAGATATCAATACCTGCCCTGGGATATGGTAGGAGTATTCAGGATTTTAGGACAATATTCTCCGATGACCCTTCTTTCTTCTGAACAGTTATATTTAGGCGGAGCTTCTACGGTAAGGGGGTTTTCTG
>CAZLCO010000025.1:0-33623 GCA_964558005.1 uncultured Gammaproteobacteria bacterium | reverse complement strand
TTTTATCCTACAATTTTTCTATACTTTTTTCATAAGTAGCAACTTACGTTAATATATAGTTTATTATTTGGTGGAGAAAGTAATATATCTGCTTTATTATTAGATGCATTGAGTACAGAAGAAAAAGAATCCAATACAGTAAATAAAAATACAACCAATACAACAAGTAAAGCCAGAACAACTTATAGGGATCGAGTAGCGGATTTTCAAAACAAAACATCTGGTGTGGTTAGTGCCTCGACACCAGATCCTGTCCCTGCGCCAACTCCCAAAACAAAAGCATTTAATGAAGCAGCATACCTCGCAGCTAACCCGGATGTGGCTAATGCTATAAAAAATGGTACAACCAGCGTTAAATCCGGTTACGCACACTATATTAAATGGGGTAAAGATGCAGGCAGAAGTCTGGGCGTATAAATCTTAAAAAGTTTTAATTAAGAAGGCCTTTCTATAGGAACAGTGAAGTTAAACGTGGAGCCCTGTCCGGGTTCGCTCTCGAGCCAGATTGTGCCGCCAAGGGCGTATAATATTTTTCTTGATAAGGCAAGTTTAAGTCCTGTGCCGCCGTATTTTTTTGCCAGCGTCCTGTAGGATTGGCTGTATTCATCAAAAATCAGTCCCATTTCTTCTTCTGTTAATCCTATACCTGTATCTGTCACCTTGAACAGCAGGGATGAGTTGTTTTCATCAGGGTGCAGGACTTTAATCCTGACAGAGCCGAGTTCCGTAAATTTAACGGCGTTTTCTGTTATTGATGTGATAACACGGGAAAGTTGGTGTTCATCGCTGTAGATGTTTTTTTTGACTATATCGTTAAAATCAGTTTCAAACTGTATTCCTTTTTTTTCTGCTTCGGGCTTAATTTTGCTGCATATATTGTTTAAAACTTTAACAATATCAAATGTTTTCATGTTAAATTCTGTGTTTCCCGCTTCCAGTGATGATAAGTCCAGAAAGTCATTAATGACATCAAGCAGGTTATTGGCGTTTTTGTTTATGATGCTGACATATTTACTCTGTTTTTCTGTTAATTCTCCGCAAACACCGTCAATTAACCCCTGTGAAAAGCCAATCAGCGAATGAAGGGGGTTTTTAAAATCAGCGGAAAGTCCTGAAATAAATTTGTTCTTGTTGTTATTAATTTTTGCTGCTGTTTCATGCTCTACCAGTAGTTTTTCCATCACCTTCTGGGTTTTGGTGACGTCTCTCAGCGAAATCATGATTTTTTCCTGCTCTGTTATCGGGCAGCAGGATATTTCTACATATTTATTTTCGTCAAGGTTGTTTTTTGATGAGAGTACTGCGGTTTTGTTGTGTTTACAGCACTCGTATATTTTTTCTGTATCAGAATCAAATAGTATGGCAAGGTTTCGGCCCATCATTTCTTCTTTTGTGTAGCCGAATATTTCGTCGGCTTTTTTATTCCAGTATGCAATGTTATTAAGGTTATCAATTATTATTAATGCATCAGGATAGCAATCAAAGCCATTAGCCGGGAAAAAATTTTTTATGAGGGACTGCAGTTTCATAAATTAAATAATATCACGAAATAGGTAATGTTTATACCATAATGTCGCAGGTATAGTAAGCAGGGGCAAATTAAAATTAAGTTATAAAGTATTGGAATTAAATTTTTATGCCCTTTAGCGAACGAGAAAAAAAATTAATAGAAATAATCGGACAGGTAAGAAAAGACCTTGATATTAATAGCATTGAAAAAGCCTTTGTTAAAACCATAGGCGAGTATCTCGATGCTGATGTGGTTTATTTTTTCACTTATGACAGCAAGAATGACAGATTAAATCCAGTTGATAAATTTTCCGAGTACCGTAAAACGCCTGATTTGCCGAGTTTGATCGGAACAGATATGGAACAGTATAAATTTTTTAGAAAACTTGGCAAAAGCAGGGAAATTATAATATTTGATAATGTTAAAAATGATTTAATTGAAAAAAATAACTTGCAGGGTTCGCCTGAAGAAATTTTTGTAGATGATTACGGCATAAAATCAGCTATTATTGCACCCATGTATTACAAAGAGCAGTACTTGGGTTTATTAAACGCTAATTATCGAAAAAAACATACTATTGCAATAAGTGATATAAATTTTCTGGAAATAATTCGGCTGGAAGCCGGTAATGCAATTTATGAAGCAAACCTGTATAAGGACCAAAAAGTAACAGCTGAAAGAGAAAAAATTTTAAGGGAATTTATAGGGTATATCAGGGAATATATTAACGTTGATGAAATTAAAAAAAAGATCGTTAATTTTTTGGGCAGGGAATTCAATATGGAAAGGTGTTTTATTGTTGAAGCAGATCCTGTAACTAAAAAAATTATACCTTTGAAAGAAAACGATGAATACAGGTCTTCTGAAGAGGTTAGGAGTGTTGTTGGCTTTGATTTTAATAAGGAAGAGCTGGCTGTTTTCACAGAGATTGCAAAAAATGATATTGATGCTTATGGAAAATCTGCTGCTGATTTTTTATTAATGTTTAAAGATAAAATAACTCCGGCAGTGCTGGATTATTTTGAAAAAATTGAAATAAATAACGGGTTTCAGGTTGCTCTTTTTTATATGGGGGATTTTTTGGGGGTATTGTCCGGGCATTATAGAAAGGCAGGGCTTGAGTATACAGAAGGGGAGAAAAAATTTATCAAAACACTTGCAAATCAGGCTGCGATAGCTATAAAACAGGCGCAATTATATGAAAAGCAAAAGCAGGCGGTTGAGAGGGAGCGGTTGTTAAGGGAAATCACCGGAACAATAAGAAGTACTCTCGAAGCAAATAAAATCAAGCAGAAAATTGTTGAATTAACGTGTAAGGCATTAAATGCGGACAGGTGTTTGATTGCAGATTTTGACAGTGAAACCAATGAATTTCTACCCGTTAAATTTGAATGTATTGGAAATCCTGAAGCGAAAAGTTTAAAGGGATTTGAGCCTGAAAAAGAGATACCTGAAATAAGCAATATTATAAGAAGAAAAGAAGAATTGCTTGCTTTTGATATAGAAGAATATATTAAGGAAAGGGGGTTGGAAAATAGTACTTCTTTTTTAAAGGGATATAACAAAATGAAGGTAAAAAGCGATATCGCAATACCAATCGTTTTTATGGACAAACTATACGGGACTTTTGTGCTCAATTATATAAAGGAAAAAGTCTTTCTGGACGAGGACAAGCTAAATTTTATAAGGGTCCTGGCATATCAGACTGCTATTGCGCTAAATCAGGCGGAACTATATGAAAGTGTGAAGAAAACAGCTGAAAGAGAAGCAATTTTAAGGAATATACTCGGGGAAATAAAGCGGTCGCAGAGCCTGGATGAAGCATATAATTATATATTGGCTAAAATGGCAAATATATTTGATGTTGACAGGAGTGTTTTTCTTGAAATATCCAGGAATATACTTGAAAAAACCTATGTTAAATATGAACACCTTAAAAACCAAAATATACCTTCAATGCAGGGGCATTTAGTTCCTGAGTCCTGCATCAATATATTTAAGGAAACAAGTGAGCATTTAAAGCCGTTTATAATTGATGATTTAATAGAGCATCATAAATATGACGAAGAATCCCTTAATGTTATAAAAAAACTTTGTATTCGCTCCATAATGGCAGTACCTTTTGTCAGGTATAACAGGGACGTTAAGCTTCTGGGCATTTTTGCGCTTTGTTCTAGCCAAAAAAGGAGCTGGACAAAAGAAGACCTGCAGCTTTTAGAGTCTGTAGCTAAAAACGTCATTAATGTAGTGTGGGATATTACAAAACTCAAGGAAATCGAAGAAATCAGGAATACATATATGCTTACGCTAGCGCATGACCTTATGGTGCCTGTGGTAGGAGAACAAAAGGCGTTGGAGTATATTAATTCCCAGTCTGATGACACGCAAATTATTGAAATTAAAAAAATATTGGAGGGACTGCTTGAGAATAACCAGGCTATAAACGAAACATTATCAAAACTTATAGAGATTTATAATTATGAAATGGGTAATAAAAATTTTGAATTTGCTTTATATAGTCCGGAAGAATTAATGCAAAATACTTGTAAAAAACTTAAAGAACAGTCTAAATCTAAGGGAGTCAAGTTTAATTGGGTAATAAAAGAATCAATGCCATCTATAAGAGCAGCTAAAAAAGAAATAGAAAAGGTTTTTGGTTTTGTTCTGGAAAATGCTATAGAATACTCCCCAGAAAATGAACAGGTTGAAATTAAGTTCAAAAAATTGAGCGATAAATATATTACTGTCTGTATATCGGATAAAGGGCCGGGGTTTCCATTGGAATATGAGGAGAAGGTTTTTAACAGGTATGAAATGATTAAGCTTCTTGGCAGGAAAATAGGGTCGGGGCTCAGTCTTTATCTGGCAAAACTAATAATTGAGGCCCACAACGGGTTAATTAAAATTATTTCGAAACCCGGAGAGGGCACTACTTTTTGTATGTATTTCCCAATGGAATATTAAAAAATTATTAAGAAATGTAAAAAAGAGGTGGCAAAATGAATGTCGGATTTATATATTGTTTTTATAAACATAGAGGAGTATATTGGATCAAGTTTTAAACTTGTGATGGAGTATTTTAGAGGAAACTTAAAAACCTGGTATATAAATACGGAGGAGGAGAAATTATGTGGCCTAATGTGATGCAAAACCAAACTGTGATGCCTACCCAGAATTACAACTACAACATGCAGATGCCTGTGCAGCAGTACAGCGCACCAAATTACAACATTTCCAACATTTACAACAACATGTTCATGCAGCAGCAACCGCAGTACACAATGCCAACAATGAACATTTCCAACATTTACAACAATTATTACGGTGGTATGCAAATGCCAATGATGCAGCCGCAAATGCCAATGTTTCAGGGGCAAATGTTTGGCGGAATGCCAATGATGCAACCACAAATGCAAATGCCGATGATGCAGCCGCAAATGCAAATGCCGATGATGCAGCCGCAAATGCAAATGCCAATGATGCAGCCGCAAATGTTCGGTGGAATGCCTCAAATGTCAATGATGCCTCAAACATCTATGTTCAACGGACAAATGCTTGGCGGGTTTGGTGGCTCACCATTATTCCAGGGACAAATGTTCGGCGGAGGACTGCAAAACCAGTTCGGGTATAATCCGATAAACAACTTAATGAATTATATTATGAGCCTTGTTGATCAGTTAAGTGGAACCGGTGCTGGAACCCCGGGTGCACCGTTTGAAGAAGAAATAATAATAGAAGACGACTTAAAAGGAGCATGGGGTGACCCGCACTTTAACTTCAAGGATAAAACCGGAGAAAACGTTGTAATTGACCATAAATCTACAAAAGACGGCAAGAATTTATACGGCGAAACATATAATATTCTTAATGCAGACGGTCTTGATATAGATGCAGAATATAAAAAACATACTGATGAAGCCCCGCAGGTAATGGGCGCAGTCAGAATCAATGCTGGTAATCAGGAATTACTCATGCACGAAGGTAAAACTACCCTTGACGGTAAAGCTCTTAAAGTTGGCGAAACTAAGCTGGCTGATGGAAGAACTGTTAAAGTTGAAGAAAACGGTAATGTTTCAATTAAAACAAAAGACGGAAAAGGTACATTTAATATAGAAAAACATACTAGCGACACAAGCGGTTCTTACTACAATATCGATCCGTCAGGCGCAGTAGGAATTAACACCAAGAAAGACAACGGCGGAATATTAGGATTCCTTAATGTTGAAGGTAAAACCCAAACAAAAGACGAAATCCTTAAACAATATGATACAAATAAAAACGGTATGCTCGATAGTGAAGACAATGGACTGGAAAAAATGTTCAGAGCCAATAAAGATATCGGGTTATACGCAACACACCAATAAACACTAATAGATACTGCGCAAATAATAAAAGAGTCCACGTAAGTGGACTTTTTTTTGGTTTATGATGTCAATATGAAAAACTTGTTATTACTCTGTTTAATAAGCCTGTTTTTTTTAAGCGGGTGCGTCCAAAAGCCGGATAAAACCACAATTAAATTCATGAGCTGGGGGTCAAAGTCCGAGGCCGCAATAATAAAACCTTTGCTTGATGAATTTGAAAAGCAAAACCCTGATATAAAAATAGAATTTATGCATACCCCGCAGAACTATTTCCAGAAGCTGCATTTGCTGTCAGCTTCCGGGCTTACGCCGGACTTGGTGTTTGTTAATAACATATACGGCCCGCTTTATGCAGAGAATAATATATTTAAAAATTTAAAAGATACTTTTAATGAGCAGGAAAGATTTCATAACAAGGCATTGCGGGCTTTAACATATAAAGGCAAGCTCTACGCAATACCCCGGGATGTTTCAAACCTTGTGGTTTACTACAACAAAGATGTTTTTGATAAATATAATGTTCCATACCCACGGGAGGACTGGACATTTGATGACTTTCTTTTGGCTTGCAGGAATTTAACCACTGATGAACACTGGGGTGTGAGTTTTCGGGAGGAGCCTTTATTCTGGTTGCCTTATCTCTGGAGTAACGGTGGCGGGTTTATTAGCCCTGACCTTAAAAATATTGAGATTGGCCAGCCGGAATCAATTGAGGCTATACAGTTTTATTCTGATTTGAGAAATAAGCATCATTTTGCCCCGACAAAAAGCGAGGCGGGCAGCGCAACCATGGCACAGCTGTTTATGCAGGGCAGGCTCGCCATGCATCTCAGCGGGCGGTGGTTTTTGCCGATTTATAAAAAGGAAATAAAATTTAACTGGGGTATTGCAAAATTCCCTGCGGGGAAGGCCGGTTCAATCGTGGGCTGTGATTCCTCGGGATGGGCAATAAGTTCGTCCACAAAACACCCTGATGAGGCCTGGAAGCTGGTGGAGTTTCTTTCATCGAAAAACTCAATTAAAAAATTTACACAGAGCGGGTTAATAACGCCTGCCAGGATTGATGTTGATGATCCGGAGAGGATTTTTACAGAAGTGATAGAGCATTCCATTCCTACTCCGGTTACGGAAAACTACCAGCGGCTTGTTGATATACTGGAAAATGCGCTCGAACCCCTGTGGTCGGGAAGGGTTTCAGCAGAAGAGGCTGTAGATGCTGATCTGGTGGAGCGGCTAAAAGAGGAGCTCTAGGCTGTTAGCACATTAATATTTTGAATAGTCCTGTTATTTTTGATTTCCTGTTTTATTTGCCAGAGGTCAAACTCCATTTGCAAGCCCAGCCATAAATCAGGGGTGGTTTTTAATGCTTTAGACAGCCTCATTGCCATCATCGGTGTTATGTTGGATTTTCCGTTAATAAGGTTTGAGACTGTTGCTCTTCTTACACCAATATTTTGAGCAAAAGCGGTTATGGTTATATTTAACGGTTTTAAATACATTTCCATTAATATTTCCCCCGGGTGTGGCGGGTCGAACATTTGAAGGGGTTCATTATTTATGTTTTTCATTGTTTTTCTCCTTTAGTGAGGGTCTTTATAATCAAGGATATAAGCATTGCCGTTTTTGTATTCAAAAATTATTCTGTAATTGCCGCTAATATCTACTGACCAGATATTTTTTCTGCCTTTATGGGGGTGTAGCCTTGAACCTGGAAAATTTATATCTTCTATAATTTTAGCCCTGTGGATAATATCCAGAATCATTTTTATTCTTTTAATGTGTTTGGGGTTAATTTTTGAGGCGTCGCCGTTCAGGAATAATTTTTCAAGTCCTTTATGCTTAAAACTTTTTATCATAATAATTTAATTATAAATTATTTATTGTACGCTGTCAAGGTACAACGTACGAGAGATAGGTTCTAGGCTGTTACCATAATCCGCTCAATGTTTCGGTACTGAATAGCCTCTGCAATGTGCCCCGGGGCAATATTTTCGCTGGCTTTTAAATCTGCGATAGTGCGGGAAAGTTTTAATATCCTGTCATAAGAACGGCCTGACAGGTTAAATTTAGCAATGGCAGTTCTTAAGATGTCCTCGGCGGAAGCGTCCAGCCTGCAGTGCTTTTTGATTAAGGCTGGGGACATCTGAGAATTGGATACTATTCCGTCAGCAGAGAACCTTTTTACCTGCCTGTCCCTTGCTTTTATGACCCTTTCTCTTATGGCCGCAGAGCTTTCGCCTGTTGCCTGCCTGTTTAACAACTCGTCCTCGGACAGGCGGGCAACTTCAATTTGCAGGTCTATTCTGTCTAACAGCGGGCCGGACAGCCTCGACCAGTAGCGTTTTACCTGAAAGTCTGAACAAATGCATGCCTTTTTTGTATCACCGTAATAACCGCAGGGGCATGGGTTCATAGCTGCCAGCAGTACAAAATCAGCCGGGTATTTAATGCTTGTTTGTGCTCGGCTTATAGTCACAACGCCGTCTTCCAGCGGTTGCCTTAGTACCTCCAGTACCTGGCGGGGGAATTCAACTACTTCATCAAGAAAAAGCACGCCTCTGTGCGCAAGGCTGATTTCGCCGGGGCGGGGGTTCGTCCCTCCTCCAATAATACCGGCGGAGGAGGCCGAATGGTGCGGCGACCTGAAAGGACGCTGTGACATTAAGGGCCTGTCTTTTTCCAGCAGTCCGCTAACGCTGTATATTTTAGTGAGTTCAATCGCTTCAGAATATTGCAGGGGAGGTAATATACTCATAAAGCATTTTGCCAGCAGGGTTTTACCGGAGCCGGGAGAGCCCGCCATAAGTATGTTATGGCCGCCGGCTGCCGCTATTTCCAGCGCTCTTTTGGCTTTTTCCTGGCCTTTTACATCCTTAAAATCAAAAGCATAATCGTTTTTAGAATTGTTTTTAAGATATTCATCGATATCTACAGTAAACGGTTTGATTTGAAAGTCGGATATGGCTGGCGGGTTAAGAAAATTAACGACTTCTGCAAGGTTTTTAACAGGATATACTTCAATGTTTTCTGCAAGTGCGGCTTCTTTGGCGTTTTGTGCCGGGACTACAACCTTTTTTATTCCACCGTTCTTTAAACTCAAAACAGCGGGCAATATGCCGTTTATGGGCCTGAGCTTTCCGTCGAGGGCCAGTTCTCCGAGAAAAGCCGTGTCTTTAATGTTTTCTGTTACTATATCGCCGCTCGCCAGCAGAACTCCTACCGCCATCGGCAGGTCAAAGCCTGTTCCTTCTTTTTTTACATCAGCAGGGGCAAGGTTGACCACTATTTTTTTTGAGGGGAGCATATATCCTGAATTTTTTACGGCAGAGCGGATTCTTTCCTTGGCTTCGGATACTGCAGCGTCCGGAAGCCCGACTATTGTAAAAGCGGGCAGCCCTGAGCTTATGTCTGCCTCTACCGTTATTTTATAACCTTCTATTCCTGCTGTTGCTCCGGTATAAACATTGGATATCATTATTTTCCCCATTTCCCGAAAATTATAATTTATTGTATAATTTTTTTACTATATTACTTTAAACCTGCGAATTTTTATATGTTTATTGAAAATACAGAACAGAACCTCATAAAAATAAATTTTGACGCTCAAAAAGAGGAGATTTTCTTTGCGGACATGCTAAAAATAGCATCTGCCGGTACTAACGGCGTTATAGCGCAGGTTATTAAAATAGAAAGCCTCCGGCAAAAAAGCGAGTACAATACTGCTACGGCTAAAATCCTTTTTACGGTTTTGAATTCCGGCAGGCTGTCCAGCTGGCAGGGGAATGTGCCGGGCAGGGATTTTAAATTAAGCATGCTTGAGCCGGAAGAAGTACTGGCTATATCTAATTTGCACAGTGTGGAAACGCCTGTCTCAATCGGACAAATGTCACTTTTTCCGGGGAAATTTATAAATGTTGAGGCTGATGAATTTAAAAAACCGTCGATTGTTGTTGGTGACGTTGAAAGTGCAAAAAATGAATATTTAAAATATCTGGCCGGTGAACTTTCAGAAAAGGTTGCCAGAGTAGTAATAGCCGACAGGGACGGAAGTTTTACAGAACTTGAAAACGCTATTGTAGTAAAAGCAGGCACTGACGTAAAGCTGCCGCTCGACATCAAGGGGCTGGAGAACCTGTATAATAAAACCCTGGCAAAAGTTTCGCCGGAAACCAGGGCTTGTATAGAAAATATTTTTTCTGAACTGGAAGAGTATTTGCTTACAGAAAACGCTACACACATACCTTTTTCATTTTTTCTGGAAGCAATAATCTCTGAGTATGAAGAATTGGGCACACCGGAGCTGTCTTTTTTAAGTAATAATATAAAAAAGCTTTACAGAAAAGGAATATTCGCAGATAGCCGCAAGGAAATCAATAAAGTTTTCAATTCCTTTATGCATAAGGGAATTATAGTGCTTGACCTTTCAGACGTTGAGGCAGAGTGGAAAGAGGATTTTGTTGAAGCAGTAGTGGATTTGAACAGGGAAATTTTCAAAAGAAAATTTTTCCTTTTTAATACAATAAACAGTGATGGGTTGGCGGAAAAGCTTCTCAGTCAAGGTCTGAAAAGCGGTATTAGTCCGATTTTTTCAATGCAGCACGAATCAACGGTTATAGATGGGATATTGCCCAGAGTGGATAATATAATTGCGTTATCCGCTTTTAGAAAATCCAGAATAGCCGGAGTGGAAGACTTTATGCAGAGGCTGGGGCCTTCAGAAGCTATAATTTACGGGAAAATAACAAATAATGTTCCCTTGTTAATTAGTATTTCTCCTCTGGACAAAGCATATCCCGAAGTTATAATTGACCAGACCTTTGCGCAGGGTAAGGCACAGGTAACAACGCAGATAAAAACCGAGCAGCCATTAACATCTGAGCTTGAATTAATTGAAGAAGTAGAGGAGGATGCAGAGGAAATAGCTGCCGCGCTGGAAGAAGCGGCTGTAATAGAAGAACAGCTGGAAGAACAGCATGAAGAAATTTCTGAAGAACAAATTGAAGAAGAGGAAGAGCTTGCAATAGAAGAAGATGAGGATGTCCTTGAAGAATATAAGGAAGAGCTAATCTCTGAAGAGCCGGAGGAAGAAGCTGAATTTGAAGAATATGAAGAAGAAACTGCTGAAAATCAGGAAATTGAAATAACTTCTGAAATGCAAATGTACCTTGAAAATGAAGAAGAGCCAGAGGAAGAAGTATATTCTGAAGAGGAAATCGGGGAATATTATGAGGAAGGTGAGAAGTCAGAGGAAGAAATAGAAGAATTTGAGGAAGAGGAGCAGGGATATTTTGAAGAAGAGGCTGAGGAGTCTCTTGAAGAAGAATATGAAGAAGAAGCAGAAGAGCAAATTTTTTTAGGGCCAACAACCACAACAGAAGATACATCAGGTATGTCTGAAGAAGATAAGAATATGCTTTTGTTCCTTGATGAACAGGCTTTGGGACAAGATTCCGATGCAGATTATGAAGATGCCGGTATCCGATACGAGGAGGTTGGCGAAGAAGATGATGAATCTGCTGAATTTGAAGAAGAAGACGAAGGAGATGAGGATTTTGATTATGGTTCGAGCGAGGAATTTCAGGATGAAAGCGTGCTTGAATACATAAACAGCGACACTGAGCAGGAATATGAGGAAGGAGCAGAATACGAAGAAGAATATACAGAGGAAGGATATGAAGAAGAAGATTTAGAAGGTCAGGAACTGGAACAGCAGCAGGAATTTACAGAAGAAGACCTTAATAATTTTGTTGACCTTGAGGATGAAGAGGAACAGGTATACGAAGAAGAACAGCAGGAAGAAGCAGAGTCTGTAGAGTTATCAGAAGATTATAATGAAGAGGAAATCAAAATGCCTGGCCCTCCGACCACTGAGCTGCCTGTTTATCGTACTCCTGACCCCATTTCTGAAAGGACATCACCTGATAATGAAATATTCTTTAAAGAAGGTGATACAGTAAGGCATAAAAAATACGGTGTCGGAGAAGTAAAAAAAATTATCGGATATAGTGAAAGAAGACTATGCAGCATTCAGTTTGTAGAGGTAGGAAGAAGACTTTTAGATCCAAAGCTTGCAGAGTTGGAATTAGTAAATAAAATATAATTAGTACTAAGGAGAAAAATAAAATGGCCAAACATTGTGAAATTTGTAGTAAACAGGCTCTAAAAGCTAATAAAGTAAGCTTTTCGAATAAACACCATGCATACAGGCAGCAACCAAATTTACAGACAGTAAAAGCTAATGTTAACGGTTCTGTAAAAAAAGTTAAAATTTGCACCTCCTGTTTAAAGGCAAATAAAATTCAAAAAGTTGTATAATAAATATATGGTTAAAAGCAGAAAAGGCCAGAATTTAGTAGAAGTGGTGCTTATAATGCCGCTTCTGATAATAATACTTCTTGGCATACTTGAATATGCTCTGTTTCAAAGAAATGTGGCCGCTGTTCAGGATGTTGCCACAGAAGCTGCGGTAGCTGCTTCTAAGCATTATGTTGACCTGGGCTCTGGCCCTTTTGCAGGGGCTTATGTGGTTGGAGAAAACCCCGCAGTCGATGCGGCGTTGGATGTTGTTAAAAGTAGGGGGAATTCCATAACAGGAAGAAATATAACCCTTAGTTATAACGATCTTGGTTCTGCTTATGGGCAGAGGCCCCTTGCTTTGTATGAGTTTACCAGTACTCAAAATACGAATTATAACGGAAGTACTGTTCCTGTTGTAACAGTAACTATAGATTACAGGGATCCTATGCGAGATGGAGTTTCTACACAGTTTATATATCATTATAATCTGGTATTATTCGGTATGCGGTTTGTTATTCCCGGCATAAACGGAGGAAGGGCAATAACCCTTATACCTCCGGATATTCAGATAAGTAGTACCCAGACCCGCCAGTACGTGCATTATTAAATAGTTTATGGAAAAATGGGCTAAAATATTAAATCAGCCGGTGCCGGAATGCAAAAAGTGCGGTACGTGCTGCCTTTGTGCTTCTCCTTCAAAGTCTTACAAGGAATTACTGCAAAAAGCCGCTGAGGGTGATCAGTTTGCAAGAGATTTTTTTTCAATATTTATTCCTTATAAAAATTATGATGAGGCCCGTAAAATTTCAGAATCAATAGTAGAAAGGGTTTTAAAAACTGATAGGGAGGACATTGTTTTTTATCGATGCAGGCATTATCATTTTGAAAAAAAGTGTACAATATATAGTGAGAGGCCACAACTTTGCAGGGATTTTCCCGGTACGCCTTTAGTTATCCTTAGCGAAAACTGCGCATTTTATGAGTGGGCAAAGCGGTGCAAGGAAGTGTATAAAAAATTAAAAGAGGAATTAAAAGAATTGAAAGAGAAAAAGAAAGAACTTGAAAATCTTAAATATCAGAGAAAGTGTATGGATTTATTGTGCAGGCTAAAAAGGCTTGATAATGAAGACTGCAAATTTATGCTCACAGTACCGTCGATGAGCATTGTTTCGCCGGGCAGTTCCTGGTTAAAATAAATTATTTAAATTAAGGAGCAAATATGAAAAAATTCATCCCTGTATTTGGATATGTAGTTATATTAGTGATTTTAGGGCTTGTTTTATTCAGTTCTGAAGCAATTGCGCAGGAAAAAGACTCGGCTAAAAATGTTATATCTGCAAGAGGTACTGCCAGCGGGGAGTATTCTCCTGATACCGCCAGAGTTACTTTAGCAGTAGAAACAGAAGCCAAAAAGCTTAGCGACGCAATAAACAAAAACAATGAAATTGCGGAAAAAATTAATAATAATGTTAAAAAATTGCTGGGAGAAGATGATAGTCTGAAAACAACGAATTTTCAGGTTCACCCGGTATACACATATGATAAAAATGATGAACCCGCAAGGAAGTTAACGGGGTATAAGGTAACAAACCAGATAACCGTTAAAACCAGTGATATAAGAAAACCCGGCCAGATAATAGAAGCAGCTTTAAACAGCGGCGCTAACAGGGTGGCAGGGTTGAATTATGAAATCAGCGATACACAGAAAATTTGCAACACACTTCTTCAGGAAGCAGTTCAGGATGCCCGTGGGGAAGCAGAAGCACTGGCAAAAGCACTGGGGGTTAAAATCACAGGCATAAGCAAGGTGTCTTCGTCCTGTAATGAGCCGTACGATGGGCCATCTCCGGTTAGGGGGATGGGTGTGGAGATGTTAAAAGTCGCCCCGCCGCTTGAAGCAGGAGAAAGTACTGTTTCTGCGCAGGTTTTTGTAGATTTTATTATTGAATAATAAAAAGGCCGAATAGTTAAACTCGGCCTGGAATGGAAACAGACGGTTAAGTGAGAATGAATAAAGCACAATATTTATAAAAACAGTTTTTTGTTTATTATAAAATTGCCTTATCAGCTATTTAGAAAGATAAGCAATGGATGTATCAGTTATACTGGTCAGTTACAACACACGGGAATTAACTCGAAATTGCTTGAAGTCAATCTATGAAAACACACATGGTGTGGATTTTGATGTGTGGCTTATTGATAATGCTTCGACGGACGGTTCTGCCGGGATGGTTAAAGAGCAATTTCCGCAGGTTAACCTGATTGAAAGCAAAGAAAACCTCGGTTTTGGCCGGGCTAATAATGTTGTGATTAATCTGGTGGGTTCCAAATATGTTTTTTTACTCAATACAGACACTGTCCTTTTAAATAATGCAGTGAAAATACTTTTTGATTTTATGGAAAAGCCGCAAAATGAAGATGTTGCAGTGTGTGGTGGGCAGCTTTACAATGCTGATATGAGCATACAGTGCTCTGTCGGGGAGTTTGATACTCTTGAAAAACTTCTCAGAAAAAGTATTGGAATAGATTTTAATAAAATTGCCTGCAGAAAAAAGCACAAAAAAGAAGGTAATCCGGTATACTGTGTTGTAGGGGACCCCGATTATATAATAGGCGCAGATATGATGCTGAGAAAGTCTGCTCTTGATAAAAGCGGGGCGTTTGATGAGCGGTTTTTTATGTATGGGGAAGAGGCAGAGCTGTGTTATCGCCTTAAAAAGCTCGGATACAGGATAAAATTTACCCCGGAACCTAAAATTCTCCACTATGGCGGTGCGTCTTCCTACAGTAAACATACACAGCTTGAAGTTGAAAAAATGATTGTGCGGAATACTATTTTGTTTTTTGAGATAGCATATGGCAAAGAAGCAGCTAAAAAAGCAAAATTTTATTATATTATGTACTATTTAAGGTATTTGCCATTGCGGTTTTTTACGCTGAAGGCTTTTAAGAGGTTAAAGATGGCGCTTGAACTTTGACGTGATAAAATCAATTTATAAATAATATGAGGATTTAAAAATTATGAGTAAAACATGTTATTGCACAAATACTACAGAAGATCAGAAAAAAGAATTCAGAAAAACAGTTAAAAAAGCCTTTGATGCCCTTAATAAAAAGAACTTCGCCATGATTATTCACGGCGCAAGCTTCCCTTCTAAAGAAGGACAGGATATAGGGTTTGGTACATATAACTCTGAAGGCGCTGTTGAATTTATAGAATTTATAAACGATATGGGTTTTAATGGTATACAATTAGGCCCTGATGGAAAAACAAAATCAGTTGACGCTTCTCCGTATATCGGAACAATGTTTTCCAACAACCCACTTTTCATAGACCTTTACCGCCTTACTACAGAAGAATTTGATGAAATACTTTGCAGGGAAACTCTTAAGAAAATAGTATCCGAAAATCCTGCAGGCGAAAACCGCACAGCATATGAATATGTTTGCGGTGTCCATAACAAGGCGTTAAGGGAGGCTTTTAAAAACTGGAAGCCCGATAAAAAATTCAATAAATTTGTTGAAAATAATGTCGCATGGCTGGAAAAAGACGCTGTGTACGAAGCCTTATCTATTAAACACGGAAATGATTATTGGCCTGTTTGGAATGACGAGCTCGATAAAACCGTATATTGTGATGGGGTTCAATCAGAAAAAAGGTTAGAGGAAATAAAAAAGAATTTTGCCGGGGAAATCGAATTTTACCAGTTTGTACAGTACATTGCATATAAACAAAAGCAAAATACCCAGAAATTTTTGAAAAAGAACAAAATAAAAACTATTGCAGACTGTCAGGTGGCATTTTCTGACAGGGATCACTGGGCAAATCAATGCTATTTCCTACTCGGGTACTTTTTAGGCTGTCCGCCTGACCTGTTTTCAGCTGACGGGCAGGCATGGGGTTTCCCGGTAATGGACCCGGACAAGTTATTCAATCCTGACGGCTCGCTAGGTGAAGGCGGAAAAATTCTTAAACTCAGGTTTGATAAAATGTTCATGGAAAACCCCGGCGGTGTAAGGATAGACCATATCATCGGATTGATTGATCCTTATGTTTATAAAGAGGGCGGTCTGCCAAAAACAGAAGAAGGAGCTTCAAGGCTGTATTCTTCCCCTGAGCATGAAGTGCTTAAAAAATATGCTATTCCGGGAGAGGAAAACCTTAATCCGGAAGTAGGGCCTGAAAATGAAAAAAGGATTATCGGGCTGGGCGATGAGCAGGTAATGCAATATGCCGCTATTCTTGAAAAAATAGTTATAGCAGCAGCAGAAGAACAGGGTATTGATAAGGAGTCAATTATATGTGAAGACCTCGGAACAATAACAAATCCTGTTGTTCAGGTGATGAAACAGCTTGGCCTGAGCGGGTTAAGGGTGACAGAATTTGTTGACCCGGCTGATGAAGAGCATCCATACAGGATTAAAAATACTGAACCGCAGCATTGGGTAATGGTCGGCAGTCATGATAATGCGCCAATAACAGCATGGGCTGAAGAACTCTATCAAAATGGTGAAATTGACCAGCATGCCGTTATACTGGCAGGCGACCTTGGTTTGAATTGTCAGGAACTTGTTGAAAATAAGTCAAAATTTATTACAGCAAAGTTTGCTGAGTTGTTTGCAAGCCCTGCAGAGAATGTTCAGGTGTTTTTCGCTGATTTCTTCGGGATGAATGAACGCTATAATATGCCGGGTACGTCTGGCAGCCAGAACTGGTCGCTAAGAGTTCCCAATAACTATAAATGCTTATATTATAACCAGCTTGAAAAAGGCGAGGCTATGAATCTGCCGCAGGCGTTGTTAATAGCTATGAAGTCAAAGGACGAAGAGTTTCAACGGGAACATAAGTCCTTAATTAAAAAGATTGAAAAGCTGGCAAGGTAATCGAGATAGAAAATTTTATATTCATTAACCTCCATTAAATGATGGTGTAGTCAAAATTGAAATAATTTTGTACTATAGCATTAAGTAAGAATATAAAATTAGGGGAACCGAATATATGAAATACAGGCTGGTAACAAGAAGCGATTTTGACGGGCTGGTTTGTGCCGCTTTGCTTAGAGAACTCGATATGATAGATGATATAAAGTTTGTACACCCAAAGGACATGCAGGACGGCAAAATTGAAATAACCGGCAAGGACATTACAACTAACCTTCCGTATGTGGACGGAGTTTATCTTGCTTTTGACCACCATTTAAGTGAAACTATCAGGTTAAACGGTCAGGCAGATAATCACATAATAGACCCTAATGCCCCTTCTGCCGCAAGGGTTTTATTTGATTATTTCGGCGGTTATTCAAGATTTACCGATAAGTGGGATGAAATCCTCGTGGCGGTTGATAAGGCTGATGCAGCGCAGTTTTCAAGAGAAGAAATTTTAAATCCCGAAAGATGGGTTTTATTGAATTTCCTTATGGATCCAAGGACCGGTCTCGGAAGGTTCAGGAATTTCAGGATTTCTAATTACCAGCTTATGATGGAACTGATTGATAAGTGCAAAGACCTGCCGATTGATGAAATTATGGCTCTGTCTGATGTAAAAGAAAGGGTGGAACTGTATTTTGGGATGGAAGAACAATTTAAGGACCAGTTGAAAAAATGTTCTCAAATACATCAAAACCTTATTGTGCTTGATTTAAGGAATGAAGAAACCATTTATCCGGGCAACAGGTTTATGATTTATGCTTTAAACCCTGAATGCAATATTTCTATGCATGTGCTGTGGGGGTTAAGAAAACAAAATACCGTGTTTGCGGTCGGAAAATCTATCATTAACAGGTCATCCAATACCAATATTGGAGAGCTGATGCTGGAATATAACGGCGGCGGGCATAAAAACGCAGGCACATGTCAGGTTGATAATGAAAAATCAGAAGCCGTTATGAAAGAGCTTGTCCAGAGGATCACAAAAGACGGGTAAGGACAAACTTTATAATTTTTTAAAAATAAAGAGGCCATATGCCTCTTTATTTTTTCTTTTTAAAAAGAACTAAAACTTTTCCGAGTGTTTGGCGGGCAACAAAAATAAAGGCCGCAAGTTTTAAGCCAAAGGAAATAAAGAATAAAATAACCCTGATTAGCGTGCCTGAAAGAATTGCAGTTAAAAAGCCTATGAGCGCAATTCCTGCCATCGAACAAATAGGATGTTTTTCAAAATGTTCTCTGGCATGTTTGCCTACGGCTATTGATTCGCTTAGCTCTGATAGTTTTTTCCTGATTTCGTTTATTTTATTTATTTCTTTTTTATGTTGTTCATCCATTTTTTAGCTTCTTCTCCGGTTTTTTCTACTTCCTCAATGGATTTTTTGGGTTCCTTGAAAATACTGTAGAACAGGTTAACCGCATAAATAAACAGTATTAGCGGCATGCCAAAGTATACTGCTGTTACAAGCAGCAGGGCAGTCCACTGTTCAATCAGCGTTCCAAGCAGCGATACTGCAAGTAATCCCAGAAATATAAGCCCGACATGCCCGAAAATCATGGCAAAGACAAGGGCTATAATTGCTTTAATAAGTTTATAAGTATTCTGGGCAAATTCAATTTTTAAAAGTTTAATATGTTCGCTTATTAATGCGCTCAGCTCCCTAATAAACTCTTTGAGAAGGCTTATTAAATTGTTGTCGTTATTTTTTTGTTCTTCCATTTTTTACCTTAATATGATTTTTCCTATGAGAAACCCTAATGCAATTGCCCCTAGAAGGCTTTTGCCGGGATTTTTCCTGACCACTGTTGATACGTCTTCTTTTATTTTGGAAACATTATTGCTCCTGAAAAACTCTGCGGTGTTGTGCATTTTTTCTGCTGTCCTGTCTAGTTTTTCAGCAGTAGTCGCCATAAGTTCATTTATGTTTTCTGATACCTGTGATTCTATTTCGCAGGCCCTTCTTTTAAGTTCTTCAGCCTTTTCTACAAGGTTTTCCTGCATTTCTTTATTATTAAGTTCTTCCATAATAACCACTCCTTTATAAAAATACATGTATATTATGAATTATTTTCCATTAAATTGCACTAGTTAATTTAACAATATGTGTTAAAAAATTATGAAGAAATTATCTAAATATTTTATCTGATAACGCCTGAATCCATGCACTCCCGTATGGTTTTGCGCATTTTGTCCTGGATTATATCAATCGGAAGCGTACCGTCAAAAGTCTCAAAGTTATATTCTTTTTCCATTTTAGAATATTCTTCGAGGATTTGTCTCTGGTAAATTTTAAAGCTTTCATAAAAGTCGGTACTTAACCCGAGGTCACGGCCGGACTCGTAATAGTCCAGCCCGCTGGAGGCGATAATTCTTTTAAGCAAAGCTTCTACCGGCATTTTAAGGTTGAACACCAGGTCAGGATGAGGCGCAAAGTCATAGAGCCTTCTTATCCATTCCGGGCTAACGCCCCGTACAACATCCCTTGCGTATGCTGTATATGTATATCTGTCGGTCAATACAATAAGACCGGCTTTTAGCGCGGGCATAATGACATGCTCGAGCCTGTCAGCAAAGTCGGATGCGTATAAAAGGCTGAAAGTATAGGCGTGCAGGAGGTTTCTTTCTTTTGCCTGGTCAATGGCTTTTGCTATGAGGTTAGAGGTTTTCCATTCGCTTATAACAACTCCGTAGCCTTCAATGGCGAGCCACTGCCGCAGTCTTTCGATTTGTGTTGTCCTGCCTGCGCCGTCCGTGCCTTCAATTGCTATTAAAAGCCCGGGATATCCTTTTTCTGATTGGTTTCTTAGTTCTCTTTTCATAAATAATCAGACTCTGATGCCTTTTTCTTCCAGTGTTTTCTTGACTATGTCCCTAATAATGACCTGTTGGTTGTGAATGGTTTCGTTTCCATTAATTTTTATCAGGCCATGTTCCTCGACCATTTTGTCGTATTCATTTATTACCCGGCCCTGGAAAATTTTGTAGCTCTCGTACGGGTCAGGGCTGAGGTTTAAGTCCATGCCGGCCTCGTAAAATTTTGGCGCCCTGTTTGAGCATATCCTTTCGAGCGAAATTTCGACCGGAACATGGAAATACAGCGCTAAATCAGGGTTAATGGCAAAACCGTACATGTTCCGCACCCATCCCGGGTCAACACCCCTTGATACATCCCTTGCAAATGCAGTATAGACATACCTGTCAGCCAGCACAATAAATCCGGCTTTCAAGGCAGGTACGATTATTTGCTCGAGCCTGTCGGCGAAGTCCACGGCATGCAGTAAAGAAAATGTCCTCGGGGTAAGGAGGTTTTTCTTTTTGCCTTTTTTGGTGGTGTCGGAAATAATTCTTGAGGAGTTCCACTCGGTAAAAATAACGTCCTCAACTGTTGAAACAAGCCAGTCCTTTAAAAGCGAGATTTGTGTGCTTTTACCGGAGCCGTCAACTCCCTCAACCACTATTAAAACGCCAGGTAAGTCATGTTTTTTTGATAATCTCATAGTGTTTAATAATATACCACATTTTCACCCAGAGATTCCAGATATGGTTTCATATTTTTTATGGTATCAGGGCTGGCAATGATTGAAGTGACCGACGGCTGAGTCAGATAAAGCCTTGCGGTGTTTTGAACGTCGGTTGGGTTTGCGGTTTCTATGGCGTCAACCAGTTTATTGTAATACTGGCCTCCGTAGTGGCTGTCAGCACCTGCTTGCAGCATTGAAGCCCTCAGAGAAGAGAATTCCTTGTTGTCGCTTATTGATTTTTTAACCTGCTGTTTTGCTGTTTCCAGTTCTTTTGCGCTTACCGGAGTGGTTATTAGGCTATCCAGGTGCTTTCTGAAACCATCCAGTGACTTTTTAAGGTTATCGTATTTTGCGCCTTTAAGGTCGTCTTCTGTTGTGGTTTTAATCCCAAGAGTAAGGTTGGAGTAATCCCCTGCGGAATGATATGTGGAATTTACCCGATAGGCAAGTTTTTGCTTTTCCCTGAGGTCGCTAAACAGCCTTGAATTACTGTTTCCGCCAAGTATCTCATTCAACAGCACGAGGGCGGCCTGGTCTTTTATGTTTCCGCTGCGCTTTATTTTGAACATCTGGACTATGTCGGTCTGGTCCCTGTCTTCTGCTTCAGCTATTACAAGGTTTTTATCAAGCGGTTTTGACTGTTCCTGCGGCGAAATATGATAAGGTTTTGCAGCTCCGATGCCGGATTGCAGTTCCATAAATACATTGCTGCCGAGCCCCGGGGTTTTGCTTATTGGGCCATCTATTACGGCTGTGCCCTGAGAATTGTTGATTAAATGCATATACAGGTTTTTAACATCTGCCAGTGTTGTCTGGTCAATGCTTTCTAATATTTTTCTTGGGGTGATGCCGGCCTGGTGGTCAGGATAAAGTGTTTCCAGGGCTCTGTCAGCCGGGTTTTTGGGCACGCTTGAATATGCAAGTTTTATTTCTTCTTTTGCCTGGTTGAATTTTTCCTGAGAAAAATCAGGGTTGTACATTATCTCTTTCATAACTTTTATGGCAAAAGGCAGCTTTTCTTTAGGGGCTGATGCGCTTATGCCCAGAGCTTTTGAGTCTGCGCCGGTCGATACTTCAATGCTATATACGTCTGTTAACTGGTTTATCTGTTCTTCTGTATAGTGGCGTGTGCCTTTTTGCATCATTAATGAAAGGATATCCGCAACACCGGGTTTTAATGTGGCCGGGTTGTCAGTCCTGAACTCAATGTTGGCTGTTGTTTTGGTTGCCCAGGGGTCATCATTCATTATTACGCGCATATTATTGGGCAGGCTATATTCTCTAATATTACTAAACTTGAACTGATCAGAGTTTGAGCCAAAGGAAACATTTTTTTGTTCCGGGTTCTTCTGTGGTTTCATTACGACAATTGATGCCCTGTTTAAGTTTAAATATTTTTGTGCGGCATTTTGTATATCCTGTGGGGTTAGGTTCTCAATATGCTGTTCAACATCGGCATATGCTCTGATATCACCGTGGCCGACAACCGCTTTGCCCACCATATCAGCTATGCTCATAGAACTTTCACTGTTCGAGGCAATGCTGTCCTTCATTTTATTTTTAACAATAAACATTTCCTGCGGAGTGAGAGGTCTGTATGCCATATCGTGAAGCGTCGCATAAGTTGTTTTTAGCCCCTGCTCTATATGTTCGGGGTTAAAGTTTGCAGATATTTGCAATAACTGCGGAGAATTAAAGTCAGACCTTAAAACTGCCAGATCACCGCCGGGTTCGGAGTTATAAGGTTTTAATGCCTGCGTAAGTCTTGCGTTTTTATGGCCTGTCAGGGCGGTAAGAAGCCCCAGAGAAGCAAATGTGTCTTTAATATTATTGTTTTGAGGTCCGGCAAAGCCTATAGCAACTATTCCTGCGTCAAGATGAGAGCTCTCTATATCCTGCCGAATAGTTTTTTGCGTTAAATTAAGCGGCTCATAATAGTGCTGCTTATTAACCTGTCCGGGGGCAGACGGTTTCCTGTTGAAAAGGCTGCTGACTTTTTTTATAGCGCTGTCAGGATCAACGTCACCTACTATTACAGTTAGCATATTGTCTGGCGAGTACCATTCATTGTAATAATCAGTTACGTCCTGTCTTGTCAGGTTCTGGATTATTTCTGACGAGCCGGCTATAAGTCCCTGGTAGTCTGTTTTTATTCCGAAAAGGTTTTTTATTAGTGCGTTGTATGCTTTGTCATACGTGTCATCCTGGTACATCTGAATTTCCGAGATGACCGGGCCTCTTTCTTTTTCAATCATTTGCGGGGTAAATGACGGATACATAAGCATATTTGAATGCATTTCAAGGTATTTATCGAGGTCCTTAGGGTCATGCAGCGGTGATTTTATGTAGTAGTCAGTATCCGCTGTATCAGTGCTTGCGTTGTAAGATCCGCCCATTTCTGTCACTTTTTCAACAAATTCATTGGGGGCGAGGCCTTCTGACCCGTTAAACAGGCTGTGTTCTATAAAATGGCTTATGCCCCGGTGTTTTTGTTCATTGAATGAGCCTACATTTACAAATGTTTTAATCGTTGCCGGGCTTTTTTTAGGGATAATAGCTACTGCCTGGCCGTTGTCAAGCTGGTACAGCCTGCCGGGGGTATTTAATACAGGTACTTTAAAAGGTGTTAATTCTGTATAACCTTGTCCTCGAGAAATAGCCGGAAGCACCTGGCTTCTCATTACCGCATTTATATCCGAATTCCAGGGATATGTCTGCTGGTTATTATAATAATAGTTTGCAGGCTGGCTTGATACCGGCATGTTAACCGGTATTACAGGGGAATATGCCCGGGCTGCCTGTTGTAAGGCATTATTATAATAATAGGGGACACCTGTCATTTAATAGCTTCCTTTTCCCAAAAATGGCCACAATTAAATAAAAACCTTTACAGGAAAAAAATTTACTTTTATAACGAAAAATTTATATTTTGCTTTACAAATTTTAATAAAATTTATGGTATTAAAAAAATTTGAAAACGACATAAATAAGATAAATCAGGTAAAACAACCCTCCGCTAATTAAAGCTGAAGGCTTTAACACTCCTTTATTTGCCATAATATTCAGATATATTACTGATACGGACAGGTAAACTATTATAATATTTACCCATGCCACATCCGGCATTATCCAGGGAGTTAAAGTTATGCCTACTGCAGTCGGAATACAGCTCTGGAAAACCATCGCACCGGTTATATTTCCAATGGCTAAAGTGTCTTTTTTGTTTTTTATCCAGATTATGCTGTTGAATTTTTCAGGCAGTTCTGTTGCTATAGGGGCTATTATCAGGCTTAAGATAAGAGGGTTAAGCTGAAATGTTCCCGAGAGGAATTTTATTTGTTCAACAAAAAAATGCGCAAGTATAATTATGCCGACCAGCGAGGCTAAAAATTGCAATAAAATAAAAGGCAGACTATAGTTTTTCGGGAATTTTATAAGGTTAGCCATATAAAGTTTATCGAGTTGCGGTGCGCAGTCTTCCGGGACTTTGCATACTGTCCTGATAGTTTTAATAACATAAATCAGGTATATAACCGGCAAAAGCCCGGCAATGAAAAGTTTAACGGGCTTGTACGAGATAAAGGAACTGAATACAGAAATAGAATAAGCAATGGCAAAATAATGCAAATCCCTGAACATTATTACTGTGTTAACAGGCATATCGGTGTTTCTTTTGCCGAATTTTGCGTAATAAAAAACCGCAATCCCTGTTACAAAAAACGCTAATGTGCCCAGAAGAAATGGTGCGCCTAAAATAGCTCCTATGCCGATTTCTTTACTGGCATGGAGGTCTGATTGTGTTATGTATGCGCCGAGAATAGCAACTAATGGGACGATAGTTTCGGGCAGGGCTGTACCTACGGCTGCAAGCACACTGCCAACTGCACCTTCAGAAAGGTTCAGCTCTTCTCCGAGGTGTTCGACCGCATTTGTGAAAACAAGGCAGGCCAGTACCATAAGCACCAGGACTAAAAAAATACCTGTTATGGATAATAATACGTCCAATAAGCTATCCTTGATTAAATCTGTGTAATATTCTAATATAAAATAATCGAAGTATGAATCAGGAAAACATGAACACAATCGAAAAGATAATCAACGAGATTAAAAAAGCTAAAAGAATTATAATTTTTCATCATGTAGCGCCGGACGGGGATTCACTCGGGTCAGCGCTGGCGGTGCGTGGAATAGTAGAACAATTTCAAAATGTTGAAGTCGTTGATAATGTTATAACAAATTATGTGCCTGAAATATATAAATTTCTTCCTGATGTGGATAAATTAAAAAGAGTTAATGACGAATCACTTTATAATACCTATGATCTGGGGATTGCGGTTGATTGCGCAAGTAAGGAGAGACTTGGAGATGCGGTTGAACTTTTTAATAACTCAAGAGTAAAAGTTTCTATAGACCATCACATTAGCAACCCGGGGTTTGCAGATATTGATTTTATAGAGTCGGACGCCTCGTCAGCAGGAGAGCTCGTTTTTAAGCTTATAGAGCCTGCGGGTGTGAAATTTACTGAAAAAATAGCTATAAATCTTTATACTGCAATTTTAACTGATACAGGCGGTTTTAAGTTTGATAACACAAAGCCTGATACCCTGCGTTACAGCGCAAAACTAATAGAAGAAGGCGCTGACCCTGTTGAAATATATAAAAACTGTTATGAATTAAAACCTCTGGCCATGGTAAAACTTCAGGCAAAGGTTATTAATGATGCTGAGCTGCTTGAGGATAATAAAATTATTTATGGGACTATAACAAGGGACTTATTAGATGAGTCAGATGCAACAGATGACTATATTGACGGAATAACAGAGTCGATGCGCCAGGTAATAGGCGTGGAAATAGCTATGGTTTTTAAAGAAACCCTTAAAAAAACTACCAGGGTAAGCTTTAGGAGCAATGGGCTGGACGTGTGCAAGATAGCGAATTATTTTGGAGGCGGGGGGCACAGGCTGGCATCAGGCTGCCTGTTGCAGACAAATATCGATGAAGCGGTCAGACAGGTAATGGCAGTAGTAAAGCAGCAGCTAAACAAAGAAGAAATTTATTCCTGAAATGGTTAACCTCAAGCAAATAATAACTAAACTCGAAGCATTCGCCCCGCCCGAGCTTGCAGAAGAGTGGGATATTCCGGGCTGGCAGGTTTATCTGGGGAACAATAATATTAACAAAATAATGCTGGCGCTTTCGCCTACGGATGATGTTGTTGACAATGCTGTGGAAAAAGGTTGTGAGCTTTTAATAACACATCACCCATTGTTTTATGTGTCTTTTACTTATAAAAAACTCCAAATATACTCTGCCCATACTAATCTTGATTTTGCGCCAGGAGGTATTGCCGATTTATTAAGGAAAATGTTTGCACTGGAAAAAGAAGTGCCGCTTTCTGAGATGGTAAATAGAGTAAAAAATGCTTTAAATGTAGATAAAATAAAGCTCATTAACCCGGACAATATCCAAAGCGTCAGCAAGATAGAGGTTATGCCCGGGAGTGGGGGCGGGTTGATACCTGAATTGAGCGGGGTTGACCTGTATATTACCGGGGATGTTAAGTATCACAATGCGCTTGAGGTCAAGGGGTTTGCTGTGATTGATGCGGGGCATTTTGAGACAGAGCGGATAATTTTACCTGTTTTAAAAGAGTTATTGAGTGAGTTTGATATAGAAATATTTATTGCAGAAGAAAAACCGCCGTGGGTTTTTGTTTAGTTTATTAAGGTTTGTAAATAGTAATTAATGAAATTGGCAATTTATTTTGTTCAGAGATGTTTTGTTAACTGTACGAAATATGGATTTTTTAAAATGCTTATAAATAATGTAAGAATTAACGCCTTTAATAAAGCTCCTCAATTTAGGGCAAACGCTTCTGAACAGGCAAGGGTCAGTGCTGAGCTGATGGACAATATTGACGGGCTTTTCAACAGTGAGTCTGGGCGAAAATCTTTTAGCGGGGTATTTTCTGATGGTACCGAGCTATCAGTTCATAAAACTGGTAATGGGTATATTTTTGCAGAGCAAAAATTAGATAATGGTGTTCTTGCTACATCTTCAATAAATATTATTGAAAATAGAAGAGAAAATATTTATTATGTTCCACCTTCTATTATTTCAGGTGTTAGAACTATTTCAAAGGATTGCCCTGATGGAAAAGTTGATAAATATAGTGAAGAAAAAGCCAGAGAAATTGCTGAAAAATTAATTAAAAAAATGTTTAACGCTGATAGCCGGTTTGAACCATTTAAGTTTTCAGAATTTGAGTCAAGGGTGAATGCATTTGATAGAGAAAAGTTTTATTCAAAGTTAATGAGAACTGTTTCAGCAGAACATCAAGTTAATCCCAAAATAGCAGAAAAAAATAGACAAAGTGATAAAATTGGCCCGGCTCTTCCGAAGACAATCGATGAGATTGACGACGCTGTGCAAATGAGAGAACGCTTGTTAATAAGGCTTAAAGCAAAACATCAGCCCAAATCACCAAGGCCATCTGATGAGCATTTATACAAAATGGCTCTTAATAAACAGTGGGCACAACAGAGAGCAAAAGAAGCGGCAAAAAAACTTTCAAGTCCGCCAAAACCACAACAAGAAAAAACAAAGGCAAAAGTATTAATACACCCGACTGCAAAAAATCAGGTACATAGGTTTGATTACAATCCGGAGAGTGAATAATGATAAACAATGTAAGTTTTAAAGGGAATTATTTAATAAAATCACCGACTGATATGGGTTTTAGTAAAGAAACCAATACTGAATATTTAAGGTCAGCTCTGGGGTATATTCCCATTGCTACAGTAAGTCAGACTTCAGAAGGAGATGTCAGGTTAAGAATACCCGGGACTAAAAACCATTCAGAATATGATAAAAGGGAACTAAAAGCAGCAATATGCGGCGTTTATACTCCGCTTCTTAGGCTCGGGGAAAAAGACGCAAAAAATTTAGAGATGCGTTTCAACAGAGAAGTGAAGGATAAAGAGGAAAATAATATGCTATCTGCAACTATTGATTTAAAGATTAAAGCGGATGGAGAGCAGGAGCATGATGATATTGATGATTGTTTAAAAGGTGCTTTTGGCGAGGATGATTTATTAGAAGCCCCGCCCCAAGCAGGTAGGTTTTTAGAGGTCAATGCTCCAAGAAAAGTTTTAAGGCTTGTTGTTGATAATACCTGAATTATCAACTTAATACAGTAGTGAAAACAACTCGTTAGATTGTTATTATAAATAGTATGAAAAAGACATGTCTTTTGATACTATTATGCGTGTTTGCTTTTGTCCTTACAGCAGGCTCAACATTTGCCGCAAAGAAAAATAAGCCGGTTGAGATTGAAGTGCCGTCTTATGACGGGTTTAAGGTGAAGGCAATGCTGGATATACCCGAGTATGCGACTATTGAATACAAAGTCCCGCTTGTGATTTTTTTGCATTCTATACAAAAAAGCCATACAGAATGGGGAAATTTGCCGGATAAAGTAAGAAAATCGCTTGATGTTGCTGTATTGAATGTTGATTTAAGAGGGCATGGAAATAGTATTTACGATAAAAATAATAAAAAGGTGCACTGGCAGAACCTTGAGCCTGCCAATTTCAGGAAAATGCCCGAGGATATACTGGAAATATTCAAATTTTTAGAAACGGAATACCCTGAGGTTAATACAAAACAGACCGCTATAATAGGTGCGAGCCTTGGTGCAACCGTGGGTATGATGGCTGCTAGCTATGATACAAAGGATAGAGTAAAAACTGTTATTATGCTTTCGCCAATGATAAAATATAAGGGGTTTGATTTAAGGCTTCCGATAGTGGATTATGGTCAAAAACCTTTATTGTTACTGGTAAGTCAAAAAGACAAATACCCTTATGAGTCGAGCAAAGAGCTTATTAAATTTGCTCAGGGCAAAAAATTGCTTCAGGAATACCCTTTCGGAGGACATGGAGAAGACTTGCTCATTTTTCAGCCGGAATCAACACCGCTTATTATGAAATGGCTGGAAGATGGTTTAGACAGAAAGCAGGCAGAAATTGAAATCGAAAAAAGAAAAAGAGAATCAAAATTTAAATACAGAGAAGTCGGTGAATATTCCGGAAAAGTTAAGATCCGTGGAGATATACACTGGAGCTTATACTAGCGGGAAGTCGGAAATTTCTATAAACCGCGCATTAATGTTGAGAAATGAAGAATTACCCATTACGCTGGTTGATCTGGATACGGTAGAACCTGCATATACTCTGCGTCCGCTTAAAAAAGAACTTGAAACCCATGGGATAAGGGTAATAACTCAGGAAGACTATACCGGACTTGGCGAAGCGGGTAATGTGATTACAATGGAACAGAAAAACTGTTTGCGGGTGCCGGGAAATATAGTCATAGATGTCGGTTATGGAGTCGGGGGTCTGGATATCCTTGATGTAATTAATAATATAGAAGAAGAACCGTATCTTGAAATATTCATAGTAATAAATACGTCAAAGCCTGAAAATAATACAGTTGATGGCATAGTTGAATATGTAAAATGGAGCTTGGGTTCAGGTGGACAGAAGTGGAAAAAATTTACGGGTATAATTAGCAACACGCACTTTGGCGATGAAACAACCAGAGAAGACATAATCAGGGGGTATGAAATAATCAAAAAAGCCTCTGAAGAATTAAATATACCTGTAAGGGCAATAGGTGTTTCAGAGTCTGTTTATCCTGAGCTGGGTGATTTCATTTATGAGGCCCCGCCTGTTTGGTCTTTAAAGAGGTTTATGCCGCGGGCGTTATGGTAAGGCAGTATTTTTTGAAAGCATTTTTGTATATGCGGCGATATGTTCTGCGAGATCCAGTTGTTGTAAATAATTACAATTTCTGAAATATTCCATTGCAATACAAAGGGTAGGATTTTTGTCGTACCACCTTCGTAAATTTCCCAAATTTTGTATCTCTGCGGTAACTTTCATTTCCATTGCATGAAAAATAATCAAATTAGCAAGCTTCATTCTAAGCTCGTAATCTGCCTTTTCCAAACATTCCACCGCATAGCTCAACAAGGGGTGTTGATCATACCACCGTTTTTTTATGGAAGCCATATCTCTACATAAAATTTGTTAAATACACTATCTATATACCCAAATTTCTAAAATGTTAAACTATTAGTATGAATAGTTTAAGTAAAACCATTCCATTAAAAGAATCACTTAAATTTTTACCTGACTCGCCGGGTGTTTACCTTATGTATGACGCAAAAAGCGAGGTTATTTACGTAGGAAAGGCCAAAAATCTTAAAAAACGTGTAAAAAGTTATTTTAATAAAAATCACGACTCGCCAAAGCTTGCAATAATGGTGCCTCAGATTGTCAGGTTTGAGTTTATAATAACAGATTCTGAGGTTGAAGCACTTCTGCTTGAATCGCAGCTTATAAAAAAATATAAGCCCAAGTATAACGTACTTTTAAAGGATGATAAGCGGTATCCATGGTTTTTAATAACAAAAGAAGACTATCCCCGAATTATAGTAACAAGAAAAACAGACCAGCCCGGCCAGAGCGGTAAGTATTTTGGTCCTTACACCAACGCCCGGGCAATGTATTCGACCCTTGAAGTGATTAAGAAAATATTTCCGCTAAAACAGTGCAAAACGCCCCGATTTAAGGACAGGCCATGTATTTACCACCAGATAGGCAAATGCCTTGCTCCCTGTCAAAACCTTGTTACGCCTGAAGATTACCAGAAAATTACCAGGCATGTGGGTATGTTCCTTTCAGGGAAACAAAACGAATTACTTGAAGAATTACAAAACCACATGGAAATAGCCGCTGAAAAGCAGGAATATGAAAAAGCCGCTAAATACCGGGACAGCTATTTTGACATAATGAAAGCAATCGCCCGCCAGAAAGTTATTTCAGAAAATACAACTCTCAATCAGGACATAATAGCCTATAAAAATGACGAGTTGATTATGGCAATAACCCTGCTTAAGGTAAGAGAAGGTCGCCTGATAGCCAAAGAAAGCTTTGATGTTAAGCTGGAAAGACTGCACACACCTTATGAGGCTTTTATAGCTTTTTTGCAGGAATATTACAGTATGGTCGGCGAAGGGGATATGCCTTCTGAGGTGTTATTGGAGGAGGGGTTAACTGAAGAAGACAGGGAACTTCTTTGCGAGTGGCTGAAAATAAAGGTTTTAACCCCAAAACTCCAAAAAAAGCAGGAGCTGATTGAAATGGCCAGAAAAAACGTTGATTCTGACTTTGAAACGCTTAAAACCTGTGAAATAAATTCACTGCAAAACGAATGGAACGAAGTGGGGTGTTATATCAGGGAAAAACTTGGTTTGCATGCTTTTCCGGCGAGGATTGAGTGCTTTGATATTTCGCATATCCAGGGCACAAATACTGTTGCGAGTATGGTGGTGTTTACCAATGGCCGTCCAAACAAGTCCGAGTACAGAAAGTTTAAAATACGTTCAGTTGCGGAGGGGCATACAGACGATTTTGCCGCAATGAAAGAAGTAATAAAAAGACGTTATCAGCGTTATGAAATACCGGACCTTATTATAGTTGACGGGGGAAAGGGACAGCTTTCCGCGGCTGTGGAGGTTTTGGATGAATTGGGGCTGAATGATATACCGATTGCCGCACTGGCAAAGCGGCTTGAGGAAGTGTTTATCCCGGGGAAGTCAAGTCCGTTTGATTTATCGGAAAACCAGAAAGCGTTGTTTTTGTTTCAGCAAATCCGTGATGAGGCGCACAGATACGCAATCACTTATCACAGGAAGTTGCGGGAGAAAAATTTTATAAAATCAAAGCTGGATGAAATCCCGGGGCTGGAGATTTCGCACAAAAAATTACTATTAGAGTATTTCGGCGATATAAAGGGGATTATGGACGCGACAAAATCCGAGCTTGCGAGGATACTCGGAAAATACAGAGGATACAGGTTATACAAGCATTTACATGGGGGATAGGGTTTTGTTTATGAAACTTGATTGAGTAATAATATTATTATGATATCAAACACCAAAATAAAATTCGGCCTGATAAATTTCACCAACTGCATGCCCTTGAATTATACACTGGAGCGCTGGCAGCGTGAGGATATTGAGCTTATCTACGGCAACCCCGCACAGATAAATGAACTGATGGCAAAAGGTGAGCTGGATATTGCGCCGGTGTCATCGATTGAGTATTTAAAAAACGAGGATAAATACAAGCTTATTGAAACAGCCTGCATAAGTTCGGACGGTGAGTGCGGCAGCGTTATACTTTTTTCAAATAAAGAATTAAATGAAATTAAAAAAATAGGCCTGCCCTGTGATTCAGCTTCTTCGGTTGCGATGTTAAAGATTTTGATGAAACAAAACGACATTAGTTATATAGAGCACAATTATAAAAATATAAGTTCTGATGCGGATGCGGTGCTGTTTATCGGAGATAATGCCCTTAAAGAGAAACACCTTGGCCAAAATTATAAATTTTCTTATGATTTGGGCCGGATGTGGAAGCAGGAAACCGGACTGCCGGCAGTTTTCGGCACCTGGGTAAAAAGCGGGGATAAAATTATCCAGATGGATTATTTAGTCGCTGAAGCAATTGAAACAGGACTGAGATTGTACTTTAATAAAATATTAGATAATGCGTCAAAAAAATTAAATCTGCAAAAGGAAATTATAAAAGATTACCTGACCGCAAAAATAAAATATAGTTTTACAGAAAGGCATAAAGCAAGTCTTGAAACGTTTAAAAAATCCTATATCAGCTGTTTTTCTGGCAATAATAACCCTGATACTTCTAGGTTATACTTATGATCTTTATCAGTCACAAACACCTGTAGAATATGTTATTTCGAGTGTTGAAAGATTTAATAATTCGCCTAAAGGGGTATTTCGCAGGGCATGGAGGCTTGTAAAAAATAATTATATAGATGATACCTGCAATAATCAGGACTGGAATAAGTGGAGAAACAGGTATGAAGATAAAATTGAAACATACAGCGATTCGCATGTCGCTATAGAAACAATGCTTGCCAGCCTGAATGACCCGTATTCGAGTTTTCTTTCCGTGGAGGAGTTCAGTGAGCAGGGTATGAATATGGATGCAAAGCTAAAAGGCATTGGAGTACATATTACTGAACTGGACGGAAAAGTTATTATTATAAGTGTTATAGATGATACACCGGCGCAAAAATATGGGTTAAAGGCCAAAGACGAAATTTTAAGAATTGATTCTGTTTCCACAAAAGGTTTATCCCTTAGCAAAGTGGCCGAGCTCATCCGCGGGGAGGAAGGCTCGACTGTTAAGCTTACAATTTTAAGGGAAAATAAGGTAATTACAAAAAATATAGTACGGGAAGAAATCAAGATAAAAACTGTAAAATACAGGATGCTCGATAACAAAATTGGCTATGTAAGGATATCGAGTTTTATCAGCTTTGATACGGCCAATGAGTTTGTGGGCGCCCTCAACGAGTTAAGAGAAGCTCACAGCCTGATAATTGACGTGCGCGGAAATTATGGCGGGCTTTTAACAAATGCCATTTATATTTCCAATATGTTCCTCACTGAGGGAACCATAGTAAGCATAGTGGGCCGTAACGGCGAGCGGGAAGATTTGGATGCTAAAAGTCATGATTTTATTACGGAAAAACCAACCATAATTCTGATTGATGAAGCGTCAGCAAGTGCAAGCGAGATATTTAGCGGTGCAATGAAAGATCATGGCAGAGCCCGTTTGGTCGGGGAAAAAACTTTTGGTAAAGGGCGGGTTCAGATGGTGCTGCGGCTGCCTGACGAGTCCGGGATTAATTTAACGGTTGCGAAATATCTTACTCCAAAGGGCCGGGATATAGACCATAAGGGGATTGAGCCGGATTATAAAGTGGAATCAGATTATGGTCTGGCCTTTGATGCTGATGATGAATGCTTGAATAAAGCCATGGAGCTTTTGTTAAAAAAAGCACAAAAATCAAAACGATAATTAGAATTAAATAATTATTCACCCAACCCAACCCTCTCCTCGCAA
>CAZLCO010000024.1:19413-34093 GCA_964558005.1 uncultured Gammaproteobacteria bacterium | reverse complement strand
GCTGGGCACTTGAGTAACCGCTAAGACTTGGTAAATTTTTTCTTGCCCACATATCTGCATTCGCCTTTGCAAACTCAGCCGGATTTAGACCTGAGTCCATTCCATTAATTCCGTATCCGCTGCTACCCATTCCGTAGTGCATTCCATATCTATCAAAACCTGTCATAACTATATCCTCTTTTTAAGTATAAATTTACCCCTAACTGTAATCATGTTTTATTAGTTTGCAGTTTAGTTAAAACTGCTAATAAAAGTGCTAGAAATATACTTTCTGTATTTTGAGAATTCGAAGAAAACGTAGGTGTGCTTAATTCGGAGTAACCCAAATTACTATAGATTTCGCTGCCGTGATTTACCGGCGAAAACCCCATTGAAATCATATTAAGCTGGGCACTTGAGTAACCGCTAAGACTTGGTAAATTTTTTCTTGCCCACATATTTGCATTCGCCGTTGCAAACTCGGCCGGATTTAGACCTGAGCCCATTCCATAAGATCCAAAACTTCCAAATCTGCTGTAACGGCCAAATGCTGAGTCTCCTAAATAACTCATCGTTCCCTGCTCCCTTTTCCCTATATAAAATTTTACCTTTACCCTTCTTACTGATATAAAGTATTTGTTTTTATAAAAATTGCTATTTTTTAATATTTCTTTACAAAATAGCTTTTTTAAAAATTATACTAAAATGTGTGACGTTTTCTTAAAGTTGGGCTTTGCCTAACTTTAAGAAAACGTCACTCTCTGCTTACGCATACCGGTTTATGTTCATTAATTTCATTTCAAGATTATTTATTGAAATCGGTATAATAGAATAAAAAGGAATAAAGAATATACATGATTATCATGTATTAGTCTAAATAAAAAAATGATAAATGTTTTTAATAATCAGATCGCTGCCTTATCATCTTTGGCGTTGCAGTCGGTCTTTTATGTTTAATGATGACTAACTTTGGCGTTGCCTGGGGTTGTTTTTTTTGCCTTGACAGTCCCTGCGGGGCTGCTCGGCCTTTATTTTAAATAATGTTTTATCGAAAACTTTTTTAGATTACTAATATGTAAGTTTAAGAAAGTGTTTAAATTTTATAATTCTGGCAAAGCCAGCCTTTCAGGCTCATTACTCCCGCTTCGCATGTTACGAAATATTACAAAATTAAGCTGAATTCTTAAAATTTTAGCAATTTTTGTTTTTATAAAGTTTTTATAAAATTAAGCAAGGGATAAGGTTAAAAATTATATTTGGGAAGGAGTGAATAGCGTTTTGTAAATTAAATATTTTAATAGTTATACCGTATTTGTGCGGTCAACGCAGTTATTTATAGTAGTTATCTATATAGGAAGGGATAAAAAAAGGAAAAGTTCAAACTTAGCATTAATTGGTTAGGGATAAGTTAAGGGAAGTTATTTAGGAAAGGAGCAAGGTTATGGGTATAGTAATTACCACAGCTGGAGCAGTAGAATTTAAGGGAATTGCAAGTCATTTAGACGGTTCTATAAATGAAATTCAGACGAGACTAGATAATTTAATGAAAGGGTTGCCGATGTTGGCACAGGAACAAATGAAACTTGCTAGCGGTAAGCAAGGCTCCGAAGCAAGAAAAGCCAGACTGGAAGGGTTTTTGCCATTAGTAGGAGGAAAAGGCTCTACGGTTGAACTTAATACACTAGTGAGTGAATTAAATGATTTAGTAGCTACTATTACTAATTTTGAAATGAGAGAATATAGGATTATAGCAGAAAAGGATGAAATGCAAAAAGAAGAAGATATGCTAATGGCACAGCTAAATACACTTAAACCAAGGCAACAGCTGGCAGACCAGTTCGGTAAAGACAATCAGGAAAGACAAAAAACAGCAATACAAAGACTGGCATAAGTTAAAATTTAAACGAATACTAAAATTTATACAAAAAGGAGCTTCTTTTAGGAGCTCCTTTTGTTAAGTAATGTTACAAAAAAGTGGGATTTTCTTAATTTATAGCAATTTTTTAAAATAAAAGTTTTTTAATTACTTGGAAGGAAGAAAGTAAGTAAGTAAAAATGGGAAGGAAGTTTGGGCTATGTCTATTAGTGGTGTAGTATTTGGTACAATTATGCAAAATGATCTGGCCAGTAAGCTGGAAGATCAATATCAGAAGTTAATTGATAAAATAGATAAGGTTGCAGACCTGTCTGCGGATCTTGGCGAAAAAAAATCTATTATGGAAAGCAAAGAGGATCAGAACAGGACCAGAGTTCAAATCGTTACTCAACAAATGGCTAATGAGCAGGATGAAGGAAAAAAAGGAAAACTTGGTGGTTTAATACAACGTTTTTTAGGCGAGATTCAAGCGATTATTACAGAAAAACTGAAATCACAGCTGGAAATAAACAAATTTGAAAAATTGGAAAGAAAATTGACTAAAGAAAAGGTTGTTTTAGAAGCAAGAAGAACAGTTGCAATGAATGCGGCCAAAACAAATGAAAAATTATTGCCTGCTGCAATTAGTAGGTTCAGTGTCACTACGTAAATTGTAGACTAAAATTAAAACCACAAAAGACATACAAAGGTTCATTAAGGGCAGCTGTGCTGCCCCCTTTTTTTTGACAAAAATTATTTTTATTTTAATATTAGACTTGATGAAAATAAACAGTTTTACTCCTTCACCACAAATTAGGTTTTCAAGACGAATACCCGACCCGGGTGAGCATTTGTTGCAAAAACATCTTTCTCACCAGGATGCTATGGCAAAGGCCAAACTTGCCAGGACATTGCAGACAGCGGGTGAAAAATCGACCGCAGTTCAGGGCTGGCTGGATGGCGTTGAAGATTCTCTGGCAAGTTTTGGAAAGAGGTTTAGAGATTTATTCTTTTTGCCGAAAACAAAAGGCGCGGTAACTCAGAGAGATATATTTAAAATGGCAAAGGATAGCATGTTCCTTCCTGAAAGATAAAAATAACTTAAATTTTGAAAAAAATTCTCCTTTTGGGTAAAATTATTATCAAATAACTCAGGGAGGGAAACAATGAAAAAAAAGGTTGTGCTGGCATACTCGGGCGGTCTCGATACTACGGTTATTATCCCGTGGCTAAAGGAAAACTATGACTATGACGTTATAGCGGTGTGCGTTGATTTAGGTCAGGGCAAAGAAACCGATGGGCTCGAGCAGAAGGCGCTCGCAACAGGCGCGGTAAAATACTATCTTGAGGAAGTAAGAGAAGAATTTATAAGGGATTACTGTTTCCCGGCCCTTAAAGCAGGCGCAAAATACGAAGGCAAGTATCTTCTGGGTACATCAATAGCCCGCCCGCTTATTGCCAAAAAACTCGTTGAAGTGGCAAAAAAAGAAGGCGCGGTCGCAATATGCCACGGCGCAACCGGTAAAGGCAACGACCAGATACGCTTTGAACTCACCATAAAAGCGCTTGCCCCGCATCTTGAAATCATTGCCCCGTGGAGAATATGGGACATAAAATCAAGGGAAGACGCCATAAAATTCCTCGAGGACAGGAACATAACCCCTCCTACAAAAAAAGACGACAGTTATTCAAGAGACAGGAATCTCTGGCACCTCAGTCACGAAGGGCTTGAGCTTGAAGATCCCGGCCAGGAACCTAACTATAACAGGCTGCTTAAACTGTCAGTGCCGCCTGAAAAAGCTCCTGATGAGCCTGAATACGTTGAACTTGAATTTGAACAGGGCAATCCGATAAAATTAAACGGCAGGGAATTAAGCCCGGCAGCCCTTGTGGCAGAGCTGAACGAAATCGCCGGAAGGAACGGTGTTGGTATAATAGATATTCTGGAAAATCGCTTTGTCGGGATGAAATCAAGGGGCGTATATGAAACCCCGGCCGGTACTGTTCTTTATGAGGCGCTTGAACAGCTTGAGCATATGTGTCTGGACAGGCAGTCGTTCGCTTTTAAGCAGATGGTTTCGGTTAAATTTGCTGAGCTGGCATACAGCGGCGAGTGGGAAACTCCTTTAAGAGAGGCGTTGTCCGCTTTTGTGGATAAGCTGCAGGAACCTGTTACCGGTAATGTTAAGCTAAAACTTTACAAAGGCAGTATAATCCCCGCAGGTTCAAAGTCGCCATATTCCTTATACAATGAAAGCCTGGCGAGTTTTACGACCGGTGATTTTTACAGCCACAAGGACGCGGAAGGTTTCATTAACCTGTTTGGCCTACCGTTAAAGGTCAGGGCTTTGATGAATGAACAAAAAAATCTTAACAATTTTGAAAATTCATCCATAAGGTGTTAACTTTTTTTATGTTGGTGTTTTAATATATTAGTAATTTAAATACGGAGTGCCAAAATGACTACTCTTGAACTGGAAAAACCAATCGAACAGATGGACACATGTCAGTGTCAGGAAGTGCAGGAAATAGACAAGAGAGCCCTTTGCTACAAGTTGTGCGCAAATATTTTAGAGATCCTTCTTGAAGGGTATAATGAATTAAAAGAGAAAAATCCTGACAAGGAAGACGAGTATCTTCGTAAAATAGAGGAGCTAAAATATCAGCTTCTTATTAATTAAGTTTAATAATGCAAAAAAAGTTTTTAATAATTAATTTTGGTGGTATAGGTGACCAGATACTTTTATTTCCGGCGCTTGATACAATCAAAAAAACTTATGAAAATTCATCAGTTACGCTGGTGACTGAGCCAAGAAGCAAGGCAGCAAGAGATATTACCGACCTGATTAATGAGGTTTTTATCTGCGATTTAAAAGGTAAAAATCGTTTTTTTGAATTGTTTAAACTGTTATTTAAAACTTACACGAATAAATTTGATGCTGTAATTTCTTCAGGCACATCAAATTTTATACCTTTAATTTTATACCTCACCGGAATTAAGGAACGCACAGGCTATGATACCGGGCGTTTAAGCAGGATGTTCCTGACAAAAGCAGTAGCGCTAAATAAAGAACAATATGCGGCGAATATGTTGCATGATTTGTTTTCAGATGAAGATAATAAAGAGGATACAATACCTCAAATAAAGCCCGGAGCGCAAATTCCCATATATAAAATACCCGGCTATAACCCTGAAAACAAAACAGTGGTAATCCACCCCGGCGCAAGTAAGCTGAGTGTTAAAAAAGGCATTATCAAATGCTGGGCTGCTGAAAACTGGGTTAAACTTATACAATTACTGCTTAATGAAGGGAATTACAATGTCATATTGACAGGGGGGCCTGATGATGTGGAAGTTATGGAGATATTTCAGCGGCATTTCTCGGAAAATATAGCCAGAACCTCCAGGCTGAGGGAATTTGTGGATATTGTGGGTATGTCAGATATTTTAGTTTGTGTAGATTCGGCGCCTATGCATATTGGAGTGGGTTTGAGAAAGCGTGTTATTGCTCTGTTCGGCCCGACAGACGAAAACAAGCTTTTGCCGAAGCATGAACTTTTTACTGCTGTAAAAAAAGAATCGCTGGATTGCCGGCCGTGTTTGTGGGAAAAGCGGCAGGTTAACTGTGAAACGAGTGACTGTTTAAATATTATGCCAGAGATGGTTTTTGCGTGTATTGCTGGTTAAAATTTTATAGGTAACATTGCTTTTTCAATTCTGCATGGGGTGAAGTGAGAGTTATTAAGCCCCACTGTCTTTGCGAGGTGCTAACGCACATCTTAAAACGACGAGGCAATCTTCACCATGACGCTATTAAGCTATTTGTCCACAATACGTCACCCTGAACTTGATGCGGGGTCTATCCAATTTTCTATTTCCCACCCTCCGCCCTTTATGAATTGGGTAGGGCCCCGCCCTACACTGAACCCCCTTAGCCGCCGGTGGTGGCTGTAAATAACTTGACTTAGGGTGCGCACTGCGCACCCTAAGGTACCACCAGCCCCCCGTACGTCTCCGGGCGGCGGTCACGGTAAAACTGCCACAACTTGCGAGTTTCGGTAATCATATCAAGATCAAGCTCAGCAATGACAAGCTCCTCTTTATCCTCAGCTCCCTTTGCGAGGAACTGCCCTCTCGGGTCAACAAAATAGCTCGTGCCGTAATACGGCTCACCCACACGGTTAATCGCCCCGAGATAGTACATATTTGCCACGGCATGCGCCGGCTGTTCCAATTCCCACAGGTATTTAGAAAGTCCACGAGCAGTAGCAGACGGGTTAAACACAATCTCTGCCCCGTTCAGACCCAACGCCCTCGCTCCTTCCGGGAAATGCCTGTCATAACAAGTATAAACTCCAACTTTGCAAAATGCGGTCTCAAACACTGGATAACCAAGGTTTCCAGGCTTGAAATAGAACTTTTCCCAAAACCCTTCAAGGTGCGGGATGTGATTTTTGCGGTAAATACCCAGCATAGAACCGTCTGTATCTATCACAGCGGTTGTGTTGTAATAAATACCACGCCCTTCTTCTTCAAAAATCGGCGCCACCAGCACTATGCCGAACTGTTTTGCTACGTCCTGCATCTGCTGGACGGTCGGCCCGGGCACAGGCTCCGCCCACTCAAACCATTTACTATCCTGTTCGTATGCAAAATACGGGCTGTTGAATAGTTCCTGCATAGCAAAAACCTGCACGCCCTGTTTTGCGCCCTGCTCAATAAATGATACGGCTCTGTCAATATTTTCCTGTTTTGTGGGGTATGAATTGGTTTGTATTAGTCCTGTTTTTACGGTTTTCATTGTGGTTTACTACTTTACAGCGACCTTTTCATTAAGCGCTGCAACGCCGGGGAGTTCCTTACCTTCGATAAACTCGAGGCTCGCACCGCCGCCGGTGCTTATATGAGAGTAAGACTCCGGCGCAATGCCAAATTTCTCGATGGCCGCCACGGTATCTCCTCCACCGAGTATGCTTTTTGCGCCTTTTCTGGTGGCTTCGGCTACGCTTTTAGCTACTGCTTTTGTACCTTCTGCGAACTTTTCTATCTCAAACACACCTACAGGGCCGTTCCACAGTATGGTCTGCGCTTCCTGAATAATATTGTCAAGGGTTTCCATTGTCTCAGGGCCGATATCTATGCCTTCCCAGTTGTCCGGGATTTCTTTTGACGGAACAACTTTTGTGTTTGCTTCCTGACTGAAATCGTCAGCAATAAGTGAATCCTGCGCTATAACAAGCCTTACGCCTTTATCTTCGGCCTTTTTCATAAGGTCTTTTGCTATATCGAGCTTGTCGTCTTCACAGATAGATTTTCCGACGCTGTAACCTTGGGCTTTAACAAATGTGTATGTCATTCCGCCGCCGAGTATAAGCGTGTCAACTTTTTCAATAAGGTTTTCCAGTACGCCTATTTTGGTGGAAACTTTGCTTCCTCCGACAATAGCCACGAATGGGCGTTTTGGCGACTGTAGCAGTCCGCCGAGCGCTTCAAGTTCTTTTTCCATTAAAAGCCCTGAAACTGCAGGGGAAAGGTATTTTGCAACGCCTTCTGTTGATGCGTGTGCCCTGTGGGCTGTGCCGAATGCGTCATTTACATATATGTCAGCCAGTTCCGCCAACTGTTTGGCGAATTCCGGGTCATTGTCTGTTTCCTGCTTGTAAAATCTTATGTTCTCAAGTAAAGCAACTTCGCCGTTTTTAAGCTCAGCTAATTTTGCCTTAACGTCTTCCCCGACTGAATCGTCAAGTTTCATAACCGGAGCATTCAGCAGTTCAGCAAGCCTTTTTGCCACGGGGTTAAGTCTCATTTCTTCCTTTACCTGGCCTTTTGGCCTTCCGAAGTGTGCTGTTACTATAACTTTTGCGCCTTTTTCCATTAAAAATTTTATTGTCGGAAGCGCGGCGCGTATGCGGGTGTCGTCTGTAATATTGAGGCTGTCGTCCAGTGGCACATTGAGGTCTTCTCTTACGAGAACTCTTTTGCCCTGAATATCGCCGAGGTCTTTTACTGATTTTTTCATATACATCTTCTCCCTTTAATTATTGCAATAATTTTATCATAAACAATTCTGAAAACTTTCAAAATGCTGTAGCCAGACCTCTTTTTATAAATAATTTATATATTTAGAAGAGTAACCTTTTAAGGTTTATATGTAGTCTGTGGGGTTAAAATACATTCTGCCCATAATTGCATTTTGGTTTATAATTTAAATTGATGTACGAAGATGCAAGATATGAATATACTGTAAGGTCTTGTTCCTACGACGATTCGGATGAACTGGAAGAAATGCTCAATGACATGGCTTCTGACGGGTGGGAGTTGTATTCACTTAATGAAGCAGAAGATGAAGAGGGCGATTTTCGGTATTTGTGCATTTTTAGCAGGCAGGCAAACGGCATTTATGAGATGGAAGGCGATTATACCGTGGATTCCGGTAGCTTTAAGACCACTATGGAACGGCTTCTCAAGAAAAAAGATGATTTTTACAAGGAGTGCAGGTATTTACAAAAACAAATAAAAGAGAAAAACCAGCAAATATCTAAAATAAAGGATTCGCTGGATTCTGGTGATGATATAGACAGGGAATCTTTAAACATACAAATATCCGAAAAGATGGGTGAATTGAAAAAATTAAAGTCAAAATTTTCTGAGCTTATTTCTCCTTCGACTATGTATAACCGTATAAATCAGGATTTGTTAACAATTGAAGTTAGCCATGAGTTGTCAGAGCTTATAGATAATGAAAAAGACGGAGATTTAATAGCGGAAATCGTTAGGTTAAGACAAAAACTTACTGATGAATTGGGCTATATAATACCGGGCATTCATTTCACAATATCGGATGAAATGAATGAAAATGAATACAGGATAAAGGTTAGAAACCTTGAGGCGTTAAGGGGCGTGGTTTACCCGGGGCATAAAAGGTTTTTCCCCGGGCAGTCAAATCTGGATAATATGCCGGACGGCGCTATTGAAGATGTTGATATTATTAAGGACGAGCAGGTATTCTGGCTGGAAGAGGCACAAACAAAGGATTTCTGGGACAGCGGCCTGTCTGCCTCGCAGGTTATAACAAGCCACATGGAGGTTATTGTCTGTAAATACGTTGAGGATATAATTAGTTACAAAGATGTTCTTAATTACATTGACCTGCTTGAGGATGGCGGTTCCTTGCTTACGGCTGATTTGTTACAGTCAAAACTCGGCATTGGTGATTTAAGGTATATTTTTGCGGGTTTGATAAGGGAAAAGGTTTCAGTAAAGGATGTTGTATATATTTTTGAAAGGCTGAATGACCTGACAAAAAAAGATTTTGAAGATAATGACGAACTTCTCGAAAAACTGAGGACCGCCTTGAAAAGGCAAATATGCAGCAGTCTGGCCGACGATAATAACGCAATAAGCGTCATAACAATACCTGACAGGTTTAAAAGAAATCTTATACATAACTTAAAAAATAGCAATAATAAAAAACTACAGGGGCTTATTGATTATGTAACAGAGCAATACAGGGAAACGCAGTCGAATGTTCTTATGGCAGAGCTTGATTGCAGGAAGGAACTGTTTAATTTATTTGAGGATATAGTGCCTGATCTTTTTGTTATTTCTGAAAGCGAAATATCTAAAGAATTTTCTATTGAAGAATCCTGATTATTTGTTATAATAATCAGTTAAACAAGAGGGCGAGGTGCATTATGGAAGCTGCAGCACAACAACCGGTAAACTTAATTCAACAGGGCGTAATAATATATAAGCATCATGAAAAGGATGTTGATCATCGTACTCATAAAAAGGCGCATATGTCTGATGAGTATATAAATTATCGTGCCTCTAAAGAAGCTCACGACCAGTATAAGGAATCACCAGCCAGAAAGTTAGCCCCGGCAGTTGGTGTGGGGGCGTTGGCGGCTGAAAGTGTGGCTCTGGGTGCCCTGGGTGCAACTAATGTTGTTGATAAAGCAAAGTTGACCATGGGCAGGGCAGGTTTCTGGGGAGTGGCCGTAGGAGCGACTCTGGCGATAAACAAAGCGGTAAATTATATTACGGATAAAATAAAACCCATTAAAAACTTCAAAGAAGAGCACCCTAACGCCAGTAGCGTTGGAATCCTTCTGGGGTCAGGACTTGCAGGGTTTACTGCGGCTAATCCTCTCATAGAAAAGGCTTCAAAGTTATTTAATAACAATACAGGAAAACAAATTCAGCAGGGTGTTAAGAATTTAATAGAAAAACCCTTTAAAAACAATGGATTTAGTAAATTTGTTGATAAACAGGTGTTCCAGCGGGTTGGCAATTTGCTTAGTACTCCGGCCAGGGTAAATATGGCGCATATGGGTGCTTTAGCGCTGCTTGGCGGTGTTTTTGCAAAAAATATGCTTGACGCTTCCAGCGCACAGAAAAAACAGCAGGATGTAAAGCACCGGCTTGAACTGGAAAGGCTGCAAAGCCAGCTTAAAATAGCAAAAAATTCTTCAACAGAAAAGAATGAAATAAATATATTTGCTGTTGAAAGCCCGGCGGGTATTGATAGTTAAGATTTTTTTCCGGCGTAAAAGTCATCTAGTGCAGTCTGTTTGCTGTTGAATATTGGAATAACACCGTCAAGAAACACAAATGAAAGTGCTTCAGTCAGTGACGGGTGTACGTTGCAGAGTTTTAGCGTGCCTTTGTTCTGGTTGCAAATTTTGAAAATATTAACAATGAGATTTAATATTTCAGAGTTGGTAGTTGTTATATTTTCAAAGTCCAGTATGAGGTTTTTGTAGCCTGAACCCGCTAGGTTCAGGGCTTCTCTTTTCAAATCATCGATAATGCCTGTTTTGAATATGTTTTTTACTTTTATATAGGCTATTTTTTGTTCTTCATCTTCTATGGTTGTTTTTATTTCGGGAGAGGGGCCTCTTTTTATTTCATCGAGCCGTCTTAGTGTATCAAGTATTTTTATGTGCCATGATTTGTTTTTAGGTATAAAATCAAAAGCACCTTTTTCAAAGCATTTGTTTATAAGGTCTTTGTCTTCTGACCCTGAAATTATTACTATTTTGGAATCCTTATTTTTTGCCTTATTGATTTTTAGCAGCTCTTCAAGCAGATGTAGCCCATCTTCTGCCTCGGGCAGAAACAGGTCAAGGAAAATATGGTCAAAGTCCTGTTTTTTATATAAGTCAAGCGCTTCGTAGGTTGTTCTGGCAATAAAAGATTTATAGCCTGATTTTGCGATTAATTTTGACAGTTGAAACAGGGAAACTTCTAAGTCATCTATCACCAATACATTTTTGTCGGTTTTAATGCTTGTATTTTCAATTTCTTCAAGGTAATAAGGCGTTAGTTTTTTTTCCAGTTTTATAATGACTACGGAGAGGTCTTCAGTTGTTACCACATCAGGGGGCGTTTCTCCGATAAATTCATATAATTTGTTTATTTGCTCAGGTGTTATTTTGACCAATGTTAGTCTCCTAAATAATCTTGGTTGTATTATAACTTATTTTTTATCCAGGCAGTCTTTCAGCGCTGTTTCCAGGGTTTGGATTTTTGCTTCCAGGGATTTAACTTTGTCTGAACTTTCTTCTGATTCAACAGATGCTTTTTCTGTTTTTCTGGTAAGGTTTTTTATCTGGTTTTTCAGAGAAATTATCCAGCCGGAGCTTAATAAAATTCCGCCAATTACACCATATATTCCCAAAAGAAAATATAGTAAACCTGAATTTATTGTAAATGTATCTATCAGGGGTTTATAGTTTAGAACCAGTGATTGTCCCTCATTTACATAAGCAAAGTAAGAAATATCAAGGACAATAAGAACCCCAAGGGTTAAAAGAAAATATTTCACAACCAATTTCCTTTAAATTTATACATATTTTAAAATACCATATAGATAAACAAAACCAAAGATGGTAAATTAAAGAAAATATTAAATATTATTTATAAAGTAAGAGAACAATATGGCAATAGAATTTATCGTTTTATTAATAATATTAATAGTCCTTGTAATAGGGATTGTGGTGTTTTTCCTCTGGTTTTTCAATAAGGGGAGAAGGTACGAAATAGAATATAACAAGGGAATAGAGGCATATCAGGGAGGCCAAATTGACGAAGCGTTGAGTTGTTTTTCTAAAGCCACGGCTATTGACCCGGAAAAAACAGCCGCTTTTTATAATATGGGCCTGGTATATATGGATATCGGAAAAAATAAAGAGTCAGAAAAAAATTTTTTAAAGTCAATTGAGCTCGATAGTAATGATACCGATGCTTATTATAATCTGGGCATTTTATATATAAATATGGAAAAATATGATTTAGCCCTGAAGCAGTTTCAGGAAATACTGAAAAGAATCCCCGAGGACCCTGAGTCGCTTTATTTAAGCGGGTATGTGCTTTCGGAAACGGGTGATTATGACAAGGCAATAAAATTAATTGAAAAGGCATTGGAACAGGATGCTGAAAACGAAAATTATTATATGGCGCTGGGGCAGACTTATGATAAAAGGAGCTCGAAAAACCACAGTCTTGATGATCTGGAAGCGGCAGTAGATGCATATAAAAAAAGTATAGAGATAAACCCTGATAATGAGGACGCACATTATTTTCTTGCTATATGTTCAGCTAAAAAAGGGCTCTGGGAAGACTGTGTAAAGTACTGTAAGAGGGTTATAGAAATAAATGACAACTCTGAAAGGGCATATAACCAGATGGGGCTTGCAATGTATTGCAGCGGGGACTACGATACCGCTATTGTTAATTATAAAAAAGCGCTTGAAGTCAATCCTAATTATATTGATACATATAGTAATTACGGTTATGTGCTGGAAAAACAGGGTGACTTTGTTGAAGCGGTCAAGGTTTTCAAAAAGTACGCAGGTTTATGTAAGGATCAGGAAACGATTAAGTCTATTAAAAGGCATATAGCTGACCTTGAACAAAGTATGAGGGTAAAGGACGGAAATTAATTATTATTTACCCATACTTTTGTTCTATGGTTATTGTTTTTAAACCGGTCATTGTATTCCTGTTCTGTCTGGATTTGTTTTAAGGAAATTAATTTCATCCTGTCAGGAATAGTTGATTCGTAGTAATACTGGAAGTTCCATTTGTCGCACCCGCAGTTAAAGCAGAATTTTTTTGCGGGTTTCAGCTTTTTAAATATATCAAAAACCGGTTTTCTATAATGACCGCACCCCCTGCATTTAATGGTAATCCATTTGTGGACGATTTTTTGTCCGCAGTCCGGGCAGTATTTGCAATTTTTAGCGATTGCCGATGCGTGGTTGCAGTTTTTGTTTAAAATCATTGCCTCATATCTCATGGATTTCGGATCAAAAATATTATGGCAGTTTAATTTTGATTATTCATTGTCGGTTTTGATTAAATATCTTTTATGTGGATAAGTTCTTTAGTTTTTCCAATTAAAATACCTACCATATCAACCCGAAAATTTTCGTAACCCGCAGAATTATTACTGTTAATATATATTTCAGCCAGTTTTTTTATTCTGTTGAGTTTTTTGGGGGTAATGGATTCGGTTGGATGGCCAAATTCGCTGGAAGTGCGTGTTTTTACTTCAATAAACACCAGGGTATCGTTTTCAGCGGCTATTATGTCTATTTCCCCCAGCCTTGAATATCGCCAGTTTTGCTTAATTATTTTAAAGCCCTGCCGTTCAAGGTGTTGGATTGCAAGTTCTTCGCCTTTTTTTCCTTTTGGAATGTTTGAATTCATTTATTAAGTATAATATAATCTTTCACATGGACAGCGGATTAAAAGAATTATTTTCTGAAGAAATTATAAAACAACGTATTTCGGAGATTGCGGGAGAACTTAATAAAGACTTCGGCAAGGAAGAAATAGTGGTTGTTGCTGTGCTGGCAGGGTCTATTTTGTTTGCTTCCGATTTGATAAAAAGACTTAAAATGCCTGTGCAGCTTGAGTTTGTGAGGCTTTCAAGTTACGGGGAGGGTACTAAATCCAGCGGAAAGGTAAAGCCTGTTGACTTAACACTTCCTAGCCTTGAAGGAAAGAATGTTTTAATAGTAGAAGACATTGTCGACAGCGGACTTACAGCAAAATTTATATTGGATTATATAAAATTCCAGCATAAAGCGGAAAAAATAAAATTTGTAACCCTTCTTGATAAGACCTGCGCAAGAAAAGAGCCGGTATTTATTGATTATAGAGGGTTTGAGGTTGATGACAAGTTTGTTGTCGGGTATGGCATGGACTACAAGGGTTACTACAGAAACCTGCCGTATATAGGCTATTTTCCTCAATGAACTCCAATGAATTTATAACAGCCTGCATAATCCCGACAGGGATAGGTGCGTCTATAGGCGGCTTTGCGGGCGATGCCAGCCCTTATGTTAATTTATTATCAAAAATATGCCCGGTAATTACAAATACAAATGCGGTTAATGCAGCGGTGTTTTCCGGTATAAATGACAATATTTATTATACAGAAGGCTGGGCACTGGACGAGTTTTTTGGGGGGAGGATAGCGTTCAGGCCTCATAAATATAATAAAATAGGGGTTATTTTTGATGAAAAAATACCGGAAAAAGTCTTAAATGTGCATATAAACACTATAAATGCGGTTAAATCGACTTATGGCATTAATATAATCGGCTATGAAACAGTGGAAAAGGCTGACAAGCTTATAAAAAATGGCGCAGAAGCTTTAGCGGCGGTGTATTACTTTGATGTGCCGGAAAATGATGATGATTATGCCCTGAACGGCGGGGTTGACGCGATAGGAAAGAGGGAAGCGGAGATTTCCCATGAATTAAGCGAAAAGTATTGGGTGCCGGTAGCGCACTCGCCAGCATTTCCTGAGTCGGAACTTGTTATAGACA
>CAZLCO010000024.1:0-19403 GCA_964558005.1 uncultured Gammaproteobacteria bacterium | reverse complement strand
TTGATAAAAGGGCAGCGGCAGAATATATCACTCCGACATTTTTGCCTTGCGTGCTGCTGGGGTTGTACAATGCCCCGCATCTGGTTGATATGAGAGAATCAAAAGATACAGACATAACTATAGACAAACTTAAAGCTGTTGTAATGCCTCATAACTGCCTTAACAGCCCGGGGGTGTGGGCGGCTGTGGAGAATAATATTCCGGTTATTGCAGTGGAGGAGAATAAAACAGTTTTAAACGCCACAGCAGAGTCGCTGGGTATAGAAAAACATGTTATTAAGGCAAAAACATATTATGAGGCAGCCGGACAGATTCTTGCGATGAAAAACGGAATTTATGTAGTATAATATTTAAAAAATTTTGGAGGAAAATATATGCAGACAAGTATTGATATTAAAAGTCTTTACTCGGATTATGTAAAGACGTTGGAAACCTATATTATGTTCAGGATTAAACAAAGGACAACGGAACTTACTCCTGAACTGAAAGCTAAAAACAGAGCGCCGATTAATTTAAGTATAGGCGCGCCGACGCAGGCACCGCTAAAACTCGTAACAGACACGCTGGCCGCCTGCCTCAGCGAACCCGGTATCAGCACATATTCAACACCAAAAGGCGAAGCTTTTTTCCTTGAAGCTGTTGCGCAAAGGATGAAGAAACGCTTTGGGGTCGAGCTGGATACAAAAACAGAAATATTTTCTCTTATCGGGTCTAAAGAAGGGCTTGCAAACCTTTTCAGGTGCCTTGTCAATCCTACCTTAAACGAAAAGGAACAGGATATTATACTTATTCCTGACCCGGGGTATGCTTCATATCAGGAACAAATAAAAGTTATTGGCGGAAAAGCGTATTCTATCCCGCTGACTTATGAAAATAATTTTATGCCCTCTATGGAATCAGTGATGGAAAGCCTTAAAAATGAAGGCTTAAATCTTGAAAAAGTAAAGGCTTTAGTTATAAATTATCCGAATAATCCGCTTGGGGCTACCGCAACAAGGGATTATTTAAAGAAAATAGTTGATTTTTGCAGGGAAAGAAATATCCTGCTCGTGAGTGACGCTGCTTATGCTGATATGTACTTTGGCGACCAGGAGCCGCCTGCCAGCATACTGGAATTTGAAGGGGCAAAAGATGTGGCGATTGAACTGCACAGCCTCAGCAAGCCATACAGCATGACAGGCTGGCGTATGGGATGGGCCTGCGGGAACAGGGACGCTGTCGGGATACTTGGTAAAATGAAATCAACTGTTGACACCGGACTTTTTAAAGCTCTTCAAAAAGCCGCGGCAACTATCCTAACCAGCGAGGAAGGCGATGAGTATATTAAAGAGTCCAATAAAGCCTTCCAGAAAAAACAGGAAATTTTGCTGAAAGGCTTTAAGGAACTTGGTTGGGACATTGACAGTTTAATTATCCCCAAAGCTACATTTTATTTATGGCTGCCCGTTCCGCCTAAATACGAGTCCTGTGAAGATTTTTGTAATCAGCTTCTGGAAAAATCCGGTATAGTTGTAGTACCCGGTACAGGCTTCGGTAAATACGGACAGGGCTTTTTCAGGGTGTCAATCAGCCCTGGAGAAGAAGCTTTATATGAAGTAATTGATAGAATGAAACAGGACGGGTTTTACTTTAATTAAAATTAGCTCTCACTAATTTTAATTACGTTAACAGGACATGCTTCGGCTGCTGCTCTACAGTCCTCTTCGTTGCCGGGTACGTTTTCAGGGTGAACGTGGGCTGTGTCAGTAAGTTCAAAAACATCACTGTTTATAGAAACGCATGCGCCGCAGGATATGCAACCGGGTATAATTTCAACTTTCATAAAAATATCCTCCTTTTGTTAATATTTAAGCCTATTATCTAAAAATCAAATTTATTTATCATTGCCTGTATTAACTATCTTTACTTTGACAAAAGTTTTTTTATAATATTTAAATCTGCATAATTACTTAATAAAAACTTAAGTGGTAAAAATGAAAAAAGAAGTTGCGAAAAATCTGCAAAAATTTATTGCCAGGCTTAAAATCCCCAGGTACAGAAAAGAAAATGAGTTTTTCTATTACAGGGAAGAGGAGCTTACCAGTTACATAAACAAGATATTTGAGCAGCAGGAAAAAGAACGGCTGGTAAGATGGCTGGTGAACAGCATAAGAGAATCGCTGGAGCTTGAAACAGTACTCGAAAAAACAGTTGAGGAAACAGGAAAGCTTTTAAAAGTTGACAGGTGTCTTATTGCTTTATTTGATAAAGAAAAAGACGAGTTTAATTTTAAAAATGAATACAGGGATAATAATGATATTATTTCTGTGCAGGAAACTATAGATAATACAAACAGAAAATTATTAGAGCCCTGGCATACTTTCTTGGTAAGGGATTTTAAGACCATTGTTGTTGATGATTTTGAAAAGGAAAAACTTTGTGCTGAAAAGATTGGTCTTTTAAGAGATTACGATATAAAATCTCTTATCATTGTACCTATTCTTGATAAAAATAGTATTTTGGGTATATTAATTGTTAATCAGATACACCACAAAAGAGTCTGGCAGGATGAGCACGTAGAAATTCTTAAGGATATCGGAAGCCAGGTTTCAATAGCAATCAAACAGGCTATGCTTTATGCTCAGGTACAGCAAACAACCCGTTTAAAGAGTGAGTTCTTGTCCGGTATGTCGCATGAATTAAGGACGCCGTTGAATGCGATTATCGGGTTTTCTGAAATGCTGCAAAGCAATGATTATGGAACTCTAAGCGAAAAGCAGTTAAAGTTTATAAATAATATAAAAGTCAGCGGTGAACATCTTTTAAGGCTGGTAAACGATATACTTGACCTTTCCAAGATAGAGTCAGGTAATATGGAGATTAACTGCGAGGTCTTTAATATATATTATGCTATTCGAGAAACGGTTTCTGTCCTGAACAGTCTTGCTGAAAAGAAAAAAATAGAAATAATCCCTGAAATAGAGGGGAATTTGTATATTAACGCTGATTTGAGAAGATTTAAACAGATAATGTACAATCTTTTAAGCAATGCGCTTAAATTTACCGAAGATGGCGGTGAAGTAAGTGTAAAAGCCTTTCAGGATAAAGACGTATTAAGAGTAGAAGTTCAGGATACAGGTATAGGTATTGCTTTAAAAGACAGGGACAAAATATTTAAAAATTTCAGGCAGCTTGATTCTTCCCTGACACGAAAGCAGGAGGGTACGGGGCTGGGACTTACTTTAACCAAAAAGTTAATAGAACTGCATAAGGGTAAAATTGATCTTGAATCAGAAGAAGGCAAGGGTTCAAAGTTCTGGGTTACAATGCCGGGTGTTTTTTCACAGGAAATTATAAATTAAATTGTATTAAAACCATACTTTTTGCGTATCTCAATTTTTGCGGCCAATGGTATAATTTTTAAAAAAGGAGATAATTATGGCAAGAGGTAAGCAAGCAGGAGCTTTCGGGCTCTTCTTTATGGGGCTTATATTTACTGGTGTTGGGCTTGCAGTGGTTTATTTTTTTGGACATGATATAGAACTTAACTGCAAAAGGACAGTTAACAGGTGTGTTATCGAAAAGACAAATGTGTTTGGTGAAACTGAAACAGTTGAGACTTTTATGCTGAGTTCGCTGGCGGGTGCTGAAGTAATAGAAAAAAGGGATTCGGACGGTGACTATACATATAAGGTAATGTTAATAACAGATGAAGGCAGGATTCCTTTATCAAATGTTTCTACAAGCGACCGCAGTTCACATAGAAAAGAAGCCGGGAAAATAAATAATTACGTTAATTCATACGATGAAAATCTTCAGATTGAGGAGTCAGGGACGTTTGTTAAAATATTCGGGTTCGCATTTGCTGGAATTGGAGGCCTGATGCTTTTAGGGTCATTAGGCGGACTGTTAAAGCTGATAGTACTGTTATTTGTTATGGCTTCGAGGCGCTGATTTAAAAATTTGCCGATTAGAATTTTATCAAAATGTATATGGATTTGAAAAGGCGAAGCCTTTTCTTCCCTAAATAAACCTCCGGGTTTACACCCCCATTTAAACCTTTAAGAGGAGAAATATAAATCCCTGTGCTGATGAGCAACTCCTCTAAACAGGGTACTATGCATAGTGTAGGTAGTACGTATGGAGAATAACGGGGGAGTCAATATGCAAGGTTTTGACATTTATGGCAGTAAAAGTGTATTAGTGGTTGACGATAATTATGATCATGCCGCGGGTATCAGGGAATTAATCAGGGTTGAGAGCAGTTATGAAGTTAAAGGAATTGCCGCATCAGCGAAAATAGCAATTTCTCTTATTCAAAAGCATCAGCCGGATGTGATTTTAATGGACATAAATATGCCTGATATGGATGGGATTACTGCTATACAGGAAATTATCAAAATAAATCCATGCGCTAAAATTGTTGCGCTTACCGGATATGATGATTCAGACCTTATTTTCAGGGCAATGAAAGTTGGGGCTAAGGGCTATATGCTTAAAACAATGGCCGCTTCTCAGTTGATAAGGGCGATTGACGAAGTTATCGCAGGTAAAATATATCTCCCGTCATCACTTGCGGCTAAATTCTTTGAACATTTCCAGACTTCAATGCAGGAAGAGTGTGTTGTGCAGATGGAAGGCAAGGAAAATTTGCTTACCTATCTCACTCAAAGAGAAGAAGAAGTCCTTGCGCTGCTTACTCAGGGAGTTACTTATAAGGGAGTGGCAAAGCAGCTGTTTATAAGTGAAACAACCGTAAAAACACATGTAAATAACATATTCCAGAAACTTCAGGTTAATGACAGGACACAGGCTGTTTTGTATGCGATAAACCATGGGCTTGGATCTCAGGCAAGAATGAAGGCAGCGGTTTAGTAATAGTTTAGTTAAGTAAAAAGAGTTTAAAATGAGTAAAATGCTGTCAACAGTGTTTCATGAAGTTAGAAATCCGCTCGGGGTAATAAATCTGCACGCAGAGTTGATTATGAAAAATCCGGAAAATGCGGTAAGGTCAGCTCAGATAATCAGCAGGACATCAAGGGACCTTGAGAAAATCCTGAGTGAGCTTCTGGCCTTTTCAAAGCCGTTAAGGCTGGAAAAAACGAACGAGGATATAGTATCGTTAATTTATGACATTGTTAGCCTGATAAGACCAAAATATGAACAGAAAAATGTTGAAATGGTATTTGATAATGCCCTGGGTGAGAGGGGAAAGTTAAGTTTCGACAGGGTAAAAATATATCAGGCATTGTTCAATCTTTTGGTAAATGCACTGGAGGCTTCAGAGCCCGGCGGCAAAGTTATAATTTCATTAGAAAAAGAAGAGCAAAGTTACTTAATAAAAATTTCTGATGAGGGTGAAGGGATACCTGATGAAATAAGGGAAAAAATATTTGAACCTTATTTTACGACAAAAAAACAGGGAAGCGGCATAGGACTGGCTGAAACAAAAAAAATAATAGAAGCGCATGAAGGTGATATATGCATACATAATCATGAACAGGCCGGTACAACCTTTATGATTCGGTTAAAGGGGGACTGATATGAACATATTAACCAAAACCAGTATGGAAATAACAGCTCTTGCGCTGGATGGCCTTTCAAAAAAGCATAAAGCTTTGAGTTCCAATATTGCAAACGCTAATACGCCCGATTATTCCAGGATAGATGTGGAATTTGAAGGTCAGTTGCAGCGAATTCTCGAAACGGAAAAGGCCAAAGAGCAAAAGAAAGAAATCAAAAAACCGCTTGAGTTTTCGGGATATAACCCGCAAATAATGATGAGCGGTGACCCGGCGCAGGGCAGCGGGGCGAATAACGTAAATATAGAAATGGAAATGGCTGAGCTGGCAAAAAACGGAATGAAATATAACGCACTTGCGCAGCTGCAGTCAAAAGCCTTTATGGGGCTTAAAGAGGTAATAAAGGGAGGAGGTAGCTAATGAATTTTGATACTTTGGATATTAGCGCATCTGCCTTAAATGCACAGAGAATAAAAATGGATACGGTCGCAAGTAATATTGCGAACGTTAATACCACAAGGGGGCCAAACGGTGAGCCGGACGTTTACCGGAGAAAGGACGCTATTTTTTCCAGTGTCTATAATCAGGCTGTGGGTGATAGCCCTGACTCTCAATATATTTCAAGCGGAGTAAAGGTCCTTTCTGTAACAGAAGATACCAATACGCCTCTTAAAAAAATTTATAATCCCTCTCATCCGGATGCAAATAACGAGGGGTATGTGGACCTGCCAAACGTAAATATTGTAAATGAAATGGTTAGCATGATAACAGCAAGCAGGGCTTACGAAGCGAACGTAACCGCAATAAACGCGACCAAAAGCATGATATCTTCGGCAATGAAAATCTAGTAAGGGATAAAGGAGTTTTTTATGGCTAATCCAATGGAAGGCTATACAAATATGATGAACATAGGCAGCTTAAAAGGATTTATGCCTGATAATTTTAATAATGCGGGCCTGACGGATATAGAAAAAACAGCAACGCTTGATGATTTTATTGAATCTTCAGAAAATCCCGGCCTGCTTAAAGGTGCAATAACCAAAATACAGCAAGGGGTTTCTCTGGAGGATGCTGACCTGTCAGGGCTTTCTAACAAAGAGTCGGAATTGGTCAGGGATTTAAAATCAATTGGCGGGGCGGCCGGTCCGCAGGAAGTATCGGATAAGTTCTCTGAGTTATTAGGTAATTACCTTGATAATGTAACCCAAAAAGCCAAGGCTGCGGAAAAAGCCGTGGAAACCTTTGCTTCGGGAGGAAATATAGACCTCCATTCAGTTATGATAGCTTCTGAAAAAGCGAGCCTGTCCATGCAGCTGACTATGCAGTTGAGGAATAAATTAGTGCAGGCCTATCAGGAATTAAGTCACATTCGTGTATAATAAAATAGGGTGAGTGAAATTGGAAAATTATCTGGATTTATTAACAAATGATTTTAAAAAACTTTGGGGAGGGCTTTCGAATATCCAGAGGGCTTTACTTGTGCTCCTTGTGATAGGGGCATTTTCGGCTATATTCTATATAATCGCCAAGTCAACGGAACCCAATTGGGGTGTATTGTACAGTGAACTAAATGAAACAGATACAATAGCAGTCGTAGAAAGCCTTAAGAAGTCCGGGCATCCTTACAAGATAAGCGATGATAGAAGGACAGTCCTTGTTCCCGTCGGAGTAAAAGAAGATTTAAGGTTAATGATAGCTGAAAATGATGTTATACAGGACAGCAACCCCGGTTTTGAACTGTTAAACAAAATACAGTTCGGCGCCACAGAGTTCCAGAATAAGCTCACAAGGCAGAAAATTTTTCAGGATGAACTCACACGGACAATAGAAAAAATAAGGGGGATAAAAAAGGCAAGAGTTCAAATAGCTGAGCCTGACAGGTCAGTATTTGCTGACAAGGACGAACTCCCTTCCGCATCCGTTATGTTGATACTGGAAGGAGGAGTGAGGATTAAGCCGGATCAGGTAAAAGCAATTAAAAATCTTGTTGCATACGGAATAGCAAGGCTAACACCGGAAAGGGTTTTTATTACAGACCAGAGCGGTATTTCTCTCGTGGATGAACTTACGAAAAGTTCATCAGGACTGATTGATTATAAAAATGAATTTGAGAGAAAAACCGCGTCAAAAGTGCAAAAAGTACTTCAGGATATTGTAGGGCATGGGAATGTCAGTGTTGAAGTAAGCGCAATGATGAATTTTGACAGGGCTAAAACAACCATAGAACAGTATATTCCGACAGGAATGAATTCTAATAGCCCTGTGGGTATAATATCCAGCGTTGATGAAGAACTAGAAGCATACGACAAAGCAAAAAAAGCAGAAGAAATTTCAGAAGAAGAGGAAACTTCTCCCACCGCTGCAGCCAAGGGTACAAATTATCAAAAAAGCAGGACATCAAGGGATTATAAGGTTTCCAAGGAAATAAAACAGGTAGTATATGCGCCGGGTAGGGTCGAAAGAATGACTATTGCGGTTGCTCTAAATAAAATACTTACTTCCAAAGAAAAAGAGGAAATAAAAGACCTGGTTATATCAGCCAGCGGCGCTGATATGAAAAGGGGCGATATGATTACCGTATCGGGTATGCAGTTTGCTTCCGGAGGAGAAACTGACAGCAGGCCTATTTTAAAGCATATGGAGCAAATATCCACGATAGAATTTGTGATAAGGCAGGTAGGGCCATTGCTGGTGGTATTAGTTCTTGGCCTGGCGGCGTTAATGGTAATAAAATCCGCTATGAAAAAGCCGATCCAGGGTGAGGAAGTGTATGAAGCATCAGGCGGTTATTATGCCTCTCCTTCTTCAGACGGGTTTCATGAAGAAGATATGTTTGAGTCTGTTGCGCCTATGCCAGCAATAGAAGCAAATCTGGACCCTGAACTGGAAAAAATGAGGGGAGAAATAAACAGTACTATAGTAGCAGACCCGGCAGAAGCAGCGAGATTATTACTGTCATATATTAAGGATTAGGGATTATGGCCAATTTAGATGATATTACTTTTAGTAAAATGACGAATTCACAGAAGGTTGCAACGCTTTTGATTGCGCTTGGGCCTTCTACTGCTACGGAAGTGTTGAGAAACATTCCTGATGAAGAGCTAATCGAGCAGATAACCGTAGATATAGCAAGTTTGAATAAAATACCCAAGGAAATTCTGGATGAGGTACTTGAAGAATTTTATTCGTATTTTCAGGCGAGTAACCTCGTTTCCAGAGGCGGGATGGAATATGCGAGAAAAATTCTTGAAGAAGCATACGGTGATGAAAGAGCAAAAACTGTACTGGATAAACTTGCTACAACAAGGAACAATCCTTTTCAGTTTTTCAATGAAGCAGACCCTGCACAACTGGCATCATCTTTGCAGAGTGAAAACCCCCAGCTTATAGCGCTTGTGCTCGCTTACCTTAAGCCTGATAAGGCTGCCGCTATAATTAGCAATTTGCCGGAAAGGATACAGGCAGTCGTGTCAGTGAAAATAGCGGAAATGGACAGGACAAATCCTGAAATTTTGCAGGAAGTGGAAAAAATTATTGAAACAAAGTTTTCTTCAGTTGTTGTGCAGGACTTTTCAAAAGCGGGTGGTATTGAAGTGCTGGCAGATATTCTTAACAGGACAGACAGGTCTTCGGAAAAGAGAATTATGGAAGCCCTTGAAACCCAGGATATAGAAATGGCGGAAAAAATAAGAGAACTTATGTTCGTGTTTGAAGATATTATCAAGCTTGATGACAGGTCAGTGCAGCGTATCCTCAGGGAAGTCGAAACAAAAGATATTGCCCTTGCGCTTAAAGGTACTAATGAAGATGTTAAGGAAAAAATCTTCAGGAATATGTCAGAAAGAGCATCAAGTATGCTGCAGGATGATATGGAATACATGGGCCCGGTCAGGGCAAGAGAAGTTCAGGAAGCCCAGACTACTATTGTGGCAATAATCAGGGCTCTGGAAGCAACCGGAGAAATAGTAGTAGCCCGAGAAGGTGCGGAGGACGACTTTATTGAATAACCGGATTAAAAGCGCTAATGTTCAATTTGGGGATTCTCTTATCGTAGGTCAGGTCAGGCAGGAGGAATCTGAAATTTCTCCTGAAGAAAGAAGAAAACAGGAAGAACAAAGACGGGAGCAGGAATTTAAGAAAAAAATCGAACAGATGTTCAGTGATGCTAGAAATCAGGAAAAGTTAATTATAGATGAGGCCAGGCAAAAAGCTGAATTAATAGAAGAAGAGGCAAAACAAAAAGCGCAAATTAAAGCGGAAGAAGCTGAAAACCTTAAGCAGCAGTCAATAGAAAGCGGTTACGCAGAAGGGCTGCAAAAGGGCTATGATGACGGTATTGCGCAGGCAAAGCAGGAAATCAGCGACAGGATATGGGGCATGGATGTGCTTTCCTCGTCTGTTTTTCGGGTAAAAAAAGAGATAATTAACTCTGCTGAAATGGAAATACTGCAGCTTTCGACTTTAATAGCCGAAAAAGTGCTGCGGCAAAAGCTGGAAATTGACCCTGAGCTGATGAAAGGAATTATAAAGGGAGCAATAGAGCAGTTAAAAGAAAAGGAAGAAGTAAAAATTATTGTTAACCCGGCATTAACTCAAAATTTATACGAGTTTTCCGGGGAATTGCAGGAAACTATCAGGGGGCTAAAAAGTATAAAAATTATTGAGGACAGGACAATCCCAAAAGACGGCGTGATAGTAGAATCGGCCGAGTCCAGGATAGATGCCCGCATAGAAACTCAAATCAGGGAAATAACACAGAATATTATGCAAGAGTTTTTCTCAGTCAGCGTTTCAGGCAATATACCTGAAGAAATTGATGCAATGATAGAAAAAGAGCTTTCAGATCAAGATGAACCTGAATAATTACAAAAATATAGTCCAGTCTGCCGTTACCCTTAAAGAAATCGGTAAGGTAACCCACATAATCGGCCTTGTGATAGAAGCGGACGGGCCTGCTTCCTCTATAGGCGACCTGTGCTATATATACCCCAGGATGGACAGCGAACCTGTATGGGCGGAGGTTGTGGGTTTTCGGGAAAATAAAATCCTTCTTATGCCTCTGGGAGAAATGGAGGGTTTGCAGCCCGGCGCAATAGTTGTAAACTCAGGTGGTACGCTGGAAGTTAAAATTGGCCCTGAACTGCTGGGCAGGGTAATAGACGGGCTCGGCCAGCCAATGGACGAGTATGGTGCTATCAGGACTAATAAGACAAGTTCGGTGAAAATTAATAAAATTAACCCACTTACCAGAAAAAGGGTGTTAGAGCCCCTTTATATGGGTGTTAAAGCGATAGATTCCTTCATGACAATCGGCAAAGGCCAAAGAGTAGGCATTATGTCGGGCAGCGGGGTCGGAAAGAGTACTCTGCTGGGCATGTTTGCGAGGAACTCCAGTGCTGATATGAACGTAATTGCACTCATCGGCGAAAGGGGAAGGGAAGTAAGGGAATTTTTAGAGAATGCCCTCGGCGCAGAGGGTTTGAGTAAATCTGTCCTGGTTGTCGCTACAGCGGAGCAGCCTCCGTTGGTTAAAATAAAGGCTGCGCAGGTAGCTATTACACTTGCGGAGTATTTCCGGGACAGCGGCAGGGATGTATTGTTTATGCTGGATTCCATAACCCGTATCGCAATGGCGCAGAGAGAGGTTGGGCTGGCTATCGGAGAGCCGCCCGCTACCAGAGGCTATACTCCGTCAGTTTTTGCGCTCATGCCAAAACTTCTTGAGCGTGCTGGTAACAGCGATAAGGGTACTATGACCGGGCTTTATTCAGTGCTGGTTGAGGGGGATGATTTTAACGAGCCTATTTCCGATACAGTGAGGGGCATACTGGACGGGCATATTGCGTTGTCCCGTTCGCTTGCGCAGAGGAACCATTTCCCTGCGGTGGATGTGCTTTCCAGCATAAGCAGGGTTATGATTGAAATAGTAAGTAAAGAACACCAGAAAGCCGCAGGGGAATTAAGAGACCTGCTGGCAGTGTATGAGAAAAACTCCGACCTGATTAATATCGGGGCATATGTGCCGGGAACTGACCCGAAAGTCGACAGGGCTATAGCTCTCATAGATAGAATTAACAAGTTTTTACAGCAGGGTATTGAAGAAAAAATTAACCCGGCAGAAACAATTAAAGAATTAATTGAAATATCAAAAAGCAAATAATTTTTTAACAATATAAGGTTAATATATATAATAATTTAAAAAAGGCCTTTTGCGCTAACAAAAGACCTTATAAATTCCAGCCGCTTAGAAAGCAACAGAATTTAATTGAGAAATTCAGTATAAAATATATTTCTATCTTTCGCAAGTGGTTGGGTCGATAGTGCTCATTTTGTGGAGGAGGATTTATGTTGGATTTTGGCATGTTTCAAAATTTAGGGATAAATTTTGGTTACAAGTCGCCTTTAAAGGACGTAGTTGATGTTTGTGCTTATACGGGAAAAAAACTAACCAGAAAGGCTCGAACTCTTGAGCATATACATCCGCATTCAAGAGGAGGTGTTAATTTTATAAGTAATTATCTTATTGCAGAAGCTCCAATTAACCGTGCTCGTGGAAATATGCGGTTTGATAAATGGTTAAGAAAGAAGCCGGAGGTTATAGGTCATATCCAGGATTATCTTAATAAATTTCGGGGCTTGAAAGTACATGGCAGAGATTATGTTGAAACAGTTAAGCATACCCTTAACCGTGAAGCACGGGGCGTGGTTACTTTTTCCGGAAGAAAAAATCTTGATATAAAAGCGTAACTGTTAAACAGGCATGGATACCAGGGCCTGAATATCCCTGACCATGGCATCAAGTTTTTCCCGCGAGTCAGTTTCAAAATATATTCTTAATAAAGGCTCTGTGCCGCTGGGGCGCACCAGCATCCAGCTGTTGTTGTCCTCAAAATAAAACTTAACTCCGTCCAGTTTGTTTTCTTTAATTATTTTTAGTCCACCGGCCTGTGTGGGAGGGTTATTAAGAAACATATTCATTGATGATTCTTTCAGTTCAGGCGTTAAGTGTAAATCAAGCCTGTGGTTTATGTAGTGGACGCCTATTTCCTGTTTTAGCCCTTCAACAATCTCGTAAAGAGGTTTTTTCTCATAAGACATAGCTTCGAGTACCAGTAAATTAGCGAGTATGCCGTCTTTTTCGGGGATATGGCCTATTATGCTGAGGCCGCCGGACTCTTCGCCGCCGATAACAACGTCTTCCTGCCGCATTATCTGGCCTACCCACTTGAAGCCGACCGGGGTTTCGTGGACTTTTACATTATAAATTTCGCCTATTTTGTCTATCATCTGGCTTGTGGCAACTGTTTTCACCACAGAACCTTTTTTGCCTTTATTTTTTACAAGGTGCCTGAAGAGTATAGCGATTACTTCATTGGGGGTAATATAAGTGCCTTTTTCGTCAATAACTCCAAATCTGTCAGCGTCACCGTCGTTGCTAAAGCCTACAGAGGGCTGGTTTTCCAGTACAAGTTTTTTCAGGTCACCGAGGAATTTTTCTCTCGGCTCAGGCATGGCACCGCCATAAAGCGGGTCACGCCAGTTTTTTATGCTGGTGACATCGCACCCTTCCTGTTTAAGGATGGTGTCGAAATAGTCCTTGCCGGAGGCGTACAGCGGGTCGAAAAATATTTTTATGCCAGCGTTTTTGATTGCGTTAAGGTCTATCTGGCTTCTTATGAAGTTGAGGTAATCAGGTTTTGGGTCGAATTGCTCAGTTTTGCCGGGGGTTTGGGCTTCCTGCGGGAATGTTTCATTATGTACATTGGACACAATAACGTTGGTAATATCTTTTGTTGCCGGGCCTGCGTAGTCCGGTATATATTTTATGCCGCAGTATTCCGGGGGGTTATGGCTTGCGGTAAACATTAAAGCGCCGGCGCTGTTTAGGTGTTTTGCCGCAAAGGCCACTACAGGAGTGGGGGCATCTGTTTTGGTTATTTTTGCGTTAAGGCCGAGGCTGTTAAGGGTTTCGGCGGCTCTCTGGGCGAATTTGTCCGCCAGGAACCTTGTGTCATAGCCTATGATTACGGGCTTTGAGGGATCGTAGTTGGCTTTTATATAGCCAGCTATGGCTTTTGTGACAAGTATTACATTATCAAAAGTGAAATCCTCTGCTATGATTGCTCTCCAGCCGTCTGTCCCGAATTTTATGTTTTTGCTCATTAATATGTCCTTTTTTTAAATTATTTTTTTTGATTATAGTTTATATTTTACAGAACTTTAAAAATTTTTGATAGCTAAAATTTATTATATTTAAAAAAATTTTTTTAAAAGATAGCAATTTTTTAAACCTTTTTGTTTTTATATAAGTACAAGGGTAAAGGAAAGGGATAAATAAAGCATATCAAAATCGGGAGGGAATTGTTTAGATAGGAAGAGAAGGTAAAAAAGATTTTCCACCACACACCAAACAACCACCACACATTACTTACTTTCTTCACAAACATTGGGTAATACCAATTTGGGGACAAGTTGAGAAGGGCTAAAGGTAAAATACGCAGATTTCTCTAAAGACCTCAAATACCTCTTTCACCTCACACATTATCACAATGTTAAGTAAAGGGAATCCTTTACTTTTTTTTTGCGAAAGCGAGCAGAGGCCGCAAGGTGGGCTTTGCCCGCCTGGAGGGCCGTTTAATGCGAGCTTTCAAGATTCTTTTCCTAGCCCCACCGGGCAATAATTTTATAGATTATCACCTGATATGAAACTTTATCAGAGTTAACTATAATCCTCTGGTTAAACAATTAACCGGGGGGTATTTAAATGGGCGTCTTAACAAAGGAATTAATCGTCAGAGGGCAAAAATTTGCAGCGGATAAAGTTGTCAACCTGTTAAACAAGCCGGGCAAAAAAACTCTGATTGCATTAACAAAAATAATGGAGAGCGTGTTACGCTCGGAAGGAAACGTGCGTCATGCAAGAAGGCTGCGCTGGCTGTTTGAGACAAATCACCCCCATGCGCAGTGGTGGCAGAATATTTTATCTAATATGCACCCTAATTATAAAAGAAAAATGATTCTTGATTTTTATATAAGAGGATATTTCAGTGATGCGGCAGAAAAAAGAAAGGAACTGGCAAGGAAAATAGGGTTTCACCCCCCGTCAGTAATGCTTTTCAGTATTACCCAGAAATGTAATTACAACTGCGCCGGCTGCTGGGCACATAACTATGAAGCCAAGGGCGATTTAACCTTTGACGAATGGAAAAAAGTGCTCACAGAAGCCCGTGATGAAATAGGTATACACATAATGCCTGTTGTGGGCGGCGAGCCTTTTATAAGGGCGGATTTTCTTGACCTTGTTGCGGAATTTCCCGACTGCCTGTTTATGACTTACACAAACGGGTCATTAATTGACGATAAAAAAATAGAAAGAATGCAGGAACTCGGAAACGTGTTCCCTATCCTTAGCGTAAACGGCTTTCGTGAAACAAACGATGCTATAAGAGGCAATGGCGCTTTTGATATGGTAATGGAAAAAATGGATAAAATGCGGGAAGCGGGAATTCCTTTCGGCGCAAGCATAACAGCTACCAGAAAAAACGCGGAGGAAGTAAGTTCTGATGAGTTTTTCAAGTTGTTATTCGATAAAGGAGCTATGGTTACGTGGACATTCCATTATGTGCCGGTAGGAGAAAACCCTGATCCTTCGCTCCTGACCACGCCGGAGCAAAGGGAAAAAATCAGGCTTGCAAATATAAATGCAAGAAACACGCTCCCTATGTTTACAATTGATTTTTGGGGAGATTCGCCTATTTTACTCGGATGTATTGCAGGCGGAAAACAGTATTTCCACGTAAACGGAAAAGGTGATGTGGAACCCTGCGCATTTGTCCACCTTGCGACCCATAATGTCAAAACCAATAAACTTTTAGAGGCACTGAGCAGCGATTTTATGCATGCGATTAGAGACGGAATCCCTTATGACGGGAATATGATCAGGCCATGTATGATAGTGGACAGGCCCGAAGCTCTCAGAAGCTATTTTGAAAAATACAAACCTTATGAAACCCACAGGGGCGCGGCGGATTACCTGACCCAGCCCGAAATTATGAAGCAGATAGACTGTCATAAAAAAAATCTCAAGGAATTACTTGATTTTAAGTGGGAACAGGGACTGTTCATGACAGCCATGCCGCTGGAAGGGGAATATTACCACGATAGGTACACGCTATGCAGTACAGAGGTACCGGCCGGAGGTATACACGGCGGGTGTGAAGAAACCGGCGGCTGTAAATGTAATAGAAACCCGGAGCTTTTAAAAGATTATGTCGCAGAACTCCAGAGCAGGTAAAAGAATAGTAACTTATGCGCATATGGGCAACATCAGCATTCCTGTGAGGTCTATGCTTGAGTCAATGGGGGCGGAAATTCTTTTGCCCCCGCCTAATAACAAGGAAGCATTGTCACTTGGTGCAAGGTACAGCGTAGAAACAATGTGTCTGCCTTATAAAATGAACCTCGGGAATTATATACAGGCACTGGACAGGGGGGCGAACGTTATCCTTATGTTCCAGGCGCCGGGGTCATGTCGGCTGGGGCATTATACAAGGATGGCTGAGGCAAAGCTAAAGGAACTCGGTTATGACTTTGAGATGGTTGTGTTTGATTTTTACAAAGGAAAAATTTTTGAAGTTGTTAAAAAGTTTGCTGTCGCCTGCGGGAATACCGATATAGAGGGAATTTTAAAAGGGACTGCACTTATGTTGTTTAAGTTCCGGGCACTCGATACAATAGAAAGAAAGCTTTTTTATTACAGGCCCAGAGAAATTAACAGGGGGGAGGCAGAACATATTTATAAGCAGGGAGTAATGAATATTGACAGGGCAAAATCTATTTATGAAGTAAATCATGCTGTTTTTGAAACTTTAGTTAAGTTAAAAAAAATTAAAACTGACCCGGATCGTAATATTGTAAAAATTTCTATAACCGGCGAGTTTTTTATCCTGCTTGACCCGTTTTCAAACCTTGAAATAGAAAAGGAACTCGGCCATCTTGGAGTAGAAGTACAGCGGGAGATAATGCTTTCCGACTGGATAAACGTCAAGATCATCCCCGGATTCAAGCATAACCTTGAAAGCCACAGAGACCGGGCTATAAGGACATCAAAACATTATATGACAAGAGCAGTGGGGGGGGACTGTATTGAATCCATCGGGGATGCGGTTTATGCATCGCAAAACCAGATAGACGGGGTAATACACCTTGGACCGTTTAATTGTAACCCTGAAACCGTGAGCCAGAGTATACTGCCGCATGTCAGCAAAAATGAAAATATACCTGTAATATCGTTAATGGTGGATGAAATGACAGGCAAGGCGGGATTTGTGACAAGGCTGGAGGCTTTCGTGGATTTGGTAAGGCGGGGAAATCTTAATAAATTGACTGCGTAAGTTGGCAGTGTTTTATAAAAGAGGTTGAAATTTTTTGTGATAATTTAATATAAAGTTTATTAAATAAATTTTAGTACGGGGTGGTTTTTGGTGCTAAAAACTGTTATAATGTGTTATAGAAAGTCAAGCTGGAATGAAATACAAAGCACCGTTAGAAGAACATAAATTTAAGAAATTGGTGAAAAGTTATGGATTTAAAGTTATTTCAGCCTCAAAACATCATAAAATAGTTTCTTTGGATAATGGTGAAATTTTAATGTACTTTGCGATTAGTCATAATAAAAATGGTAAAAGAGAAATTAAGCCGATATACATTAATCTCTTCTTAAAGAAGATACAAGAACTAGGATTGTAAATATGATAAACAAGAAGTATAAAGCAGAAAATGGCAAATATTTCATTTCTAATTTTTCATCTCATAAAGCAATTGATTTAGTAAAAATTTTTAAAATTACTGGAAAGTTAATTGTTAAAAAATTGGGTTCCATTCATATAATTGCTAATGCTTTTTGGAGCAGTGAAGATAATTGTTTTATTTGTAAATGTAAAAAATATCCCGATGTTATTGGAATAGGGGAAACAGAAGAGGAAGCCGTAAACATATTTTTTGAATTATTGGAAGAATATTTAAAAGATAAAAAACAAGATAAATTAATAAAAAATAAAGGCGGCAGACCCAAAAAATCAAACGCAAAGCTGGTTTATAATGTGCCACAGGAAATAAAAGCTTTTATAGAACTGGAAGCAGTCAGAAATGAAGTTAATCAGGGTATAATTGTTGAAAAAATCGTAAAATTTTATCAGAAAGCTAATAAAGAAGAATTATCTAAATATTACGATTTTTTATAAAAAATTAAAATATAGTATTATAAATATCTATGGAATTACTTTTATGTTTTCTGGTCGGGTTGCTGCTGGGCATTGTTGTAGCATACATTGCCTTTATTAAACTTACCCAAAACAGTCGGGATATGCTGGATATAATAAAAGGCGGCTCAAAATCCCGTGGCGACTGGGGAGAAATGGTGCTTGAGCGGATAATGGAAGCATCAGGACTGCAAAAAGGTGTGCATTACCTTTCTCAGGAAACCTATCAAAATGATGAATATAAACAGCTCAGGCCGGATTTTGTTATATGCCTGCCGGATAACAGGCATATAGTAATTGATTCAAAGGCATCTTTTGATAGAAACCGTATAAAAGACCATATAAAAAGCCTTAGAAGCAAGTTTTATGAGCAAATAAAGGGACTTAACACGCCTGATTTTGTGATTATGTTTATACCGGTCGAGTCGGTGTTTATTGAAGTTATGCGTAAAGATTCTGATATTTTTGAATATGCATGGAAAAATAAAATACTGATAACCGGGCCTTCTACTCTGTTGGTGGCTTTAAAAACAATAGAACTTTCCTGGCAAAGGGAAAATCAATCCCGTAATGTTTTAGAAATAGCGGAAGAGAGCGGTAAGCTTTATGATAAGTTTGTCGGGCTTGTTCAGGATATAGAAAATGTAAAGGGTCAGTTTGACAGGGTATTGAATTGTTTTGAGGATATGAACCGCAAGCTGGAAGGGAAAAGAGGGTTGATTAATCAGGCAGAAAAAATTAGGGAACTCGGTGCTAAAACCTCAAAATCGCTGGTGGAGAAGAATTAATAAAAATTTTTTGTTTAATAAAAATAACAGTCTTTTAAGTATTGTTACAATAACAATTAATTTTTATAAATTAATGAATAGAAAATAAATTTTGGGGAATATTTTAAAATAATCATACTAAAGTTTGAAAAATATCTAACTAATTAACAATATTAAAAACAATTTAATAAACTTATTATTAAAATAAGTCATAATGACGGGGTATATTACCCGAAGCGCTTCAAAACTTCATAAAAATCAGGGATGTATCAGTTAAGATTAAGGAGAGTCTAACTATGAGTATCGTCATCAACACAAACGTAAGTTCAATTCTTGTGCAGAGAAGCTTACAGCAATCAACTAATGCTATTGGTCAATCTTTAGCAAAACTTTCTTCGGGTTATAGAATTACTAAGGCAGCTGATGATGCAGCTGGTTTAACTATTTCTGAGAGCTTGAAGTCACAGGCGCGTGGCGCACAGGTAGCTGCGAATAATGCCCAAACAGGTATTAACCTCCTGCAAACAGCAGAAGGTGACCTTGCAATTATTCAGGACAACCTTCAAAGAATCAGAGACCTGGCTGTACAGGCAGCTAACGGAACAAATGCTACAGCAGAAAGAAGTGCTATTGAGTCTGAAGTTCAACAGCGTATTAATGAAATCAACAGACTATCAAGCGCATCAGCATTTAATTCCATTAAACTTCTTGATGGCACTGCTTCAGCAAACGGCGCTGGATTACCAATTCAGATAGGAACAAATGCAACACCTTCACTTAATTCAATTAACATTACAAATGGAACAGTGAATCCGCTTGCTAATGCAATGGCATCAAGTCTTGGAACAGACGGTATACACAACGTATCATCAGCT
>CAZLCO010000023.1:9562-35764 GCA_964558005.1 uncultured Gammaproteobacteria bacterium | reverse complement strand
TAAATTTTCAATGATTTTTTTTAAAGCGTTATAGAGAAACAAAGTTAGTATAAAAGCCAACGTTTCTTCTTCATAAAACGTAGTATTCTTCTCAACTTGTTTTGTTTATACTTTTATTATATAAAAATATTTATCTTATTTTATAAATATTATTTAACAGATACAGTTTTGCGTAAAATTAAACAATCACATTACACTACCCAGGTTCAATGGAGGAGGTTATTCCATGAAGATTTTATTCGTTTATCCCCAATACCCTGAAACCTTTTGGAGTTTCAAGCATGCCCTTAAGTTTATCTCAAAGAAGGCACTTTTACCACCTCTTGGCTTATTAACAGTTGCCTCTATGATGCCAGAAGGAACCTCAAAAAAACTTGTTGACACAAACGACGAGTGGATAACGTCAAGATCCGGGATAAAAGAAAGACGAATAGTATCAGGTGATGAAACCGCTTCGAGCCTTGCGGTGAAAGCCGGGGAACAGGCTTTAAAGCATGCGGGCATTGACAGCAAGGAAATAGAACTTATTATCTGTGCGACTTCAATCCCTGATAACCTGTATCCTTCTATGGCATGCGAAGTACAAAGAGAATTAAATTGCCCTAAAGCCGCTGCCTTCGATATAACAGCGGCATGCAGCGGTCTTATTTACGGCATGAATATCGCAAAAAACCTTATCGCCACCGGTACTTATAACAACATCCTTTTAATAGCCGCTGATGTGCATTCTCGTTTTGTAAACTGGGAAGACCGCTCCACCTGCGTACTCTTTGGAGACGGATCAGGGGCAATGCTCCTGAAAAGGGCCGAGGATGGACAAAATGATATTATGCACGTGGACATGGAAGCGGACGGTTTCCGTGGAGAAGAACTGAAAATTCCGCTAAAAGGAACAAATTGCCCGCTGGTTGAAGCTAATTTAGACAAAAACCAGCATGTTTATATGAACGGCAGGGAAATTTACAAATTTGCCGTTAATACAGTACCTGTTTCAATAAAAAAAGCTCTTGACAACGCAGGCATTGGACTTAATGAAGTGGACTGCTTTATCCTGCACCAGGCAAACATAAGAATAATAGAATCAATAGCTGATAAATTAGGCGTAAACAGGGATAAATTCTTTATAAACCTTCACAAATACGGAAATACCTCGGCTGCTTCCGTTGCGATTGCGCTAATGGAAGCTGTTGAAAGCGGACATGTAAAAAATCCGTCAACCATAGTATTAAGCGGGTTTGGAGCCGGTTTGACCTGGGGAACGGCTGTAATAAGATGGAGAGGGGCGACAGGCTAATGAGGAGAAATAAAAAACATGAATAATACAGCTTTTATATTTCCCGGACAGGGTTCACAATATTCAGGAATGGGCATAGAACTCTTTGAGACCTATGAAACCGCAACAGAATTATTCGAAAATTTTGATGAAAAAGCCGGAAAAAGCATAACTAAACTATGTTTTCACGCAAGCGACGATGAATTAAAACAGACAATAAACTCTCAACCGGCTATTCTGGCTGTTTCTCTTGCCCTATTTGAAGTTTTTAGTGAAAAGACAAACATAACGCCTGACTTTGTAGCAGGCCATAGCCTGGGCGAATATTCAGCGCTTTATGCCGCCGGCGTTATAGAATTTGATGAACTTGTTAAGCTTGTACTAAAAAGAGCGGAACTTATGAGCAATGCTCCTGCCGGAGCTATGACCGCCATTCTTGGCCTTGATGAAGCCAAAATTGATGAACTCATTCAAAAAACTTTATCAGAAGGAATAATTTGTGCAGCTAACTACAATACACAGATACAAACAGTAATCAGCGGAGAAACAAAAGCCATAGAAAAAGCTAATGTTCTAGCAAAAGAAATGGGCGCAAAAAGGGTAGTACCGCTTGCAGTAAGCGGAGCTTTCCATTCACCGCTAATGAAGCCAATTTCTCAGGATTTTTCAACATATATTTACGACACAAACATAAACGATGCTGAAATTCCTGTTGTGACTAATGTCGACGCAAAACCAACCATTGACAAAGCAGAAATTTCATCAAAAATGATCAAGCAAATGTACTCTTCAGTTTACTGGAAGCAGTCGGTTGAGTATATGGCGGAACAGGGCGTAAATACTTTCTTTGAAATAGGTCCTGGCAAAGTGCTTACCGGCATGATTAAAAAAATCGCACCTGAAGCAAAAGTCTACAACATTTGTGATAGAGATTCACTTGAAGCAGTAGTGGAAAAGGAGATTAAAGAATGTCTGATGTAAAAAGAGTAGCCCTTGTAACAGGAGCCTCAAGCGGAATAGGTAAAACCTGCGCAACAGAGCTCGCAAAAGAAGGGTATATTGTAATTATAAACTACTATCCCGTCCCACCGTGCGAAGCGGATGCCAATAATGTGGTGAAGGAAATAGAATCTATCGGCGGCCAGGCAAAAGCCATGGGCTGTGACGTTACTGATAGTGCTGCAGTAACAAAAATGGTTGATGATATAGCCAAAGAATACGGCAGGATTGACGTGCTGGTAAACAATGCCGGAATTACAAGAGACGGTTTGCTAATAAGGATGAGCGATGAAGACTGGGAAAAAGTGGTCGCAACAAACTTTAACAGTGTTTTCTATGTAACAAGGCCGGTTGCTAAAGTTATGATGAAGCAAAGAAGCGGAAATATTGTCAACATGGCAAGCATTACAGGTGTTTACGGAAACGCCGGCCAGGCAAATTACGCCTCAACCAAAGCGGGCGTTATCGGCTTTACAAAAACTATCGCCAAAGAACTCGCCTCAAGAGGTATCGTAGCAAATGCCGTTGCCCCGGGATTCATTGAAACACCCATGACAGAAAAACTTGGTACAGAAAAAATAGGACAAATAGCTGAAAACATTCCCCTCAAAAGACTCGGAAAGCCTGAAGATATTGCGGACGTTGTAAAATTTTTATCAAAGCCAAACCTCTATATAACCGGTCAAGTAATAGGAGTTGACGGCGGACTAGTTATTTAATAAACTTAATTAACAAATAAATTTTGTATTAGAAAACCTTAAGGAGAAAAAGGATGAGCGAAACACTAGAAAGAGTAAAAAAAGTTATAGTAGAACAATTAAGCGTAGAAGAAGCTGAAGTAACACCTGAAGCTAGCCTTACAGCTGATTTAGGCGCTGATTCACTTGACGCGGTTGAACTTGTTATGGCTTTTGAAGAAGAATTCGGAATTGAAATTCCTGATGAAGAAGCTGAAAAAATCCAGAAAGTTCAGGACGCTGTGAATTTCATAGAACAACAAAAAGTAAGCAGTTAATATCAAAGGAAAAAATTAATGTCTGGCAACAGAAGAGTAGTTATAACCGGAATGGGCGTGGTTAGCCCATATGGCGTAGGAGTTGACCTCCTCTGGGATAATCTTATACAGGGAAAAAGCGGTATTAAAACCATTTCCCTGATAGACCTGAGCAAACACGACGTTAAAATCGGCGGCGAGTTTACTGATTTTGACCCGGACCAGTACCTCGACAAAAAAGAGGTAAAGAGAATGGACCGGTTCACCCAGCTTGCCCTGGTTGCTGCTCAGGAAGCTGTCAAAAACGCCGGGCTTGATATGAGCAAGGTTGACCCCACAAGGGTTGGCGTAATCGTAGGAAGCGCATCCGGCGGGATGGCAACTATCGAAAAGAACCATATTGCTATAGTTGAAAAAGGCCCATCAAAATGCAGCCCATTCACAGTACCAATGATGATAGTTGACATGGCCGCAGGAAGAATTTCCATAATGCTGGGAGCCAAAGGCCCAAATAAGGCTGTCGTAACCGCATGCGCAACAGCTACCCACTCACTGGGAGATGCTTTCAGGGCTATAAACTACGGTGATGCCGATATCATAGTTGCCGGAGGCTGCGAAGCCCCGCTTACATCACTTGCAATGGCCGGGTTTACAAGCGCAAGGACTCTTTCAAGACGCAACGACGACCCCGAAAGGGCGAGCAGGCCTTTTGACAGAGACAGGGACGGATTTGTGATGTCCGAAGGCGCCGGGATATTCATCCTGGAAGAACTTGAACACGCAAAAGCCAGGGGCGCAAACATCCTCGGCGAGTTTACTGGCTATGCCGCCAATGCTGACGCCAGCGATATAGTTGCCCCGAGTCCTGACGGCGAAGGCGCTATAAGGGTTATGAACCTGGCATTAAAAGATGCAGGACTTAAACCTGAGGATATTACCTACATTAACGCCCACGGCACCAGCACCGGACTTAATGACATTACCGAAAGCCATGCTATTGGCCGTGTGTTTGGAGATTATGCCAAAAACGGACTGCTTGTCAGCTCCACAAAGAGTATGACAGGCCATGCCCTTGGCGCAGCGGGTGCTATCGAAGCGGCGGCAGCTATCAAAGCGCTCAATACCGGTATAATTCCGCCGACCATAAACCTTGATAACGTTGATGAAAAATGCAACCAGGACCTTGATTATGTACCGAACACAGCAAGAAACATCGGTGATGTAAACGCTGTTATGTCGAACTCATTCGGGTTTGGCGGGCATAACGCATCAGTTATCTTTAAAAAATACGAATAAATCTATTTCATAACATTAAAACCCTAGCCAGTTGGCCGGGGTTTTTTGTTTTTTTTACCGTTAATGTGTTATGTGTAATCTCCATCAGACGACAAACCAATATGACAATCTATTAAGTCTGTAGATCGCAGGCTGAGAACCCAATCTACAGACTTTGATTTAAAGTTGTAAAGACCCTGAAACAAGTTCTGGGTGAAATATTGTGAACAAATAACCTAAAACCTGAGCTAGAAAATTGTAACTTTTGGCACAGGGGACCAACCTGCAGAAATTTTGAATTTTTTCACGCTATAATATAAAAAACTATATGCGTGGAGAGGAACAATGCTAGAAACAACAACGCTCGACAAAATCCTGATACTGGACTTCGGCTCGCAATATACACAGCTAATCGCCCGCAGAATCCGGGAACACAACGTGTACTGCGAAATACACCCGTTCAATTATTCCCTTGAGGAAATAAAGGCGTTTGCGCCCAAAGGTATAGTGCTGTCTGGCGGCCCGTCAAGCGTTTATGACGAGAACGCCCCGCTGTGCGGCAGGGAGTTGTTTGATTTGGACATCCCCATGTTCGGAATCTGCTACGGTATGCAGTTTATGTCGCACTGCCTCGGCGGAAACGTCCAGTATTCGCCAAAAAGAGAATATGGCCGGGCGCATATAGATATTATGGAAGAAAACAGCCTGTTCGACGGGATTTATATTCAGAATAAACTGCCGGTGTGGATGAGCCACGGCGATAAGGTAGCCGCCATCCCCGAGGGGTTCAGGCAGATTGCAAAGACCGACAACTGCGATTTTGCGGCGGTGTATCACCCGGAAAGAAAGCTTTACGGCGTGCAGTTCCATCCGGAGGTGGTACATACGCAGCATGGCAAAGATATACTGGGGAATTTCCTGTTTAAAGTGTCTGAATGCAGTCCGAACTGGAACATGAAAAGCTTTATTGATACCAAGATCGAAGAAATCCGGCATATGGTCTGCGATAAAAACGTTATCTGCGGGCTTTCAGGCGGCGTGGACTCATCAGTTGCGGCGGTGCTAATCCACAGGGCAATCGGCGAAAGGTTGAAGTGCATCTTTGTAAACAATGGCCTGCTTCGGGAAAACGAGACGGAAAGAGTACAGGAAGTTTTCAGGGGGCATTATCACATAGAATTAATTTATGTGGATGCAGAAGAGCAGTTCCTGACAGCGTTAAAAGGGGTTACAGATCCTGAGCAGAAGCGCAAAATAATCGGTCGGGAATTTATAAAAGTATTTGAGCAAGAGGCTAAAAAGGTTGAAAACGCTGAGTTTCTCGCACAGGGAACGCTTTACCCGGACGTAATCGAGAGCGTGTCTTTTAAAGGCCCGTCTGCTACCATAAAAAGTCATCACAACGTTGGCGGTTTGCCGGAAAAGATGAAATTAAAACTGCTTGAGCCATTCAGGGAGCTGTTTAAGGATGAAGTGCGGCTGGTAGGCAAGGAACTGGGAATGCCTGACGGGATAATCAACCGACACCCATTCCCCGGGCCGGGGCTTGGCATAAGGGTTCTGGGCGAAATAACAAAGGAACGTCTCGATATATTAAGAAAAGCCGACACTATCACAATACAGGAAATCAAAAAGACCGGGGTGTATAATCAGGTATGGCAGGCGTTTACCGTGCTGTTGCCGGTGAATTCCGTGGGGGTGATGGGCGATGAGCGCACATACGAAAACACAGCTGCCGTGCGCATGGTGGAGAGCGTGGACGGGATGACCGCTGACTGGGCAAAGGTGCCGTATGAGGTGCTGGGAAAAATATCCAACCGTATAATTAACGAGGTCAAGGGCATTAACCGGGTGGTGTATGATATTTCATCAAAGCCGCCGGCGACTATCGAGTGGGAATAATGCCAAAATAATTATTTTTCGCTGAAGCGTTCGACTGTAAAGCGTTCTATTTTGATGTGTTCATCTGGTTCAATGCCTGCTTTTTCGCGGGTAATGGCAAGTTGCTGCTCTATAGTGTCAACCCCTCCTATATCAGGTAAAAGAATGCCGCGCCGCAGCAGCCCGGAGGATACGACTATGCCGTACTTTTTCGGGTCAAGTTCGTCAGGCGATTCAACAGGCTCGGTCGGCGAAAGAATATCTACAGAGTAAAAAAGTGATGGAAGCTCATCTTTGCGGACTTTTTCAAACCGAAAGTCCTTTGTTGATGCAATGGCGGATATTATTATTTCCTGCGCAACGTCCGGCTGGGTTGGCCCGTAAGTGCCGATACAGCCCCTGAGCTTTATCCCGTTGGGCGTGTTTTTGTAAATTGAAACAAAGACCCCTGCCCTGTCGATATTAACTCCTATCAGTTTGCCTTTAAAGTTAACTATTCTGTCTTCAGCAATATATTTTTCGGCGGCCAATCTTGCCAGATGCTGGGGTTTGAGGTCTTCGTTGACATAATAATAACTGTTATATTCTTTTATTTTGCCTGCTGCAAACACTACAAGGCTTATGAATATTATTATTCCGTATATAATAAACCTTTTCTTCAAAGCGAACCCACCATATATCCTACACCAAACGGCGCTTCATAGGAAAACACTCTATTTTGCAGTGGTTTTATCCCGACAACTCCCAGACCGACCAGCATGGGGTTGTAACCGCACTCCCATGCATTACGCACAAAGTCTGTTTCCATGTTCACAATGTCTTCATATTCCCCGGCTTTTACGGCCTGAATAATTGCCCTGTCAAACCCCCGGCCCTCCTGCCTGTGGCTTAAATCACCGCTGGCTATAAACACAAATTTTTTGTCAGAAGAATTAATTGTTTGGCGAATAATCTTGCCAAATTCCAGATGAGCTTCTTTCGGTTGTCCGCAGTAGTTTATTGCAACAATTTTGCCTTTAAATCCAGCCTGATCAAGAAAATACAGAGACACAAAACTGCCATGGTCAAGCGGTGTATTGGGTTCCAGCGGGTAAAGGCTTAGAGATGTTTTTTGCAGAGAAGTTTCAAGGTTTTTTATAAATTCATTGTCAATATCAAATGATAGTTTGACATCAGGTGCGCCAAAGTTTTTCAGGTTTCCTTCGGCTTTTTCACCGGTGTATATGGTAAATTTATCTTTTTTAATCACAGAATGCGGGGTTATGAGGATTACAGTGTCCGGGTTAACCCTGTTGACCTGTTTTGCGACGTATTCTGCCGCAGCTATGGTCTTTGCCGCACGCTTTGTGTTTATGCCGCCGACCTCCGGCACAATTGCGGGCGGATGTGGCATTATAAAAGCATATGCAAGGTTTCCGTCTGTCGGTGCGAGGTCTTTATTTTGGAAATTAAAAGCGGTTTTTTGCATTCCCGCAAAGAAATACAGGAGTATAATAAATAGAACCAAAAATGTAACCGTATATTTAAGAAAATTCATTATATGCTTACAGCGCCCCTGCTTGCAGAAGTGACAGTTTTAACGTAGCGGGACAAGTATCCTTTTGGATATTGCCTTTCTATTGGTTTGAAAGCCTGTTTTCTGTTCGCTATTTCCTCATCAGACAGTTCTGCTTCGAGTATTCTGTTCTCTATATCAATTTTTATTTTGTCACCGTCTTTTAACAGGCCGATTAGTCCGCCGTCCGGCGCTTCAGGTGAGATGTGGCCTATGCACAGCCCGCGTGTTCCTCCGGAGAAACGCCCGTCGGTAATGAGGGCAACGTCTTTGCCGAGGCCTTTGCCCATCAGCATAGCGGTTACGGCAAGCATTTCTCGCATGCCCGGCCCGCCTTTTGGCCCTTCGTAAGTGATTACAATAACGTCACCGGCTTTTATTTCATCGTTGTTGACCGCCTGCATAGCCGCATCCTCGCCAATGAACACTCTTACTGTGCCCTCAAACTTATGGCATTCAGGGTCAACGCCGGATATTTTCACTACTGCGCCTTCGGGTGCAATGTTGCCTTTTAGTATGGCCAATCCGGGGTTGCTGGTTATGGGGTTATTGAGCGGTCTGATTACATTGTTGTCCACCCAGACGTTGTTTTTGGTTATTCCAAGTGTATCCAGCACTGCCGGGATGCCGCCTGCGTTGTCCAGGTCGGTCATTGTCAGGGTGCTCGAAGGGTCAAGTTTTATTATTTGGGGTGTTTTTTTGCTTAATTCGTCAAAGTCTTCGAGTGTCACGTTAACATCTGCTTCATTGGCAATGGCGAGCAGGTGCAGTATGGAATTCGTTGACCCGCCAAGTGCCAAATCTGTTACTATAGTGTTTCTTAGGGCTTCTCTTGTTACTATGTCTTTTGGTAAAATGTTTTCCCTTACCAGTTCAACTGCCCTGAACCCGCTGGCAAAAGCAATCCGCTTTTTATTGGCTGAAACAGCAGCGGCTGTGGCGCAGCCCGGCAGGCTCATGCCCATAACCTCTGTCAGGCAGGCCATTGTGTTGGCGGTGTAGAGTCCTTGACAGGAGCCTATGCCCGGGCAGGAGCATATTTCGTATTTTTCCAGTTCTGCCTGTGTTATTTTGCCGGCTTTGTACTGTCCTAACGCTTCAAACGTTCCCCTGATAAGGGTTAAGTCCTTGTTTTCGCATTTGCCGTCCAGCATAGGGCCTGCTGTTACAACGATACATGGGATATTTAGCCTTACGGCGGCCATTAGCATGCCCGGGGTTATTTTGTCGCAGTTGGTTAACAGCACAAGGCCGTCCAGCGAGTGTGCCCTGGCTACGGATTCCACGCAGTCGGCGATGAGTTCCCTTGAGGGCAGGGAGTATTTCATTCCTTCGTGACCCATGGCGATTCCGTCGCAGATGGCAGGGACTCCGAACACGAACGACTGCCCGCCGCCGGAGTGGATGCCCTTTTCTATATGCCGTTCAAGGTCACGCATCCCGACATGTCCGGGCACTAAATCGGTAAAGCTGCTTGCTATGCCGATGAAGGGCATGTCCATTTGTTTTTTAGTAATTCCTGTTGAGTATAAAAGTCCTCGGGAGGCTGTTTTTTCAACCCCTTTTTTCACATTGTCGCTTCTCATAAATAGTTTTCTTTCTCTGTGCTGACTAACAATGCCATCATTATATAATATTTTGTGAAAATTTAAAAAGCAGGGTGCGCTAATACCCTTTTCGAAGTCCTCATCCAATTTTGAAGATTATGACGATCTGGACTTTGAGCCGGGTTGTTTTTTACGTATTACAAGAAGCATAAAAGCTAAACGGGGAGGTAAAGACTTCTAATGATAAGATTATGAATTAATATGATGAAATAGCCGAACTGTCATCCTGAGGAGCCGCAGGCGACGTGAGGATCTATCCTGTTTGGCTAAAATGCTTATCAATGTTTGATGGACAGATTGCCACGGGCTAAAGCCCTCACAATGACAAGCGTTTGCTTTTAGCATGTTATTTGGTAATTTAAACACTAGCCCATGTTTATTTTATATGTATATTGAATTTGAAGCAAAAGTTATGTTTTTACTATAAAATAATGACATTGTATGGATAAGGATTTATAAAATTATGAATTTTTTAGAAGTGGTTTCAAAAGCAGCTATACCAATAATCTTAAAAGAATACCAGCAAAAAAAGCAAAAATTTTTACAGGATGCAATTTTATGCGAAATAAGGGAAGGTGATTTTTCAAGAGAACAGGAAGAGGAGCTAATTTCCATAGCCGCCAGGCTCAATAGAGATGCTTTAGAAGGAGTGGCCAAAAACAATCTTCGATTAATGTGTCAAGTTATCAGGGGAATGAACGAGAAAAAGGACTTAACTGCCCAAAATTTTCGTAAATACGCTGATATATTAGCATCATTAGATGAGGATGAAATTTTTCTTTTGGGTAAAATAGCAAAACATTATAATAAACTAAGGTTTGCTGATACTAGATTTCATAGTAAAAGCATAGATGATGCTATAGTAGAAATTCTAGGTCGAGAATTTGTTAAAGAAGACCCTGAAATAAGTAAATATGAATCTCTATTACAAAGTTTGCTAAGAACAGGATTAATAATGCAAAATACAGGTTATGAGGCCGAAGGGGTAGAATATCAAATAACATTACCCTTAATAAACCTTTTTGAATATACTGATTTGATAATAAAAACTGAGGACGAAAGACAGGTAGTACTATAAAAGGCTTTTTAGGTGTGTAATAGCTAATTTTGTTTGCTGGAAAGATTCTCACGTTGCGCCTTCGGCGCTCCTCAGAATGACAGCGCAGGGATGGGTAGCTTACAAGCAGTGGTGGTTAGACCCCGCATCGGGGTGAGGGGTGACAATAATTGGTGCGTAGTACGCCCCCTACCTTAGTACTTCTCCCCCAAAATATTTCTGTAAAACCTCTGGTATACGGATAGACCCGTCCTCCTGCTGGCAGTTTTCGACTATGGCCGCAAACGTCCTGCCCACAGCCAGCCCGGAACCATTTATGGTGTGAAGGAATTCGGGCTTGTTGGTTACCTTGTTCCTGTATTTGAGGTTGGCGCGGCGTGCCTGAAAGTCTCCAAAGTTGCTGCAGCTGGAAATTTCCCTGTAAGCTTCGGATGACGGCAGCCAGACTTCAAGGTCATAGCATTTTTGCGCACTGAAACCTATGTCGCCCGTGCACAGCTCAACCCGCCTGTAAGGCAGTTCCAGCATTTCAAGCATTTTCTCGGCGTCGCAGGTGAGTTTTTCGTGTTCTTTTGCGGAGGTTTCCGGGGTGCACAGCTTGACCAGCTCGACTTTATTGAACTGGTGCTGGCGGATTAAGCCCCGGGTGTCCTTGCCGGCAGAGCCCGCTTCCCGCCTGAAACACGGTGTGAATGCTGTCATATAGATTGGAAGGTCTTCTTCGTTGAGGATTTCGCCGGAGTATATGTTTGTTAACGGTACTTCAGCCGTGGGGATGAGGTAGAGGTCTTCTTCCTCGCACTTGTACATGTCCTCTTTGAACTTTGGCAGCTGACCTGTGCCGGTCATTGAGCCGGAATTAACCAGGTATGGCGGCAGATATTCGGTGTAGCCGTTTTGAAAGGTTTGCGTGTCGAGGAAAAAATTGATTATTGCCCGCTCAAGCCTTGCGCCTGCGCCCTTGTAAACCGTAAAGCGGGATTCTGAAATTTTAACCCCCCGCTCAAAGTCCAGCAGACCAAGCTCAGGGCCTATGTCCCAGTGCGGCTTTGTTTCAAAAGCTTTTTGCGGTATATCGCCGACGGTTTTGATGATGACGTTTGCGCTTTCGTCTGCGCCGACGGGGGTAGTTTCATCAGGAGTGTTTGGGATGTTTAGCAGCAGGTCGCGCTGTTTTTCGTTCAGTTCGTTTTCCTGTTCCTCAAGGGCTTTGATTTCCTCGCCCATCCTGCGCACTTCTTCCTGGAGGGCTTCGGTGTCTTTGCCTTCTTTTTTGAGCTTGCCGATGTCCTGCGATGAGGTTTTGCGCTCGGCCCGGAGGTTGTCGGCTTTGACCTGCAGCTCCCGCCTTTGTTTGTCAACTTCTATGATTTCATCTATTGACAGGTCCGGGGAGCGTCTTTTTAACAGTTCATTTATTTTTTCGGGGTTTTCCCGTATTAGTTTTATATCCAGCATAAATTTTTCTCTTAAAATAATTACAGGGCTATTATAACTTGAATATTTGGATTAAGAAATATTAAGAAATATTTAAATTTCCTTTGAGAAAACGGCATGGCATGGTAACATTATATTTGTAAATTAGGGGAATCATGTCAGTTTTGACATAAATATTAAAACCACCAGAGTCATATCAAAAGTTACGTAACACTGGAGAGACATGGCACAAGTCGATAAAATATTTGGAGCTTTGACAGGATCAAGTCAAAAGCAGGCGGTACAACCACTTGGCCCGGCAATGGCCATTCCGCATTTTGCGGGAGTGCCTGTTTCTGCGCAGTCAATCAGCGGGTCGAAGATGAATCCTTATGGACAGATAAGTCCAAATGTAACGACTGCCACAACAGCGGTTAAGCTACCGAATTTGTATGCTTAATCTCAAATAGTATTAATAAAAATAGAATTGTAATAATAGATTAAATTTTGTAACAAAATTGGCGAATTGTGTCATGTTTTGTTTCTTTTGAAACTTTATAATAATAGAAGTATATATATTTATTGGAGAAACATGGCTAACACATCAGTAGATAGAATATTCGGAGCATTAAGCGCACCAAGACAAATGCAGGTAGCGCAGCCTATTGGTAGCCCGACAAGAGAAGTTCCACAATTTGCGGCAAAGCAGAGGGCTGTAGAAGGAATGAGTTTGCCCGGTAAAAATCCTTTTGGTCAAATTAGTCCTGTGGTAGCAAATGATGTACAAGGAAAAAAATTACCAGCTTTATACGCATAATTAAAAAGAATTTATAAAAAAAGACCTGAAACATCAGGTCTTTTTTAGTATAAAATTTTCACCATGGAAGAAAATCTACTCGGCAAAGAACTTTTCCAAAAACATAAAAAAACCAAACATCGGGAAAAGATTATAGAAATACTTAACCTCTTCGAGCTGCCCGCACCGGCTGAGGATATTCTTGTAATGTTTGGCTATTTCAGGGAAAACATATCCCTGTCCACTATCTACCGCAACCTCGAGCTACTTACAAAAGAGGGTATCGTCAAAAAAACACTCATATTGGACACGAACAAAGCCCGCTATGAATTAAAACGCAAAAAGCACAGCCATTACCTGATATGCCTGAAGTGCAGCAAAATGCAGCCGCTAGAGCATTGTCCGGTAGATATTAACGAGGAACAGCTGGATGAAAAGACCGGGTATAAGATAACAGGGCATAAGTTTGAGGTTTACGGGTATTGTCCTGAGTGCCAGGGGCAGGATTAAAATAATAGTTTTGCCTTTGAAGATATAATCATATCGCAAATCTGCCGCACAGCACCTTTTCCGCCTGGCCTGTCAGAAATAAAATTACAAATCTGCTTTACTTCTTCTACCGCATCAGCAGGACAGCAGGCAAAGCCAACATGCTCCAGCACGCAAATGTCCGGCAAGTCGTCGCCCACATAGGCAATCTCTACTAAATCAAGGCTGTATTTTTTCATCAGCTGGTTTATTATGTCGATTTTTCTTTTTGCGCCCTGGTGAACTTCTTTTATGCCCAAATCCGCCGCTCTTTTGTCAACTATGGGTGACTGTCTTGCTGTGATGATAGCGGTTATGTAGCCCTGATTGTTTAAAAGGTTAATACCCTGGCCGTCTTTTGCGTTAAAAATTTTGATTTCCTCGCCGCTGTCAGTGTAAATAATTTCTCCATTGGTCAAAACGCCATCAACGTCAAATGCTACCATTTTTATGGCGGATAACTTGCCTTCCATGCTATGCTACCCCCGCTTTTAAGAGGTGGTGTATATGTAAAATGCCTTCGGGCCTATCGTCTTCTTTGAGTATTACAACAGAAGTGATGGAAAAATCTTCCATTATTTTGAGCGCAGTAGCGGCCAAGTCGTCTTTTTTCACGGTTTTCGGATTTTTTGTCATAACGTCCTGAACGTTAAGCCCTGCGATATTATCGTATTTTTGTACCGTCCTTCTTATGTCGCCGTCTGTTAAAATGCCGTCAAGTTTTCCTGTTTCGCCGATTACCAAAGCAAGACCCAGCCCTTTTTCTGAAATAAGGCTTATAGCTTCTTTAAAAGGAGTGCCGGGCTTTATTACGGGCAGTTTTTCCCCGCTAATCATAAGGTCTTCGACTTTCCAGAAAACGCCTTTGCCAAGTGCGCCTGAGGGGTGGAACATTAAAAAGTCTTCGGGAGTAAAGTTCCTCCTTTTTAAAAGGCATACAGCAAGCGCGTCCCCCAAGGCCAGCGTGGCTGTTGTGCTGGCTGTCGGCGCAAGGTTATAAGGACATGCTTCTTTTTCCACTGAAATATCAAGTGTTACGTCGCTTTTTTGTGACAGCGTGGAGGTTTTTTTGCCTGTCATTGCAATCATTTTTAGCCCGAAGCGTTTTATCAGGGGCAATAATTGTAATAGTTCTGCGGTTTCCCCGCTGTTGGAAATCGCCAGTACAATGTCATCTTTTGTCAGGATGCCGGAATCGCCGTGAGTGCTTTCCGCCGGGTGGAGGAAGAATGATGGCGTGCCTGTGCTGGAAAAGGTTGCGGCTATTTTTTTGCCGATTATGCCTGATTTGCCCATTCCTGTAATTATTACCCTGCCCCTGCAATTATAGAGGAGGTCTATAGCGAATTCAAAAGGCTGTCCCAGTCTTTCAACAAGCTTTTTAATGGAGTCCGCTTCTATTGAGAGGACTTCTACCGCTGTTTCGAGAATGTTTTGTGTATCCTGTGTAATCATAATTTTATTTTATCCTAAATATAACAGGTTGAAGAGTTTTTAATTTGTTTGGTTTTAATTATAATTTAAAAGAAAATAAGATTTTGGGGAAAATTATGGACAAACAATGGTATAAAATTCCGTCGGACGAGGCGTTAAAACAATTAGATGCCACAATTGATGGCCTGTCTGGTGAGGAAGCGCAAAAAAGACTGGAAAAATACGGAAGCAACGAGTTGCCGGCAAAAAAACCGCCGACGCTCCTAAAAATTATCTTTGACCAGTTGATAAATCCTTTAATATACATACTTATAGCGGCAGCAGCTGTTAGTATGTTTATCGGTGACGTTAAAGACGCTTTTTTCATTTTTGTTGTTATCCTTGTTAATACTGCCATCGGCGCATATCAGGAGTGGAAAGCTGAAAAAAGCACGGAAGCCCTGCAAAACCTTTTGAAGATTTTTGTCCAGGTTAAAAGAGACGACACAAAAAGACTTATAAGCGCAAATTTGCTTGTGCCGGGGGATATAGTTTTACTGGAGTCAGGAAACAAGGTCCCGGCTGATATAAGGCTTATAAAAACAACAGGCCTTATGACGGATGAATCGCTTTTAACCGGCGAATCTGTTGAAATTAACAAACGAAATGATGTTATAGACAAGGATGTGCCATTAGGAGACCGGGAAAACATGGTTTTTGCCGGTTCTACTATAACATCCGGCAGGGCAATAGGTTTGGTGGTTGAAACAGCTTTAAAGACTGAAATAGGAAAAATTTCAAAAGCGGTTACATCCGTTGAAAAAGTACATCCGCCTTTGATAAAAAGGATGGAAGAATTTTCTCACCAGATAAGCATTATAGTGCTTTTTGCCTGTGCTGTTATTGCTCTTATCGAGTTTATTAGAGGGACATCGCTTCTTGATGTCTTCTTCCTCGCTGTAGCGCTTGCTGTATCTGCAATTCCCGAAGGACTGCCGGCTTCTTTGAGCGTTGTGCTGTCAGTTGGCATGTCAAGAATGTCTAAACGAAATGTTATTATAAGAAAACTCTCAGCCGTTGAGGGCCTTGGCAGCTGTACAATGATTGCAAGCGATAAAACAGGCACATTAACCGTAAATAAGCAGACAGTAAAACTTTTATATCTGCCGGACGGCTCAAGATATAATATTACGGGCGAAGGATATAATAATAACGGCAAGGTAGTTCCGTGTAAAGAAAAATTCGGGCTTTCAAAGGTAAATGAAATCATAAGGAGCGCTGTTATCTGTAACGAGGCAAGTCTTTACAAAAAAGACGATAACTGGACTTATCATGGTGATGCGGTTGATATTGCACTGCTTGCGCTTGGGTATAAAAACGGCATGGGGCCGGATAAGATAAACAGGGAAATTAATACATTAAGAGAAATCCCTTTTGAGTCTGAAAGGAAATTTTCAGCCAAGTTTTATGAAGAGGACTCAAAGGTTAAAGCTGTTGTCAAAGGAGCTGTTGAAGTTATTTTACAGTTTTGCCCGGATGCTGACAGCAAGCGTATACAGAGGCAGCTAAAAGCTTTTTCCCGCACAGGCCACAGGGTAATAGCCGTGGCGGAAGGCGAAATTTCTTCCAAACACGACCACTGCTACTATGAAGAAGACTTAAAAGGACTTAATTTCCTTGGACTAATCGGGCTTATTGACCCCTTGAGGCCGGAGGCCATAGAAGCGGTTGATACCTGTAAAAAAGCGGGTATAAAAGTAATTATGATAACCGGTGACCACCCCGAAACCGCTCTCACAATAGGCAAAAACCTCAGCATAGCAAATTCGGGCGAGGACGTTATACAGGGCAAGGAACTGGATAACATTGATGAAAACAGCGACGAGTTTGTAGAAATTGTGAGTCAAAAAAGTGTTTTTGCAAGGGTTGCGCCTTTGCAGAAGCTCCATATAGTTTCTGCCCTGAACCGTTCGGGCCATTTTATAGCGGTAACCGGAGATGGTGTAAATGATGCGCCTGCATTGAAAAAAGCCCATATCAGTATGGCAATGGGTTCCGGTACAGACGTCGCAAAGGACGTTTCCTCCATGATAGTGGTGGACGACAATTTTGCCTCGGTAGTGGCAGGGGTTGAAGAAGGCAGGTATGCTTATGACAATATAAGAAAAGTTATTTATTTGCTTGTATCTACGGGTGCGGCGGAAATAGCGCTGTTTCTGTTTGCGGTTGGTTTCAATATGCCGATACCGCTGGTCGCAGTGCAGTTATTGTGGCTTAACCTTGTGACTAATGGTATCCAGGGCGTGGCGCTTGCCTTTGAAAAAGGAGAAAAGGAAACCATGCTCAGGCCGCCGAGAAATCCAAAAGAAGGTATATTCAACGAGTTAATGGTTAAAGAAACCCTTATATCCGGCCTTACAATGGGGTTTGTGGCTTATGCGCTGTGGGTCGCCCTCCTGTCGGGCGGGATGTCCGAGGGAGCCGCAAGGAATATGGTGCTGCTGCTGATGGTATTGTTCGAGAATATCCATGTGCTCAACTGCCGTTCTGAATACAAATCAGCGTTTAAAGTCCCTCTAAAGAACAATATGTTATTAATAACCGGTATTTTAGGAGCGCAGGCAATACATATAGTTTCAATGAACATACCGCTTATGCAGGACATTCTTGGGGTATCGCCAATAGGCCTGACAGAATGGCTGTTTACACTTGGTTTTGCCCTGTCGCTTTTAGTTGTAATGGAATTGTTTAAATTTTTCAGGGGCAGGAGGATTGCTGACGCAGGTTTGTTTAGTTAAAAATTTGCGAAAATTCTTGAAAATCTATAGTAAAAAAGGGCTGCAAAGCAGCCCAATTCCTTAAGGGTGGGTGGGAAAAGATTTTTATAAATTCTAAGGAAGTATTTTTTATTAATTTTTATTAACAAAATTCCCTAAAATATCAAGTTATAGACTAATAACTCCGATAACCCTTATACATACATATTAGGGAGTACAGCATGGAATTTTTCAGCACATATTATAAAAAACTTGCAAATTATGACCAAATAAAGCAAATCGGCGAAAAGTTTAACCAGCTTGATGCAGACGGCGATAAAGGCCTTAGCAAAAATGAACTGGTTAATATATTTGCGCAGGCACAGTGTGCGCCGCTGACAGAAGCGGAAAAAGATGCGCTTATGGCCGGACTGGACAGCGATAATGACGGGTTTTTAACCTATACTGAGTTTATCCCTGCTTTTCTGGAGTTTGATGTTGACCAGGATGCTGAAATAACTGAGGGAGAGTTTGATTATGTAAAAAAACGCATATCAGAACTGGAAAAACAGCACGACATAAATGAGCGTTACCAGACTTTAAACAGCCTGACCGCTACAGAACAGCAAAAACAGACTGCCCAGAACGAAATTAATGTTTTTGAAGTTGAAAGACGGATTATTTACGCAGAGCAGGATATTAAGAAAAAAAGCATACTTGTGGGAAATATTGATTTAAAAATCGGTGAAATTGACCAGTTTTTAAATAATAATGTTCTTCTGCCATTTGATGAAGCTCAAAAAATAAAGGAAAAAGAAAAGTTTGAAGTAGAAAAAACACTCCTGCTGCTAAAAAAAGACATTTCTGTAAAAAAACTCGATCTTGAAACAGTTAATCTGCAAATAATAACAAAAGAACAACAGGGCGGTTTTGAAAACGAATTAACTATCCTTGCTCAGCAGAAACTCAGCAGGGAAAACCTGCTCAGCATTAGTGAAAGAAACCTTGAGCAGCATCATTTATCAGTAAAAATAGAGAACAATGAAAATCTTTTAACAAAGTTTTTTGTGCCGGAAGTAATAAAAGACAGCGCAAAAAAAGAGCTGGAAAAGCAGCGTGACCAGAATGCCCTTTTAGTCCAGAGGATAGACCTGTACTCAAAAGTCAGTGCGCTATCCATAACCAGGGCCAGTTTGCTTGATTTGGGCTATCAATACCAGCAAACACAAGACCCTGCTCTTTTACCTCTTATAGAACAGCTTGAAGAAGATCAGGACAATCAGCAGTTGGCCGCACAGATAAGCTCGCTGAAGGTTGAACTTATAGACAAGCAGATACAACTCAAGGATGTTCTTCCAAGGGCTGATTATAAACCGTTTGACCAGGTAAAGGCTGACCTGGAAGCAGATATTGCTGCTTTACAGTCACAGATAGCGGCGCTGGAAGCGTAACAGGTCAGGCTTGCAATATTTGCTGTCATTCTGAGGAGGGCAAAACATTAAGCTTGTATTTATTATGATTAATGCTATTTTTAGCCCGACGTGAGAATCTATTTAAGTGAGCCGAAGGCTCACAGCATATAAGTTTCGTTGGATAGATTGCCGCGTCGCCCTTTCAGGCCTCCTCGCAATGACAGAAGAGCGTAACCTGTTACCTTGAAACATGATTGTAAACAAATATTAATAATTTTTTAATTTTTAGCAATTTTTTTCTGAAATAAGTTTTTAAATATGTAGGGAAGCACGGTTAGGAAGTACAAACGAATGGAAGCGAAAAAAGTTTTGAAAAAATATAAATAGCTGATGTGTTCGAGAATATTTAATGCAGAGATACTAATTTTTTTTGCCTGCATTAAAGTAAAACAGTCTTTACCTTTATATCCCTCCTCCTAGATAACATATATCTAATACGGCTCGTGAAAAAACGAGCTTTTTTTTTGCCTTTTTATCATATAATAATAGAAAGTGGATAATAAAAAGTTTTTCTTTTTCCCACCCACCCGCCCTTTTGGTTTTGGGTAGGGCTTCGCCCTACGCCCAACCCAAAAGAAAAGAGGTAAAAACTTTTTATTTGTTCCTTAGTTCTTAATCAGGGGGTAATATGGCTCAAATATCAAAAAATAAACAGACAAAACAAATCAATATAGACATTAACTGCGACCTCGGGCAGTCATTTGGCGTGTACAAGAGTGAACTCGAGCTTTCGCTGCTTCCGTATGTCAGCTCGGTCAGCATAGCCTGCGGACAACATGCGGGCGACCCTTTGACTATTATGAACGCATTGAAACAAACACCCAAAGACGTGGCAATAGGCGCACATGTGGGATACCCTGACATTCAGGGCTTTGGCTACAGGGGCATGCAGCTGGATGAAAAGGAAATGGAAGCGGTTATAGTGTATCAGATAGGCGCTTTAAGTTCTCTGGGTAAATTATACAACCGCAAGGTCGAGTTTGTTAGGCCGCACGGCGCTCTTTACAAGCAGATGTCTGAGGATTACGACACCTGCCTCAATGTCGCAAAAGCGGTTAGCGCATATGACCCGTGGCTGGTGCTGGTCGGCCCTCCGGGGGAAAACCTCGCCAAAGCGGGCGAAGAGGTTAATATAAAAGTCTGCGCTGAAGTCCAGCTCGATAAAAAATATGATGTTAACGGCAATATTGATTTTAACGAGGGCGATATTGCTAATTATAACTATTCGATAAATATGCTGGAGGCGCTTTTAAGGGATTCAACCGTGCCAAATGCCCAGGGCGGGAGGACGCGCATAGATTTTGGCTCAGTCCACCTCAGCATAAAAAGCGAAACTTCACTTGAAATAGCAAAAAAAGTAAGAGAGTTAATCCCTGAGCCGGTGCCGGTTGTGGGGACATTTGTTGCAGATAGCGGATGGCTGGAATAGATAAAAAGAAATTAGCAGTCCTTGTTTCAGGCAGCGGCAGTAATCTCGCCGCTCTTATCCAGGGCGCTGAAGAAGGTATTATCAAAAGCGCTGAAATATCGCTTGTTATCTCAAGCAGGCAGGACGTTCTTGCGCTCACTCGAGCGGAAACAGCAGGCATTTCGGCAATATGCCTGAAATCAGATGAGCATATACTCCAAAAATTAAGGGAATTTAATATTGATATAGTGCTTTTGGCCGGTTATATGAGGATTTTGACTCCAACACTGCTCGAAACATACAAAGACAGGATTTTAAACATACACCCGAGCCTGTTGCCTGATTTTGGGGGCAAGGGTATGTACGGTATGCGTGTACACGAGGCGGTAATCAATGCCGGTGCGCCGGTTAGCGGTTGCACGGTACATGTTGTGACAGAGGAAGTGGATGCCGGGCCTATTTTAGCGCAGGCCATGGTGGAGGTTGCGCCGGGCGAGACCCCGCAAAGTCTTGCTATCAGGGTTTTAAGAGAAGAACACGCTCTGTATCCGAGGACGGTACAGGAGTTTGTTGAGAAGATGGTGTAGCAACTCTTTCATTTCTGTTTTTGAAAATTTTTTAATTTTTTTTAAAAACCACTTCTGTAATTTTATTTTAATTTTTTATATCAATTATATTATACCATATTATGATAAGTTTTTCAAGTGAGAGGGCGGGCAAGAGTTGCTTAGAGCGGATTTTAAAGATTTGGCGTTTTGGGGTTTTTAGTTATTTTAAATGGGTTTTAGGGTAAATTTTTTTGTTTTAGGGGGGGGTGTGCTGGGGGTATTTTAAGGTTTTTTTCCGCTTCTTTCCTTGTTGTTTTTATTATTTTTGCCATATTTTTGGGGTTATTTTGAAAGATTTTTAAGGTTTTCTAAGAGTTCTCCACTCCCTACGGTCGGTCGGTGCCTAAGGCACATTCATATTGGGTTGGTTGGTAAGTTCATTATAGGGGTTGGCGGTCGGGCGTCGAGGGTTGTTATGAGAAAAGACGGTTTATGGTTCCCGCGCCGGTGCCTAAGGCACGTTCGTAAGAGGCGGAGGGGGGATGGAGGGGTTAAATCCATCTTTGGGTTAAGGGGTATAAATGCAATCTACAGGGCTATTTGTTCATTTAATTTCTTTAGGAATGTAATTACATAAATCATTATATAATTCATCTGTATTTTTAAAAATTTCTTCAGTAAGGATTCTGAGATTAGATTCATATTCTGATTTTAGTTCTTTAGGTAATCCTTTTATTTTAAATTTTAATTTATTTTTTTCATCATTAAAAAAATAAATGAGTTTTTGATAACAAACAGAATAACTTTCATTTTGATCATTTATTTTAATAAAATCACTAAAAAAGTTTTCAATAAATTTTTTATCTTTATTATCTATTAAAAAGCGAGCATGATTAAAAATATGAAAAAGAAGTTCAAGAGAAACCAAATATCTCTTATTAATTACTGAAAAATAATTTTTATAAAAAAGTTCTAATTTACTAACAGTATCTATAAGTTTTTTATAATTTTCTATTTGTTCTCTATTAAAAGAAACAAAGGTATTGTTTTCTCACAAAGGAGTACTTGTTAAATAATTAAGAACGTTGCCAGAGTTAGTTATTGTATTTAAAATTAGTTCGGATTTGATTTTCTGGAAATATTCTCTTTCCCAACGTTTTTTATTTTCATTATCTATAAACCACATTGCAGAAAAAGTAATTAAGCCTGTAATTATACCAGATGCATAGATACTAAAATCTTTTAAAATACCTAAGTAGCCATATACAAGAATAATTACAAGAAGACCCACTAAAACTACCCAGCAAAAATATATTTTATTTAACGAGTACAAATCTATTCATACCATAATTTGTAATTTTAATAATTATATCAAAAGTAATATAAAGACAAATAAAATAACTTTTAAATAAAAAATATTTTTTACGTTTTTTATATACCGGCCGCCTCCGGCGGCCAAGGGGGTTCGGGGGCAGAGCCCCTGATAGTGTCGACCCTTTGCGGAACTGTTTTTTCTTTTCTTTTGCTTCGTTTTCTATTTCTTTTTTACAAAAAAGAAAAGAAAATGAAGAAGCAAAAAGCATTGCATGAAAGAAAGAAAATGAATAAATAGCTGAAAATCAACATAGGAAAGATTCCCACGTCGCTCGCTGCGCTCGCTCCTCGAAATGACAGCGCGGGAGGCTTCTGCTCTTATGCGGCGGGGGAAAGACCCCGGATCAAGTCCGGGGTGACAGACAAATGTTGGGTCGGGGACCCAACCTACGGGCTACTTGATTTAAGGTGTGCGTTAGCACCCTATACCGTCATTATACCGCCCATTGTCGAAAAAAACCCGACTACCCAATCGAAAAATATTATAAATCCAAATAACGGCACGAAAATTAACAGCAATAACCTCTCCGATGAAAGCTCATAAGCCTTCATAACAGCAAAAAGAGTTAAAACCGTCGTCCATATCCATACGCCAAAACCGATAAGTACACCCAACAGAGCAGCGAGGGTACCACCGGTCTTGAACAGCGAAACCGGCCCTAAAAGAACCCACGGCAAAAGCGCAAAAGCCGACAGGGCAAGCAGGACTTCAAGCCTGCCGCCACGACTAAAAACACTGGCCGTTATTTCTATGAAAAACGCAAAAAACGCCCACTTGATTATGCCGACAAAAGCCGCTGATACCAACCCAAACGCCATAAAAGGGGTCACTATATCAGCATGTAAAAACATATTCAGCATGCTTATCAGGGCTACAATCACTAACGCCGTGACAATGGGCGGGTCTGCCTTTAGCCTTTCAAATGTTTCCCCCGGGGAAAATAAAGTACCGTAAAAATTTTCCAAAAACATTGCCTTACTCCCATATAAATAATGGCTGACGAGGGTATTTCCTGCTCAGGGGGATTAAATGCTGCACACCCCGCATATCAGGCGTAAACCTGTCTGATATTTGCAGGAAAAACTCTTCAAAACCCCTGGGCTTGTTATAGTCCACAACCTGTATGTCTTTTTTGCCGAGGACTTTTTTAATGTCTTCCTCAACAACATAAAGCCCGCCGAGCTTGTCCACAAAACCGTACTCAAGAGCCTGCTCGCCGGTAAAAACCCTGCCGTCCGCATATTGCTTAAGGCTGGCTTCTGACAACTCAACTTTTTCTATATCATATTCATCAACCCGGGTCATTCTTCCGGCGGTTATTGCCTGGAGGAACTGACCATAGGCATTATTCACAAGGTTATTAAGCAGTACCCGCTCGTCCGGTGACAGTGCCCTGTAAATATTGCCGATATCCTTGTATTTACCGCTTTTTATTATTTCTGATTTAACGCCCAGCTTGTCAGTCAACAGGCCGCTGGCGTCCATTGTTTCCATTATTACTCCAATACTGCCGGTTACAGTGCCGGGGTTGGCGTAAATTCTGTCAGCGGCGCTGGCCACAAAATAGCCGCCGCTGGCCGCCACGTCCGCCATTGAAACAAAAACAGGCTTTTTCTCCCTCAATCTTAAAAGCGAATTGTGGATTTCCTGCGACATAGCGACTGTCCCGCCCGGGGAATCCACCCTGAAAATAACGCCTTTAACGCTTTTATCTTCATACGCTTTGTTTAATGACTTCAATGCGCTGCCTGCCGAGGAAAAATCCCTGAAAAAGCTGTCAGAACCGCTCTGGGCTATTATGCCTTCCATTGATACAAGCGCTATTTTGTCTCCGGTTGTCACTTTGAACCCTTTAAAAATAGAAGGCGGCGGCGGGGCGGGGCAGGCTTTTTTTATTTCCTGCTGTTTTGCCGCGCTTAAAACTCCTATAACTATACTGAGTATACAAAAACCCAGTATTAAAATAGAAACTGTTTTTGCTTTCATTTATTCAAATCTCCTTACTTAATTGTTGCAAACTCTTCAAAACTTTTTAACTGCTCGGTCGTCCCTAAAAGGATAAGACAGTCCCCCGCCGTTAAAATTGTATCAGGGGGCGGGCTGGTAATATAATGCCTGTCCCTTTTTATTGCTATTATTATTACACCGGTTTTCTGCCTTATTTCAGAATCATAAATTGGTTTGTTCTCTATGCATGAACCCTCTATAACGCAATACTGCTCCATTTGCAATTCGAGCTCAAGGCCTTTTGTGTGCATAACAACATCCAGAAAATCAGTTACTTCCGGCTTAACAAGGGATGAGACCATTCTCCTGCCGCTGATTTCATAAGGCAGGATTACTTTATTTGCCCCGGCCTTTTTAAATTTTACTTCTTCCGAGGACTTTATGCATCTTGCTATAATTGTCATTTTTGGATTAAGGTTCCTGGCCGACAGTGTGAAATACAGGTTATCAACATCATCGCTTAATGAACACAAAAGGCCCCTTGCCTGGGAAATGTTGGCCTTTTCAAGCACCCCGTCATCCGTGGCATCCCCTATAATATATGGCGTATCCAGTTGCTGGGCAGATTCTTCTATTTCCGGACTTTTATCAACAATTACAAAATCCAGTTTATGATACTTTAGCTGTGAAGCTATCTCGGTGCCGGTCCTGCCGAATCCGCACAAGATAAAGTGATTTTTCAGGTTTTTAAGTCTTTTTTCCATATTTTGCCTGCTTATTATTTTATCAAGGTTAAAGCTTGTCATTGTGTTCGCAAATTCAGCAGCAAGGTATAAAAACAATATTACCCCAAATAGTATATAAATTATAGTGAATATCCTTCCTTCAAAAGAAAGCAGGTTTATAAAGCCATAGCCTACCGTAGTAAGTGTTTCCACGCTCATAAAAATAGCGTCGAGAAAACTCCATTTTTCTATAATCATATACCCGGCTGTACCAATGCCAACGATAACAAAAAGCACTAAAACAAGTTTAAAAATAAGGTTTTTTAATGGCATTGGCTACGGGCTCCCCGATAAATTAGTAATTATATAGCATATTGCTATAATTGAACATATCAACAAAACGCAAGCGGCTATAATAATACACTTCTTTATAATACTTGTTTTGGGTCTGTGTGAATACTTTATATCCATACAATTTTCCCATGTCTGGCAAAAATCCAGAAACTCCTTTGTGTTAAGAAATTCTTCTTTTTCTTCCAACTCCTGGCTGGCCGTAAAAATTTCCAGCCCCAGGTCATACCTGTTGCGCTTATAAGAATCTGAGAGAATTTTATAAGCTTCCTTTATTTCCCTGAGTTCCCGCTTTTGCTCCGGAGTCCTGAAAAAACAAAGCGGATATTTTTTTACAAACTTTTTATATGCAGACTTGATTTCTTTTGTGTCTGCATATTTAGAAACTCCAAGTATTTTGTAATAACCTTTATATTTCATACGTTATCTTTTTCTTTCAAAAAACTCCTTTATCAACCGGCTGCATTCCTCCTCCATTACGCCCCCGGTTACTTCAGGCCTAAATTTAATATATTCGCTCATATTAATAACACTTCCCAGAGCACCGTATAAAGGGTCATACGCCCCAAAAACCACTTTAGGGATGCGGCTGTATAATATTGCTCCGGCGCACATCGGGCACGGCTCCAGCGTAACATACAAAGTTAAATCCTCCAGTCTCCAGTTGTTGTATTTATTTGCAGCCTCTCTTATGACCAATATTTCAGCGTGGGCTGTAGGGTCATTGTCCGCTTCTTTTTTATTGTGGGCTTTTGCTATTATTTCATTGTCATTATTCACCAGAACAGCACCCACGGGCACGTCCTGTGCGGACTTTTTCGCTTCC
>CAZLCO010000023.1:0-9552 GCA_964558005.1 uncultured Gammaproteobacteria bacterium | reverse complement strand
GATCAGCTCCATAAATTTATTGTTGTCTATCATAATAAAAACAGTGAAATTGCCTGAAAAAAGTATTATAATATTAATAAGTATTAACTTTTATTAAAAAGATGAAGAAATATTTAAATACATATTTAATTTTTAGCATTTTTTTATTACTTTGCACAGGTTGTAATAATCATAGTAATTTCATGCATTTTGAAAACAGCGATAACGAAGTAAAGTACGAAACCACAAAATCCCGGGACGGGACGGTTTATATACAAGAAGAGTCTGATTCAAAAACAAAAAAAGAAAATTTTAATGTCGGTGATATAAAGTTCGGGCCGGATGAAATAAAATTCGGGGCAGAGGGGAGCAACTAAATGCCGCCAAGAATCCTTGCCTCTGAAATTATAATACAGGTACTTACAGAAAAACTTGAAATAAAAGATGCAATCAAGGCATTTCCCCCTGTTGAAAACGACTCATCGCTTGAATGCGCACTCCATGCGCTACTGCATTACGAGGCTGACGATGATTTCAGGAAGCATGACCCGCAATACGCAGACGAGCAGGTGGAGCACCTTGAGTACATAGCAAATATTTTAAAAAGCAACGATGATTTGCCGATAAATATAATTGAATCTTACAGGGAATACTATGAAGAACCGCCTTTTATAAGCAAAAAAAACTTTAAAGACTTACTTAAAAGGCTTTTCCGGCTGACTGTATAGCCGCCACGATCTCTTTCACCAGTGCGGCAAAATCTTTTTCCACCCGGGAAGCGGTTTCCATTACCTCGCTGTGGGCAAGCGGCGCATCGAGTATCCCCGCGGCCATGTTTGTTATGCAGGAAATCCCCAGTACATTAACCCCTGCATGTCTCGCTGTAACCACCTCGGGAACCGTTGACATACCCACGGCATCAGCCCCGAGAGTCCTGAGCATTCTTATCTCGGCGGGGGGTTCATAAGTCGGCCCGCCGACAAAAACATATATGCCTTTTTGCAGGTCTATTCCAAGTTTTTTTCCGGAACTTTCTGCTATATTCATAAGATTTTTAGTATATGCTTCGCTCATATCAGGAAACCTCGGCCCAAACTCGTCCAAATTAGGCCCTATAAGCGGACTGTTACCGGTTAGGTTAATATGGTCCTCTATCAGCATTAAGTCCCCGGGTTTAAATGCTCTGTTTATTCCTCCGGCGGCGTTTGTGACTATAAGATTTTTTATGCCGAGCAATTTCATTACCCGCACAGGATAAACAACGTCCTGCAGGGAATTCCCCTCATAATAGTGCAGCCTGCCCTGCATTGCGATTACGTCCTTACCGCTCAACTTTCCGATAATAAGGTTTCCGGCGTGCCCCTGCACAGAAGATGTTTTGAACCCGGGTATTTCAGAGTAAGGGATTTTTATTCCATCTATGTCCCCGGCGAGTTTGCCGAGCCCGGAACCCAGAATTATTCCTGTTTCCGGCTTAAAGTTTGTTTTTTGGTTTATAAACTCAACTGCTTTTTTCATTTTTTCCATCCTAATCTCCTTATCATTTCCCAAACAACGGTCGAACGCACTTCCATATTACCGTCGGTTATCCTGACTATTAAAACTTTTTTTTCTTCAAGGTTGACCACGATACAAACCCCTTCGGCGGCCACCTTGGCGATTAATACGCCCGGTACGGCCTGCATGACCTCGGTGTCAACCTTGCCCTTGCCGCCGACAATGTATGGATTTTCAAGCATTGCCCGCTTAATATCAGCGTATTTAGGGTCAAGTAATAAATTTAAGTACCCCACACCCATATTATAATGAGGCAAAACAGGCACAGGAGCAGTACAACCGTCCAGCACTGTCGGGGGAATATTATCAAGCGCGCATAAATTTTTAATTTTATGTAATATTTGAATTTGCAGGGGGTGGTCTTTATCAAGATAATTGTCTATTTCCCAGTTATTTTTCACGCAAGCCGCAAGCATACCCGCATGCTTTCCCGAGCAGTTATTTTTTAAAGTATGCGGAACACACTGCAAATGTTTTTCTTCCAGCCCGATTTTTTCAAGTATGCTCTTAACTGTTTCAACATGCACGTCCTCGCCTGTATGCGATGCGCACATAACAGCCAGTTCGCCAAGGCTAAACCCGAAATATTCAAACGACCCGGAATCAATAACCATAGCAACCTGCAGCGGCTTTGCGCCCGAACGGAAAGGGAACGGGGTATTATTATCATCCCCTTCCTTTAAAACAACTTTAAAATCTTCATCAATGACCCAGATAAAGCCATAGTGAAGTTTTTCAACGTATCCTTCCCGATCAGTTTTTACAAGCAGCTGAGGTTTCATTTAAACAAATCCTCTCCATCCTGTCATTGCGAGGAGCGAGCACAGCGAGCGACGCGGCAATCTATCAGGGGCGGCCAAAGGCCGCCATATACAGATTCCCGCGTCGGGCAAAAAACAATAACCTTTGTTTTCCCTCATAACAATTCGTTTTGCCCTCCTCGGAATGACAATAAAAAATCAGTTTTTACAAGCAGCTGAGGTTTCATTTAAAATATCTGATTCGTACTTTCTTGAACTGTCCTGCTTAAGCAGCAAAATGCCCTCTGTGTCCTGCTTATTTAAAAAACCCAGCTGGACAAGCACGTCAGCGAGCCCGGGCTTATCTCCCACCGATTCTTCAAAGTTTTTCTGCGTCCTCAAAGCCTCATCAAGCTGTTCTATACTGATTTTGTTGATTTTTACAAAATACTCGCCAAGCTTTATATCGCCCGCAAGATACAAAGCCGTACCTTTTATAACAGGGGAAATCGGGCTGACCAGCAGTTCTTCATTTATTGCACCGATGAAACATTTTGAGCACTCAACAAGGCTCCAGTTATTTGCTACAGCCGTTTCTATAATGCTTAATTCCTGAAAAGCGGCTTCCAAAAAAAATATTAGCTCTTCTGAGTACTTCCCTGACTTTTTTTCCAGTTCTTTCCTGCCCTTATAGGTTAATTTAGGTATATAAAGCTGTAAACAATTCTCTTTTGTAACTATGTTAAAAAAATTTTTTGCCGGTGAATTTTCGATTTCTTCCTTTAACTCAAGATAAATAATCTGTTTTATCCACACAGGAAGATTAAAAATCTCTTTAATAAAAAGCTTGAAAATATTTTTTGAATTTGTTTGCATAATTTTAAATTTTACTCGGCAGTCTTTTCTTCTGTGGACTCTTCTTCATCCGGGTTATATGTAACCGGGGTGGAAAGGCTTATCCTTCTGTCCTCTGCGTTAAACTTCAGGACTATGGTTTCTATTTCTTCTCCGACCTGGACAATTTTGCCTGTCTTATTCTGGTACTCAACAAGTTCCTTGTATGGCAATAACGCTTCTACGCCGGGATAAATCTCCACAAATGCGCCAAAGTGCTTAATCCTGATAACTCTTCCTGTTCTGGTTTCTTTTTCCTGAATTTCCTTTGATGCTTCAACCCACGGGTCAGGCTGTAAGCTTTTTAAACTGAGGCTTACACGCTGTTTTTCCTCGTCAATGCCTATTACCTGGACATTGATTTTTTCACCGACAGTAAGAATATCGGTTGGATGGTCAACCCAGCGCCATGATATTTGCGACAACGGCAACAGGCCGTCAATTCCGCCGATATCCACAAAAGCTCCAAAATCAGCAAGCCTTACGATTTCACCTTCGACAACACTGTTGACCTCAATATGGTCAAAGAGTGTTTTTCTCTGCTCTGCCTGCTGCTCGGAAACAACTTTTCTGTGTGACATTATTAAATTATTCTGTTTCGGGTCAACTGATAATATTTTAAGCTGAATTTTCTGTCCAACAAGTTCTTGCAATTCTCTTGCCCTTATATGGCTGGAAGGGACAAAGCCCCTTACTCCTAGCACATCAACAAGGATTCCGCCCTTAACTTCGGCTTTTACCTCAGCTTCAATGATTGTATCCTCATCCTTATTCTTTTCCAGTTCTTTCCACGCATAAGCGAGCATAACTTTTTTATAGGAAAGAGTAAATTCTCCTTCTTCATTTTCGTCTTTTATAATTAAAAATTCTCTGTAATTACCGTCCTGCGGAAGAACCTCTGACGAAGTCTTTTCAGAGTCATCGATTACTTCCCTTCCCGGGACTATTGCTGTGGTTTTCGCCCCAATATCAACCATTACGCCGTCGCCTTTATACCCTACTACCCGGCCTTTGACAATATCGCCTTTTTGAAAGCTGTAATCATATTTTTCTAAAAGCTTTTCAAAATCTGAAAACATGTCCTGTTTTACTTCACTTGTTTTGTTATTGGTTGTCATTAACTTGTAGCCTCCACAGCATGCTAAATTTTATTATCAATTTAATAAAATTATAACAAATAAAATTGATAAATCCTACTACTGACCTGTTAAATAATTTTATTTGCTATAAATTAACCTGACTACTTATACTTTTTGTTACCAAAAAACTTCCACGAAACAACTTCATCAAAAGATTTTCTGTTTTTTTCGGGCTTTTCGTACGATTCATCTTCATACCCTATGGCAAGCATCGCCATAACCATAATATTATCAGGCAGTTCAAGGGTCTTTCTCGTTAATTCATATACCTCCGGGACTGATTCAGTAAGTTCATTTCCGATTGCGCCTATTACACAGGCACCAATCCCGTTTTTATAAGCCTGTAAGGTCATATAAGCTATGGCATAAGTGACCCCTTCCAGTGTCCTCATTTTAACGGCTTCCTGCCCCCTTAATTTAGGGTTAAAAGCGGGGCTTCCAAGCAGTCTTTCAACTTTTTCCGGGGTGATTCCCTTTTTTGATTCAACTGTTTTTCTGTAATTTTCTTCTTCCCATGTTTCCACATCACCGCAGCATACTATTACGGCTGATGCCTGCTCAACATGCGGCTGGCCATGGGATAACTGCGACAGCATAAACTTTTTCTGGCTGTCCCTGACTACTATAAAATGCCACGGCTGTGTATTTACCCACGAGGGTGCGAGCCTTGCGGCTTCCAGAATTTCTTTTATGTCTTCATCCGGGACTTTTTTATCAGAAAAAGCCTTTACGCTGTATCTTTCCTGTATTTCTTTTAAAACCACTTTTGTATCCCCTTATCCGGTTCTTCTTCTATCAGTTCGTATTCAAACTTGTAGCTAAAACCAAGCTCCTGAAGTGCCTGATATGCTTTAAATCCGAGCTCTGTTTTCGGCTGAGAGCGCACAACTTCTACAAGATTTTCCACTGCTTCCTTGTTTTTTCCATTTGCGGTCAATATCTTGGACTCTAAATACAAAGCCCTGTCCCTTAATACCGCAAACTGTATTGCCAGATCCCTTTCAACATCGGCCTGCACTTCAGAATTTTGCACCTTGCTTAATGCTTTATAAAGATTTGTATGAAACTCTGTCGCTTTATAAATCCATTCTTCTATATCTGTTAGGGCTTCCTGCGCTGAAGCAAAGTCGCCCTCTTCAATATAAAATTCCACCTTGTCAACCGCATTTGCCGCATAAAGCACTCCTAGTTTATTTTTCGGGTCATTAACGATTTTTGGTTTCAGCACTTTTTGTTCTTCTGTTATTCCGGGTTCTTTTTTGTTTTTTTTACCGTCTTTTGATTCGTCTTTATCCGCAAAAAGTGAAAATGGTGACTTGAAACACAAATCTCTGGTATTTTGAGCTTTTACACAATCCTGTATTGCAAAAGAAAAGCACAATAGCATTAAAACAACTATCATTCTTTTTTTCATTTTATAATTTTCTCCTAATTTTTTACCCTTAAACACCAGATATTATAACCAAACCAAAAAAAAATTAAAAATTAAGTCTTATTTCAGGTAAAACGTTATAATAATTTATATGAAATTAAATAAAGTTATTCTATTGACAGCTTTTTTAATCTTATTTTCGACATTTGCAAATGCCGAAACAATTAACATTGAAAAACTTAACTATGACCTCGGTATGCAGAGCCTGCAGCAAAATAATCTGCACGAAGCCGTTAAGTATTTTAACCTCGTAATCGATAAAACCCCCCAAAACGTTGAGGCCCACTACAACCTTGCCATAACATACAAAAAACTCGGACTGCATACAGATGCCTTACGGCACTTTGATATTGTAGTATTACTGCTTAATTCCCCGCCGGAAGAAGAGTCCGAGCTGGTAAAAATATCAAGGCTAAAGCAAAAAAACACTGAAGATTTTGACGTATACAAACAGGTAAAGGAAAAAGAAAACAACTACATAGACCTGGGGGACATGCATGCGGATAACGACCAGCACGAAACCGCAATAGAATATTATAACCTTGCCCTTAAAATAAACCCGTACAATGACAATACCTACTTCAAGGTCTGCAAAAGCTATATTGCCCTCGGTAACTATAACATGGCAGAACCATACATTCGAAGGGCCCTTGAGCTGGATACGGAAAACCCCAGGTATAAATACTTCCAGACCGTTGTTATGGACAAGTCAGACACAAAAAGCACCATTGCCCTGCAAAACCTTAACGACATTGACCCTTTAAAAGACTTTGAGGACAGCTACTATAACAAAGACCTTTATAAAGAAAATATCCCGCAAAAAGAAAAAGAAAAGTCCCTCATAAGCGAATATTATGAAGACGAGGACAAAAAAGAAATCCTGGACAAGCTCTCCCGACAGGAATACAAGGATTTTTCCTATAAACAGTCGCAGGAGCTCGATTATCTTGATTTAGGCGATTTGCATTTTGATAACCGGGAATTTGAAACAGCGGCCGAGTACTATAAAATGGCGCTGGGCATAAATTCCAGCAACGACTACACCTACTATAAGCTGTCAAGGTGCTATATAGAGCTTGGCCGGTTCGAGGAAGCAGACAATTATATTGAAAAAGCAATGGCCCTTTCAGGCAAAAACAGAAAATATACCTACTTTAAAAACCAGATTGACGATAAAATAGCAGGCAGACCGTTTTCTGAAGCCCCTTCAAGCATTAAGGGCGGCACCTCTGAAAACGACTTTTACGTTGATGAAATAGCGGGCGAACCCTACAGGGAAGACCCTGAATTCTTCTCAAACAGGCCCTCTTTCTGGAAAAGGACAAAAAATGCTGTTACTTCTTTCAGGTTTCCTGACCTGTCAAATATTTCCTTTAAAATGCCTGATTTTAGAATGCCGGACATGCCCAATATGCCCGACATAAAAATGCCGAAACTTGAAGGCAAAATCGAAACAGCGCAAAGGACAGAAACAGATAAAGACGATATTTTTAACCAAGACCTCGAGCGTTACAAAATATCGGAAAAATTCCGGCAAGAGCCCCAACAGGAAATCGGCGCGCCTGAACAGCCCAAAACATCATCATACGCTGATGAGTTTTACAACGACAAGGGCATAGAATTCTTTAAAGCGGACAACCTTGAAAAGGCCGAGGTTTATTTTAAAAAAGCCGTTCAGCTAAGGCCAATGGACCCGAGAGGCTACAACAACCTGGCCAACGTTGAATACAAAAGGGGCAACCTGCTAAAAGCAAAAGAATACGCACTGAAATCAGTGGAAACCGACCCTAACTTTGCTCAGGGCTATTATAACCTTTCACGGATAAGCAAAAAAGAAAATGATTTTGAGCGGGAAATTTATTACCTGAACCGGGCTATAGCGGCAAACCCCAAATATTACCAAACGTATTTTGCCCGGGGGCTGGCCTACTACAGCAGGGGCAACAGCGAAAAAGCAAAATATAACTTCACTGAAGTACTTTCCTTAAGGAACGACCACTACCTTGCCAGCCAGAACCTCGGCATAATCTATGCTAACGAACTTAACTACAAGCAGGCGGAAAAATACCTACAACAGGCGGTCAGGTTAAACAAAAACAACTCGCAGTCTTATTTTTACCTGGGCTATGTACAGCAAAATTCAGGCAAAATTGCGGGGTCAATAGAAAACCTGAGGGAAGCCCTCCGGCTGAACCCGACAAACTATCGGGCATATATTGAGCTGAGCAGGAGCTATATGGCCAACAACGAACCTGACAGGGCCTTGCAAACTCTAAAAAACGCCGCTGAAAAGGCCCCTGAAAACGCTGAAATATATAACTACCTGGGCCTTATGAGCCTGAAATTCAGTCAATACGAAGACGCGTGTCTTGCTTTCCAGAAAGCCGTCAGGAAAAACGCAGAGCGGCCGCTTTATCATTATAATTTAAGCCAGTGCTATCTATGTCTGGGCAAAAGAAAAGAGTCCAACCTGGCTTTCCAGAAGGCTGTGAGTATAATACCGGTAACTGTACAGGACTACATTGACCTGGCAGAAATTTTCTTTGACCGGGGAATGACCTCATACTCCATAGAAACAATTAAATCAGGGATATCACAACTGCCAAACGATGATTATTTATATCTTGTGCTTTCTGATTTTTACCAGAGGACCGGCGCTACTAATATTGCACAGGAAGTGCTTGAAAAATACCTGAAAAAAGTAAACAGCGAAAACACCTTTACCCTGCTGGTGAGAAAGCGACTGAGCGAATTGCAAAGCGGAATTTAAAGCGCCTCACACTCGTTGTCATTAAACGACTTTTTCATTACATTGTACATAACAGCGTCAACAATGTGATTAAAAGACCTTAACTTTCTGACATTCGGAGTAAACTCCCGGACAAGAGCGCCTTCAACCATGTTTCTTAGGTCTTCAACAGGGTTTAATTTTCCACTTGCCTTTTTCTCGTCACCCGGACAAATAAAATCAATGTAATCAGACGTTAATTTCAGGTCCTGCATTTCTGTAAATAAGAACCATTTTAATTTCGGGCCAATTCTTTTCAGATCATTTGTAAATTTTAAATTTTTCTTCTCTTTCATACCTAAACTCACACTTACTTATTTTAATTTTAACCTTCCTGTTTTATTTAAAAATCATAAAAATAAAAATTTCTCTTTTTTTGAAAATTATTTACAAAAATTAGTAATTAGTTAATTTATTTATTATTATAATAAATAACCACGAGGTTTTCCATGATTAAGTTAAAAATTAAAAAACTTGAAAACAATAAAGGCATGCCCGCATACGCAACAGAAGGCTCGGCGGGGATGGATATTACCGCAGGGATAGACGAACCGGTTGAAATAAAGCCCCTGGAAAGAAAACTTATCCCCGCCGGCATAATAATAGAACTTCCCGAAGGACATGAAGCACAGGTAAGACCGCGCTCCGGCCTGTCGATAAAACATGGCATAACGCTGGTTAACTGCGTTGGCACAATCGACGAAGACTATCGTGGCGAAGTCTACGTCCCGCTGATAAACCTTTCTGATGCGCCTTACACTATACAGCCAGGCGAAAGAATCGCCCAGATGATAATTTCACCGGTACAAAAAGTTGAAATAGAAGAAGTAAGGGAATATAGCGCAACATTAAGGGCATCAGGAGGATTTGGTTCAACAGGAAAGTAAAAATTGTTGACAGTGAAATTATTTTCCTGCTATCTTAATCATACAATTAAATAAAGCAAAGCGAACATAAGCGTCGCATTACATGCCCCCATCGTCTAGAGGCCTAGGACACCTCCCTTTCACGGAGGCGACAGGG
>CAZLCO010000022.1:0-36540 GCA_964558005.1 uncultured Gammaproteobacteria bacterium | reverse complement strand
TTTATAGACTATATTTTTGTGAATTTTGTTTCTTTTTTAACAAGATGGCTTCTTAGTTTTTTTGCTATTTTTTCACTCTCTACTTTACAAAATTTAATATTAAAATTTGTAAATATTTAAAAAGGAAATTTAATGGTGTATAATGTTTTTATATAAATAAGTATAAGTACAGTTTTAAACCTAAAAATTACCAAAATAAAGTAAAGGCGAATAAAAATGGATTTTCTACCTGTACAAAGATCAACAAATAAAGTAGATACTTCTATAAACCTGGCAAATGATGGCGGCTCGAAATCTAATACAGGTTATTTTAGCAATCGTGGTAATGGAGAAGAAAAAACTCAGGAAAATATAGATGAAGTAAAATTCAGTAAACATTCTACAGAAGAAGATGAAGTTATTAATGATAACAATTTAGTTGAAAAAATTTCTGATTTTTTTAAAAAGCTTAAAGAATTTATTCTTAAGGTACTTGGAATCAAAAAGAAAAAAATCTATAATATTTACGAAAAAACCGCTCAATAAGCGGTTTTTGACTTTATGAAAAAAATTATTATAATTTTTTTTATGTTGAATTATTTTTTTCTAAACCATAATAATTGTAAACATCAAAAAGTTACACCTTATTCAACAGGATGTTTTTGCCCTGATTGTGGAAAAAAAATAAAAATTTCCTGGGTCATGGTAAGGTGTAAATGCTGTAGTACAAAGCGGCATGCACGGGTAATTTTTAATAACATTAAACCAAGAGAAAAATATTGTATAAAATGCGGCAGCAGCGAATTTTATATGGAACGAAAGGATTTTATAGAATATTATGAACTTGAATACAGCGTTATCTCTAAAAAAGAAACTAATGATAGCATAGACGTTAAAGAAGTACTGCAAATTTGGATAGAAAATGAACAAAACGCAGGCAATATGATTAATAATCTAAAGTTAATACCACTATATCAAAATTAAAAAATTTTGTAATATTCCTGTAATATTAGCCCATTTACGCTTGTTATATTAATATGAAGATAATAATATTTTTTAGTGCATAAAATTATATAAGGGTGATTATTAATGAATATATCGTTTAATAAGAACTGTCAGCCTCTTGAACCGGCTAAAATGCACAGGACACAGCCGATTATGAGAAAAAATCAAAACAGTTTAACCACAAATAACCTCAACAGCTCAAACCAAAATACAAACAATAAAAAGCTGAAACTCGATGTCTGCGGATAATATTGAAAATATCAAAAAACTTATCGAAATAACTGCAATCTTAAGGTCGCCGGAGGGGTGTCCGTGGGACAGGGAACAGAATCACAAATCTTTAAAGGAAAATATGCTTCAGGAAGCGTATGAAGCTATTGATGCGATTGACTCGCAAAACCCTGATGAGTTAAAGGAAGAACTAGGAGATGTATTGCTGCAGGTAGTCCTACATTCACAAATCGCAAGCGAGGAAGGCACTTTTAACATTGATGATGTAGCAAAAGCAATTTCTGAAAAATTAATCAGAAGGCATCCGCATGTTTTTTCTGATCTAAAAGTTAAAGACACAAAAGAAGTCCTGATTAACTGGGAACAGATAAAAAGACAGGAAAAACCGGAAAGGACATCCGCGCTGTCAGGTGTAGCAAAGTCCCAGCCGGCCTTAATGATGGCGTCAGAACTAAGCAAAAAAGCTGTAAAAACAGGTTTTGAATGGCCAAACTCAGAATCATTATGGGAATGCTTTCAGTCAGAAATTGAAGAGTTCAAAAAAGCTGCTGAAGAAAACGACAAGCCTGCCATGCAGGATGAACTTGGCGACATACTTTTTACTATTGTGAATGTGGCAAGGTGGTATGGCATTGATGCAGAGACAGCGCTATTACAGGCAAACAATAAATTCACCAGACGTTTTCAGGCAATGGAAGATATTGCACCAAAGGACCTGCGTGAGTTTAATATAGATGAGCTTGATATACTCTGGCAGCAGGCCAAGAAGAAAGTGCTTAGTTCTGAATAATGATTCTTAATGGCAACTCTGTGTTTATAACCTTCACGGTATTTTTGTTAGCGTGATTATGGGCTATAATCTCTTTCAATACTTCCTGTGCTTTTTCCAGCTGTTTATCCTGTTTGTTTTTAATATCTTCTTTTGAATTTTTAACTTTTATGTCTGGCACAATACCTACTTTATTTATATCAGTGCCATTTGGTGTTAAATATTTTTGTGTTGTTATATTTATACCTGAGCCGTCTGAGAGCCTGTTAATTTCCTGCACAAGACCTTTTCCGAATGATTTTGTGCCGACAAGCACAGCCCTTCCATTATCTTTCAACGCACCGCTCAGTATTTCGCTTGCGCTTGCGCTGCCGCCGTCGATCATTATTACCAGTGGTTTATCTGTTAAAACTTTACTGCTCGCACGCTGCGTTTCCTTATAACCGTCCCTGTCAACAGTGCTGACTATATAGCCCGCGTCAAGGAACATGTCTGAGATATAAATAGCGTTTGAAAGCAATCCACCCGGGTTAGACCTTAAATCAATAATATATCCCTGTTTATCGGATAATAATTCCAGTGCTTCCTGAAGTTCCTTGCTGGTAGAGTGGCTAAGGAACGAGTTTAACCTTATATAGCCGACATTTTTATCTATTTTTGTTGCATCGGGTTTATTTACTGAAACTGATTTAATGTCTATTTTATCTCTTATAATAGTATATTCTTTTTCTTCGTCATCTCTTTTAATAAGCAATTTAACAGGTGTCCCCTTAGCACCCCTGATTTTATCAGCAGCCTGTTTTATGGAAATACCCTTTGTGCCGGCTCCGTCTATTTGCAAAATTTCATCATTTGTTTCAAGACCTGCCCTGTCTGCGGGTGTGTCTTCTATCGGAGCAATAATCATTAACTTGTCATTCCTGATTCCGATTTGTATACCAATGCCATAAAGTGTTCCGCTGATAGACCTTTTTTCCTCAGCAAACTCGTCAGGGTCAAGAAACCTTGTATAAGGGTCATTAAGGCTGGCTAGCATTGTTTCGATTGCTACATAAGCATCTTCATTCGTCTGTATTTCGCTGTCATACATGTGGCGCCATCTGTGCCAGTTCTGGCCATTCTGGTTTACATCAACATACTTGCTGTTAACAAGCTTCCATACGTCGTCATAAATGTCTCTCGGGCTGTCAGCAAATGCAACCTGGGAAACAAGCAGTACAAAACCTGCTATAGCAGCTATAATAGTTTTTTTTGTAAAGCTGTGGAAATTCATTAAAATAAAACCTTTCTAGTATTTTTTTCAAATCTTACCCTTATATATGTATAGTAACACATCATTGAATTCTCTTTCTGGGAAAATGTCTATAAAAAAAGAAATATATCTTGTTATATTAAGTTTTGTTAAGTTGAATTTTTTTAATATTACTTCTATTTGCTGTATATAATCATTAAATCAAATTAAATAAAGATTATCTTGCCTTTATTTAATTTTAGCCAGATGGTCAAAAACAAAAAATTTAAAAAAGTAAATAAAATTATTTTATTTGTTTTTATAATAATACCAAAGGATAAAAGGTAAATAAAAAAGAATTTAAACAAAGATATAAAGGTAAAAAAGGCAACTGGATAAGTAGGGGGATTTTGCATACTCATAGGGATAAAGATAAGGGCATATTAAGGATAAGGGAAGGTTAAGTTTATAAAGAAGTCGAAAGACTTCTTTTCTTTTGCGAAAGCGAGCAGAGGCTGAAAGGCTAAGGCGATGAGCCTTAGCCTGGAATGCCGTTTAATGCGAGCTTTCAAGACAAAAGCTAATTCGTGCTAACATTTAATTGATGATGGATTTAGAGATGAAAAACCTCAAAAAATTCAAAAATATCCTCAAAAACCTGGAAAATAACAGACCATTATATTTGACAGGCTTAACCGGGGCGGGGCGGAGCTTTTTTGTTTCGCAAATTATAAAAGAAGTTATGCACCCTGTGCTTGTTATTACCCCGGATATTTCCACAGCTTTAAAATACACACGTGAAATCAAACTGTTTTCCGGCAAGCAAACGCATTTTATTCCTTCACAGGAAGCATCGCCGTATGAGCAGGTGTATTCTGACCCGGAAATTGAAAAACAGCAGCTTAGTATACTCAAAAACCACCCGGATGTAATAGTTACCCCGGCCAGAAACCTTTTGAACACATATTTGCCAAAACAAAAAGTTCAAAAATATTCAGTTAACCTGCATTTAAAAACTAAAGCAGACCCGTTCGACACCGCAAAAAAACTGACTGAGATAGGGTATAAAAGAGTTACAACAGTTATAGACCCGGGCGAGTACAGCCTGAGAGGTGATATACTTGATGTTTTCCCTATATCCGGCGAGCCGGTAAGGATAGAGTTTTTCTGCGATGAAGTAGAGAGCATGAGGGTGTTTAATATAGACACGCAACGCTCTGTCAGGAAAATAAGCACAGTACAAATCGAGCCGAGATACAAAATTGTAATTAACGAAGAAGAAAAAGAATTTCTTTTAAAACAATTGAATAAAATACTGGAAAAAACATCATCACCATATATAGAAGAGTTTATATCAAGGTTTGAAGCAGACACATACACTGAAGGCATAGAGTATTTTGCGCCGATGCTGAATGAAGCACCCGGCACAATTTTTGATTATTTAAAAAAAGACACGCTTGTTTTTATGCTTGAGTCTGCGGAATTAACGCACCGACTGCAAATACAGGATGAAAAATACATAAACGAATATGAAAAAAACGTGAGCGAAAACCTTGCCGTTGAATTACCCTATTTTCTTCATCTCAGGCCGGATGATGCCATCAAAAAACTATATCGCTACACAGCACTTAGGCTGGACAGCTTTATAGGTGATGAGGCACAGATAGTAGAAGAAATAACCTCACAGTCCCCGCCAAAGTTCATGGCTGACTTGTACAGGGCAAGCGAGTATATAACCGAACTTAAACGTATTGGGTTCAAAGTTTATGTTGATACAGAATACCCGGAACGTGTCGAATCAGCCTTTAAGGAAATGGAATGCGATTGCAGGGTTTTAACTAAAGGTTTTGAAGAAGGTTTTTTAATCCCTGAAATGCAGCTTGCTGTGATAACTGACGTTGAACTGTTCAATAAAAAAGTTAAAAAGCCTACTCTGGGCAAAAGAATTTCCAAGAAAGAAAGCATAGACTATATAGTATCTGTTAATGACCTGATGGAAGGCGATTTTATTGTTCATTCCAGCCACGGCATAGGCAGGTTTATAGGAATGACAAAACAGGAAATAGACGGTGAAAAAAGGGATTACCTGACTATAGAATACTCAAATTCTGACAAGCTGCACATGCCCGCAGAGCAGATAAATTTATTATCAAGGTATCGAGGCTCCGGCACTCCGCTAAAACTCTCTAAAATGGGCGGTGCCGAGTGGACAAAAATAAAAAGTAAAGCCAGAAAGGGCATTGCGGATATAGCTGAAGAACTCGTAAAACTTTACGCTAAAAGAGCAAGAAGCACCGGGTTTGTTTTTGAACCGGACAGCGCCTGGCAAATAGAGATGGAAAATGCTTTCCCATACACTGAAACCCCTGATCAGATGCAGGCAATAAACGATGTGAAAGCGGACATGGAATCCGAAAAAATATTGGACAGGCTCATTTGTGGGGATGTAGGGTTCGGCAAGACTGAAGTGGCATTAAGAGCAATATTTAAGGCGGTTTTATCAGGAAAACAGGCCGCCATACTTGCACCGACAACAATTCTCGCTCACCAGCACTTTCTCACCTTTCAGGAGCGATTCAAGCCTTATCCAATAAAAATTGAACTGTTATCGAGGTTTAGAAGCGCAAAAGAACAGAAAGAAACCGTAAATAAATTGCTCACAGGAGAATGTGACCTTGTGATTGGCACTCACAGGCTTTTACAAAAAGACGTGCAGTTCAAGAACCTTGGACTGCTTGTTATTGACGAGGAACACAGGTTCGGGGTTTCTCACAAGGAAAAGATAAAACAGTTCAAGTCAGAAATAGATATAATTACACTGAGCGCAACCCCCATACCGAGAACGCTCAATATGGCCCTGTCAGGCTTGCGGGAAATGAGCCTTATAAACACTCCTCCCGTCAACAGAGCGCCGATTAAAACATTTGTCGGTTCTTATAGCGAATCACTGGTAAGGACAGCAATATCTCATGAACTAGAAAGAGAAGGACAGGTGTATTTCCTGCACAACAGGGTACAGTCAATATACAGGGTGGCTGACGAGCTTCAGCAACTACTGCCGGAAGCCCGAATTGCAGTCGGGCACGGCCAGATAAAGGAAAAAGAACTTGAAAAAGTAATGTACGAGTTTTCAGCCCACGAACACGACATACTGCTCTGCACAACCATTATAGAGTCCGGGCTTGATATACCAAATGTCAATACAATAATAATAGATGATGCGGACAAATTCGGCCTTGCGCAGCTTTACCAGATAAGAGGCCGCGTCGGCCGGAGCGAGCGGCAGGCTTATGCGTATTGTCTTTACAGGCCCAATAAACTCCTTACCCCGGAAGCAAAAGACAGGCTGCGGGCAATAAAAGACTTCACCACCCTCGGTAGCGGTTACCAGATAGCCTTGAGAGATTTGGAAATCCGTGGGGTAGGAAATATACTGGGTGCCCAGCAGCACGGCCACATGATTTCTATTGGGTTTGATTTGTACTGTTCTATGCTCGAAGAAACCATACAGGAATTAAAAGGCGATAAGGTCAAAAAGCATGAGCCGACAGTTATTGATATAAACATAACCGCATTTATCCCGGACGAGTGGGTAAACCAAGACAAAGAGCAAAAAATGGTCGAATACAAGCGGCTTGCTGATGTGTCCAGCATACGGGAACTGGAAATACTCCGTGATGAGTGGGAGGACAGGTTTGGAAGCATACCGCCCGAGGTTGAACCGTTAATTAAAATTATCCGGTTAAGACTTATGGCCACGGAAGTAGGCATTAACCTTGTAAGAGAAACAGGCGATGAAATCAGGATATTTTCAGATTACTCAATTGCAGAATTTAATATGCTCAAAAACAAGCTCGACAGGAAAATCGCCGGCAAAATGCGCTGGGCAAAAACCCCGCTAAAGTCAGAAAACGGCTCGTCGGTTATTCTTGTTAAATGTTCGTATCTGGCAAATGACGATAAGCTTGCCCTGCTTGAGGAAATTTTTTCCGCTTCGTGCTTATTACAGAAAACCTCGGCCGAGCAGCAAGCTTATAATAAACTTTAATATAATTATGCACCATTCTTTCCGCCGAAAAGTTTTCAACTACACGCTGCCTGCAAGCCAACCGATTAATTTTTCCTATTTCATCAACTCTTTTGATTAAATCCTCAATATTATCTTCAACAAAACCTGTTTTGCCGTGTTTGACCACTTCCGGCACAGAACCCTTGTTCAGCGCAAGTACAGGCGTACCGCATGCCATTGATTCCGCCATTGTAAGCCCGAACGGCTCCGGCCATGTAACAGCATGTACCAGCGCATGCGCATTCTTTAGAAGATTTACTTTTCCGCTGTGATTGACTTCTCCTATATAGACTATATTTTTATCATCAATTTCAGGTTTTATAACTTCTTCAAAATATTGTATGTCGGCTTTATCAACTTTTGCGGCTATTATAAGCTTCCAGCCAGTTGTTTTTGCGAGATGGATTGCGTGGTGTATCCCTTTTTCAGGTGATATTCTCCCTAAAAAGGTAAGGTACGGGTCATTTTTGTCTGGTTTTTCCTGAAATTCAAACGTTTCCGCCCTGATTCCATTGTAAACAGTCGACACATAATTAAGAGATTTATTGCCAAGTCTTTGTGAGTTGCTTATTGACACATAAGAGAGATCTTTATGCGCTTTATAAGCATTTACTTCTTCATCAATAACAAACGCCCCATGGAGGGTAGATACCATAGGTGTTTTAAAAAATTTATGGAAAGGAATAACTGATAATCCGCAGTGATTATGTATTATGTCGAACTCATCCGCTATTTCCATTACCTTGATAGTACTTAGATTTTCATAAAAATTAGGCATCAATGTTTTTGATTCACGTAAATTTATTTTAACCGGCGAAACAAGTCTGGCTGCGGTTTTTGAATTTTTAGACGCGATTAAAGTAACTTCATGTCCTCTTTTGACCAGTTCTTCGCATAAAATATGCACGATTAATTCTGTTCCCCCATATGTTTTAGGAGGTACATCCTCCCATAATGGAGCAATTTGTAGTATTTTCATATATTAAACCCTGATGTTAACTACTTTTTAGGTATTTTCAAAAATATTTCCCTGTATGTCAATTGTTCAGGTGTTCTAGCCCATATAATAACTAGTTATATATAAAAATTGCATACTATTTAGGTAGCAAATTTCGCTCTATGCTTGTTTTTAATTAAATACAACAGTTTAAAAGGAATAGATTTTATCAGGAGAGAGGAGAAAAGGGTATGTTATTAATTAACAATTTGTATGGTGAATATGACGCAAGCACATCAGAAGGCAGAGGCGCAAACGCAGCATCTAACCTTATGAAATATTTTGAAGAAGGTAAAAAAATTGCCGGAATGAAAGCTCAGCAACTTCTTAAAGGCGAAATAGATATTACCGAAGCCTGCAGAAATGAAGCAATAGAAAAATTTTCATCAGCTTACATCCCATACACAGAAATAAATGAAGAAACAGGCGAATTAGACCTGGAATACGGATTGGCTTTTGCGACAATTTATATTAACCACCTTGATAACGATAAAGACGGAGCATTAAGACCTGAAGAATTAGGCCCGGTAGGACATATAGTTGACCAGATAGACAGCAACGGCAAAATAACAAAAGGCAAAATGCTTGCCTGGTTGATATTCCAGGACTGCATAGATGTTTATAATGGGGTTATTACTCCTCATGAAGCGGCTAAATCTTATATGTGGACTTCAAATGATTCTGTTTTCGTAGTAAACAAGTTAAGAGAAATTTATTCAAAACTTAATCTTGAGAAAAAAGAACTCGAATTCTGTGCACCACAGCCAATTAAAAACTAATAATTAATTTTTATAATTAAATAAAGTTTTAAATGACCTCTACATAGGGGTCATTTTATCGTCATCGCCGTATTTTTTATGTATAAAATCACGTTTTAGTTTATGTACCAAATATCTGGATTTTATTTCCGCTTTAATATTTTTGCTTTTCTCAGAAATTTCATTTGCGATATTTGTTATATTTGTTTTTAATTTCTTATTCATTTTTTAATATACCTGTATTGGTAGATTATATTTAATATCTTATTCATTTTTTAATATACCTGTATTGGTAGATTATATTTAATATCATAATTAAATTTTAATTACAAGCTACTTTAATACAAATTAACATTTTAATAATATTGCGATATGTATGATAATCAAGTAAAATATAATATATATATACAATTCCCGCGGGACATTTTAATGGGTTTGAGTAAGTTTAAAGCATTCTCTCTTGCAGAAGCGTTAATAACTATTATGATAATAGGAATGATTTCTGCTGCGACTTTGCCAATGATGACTCAGATTTCGCAAAACAAGACAAACGTTGATAGAAATGTCCTGACCTGTGTAAAAAATAATACATCGTCCGGTTGGTATAACGGCAGTACTGGCGACACAAGTCTTCCATCCACCGGCACAGAATGCTACGCCGCGGTAGTAGACGCGCAGTTCGACCGTGGCAAAGCTGTAGATACTGCAAAATGGTACGCAGATCACGCAAACACTACAGCTGAAAAAAATATGGCTAAAACAATACTAAGAGCAGCCTGTGACCAGGGCGGTGAAAAGGCCTGTGATTATTTCATAGAGCAGTGCTGGAAGAGCGGCAGCGGGACTGCACCGTATTGCGACAATACATCAAATTTTCTTGATTTGACGTATTACCTGCACCAGCACAATGTAACAAGCACAAATATAGGCGCGGCATATATAGCTGATGAGCTTGGAGGTATTGTCGTTAAAATGATACCCAATATCATAAACGAAGTGACCTATGCCTGTGAATCTAATCAAACACCTGATTATAACCAGAATTTACTGGAAAATTATGCATGTATCATAGCAAGCCCTGAGCTTTATATACGCGCATGTAATGCGGGCAACGCCAATGCCTGTACAAAAGCTTATGATGAAAACTGGAACAGGAGTTGTTCACAGGTTAAGGGTAACTGGGATGATGCACCCACAGGTAATTATGAACTCACCTATAATGGACCAGCCAGCCCGGTTACAGTTTATTGTAATATGATCAGTATAGCAACAGCAGCAATAACCGGATGCAATGCAAATCCATACGTTCCTCTGGACTGCCTGTTTGGACAAACACAGAATTATAACCAGACATGCGCTGAAATTTTTGATAACTGGGCAACTGCTCCTGACGGAAATTATAATCTTACAGCATCGGATTATGACCCGCCTGACCCTGGTGATACTTTATGCGAAAGAGCACCTGTTTGCGAGTCAAGCGATATAGGTACTGACTGCCTGGGCAACGGTACATTATATATAGGTAACTGGTCAGGATATGACCTGTTCACTACTGCAACAGATAACTCATCAGGAGTTACATATGGCTCTAATGGCGATAATGATGCAGACAGCGTAGCAGATGGATTAAGTAACCAGACAAATATGCTGGCACATGGTTCAGCACCTGCCGCTCAAATTTGCAGTTCTTTAGTTGTAGATACTATGACAGACTGGTATTTGCCTTCTACAGGTGAGCTGGATCTTTTATATAGAATGGATGTACAAGAATCAGGAGCATTTGGACTAAGTAATGCAAGATACTGGTCATCCACACAGAGTAAATGGTGGCTAATAGTATGGTTTTATAATGTTGCTTATAGCCAACATATGGGCACAGGCTCAGTTGATTCAAGTAGTGCGAGATCGACTAATTACAGGGTACGCTGCATAAGAAGAGTGTCGCCGTAGGGGAATATAGTACGAAAATGGTTTTGCCCATTTCGTCATGCTGAAACTAAATTTTACATTGGAGTTACTTCTATAGTGTTCCTTTAAAATAATTAGGAAATAAAAAAATTAAAACGCCGCATGTCATTGCGAGGAGGGATTTTTCCGGGTAGTGTGGCTTGGATAATAGAAATATACTTGAAAAATCCAGACGTGGCAATCTGTCCAATGAGGCTTTAATGCTTGGTTTTGTAGACCGGACAGATTCCCACGGAACTAAAGCCCCCTGTTGTCGCAGGTTTTGCTGGTTTATGTTTATCCTGTGTTATTAGATTTATTTGGGCTTTAGTTCCTTTTATTCGCTTACAAAACCCGCATAAAAAGCACTCCATGCCCCGCCGCCGCTCTGTATTTTACGGCTGCGCTCGATGCGTTTCAGTTCTAATTTTTCCTGTTCCTTAATATATTCAGCCATTTTTTCCGGGTCATTGCTTCTTTGTTTTAATACTTCATCCATATAATTTTTAAATTTTGTATAAGATTCTGTTCTGAAACCTTCTTTTGATTTTGACGGGTAATTATAGTTTATGTAGTCGTATAGATACACAAGCCGCTTGTCGGCGGACGGGTGCGTGGATATTATATCAAGATGGTTGTCGGATATCTTGTTTAATAAAGATATAAGCCCCATTGGGTTATACCCCGCATTAACCATTAAGTCAGCGCCTGTTATGTCAGCCTCGTATTCAGCTGTCCTGCTGACTTTTTTCAGGGTTAGTATCCCTAGCACCTCGGCCAGCTTTTGTATCCACAGCTTGTCTGTAATGTATGCTATTGAAGAAGTTATCGGCCCAATAACCATATACAGAACAGACTGCTTTTTGACGTGCTCGTTTACTATATGGCCGACCTCGTGCGATATTACGCCCGCCAGCTCGTCCTCGTTTTCCACGACCTTTAACAGGCCGGCATAAACATATACCTCGTCCTTGATGTTTGCGTAGGCGTTGACGTGGTCTTCCTCTGCCACGAGAAATTTTATCTTAGTGGGCAAATTGTTCTTTTTAAGTATATTCTGGCCGATTGTGTTTACCAGCTCGAGGTTTTGCTCAACGTTTCCGTAAAGCTTCGGTGCTTCTTCCGCTGTAGCAAAAGCGCACTGTGTGTATAATAATAATATTGTAAATACGAAACACAGAATATTCTTCATAACATAATAATAGCACCTAAACATGAAAACCCCTGAACTACTTGCCCCGGCAAAAGACCTCGAAACAGGCATTACCGCAATAAATTGCGGGGCTGATGCCGTGTATATCGGCGCAAATAAATTCGGAGCACGCTCCGCAGCCGGCAATAGCATTGAAGATATAGAAAAGTTAATTAATTATGCCCATAAGTACTGGGTAAGAGTCTATGTAACAATCAACACGCTTTTAACTGATAAAGAAGTAGAGGAAGCAGAACAGTTAATACACAGGCTCTACAATATCGGCGCCGATGCCATAATTATTCAGGATATGGGCCTGCTGGAACTTGACCTGCCGCCTGTTCCGCTGTTCGCCAGCACGCAATGTCATAACAACACATGGCAGAAGGTTGATTTTCTCGAAAAAGTCGGCTTCCAGCGGGTTATATTACCCAGAGAACTTACACTGGAACAGATAAAAGAGATTAAAAACAGGACAAACATAGACCTTGAGTTTTTTGTACACGGTGCGCTGTGCGTTTGCTACAGCGGGCAGTGTTATATGAGCTATGCAAACGGCGGTCGAAGCGGCAACAGGGGCGAATGCGCACAGCCCTGCCGCAAGACATACACATTGACCGACGCAAATGGCAATATTATAGCAAAAGACAAGTATTTGCTCTCATTAAAAGACCTTAACCTGTCAGAACGACTTGAAGATTTGGTTGAAGCAGGAATAACCTCATTTAAAATCGAGGGCAGACTCAAAGACACTAACTACATCAAAAATATAGTCAGCTATTACAGGCACAGGATTGACAAAACAGTATCAGACTTTGAGTTTAACCCTAACAAGACTTTCAACCGGGGATACACAAAATACTTTCTGACAGGCAGAAACAAGGATATTACGGCATTTGAATCACCTAAGCATATCGGCGAACCAATGGGGCTGATTGAACAGGCAAAACTCAATAACGGAGATGGGATAACTTATTTTGACTCGCAGGGAAAACTACAGGGAACAAACGACTACAGCAAAGTCTCTAAAGGTACATATATTAACAGAAATCACGACCATAAATACATAAAACATCTTCAATCGTTAAAAATCCAGAGAAAAATCAGAATAGAAATAGAATTAAACAATGAAAGTCTGATTTTAAAAGACGAAAACGGCAACAGAATTGAATATAAAATTGATGCAAGTTTTGAGCAAGCAAATAACAAGGAAAAAGCAAGGCAAAATATAGAAAAACAATTATTAAAACTTGGCGAAACTGATTTTTACGCGGATAAGGTTGAAATAAAGCTTGATGAAGTACCCTTTATCCCTATCAGCGTCTTCAACGAGATACGCAGGGCCGCAGTCAGTATGCTGGAACATGAACGCATCAGGAATTACCAGAGAAAAACTTATAAAATATCGCCAAATAATTATCCATACCCTGAAAAAGAGCTAAGTTTTGAGAGTAATGTTCTTAACAGATACGCAAGGAAATTTTATGAGCGGCATGAAGTGGAAAAAATCGAACCGGCCATTGAATCAGGACTTGACATGTCAGGCAAGAGGTTGATGACAACAAAGCACTGCATACGCTACAGCTTTAATTTATGCGGAAAGTCAACTGAACCGCTGTATCTAATCTCGTCTGACAGAAAATATCGGCTGGAATTCGACTGTAAGAAGTGCGAAATGCACGTATATTAATTATTCGCTCAACCAGTCGTCAATGCTTGCACTGGCAGGTGCCGGTGAATGAGCAGCCGCAAATGACTCACGTTTAGCGTTTGTTTTTCTTGTTTTTTTAAAGTATGTTAAGTAGTCATGGCTGCATTTGCGCTCTGTTTCGTTCAGCGCTCGGATTACTTCTTCCCTGTCCATCCCATAGATTGTGTCCTTAATATCATTTGCTTTTATTGCCGGGTCTAAACGCTTAAACCAGTCGACCATTGCATCATCGAATTCTTTGTCCTTAGCAGTTGGAAACTTTTTTGCGCCGTCCTGACTGGTCATTACCGGTGGACGTGGGAATTTGACAAAAATATACTGGTTAAAATGCGGGTGACGTATGAGCAATTTGCCTTTTTCAAGTACTGTCAGCTCTGCCTTGATTGTTGAAGGCATTACGCTGTAGCCTGATTGTGCCAGCTCGTCCATGTCCATCCTGCCATAAACGCTTGTGCCGCAGTTGCCGACTATGCGCTTGTGTACCTGTGACTTGAACTGCTGGGCCGAGAATAATATCAGCCCCAGATAGCGGCCTCTTTCAGAGATTTCCAATAAGGTTTGTTTGAGGTATGAGTTGCCGGAATCTGAGGATGCGTACTTGTTCAGCTCATCCACGAACACTATGACCTTATCCACGCCCAAAGTCTTTTCTTCCAGACGGGTTTTGAGCTCTTCCACTATCCTCGTAAAAACCAAATCCTGCGCAAGCGGGATAATATTCGCCACATCGACCACATAAACGCCATTGTCCTCAAATGGCTCGTCAAACAGGTCTCTCGGTTCTGAGCTGTTTGACACAAGACCCTTGCAGCGAGTCTTTATGTTCATCAGCCTGTTATAAACTTTTCTGATTGTGGCCGTTGCGTGACTTTTCCACTGAGTTTTCCCTTCTGAGCCTTGATCCTGCCCTTCGATTTCAGCAAACACCCGCTGGAACCAATTCTCTAAATCAGTAAATGTCTTTACCGGCTCAAATGCAAGGTAATTCGGGTTCGGTTTTTTGTTTATAACGTTTTCCTTAATCATTGACAGGAATGCATCTGCCTTTGAGTCAATGTCATCCTTGTTCAGCAGTACCTGCACGTGGTCAAAAATCTGTTCCAGTCCCCATGTAAGTGGATACACATTGTGCAGAAGGTGTTCATTTGTGCGGTATGTGTTTAAATTATAGCCGTCTTCCTTGTATGGTGCATAGTATTTAACATTTTCAAACGCCTTAACTTCCATACCTAGCTTGTCATACATTTCCAGTTCATCTTCAGACAGGTTTTCCGCCGGCTGGTCAACAAACAGCAGGTCATAACCCTTAACGTTAAACAAAACAGTCGCAATCTTTTCATTATTATATTTCTGCATAATACTTGAGAGCAAAAACTCGATTATACTGGTCTTTGTAGCCAGTCCTGAAACGCCTGTGACGTTAAGGTGCGCTGCCTCCGGGCCGAGCAGGAATTTTGAATCGAGATATACAGGGGATTTATTATCACCGTTAATATAAAGCCCGACAGGCAGCTGCGAATCCTTGTATTTTTCCATCCTCAGTGATTTTTCCACACATTTATCGGTGGCAAGGTGTACATTTCCTATCGGCACAGGCTGGATTGGTTCTTCCGGTTCCATTTTTAATACTGATGCCGTGTAATATCTTATTTCAGGCCTTTCTGTCTGGGCGGTGCGGCTGGCTATCGGGTCATAATCCGAGCTTATGTAGTCATTAAGGGGCGAATCGAGGTCTGTATAGCTTATGCCTTCTGTCACAATGCCATACACCACACGCCTATACTCTTTGTTTTCCTTTTCGTTGAAGTAAACCTTATCGCTCTCAACTCGAATGATTGTGCCGATTCCCACGGGCGAGTCGAGATTTGTCCAGAAGCTGAAAGACTGCGCAGTGTTCGGGAACTTTTCCGTTGCGACTACTCTTCCGACCAGGTCAATGGCTGTATTCATTTTTTCTCCCCTTACTTGCCTGAATACGATTAATGTACCATATTTAAATGGGATTTAAAATATTTAATGTCTGTACATTTCTTCCACTAACTGCCTGTACTTTTCATATACAGCTGACTTTTTAACCTTCATTGTACGGGTAAGCAGCCCATTTTCAATAGAAAACGGCTCACTCAAAACTTTAAAGCAATGTATTCTCTCAAACGGTCTAAAGTTATTCCTGTTTTGAATATGTTCTTTAAGTTCTTTTTTCAATATTTTATACACGTCTGTATGGCCAGCCATCTCTTTGTCAGGGACTATTAACGCCCCAAGATGCGACTTGTCCTGCCCTACCAGCATAACCTGACAAATATACGGGCTTTTTAGCAATAATTCTTCAAGGGGCTGCGGCTCGATGTTTTCACCGTTTGAAAGGACGATCAGATCTTTTTGCCTGCCTGTTAGCACAAGGTCGTTTGCATCGGTAAGCCAGCCTAAATCACCAGTATTCAGCCACCCATCCTCGGATAAAACTTCATCTGTGGCAACTTTATCCTTATAATAACCTTTCATAACCTGCTGACCTCTGGCATAAACCACACCATCAATAATTTTTATCTCTGTACGAGGTATAGGCTTTCCCGCTGTACACCTCATATTATAGTCCTGCCTTCTCAAGGTAAGGACAGGTGAACTCTCAGTTAAACCGTAACCCACAATAATATTAACACCGACTGTTTCATAAAAATCCTCAAGATATCCTGCCAGCAATCCCCCGCCGCTTATGCCGAGTTTAAAACTTCCGCCAAGTGCAAGACGTATTTTTTCATAAATTAAACTTTCGCCCATATAGTATAAAGGCTGTGTCGCATACATCATTATAAGCGCAGGCATTTTATTCTTTGTTTTTTCAGGACTTAAGCCGGTTATTACCCTTCTGGCTTTTATATAAGTTTCACCAATTTTCAGGAAAAATTCAGCGAGTTTTCTAACTATATAAGGGGATTTTTTTAGCTCTGATTGAATGCCTTCATATATAGCTTCCCAAATTCTCGGAACTGCTACGAGGTAATCAGGTTTATAGATTTTTATATCGTTTTTGAAATTAGGGATATTGGTATAAATAAGGGTAACACCCCTTGATAACATGAAATATTCACAGGTTCTTTCATAAACATGCCAGGCCGGGAGAATACTCAGGGCCTTTTTGCCGGCTGAAATGACAAGTGTGGGTTCAATATTTATTACTTGCGACATTAAATTCCCATGTGTAATCATTACACCTTTAGGCTTGCCAGTAGTCCCGGATGTATAAACTATCGTGGCTATATCATCAGTGTCTATATCTACTCCATTAAATTCATTTTTTGCTCCAAGCTTCAAGACTTCGTTAAAAGAATAGATATTATACTTTTTTTTGAAAATAGCGTTTATGTATTCATCTGAAAGACAAACAATAAAATCAATTTTACAGTCTTTTAATTTTTTTATTGTTTCAAGGTTTTCAGCTACTAAACCTACGCTATCGCTATGCTCAATTATATAAGTAAGTTCCTCAGCAGGTGTTTGCGAACCTCTGACAGCATCTACGGCTCCACACATTAAAATTGCCTGGTCAGCAACCAGCCATTTTGAGCAATTCTCGGAAAATAATGAAACATGTTGCCCTTTTTCCAACCCTAATGATTGCAGGCCTGCAGCAAAAAGCCTGATAATCTGGTACATCTCCTTATATGTAAGTTCTAATCCGCAATAACTGTCAATTATAGCAGTCACATTGCTGTAGTTTTCTGCCAGGCTTACCCATAAACCTGATATACCTTTATTTTTATATTTAACAGCTGTAACCATAAAATCCCGAGTCTTAAATTATTAATTTAATATTTATAGCATAACAAAACTCGTGAATTATTGAAATTGCTAAATTATTTATTTTATTATTTTAATTTTTACAAACTTCAACAAATATTTTCCTGGACAGATTTTTTCCGATTGCTACGACCTGTTTGCTGATTTCAACAATTACAGGACCTGGTTTTGCAATGCACTTTACCTTGCCGCCTTCAAATAATCCGTATCTTTGAGTATTGCACTTAATAGATGAATCGAGGAATTTTGATATTTCTGCCTCTTGCCCGATTTCTATATCACATAAACTAACCATGGATTTTATTTAAACTCCTATTATTGAGAATTATTCTCATTTGTTTGATATTATTATATTACCAGATACACTTAATAATTTCAATACTGTTAATAAAAAAATTAATTAAATTCTTTAAACAGCGGTATTAACATTTTCAAAACTTCTTCATCTATATTAAATGGAGTTAAAATTCTATGTATACGTTTTTTGAAATTCATATCCCGGGTAACTCTGAACCTCCATCCCCAATCTAACCAATGGGAGCTTATCTCTTTTATTGATTTTAAAATGCTTGTAGGTTTGGTGCCTTTTGCTTCTCCTGCTTTTCTGGGGATGAACTTAATAGGGACTTCAATGAATTTGGCTCCTTTTTCATAAGCCTTCAAAAGCATTTGCGGAGAAATAAAAGAACTATCGCCTTTAAGCTCAAAAGATCTTAAAAGTTCTGCCTTAAAAAAGAAAATGTTTTGAAAATCCTGAAAAGGGATTCCAAAAAGTATTCTTAATACATAATAGTTTCCAAGCGAGACAATCGCTTTTTGTAAATTGTCCGAGCGTGATTTTATCCTGTACATAGATCTCAAAAATGGTATATAACTAAAAAGCCTTATTGGATATGGTCTTATCCCCACTACAACGTCATAGTAATTTAATAATTCCAGACAAATCCTTAAATTTTTTAAGTCATAAGACCAGTCAATCGTTTGCCAGAACAAAAACTCTTTTGTCGCAGACTTTATGGCTCTTCTGACAGAATAACCAACATTCATATTTTTTTCGTTGTGAATAACACGCAGCTCTTTGCGTTTTTTAGCATAATTCTCGACGATTTCAGCTGTTCTATCAGTACTTCCGTCATTTATGAAAACTATTTCATAGTCTTCAACATTCTCGTCCATCATTTTAAATGCTTTATCAAGGAATTCTTCCAAAAGTTCTTCTTCATTATAGCCCCAGGTAAGCAGAGATATTGACCTGTTGAACTTTTTATCAAGATTTGCAGCTGTCATTAAGTTTATTTATCCTCTTTTTTAGCAAAATTATCTTCGGCATTTTTTACTGTTTTCCAGTAATTATGTGTCCAGGAACGGTATTTCCAGTCCGGGCATTGCGAGCATAATTCAATTTCAGCTCCCCTTCCTTCCAGGTGCATTTTCCTGTAATATTCAAAACCTTTATCCACCCATATTTCTTTTACGGACTGATTTTTTACATTGCCCATGCTGGTATTTGCCGCTATATCGTACCCACACACCATTACGTTCCCGCGAGAATCAATATTCAGCCTTTCAAAAATAAATGGACATGGAACTTCCCCTGCTTTAATATATTCTGACTTATCAGCAGAATTTTCCGCATCTATATGAGTATTTTCTCCCCAGGTAAGGAATTTTCTTTTAATTAAATAATCTATGCCTATTTTATTTATCCAGAAATCTTCAACAGCATCTATATCAATACCTTTCTGGTTAATGGCAGAGCCGATAATCCGTGATTTGCTGCCGATTTCTTTTCTCAGCTCAATCATTCTCTGTACGTTTTTCACTAACTTTTCCCAATTAAGGCCTGTTCTTACTTTTGAATATGTTTCACTTTCGCACGCATCAACAGAAAATTCTATCATGTCGATATTTGCCTCAAGGAGTTTACGGGAATTTTCTTCATTAAAAAGCGAGCCATTGGTTATTAATCCGATTTTGCACCCTTTTTCTTTAGCATATAACAATAATTCAACTGCTTTAGGGTGTATTATAGGTTCACCCCCTCCGGAAATTCGGAGAAATGCGTTATACGGCCCTGATTCATCAGCTATTTTTTTAAATATTTCCTCCGACATATGCATTGAGTCTTTATAATCATCTCTTATATCAGAGTTCGTATAAGGGCAGTTTGGACATTTTGCATTACATAAATACGTAAATGAAAGTACGAGCATCATAGGATATTCTGCTGCCTGTTCTCGCATTCCGTATTGCTGCTGCGTATGTAATATTTTCTTTTTACTCATAATTTATCCTTTAACTTTTAATCTTTAAACCAGAAAGGGCGAGTGCCTTCTATTGTCTGTTGTTCATATGTTGCGCCGGCTGTCTGCCAATCCCCGCAGTTTTTGCAAAGTTGCGGCAGCTCGTCCCACCTGTGCTCAAGATGGACTTTTCTAAAATCAGCGCTCATTTTCTGCCATATTTCTTTTATTGAATTGTCATTTATATTACCTGCAGTGTAATGCCCTTCATAATCTATTGCGCATGCTGATACAGTTCCGTCTGAGAGTATTGCCATTGTATTAATACCCCATGGACAGGCTATCCTGAAATCAGTATCGTGTATAATGGTATCAGTCTTAATTGAACCTACGTTGCACCATTCAAGCATTGGCCTTATTTTGACTTCTGCTCCAAACTTTTTCCAGTGCTTTGAAAAGTCCTCTGCTTCTGCTGCGTTTTCTTTCATAACAGAAAATTGTACTATTATAACAGGATATTTCTTGTTACTTTCTGACTTTTTTCTGCATAATTCCTCGACGGCCGCGTATATTTTATTTCTTTTGCCGCCGTATCTTATTTTTTCAAAAGTTTCCTCTGTATATCCATCCAAACTCAATAAAAATCTTTTTAACGGTGAATCTATTATTTTTTGTATATTGTTATTTTTATGAAGTAGTAGACCATTTGAGTTGAGTACCTGGTTTTTACAGCCGACCTTGTCAGTATAATCCAGTCTGTCCCACAACTCATCTCCTAAAATGAGCGCTTCTCCGTAAAATGTCGGCCATATTTCGCAATTCGGAGACTCTTTCCCGACTTCCTCAACAATTTTATCATGTAATTCTCTTGTCATATGCTGGTTCTTGCGCTTCATTTCTTTATGAGAACAATGCATGCAACGCATATTACAATAAGATGTGTTTTCTATAACCAGCTGGGGTGGGAATGGAGCCTCCTCAAGCTTACTCTCTATATTAAGAAGTTCCTGCCTTCTCGAATCATTTTCCAGATGCTTTAGACATTGCGTAAAATCTGTCATTTTCTTAATATCTCCTTTAAATTATCTACTACTGCATCTATGTATTCATAAGTCATACCGGGATAAAATGGTAAAGAAATTGTCTCATTCCCTATTTTTTCTGCTATAGGAAAGTTCCCTGCTTTAAAACCATACTTATCCTTAAGATAGGTTAGAAGATGAATAGCCCTGTAATTTACAACTGAGCCTATTTGCCTTTTATTAAGTTCATATATAATTCTGTCACGGTTATTTACCCATATCGGGAACAGATGACGTGCATGTAACGCATTTTCTCTGGTTGCGGGAATGGTTATTTCATCTATTTCCGATAACCTGTCTGAATAATACCCGGCTAATTCCTCTCTGTTTAAGAGTTTATCATCCAGCCTGTCAAACTGCGGAAGTACAATAGCCGCATTAATATTACTCATATTATATTTCCAGCCGTATATTGGCACATCCCAATGAGTATAACCTTCTTTAGCCCTGTCTGCCGCTGTTTTAGTCATGCCATGCACTCGCAGGAGTTTTAACTTTTCTAAAATAGAAGAATCGTTAAACACCATAGCGCCACCCTCACCGCAATTAAGGTTTTTAGTGGCGTAAAAACTAAAACAGGCTGTATTTCCTAGTTGCCCGGGCCTTATCCCTTCCCTTGAACCTTCAAAACAATGCGCCGCATCTTCAATGACTTTTAAATTATATTTATCAGCAATTTTTCTTATTAGTTTCATGTCACACATTAAACCGTATAAATGTACAGGCATAATGGCTTTAGTATTTTCTGTTATTGCCTTTTCAATTAATTCGGCATTAATATTCCCCGTATCAGGTTCAACATCAACGAATACCGGCTTTGCGCCTGCTGCAATAACAGATTCCGCTGTTGCGACAAAAGTCATTGGTGTTGTTATGACCTCATCACCTTCGCCTATGTCATAAGCAAGCAACGACATATGCAAAGAACCCGTACAGCAGCTTGTTGTCAGAGCATAGTTTACGTCTAGATATTCAGCTATTTTGGCTTCCAGTATTTGAGTATATTCGCCTGAAGTCAGGATTTCACCCTTAAATACTTCAGCGACCATATCCAGCTCGGGCTTACCGAGGTCATGTTTATAAAACGGAATTCTCAATATATTTCTCCCACCACAGCTGAAACATCATAAGGTTCCATATCCTGTTTCCATAATTTTTTCTTTTTGCATAATGCTCATCAAGAACATTATATACAGATTTCGGGTCCAGTATAGAATGTAAAGCAAGTTTTTTAGGTGTGAAAAAACTCCTTACATAATCCTCCATACTGTTCAGCAACCAGTCATTTATCGGCATTAAGAAACCTTCTTTTGGCCTGTTAAGGATTTTATCAGGCAAAACCCCAACCAGAGCCTGTTTTAAAATATGCTTCACCCTGCCATTTTTGATTTTCATATTCCCGGGCAAAGTTGCGACAAACTCAACCAGCCTGTGATCTAGAAACGGCGGCCTTACTTCAACTGAATGCGCCATAGAAAGCCTGTCAACAAATGCAAGCACCTGATCAGGCAGCAGGGTTTCAAAATCCAACTGCAAAATCCTGTTCAATGGATCAGTTGTTATAAAGTTATTGAAACTGTTTCTTACAAGGTGTTCTGTACGGTTATCACCAAGTATTGATTTCATTTTGTCGGTGTATAACTGCATATTAAGGATATCATTGGAGATATACTGGTCCATGCGCCTGCTTGCTTCATCACCAAGAGATAAAATCCTTTGTAATTCTTCGGTATTGTTGACATAATCGCCCAGCATCTCGCCCTTTATATTATTCTCATAAGCATGTAAAGGCAATGCCAGTCTGTGCGGCTTATAACTTCCGAATATTTCATCTGCGCCGTCGCCTGAAAGTGCTACCTTTACATGTTTTTGTATACATTCTGTAAGAAAAAACGTTGAAATAACTCCTGAAAACGGTTCATCGAATGAATCTATAATCCTGTTTATATAATGCGGTATGTCATTATAAGAAATTAAATGTTCATGGTGATTAGTTCCTAATGTTTCAGCTATTTCTTTTGCGCACTGGCGGTCGCTGTTCTTTCCGGGGATGTCCTCGTCATAGACCAGCGTAAACGTGTCTATATTCCTGCATCCTATTTCATTCATCAGGCATACCACCGCAGAAGAATCCACCCCACCCGATAAATAAGCACCAAAGGGGACATCAGATCTTATCTGAAACTTTACGCTGTCCTTAAGGAGCTCATAGATATTTTTAGCGGCTTCCTTTTCTGTTATATCATTGTTTTCCTTAAAGTTTATCTGCCACCATTTTTGCTTCTTAAAGACACCATTGTTAAATATAGCGAACTCACCCGGATGCAGTTGTTTAATCCCTTTAAAAGCACTATGGGGGGCAGGTATATTTTTTAAGCTGAAATAATGGTGTATGGCTATAAAATCAGGCTCACGGCTGATATCCGGGTGCCTGAGCAGCGCCTTGGGCTCTGAACCGAAAATTATACCGGAACCAGTCTCAGCGTAATATAAGGGTTTTATCCCGACCCTATCCCTTGCAAGAAGGAGTTGCTTTCTTTTGTTATCCCATATTGCGATAGCGAACATGCCATTAAGATGGTGCAGAAACTCGGGCCCAAATTCTTCATATAGATGAACTATCGTCTCTGTATCAGAGTGGTCGGTAGAAAACTTATGTCCTCTTTCAAGTAAAAAATTTTGCAGTTCAACGTAATTATAAATTTCACCGTTGAAAACAGTTACTATCTCGCCATCTTCATTAAAAACGGGCTGATCGCCTGTTTCAACATCTATAATTGACAGCCTGCGCATGCCGAGGTAAACGTCTTCTTTGTTCCAGAGCCCGTAAGAATCAGGCCCTCGATGGTACATTGTCTGTACCATTTTCTCAAGGATTTCTATATCCCCTCTACCTATAAACCCGCAAATTCCACACATATATTTTAAAAAATTTAACTTCTACAAAATATTTGGTATTATTTTACTATAAATTAACAAAGTATATCTGGAATTTATAATTGACTGAAAATAAAACAAAAACTATATACATTAATATCTGGAATATATTTCTTTCTCTCAGCTTTTTAGCCATTTTTTTTATACTTATATGGGCTAGTTTTAGAGGATTTGAAATTACTGATGAAGGCCTGTATATGCTTCATATTGAAAACCCGCAGTACTATGACTTTATCAGCAGGTATCATGTACTGGTTAATAAGCTTTTAGGCTGGATAGGGCCGGAAATATACAAGTACAGGTTAGTAAACCGCTTTGTTAACATTGCGGGCAGTTTTATATTTTATTTTGGTTTCTGGAGCTGGCTTAAAACTTTTGTTAAAAATGACGAGTATAATTTCTGGAATAAACTCTCTGTCTTCCTGTTTATTGCCATAGGAAACCTAATGACTATGTTTATTTTGCTGCAGAGTGTAAATTATTATAATTTAAATAACTTCTTTATACTTGGCAGCGCAGGTTTTTTACTTTTGCACATAGCAAAAACAAAAAATAATGAAAAACCCTTGTTTCCATTATTATTATGCGGATTTTTTGGAGCAATGGGATTTTTTGTCAAATACCCCTCAATGATATTATTTTTATTTTCTACATTTATTATCCTGATGCTTGAACATAAACGTTTACATAACCTTTTACTGCTTGCGGGAGGTTTTTTAACAGGTATTGTCCTTTATTTTGGACTATTTGAAACGCCTCAGGTATTTATGGAAGAATTTATTTCCCTGAATAAAATGAATATCCAAAACCAAAGCCATAACCCGGTGCGGCTCATACTGGAATACATTAACAGCCTCTCGATTATGTTTATTACATCATTTTATATGTTCGTAATACCTTTAATCTTTTTAGTGATGAATGCAATGCTGCAAAAAATAGATAAAATTCCCTCTGTGTATAAAAAATTTATTTTTGTATTATTTATTTCGCTGGCAGTCTTTTCTTTACTTTATGAAATACACCTTATGAAATTCGTTATGGCAATGGTAATACTCCTTGTATCTATATTTTTTCTAATAACTTTTTTGCTGCTTTCGCACTCACAGAAAGAGGTTCAGTTATACATAAAAAATATAAGCCAAGGCTATAAAGACCTTCTTGTCATAATTTTGATTTTTTTAATGCCATTCATTATGTCTTTCGGGTCAGCCAATAACATTATTATGATGTCCTTCAACCATATTGCTCCCTGGTTTGCAATTTTTATTTTATTAAGCCACTCTGAAGTACTCGGTTCAGAGATGTACAAAAAATACTCCAAAATAATTCCTGTATTTATACTGTTTTTCTCAATGTTTTGCCTTTTAATTTTCTTTATAGCTGATCCCTTCAGGATTAACGGGAATTATTTAAAACAGGACTACAGCCTTAATGATACAAATATCCCAAAACTAAAAAATCTTCATGTAACTGAGCAAACATATTATTTTGTGCACAATTTAAAGGAATTATTTAATAAATCAGGTTTTAAAAAAGGCGATTACCTGTACGGGTTTGCAATATGCGGAATTGTTTACGCTTTTGACGGCATATCCCCGGGTAAAATTGCAATGTATGGCCCGGAAACAATGCTGGGGGAAATGCCTAATATTTACGGGTATACAAATGCACTTAAAAGCGGGAATTTACACAAATCATATTTTCTTTTACCTGAAAATTGCAGGGAAAAAATATGCAGGAAAATAAAATCAGAAGAATTCTTTAAAGATTATGAGGTTGTCGGTAAAATTTATAACCCATATCCTTCTATAGACCGAAATTATCCGGCAACTCCATTAATATTATACAAACCTCCTGAATTAGAAAGGAAATAAAATGTCAGAAAATCATAAAGGATTGAAATCATTATTAGAAATACCTGTATTTTACGAACTTTTCCATACAATGGTTGGCGCAAGGGTCTGGCTGAAAAATTTTGTAAACGAAGAAATTAAGCCTGTTAACGGTCAAAAATTACTTGATGTTGGCTGCGGCCCCGCAGAAATTGTCAAATTACTGCCGGAAGGACTTGATTACATTGGAGTTGACCATTCAGAAGCATATATTAAATCAGCAACAAAAAAGTTTGGTAACAGGGCAAAATTCATATGTGATGACCTGACAAAGCTCCCCGAGCATGAAATTGGCGAAATTGATATTGCCGTTGCTATCGGTTTAACTCATCATCTTGAAGACGAAGAAGTAGAGCTCCTTTTAAAAAATGTCAGCAGTCTTATGAAGCCGGAATCAAGATTTTTTATAGTTGATGTGTGTTACTTTGATGGACAGAGCCCAATAGTAAAGTATATAATTAGTCAAGACAGAGGCGAAAATATCCGCCATATCGATGAATATATGAAGTTTGCGACTAACACTTTCAGCAACATTAAACAAAGTCTTCACTACGGTTTTTTGCCTTTTCCGCACTCAGCTCTTATACTTGAATGCAAATTATAGATAAAAGGATTAATTAAACAGTTATGAAGATAATACTTTTAGTGCCGCCAACCGACTTAGCAACCTCATACGGAGAATTAAAAAGTTTTTCCAACCCGCAACCGTCCATTGGTATTGCGTATATAGCATTAATCTTAAGAGAAAACGGCCATAAAGTTAAAGTTATGGACTCATACGTATCCGCACACAGCCTTGATGAAATTTTAAAACAGATTGCTGAATTTTCACCAGAATTAATCGGGATTAGCGTGCTTACCTCTTCAGCTGAAGTAGTATAAGAAATTTCTAATAAATAACTACGCTGACTTTGTGATACACAGGGAAGGCATACTAACTACACTGGCATTTCTTTCCGGGAAGGAGATACCATAGTCAATAATCCTCTAAGACCAATGATAGAAGACCTGGACAGCCTTCCATTTCCCGCATGGGACTTATTCCCTATGGACAAGTATTCAACTGACCCCAGGACTGAAATTAAAAAAGGCTAAACTGAAATGCAGCTGCTGGCAACAAGAGGATGTCCAAACCAATGCACATTCTGCTCATCAAGGACAGAAAAAAGTCTTGGCAGCAAATACAGAATGCGCACTCCAAAACTTGTTGTAAATGAAATGGAATATATGTACAAAAATTTTGGCTGCCGGGTCTTTAGTTTTATGGATTTAGCGTTCCCGCTTATTAAAGACCACGCCCATGAACTGTGCAATGAGATAATCGACAGGGGACTGGCTAAAAAAATTAACTGGGTGACTGAATGCAGAGTAAAACCCCTGGATGAGGATACCCTGAAACTTATGAAAAAAGCAGGGTGTGTAAGAGTTTGTTTCGGGATTGAATCCGGAAACGATAATATAATTAAAAACCTTAAAAAGAACTTTACCCGTGAAGATGTTAAAAGAGCTGTTAAAATAGCCAACAGAGTAGGGCTTGAGGTCGATGGAATGTTCATGATCGGTCTGCCGGAAGAAACAGAAGAAACAATAATGGAAACGATTAATTTTGCACTTGAACTTAAGCTCAGGTACGCAATTTTTAACCTGTTTGTACCGTATCCTGGCTGTGAGCTATGGGAAATATTAAATAAAGACGGCGAAATAGAATACAATAACTGGAGTGAATTCACATCCTACCCTACTTATTCAGGCGGCAGGCCCGTTTATGTACCCAAAGGGCTTAGTAAAGAAAAGTTAATGGAATTACAGACTATAGCCATGAAAAAGTTTTACCTTAGGCCAAGGTTCATCCTGCATGAATTTATACATTTTAAACCTGATAAAATAAGCCATTATCTGGAAGGTCTAAAGGGCCTGATTTTCAAGAAGATAAAAGCCTCTTAAATTGTATAACCTTTACTTACTTTATTATTCGCCTATTTTTATCCACATACTCTGGTATGGCTTAAGGCTAATTTTGTAAATATTGCCTGAATCCTTTTCCAGGGAAACATTTTCTTTTGATATAAGGTCAATTGTATTATTGTGGATTTTACCGGCTATTTTCCCGGGCATTTTAAGTTCAGCTTCCACGCTTTGAGCGGAAAGGTTATGAACTATAATGATTGACTCATCATCAACAGTACGAGCATAACTGAAAATATTTTCCTGCCCGGAAGCGATTTTTTGAAAATCACCTCTTCTTACAGCTTTATGTTCTTTTCTTAAGTGGACAAGTTTTCTTGTACTTTTATATATTTGTCCGCTAAAAGTATCATCATCTGTTAAGGCCTTATAGAATGTATTTTTTGTAATTGGCCCCCTGTTTATATCCCTGCTGTCAAAATAACTTAAAACATCGAGGTCTTCGTCTTTTTCCGCGGCCATTTTTTCTCTTTGTTTCTCGGAGGCTTTAGCGTATTCCCATTTGTTTTGCGCTCCTATCTCATCGCCGTAGTAAATTATTGGTATTCCCGGCATAGACAGTAGTATGGAAAATGCAAGTTCTACCCTTTCCGGATCGTTTTGAAGAAAGTTCGCCATCCTGCCGCTGACACCGAACCCTTTTCTGAACTCCGCGCCTCTTTCAACAAGATTGCCGTATATTAATTTTCTTGTCTCAATATCAACCATTTCCAGTGTCAACTCATCATGGACCCTTAAGAAAACGGCCCAGGTAGCTGTATCAGGAATTTCCGGAGTTACTGCATAAGCTTTCCAGAAATGCGAACTGTCTCCTGTAATCATAGATGACCATATAGCAGGCATATAAGGGAAATTATAAGCTATCTGGACTTCATCAGTTCTTTTTAACGTCCTTTTATTATTACAAAGAACTGTATGCTTTGATGTTTCCTGCTTGCCAAAATACGGCAAAATATCTTTCGGCCATTGACAAGCCTCTGCCTGTATTACTGACCTTGGAGAAATTGCCTGCACATATGAGCTTAAAAGTTTAATAACTTCGTGTGTTTTCGGCAGGTTTTCAGCATTTGTTCCCGGTTCTTTTATATAGTATGGGATAGCGTCCATCCTGAAAATATCTATGCCATTGTTTGCCCAGAACCCGAGCACATCAAGCATATAATACAAAACTTCAGGGTTTTTCCAGTTTACATCAAGCTGGAAAGGATAAAATGTATGGTAAAAATAATGTTCTTCACCGTTAATTTTTACTTTTCTGTAGTGAGTTTCTACTATATCAGGAAATATAAGTCTTCTTTTCGAAATTTTACCGTCTTTTTCCTTGTATTCAACTACTACACCGACCTTTTCATCAAGGTATTTATTATATTCAGGTAACTCTTTACGCTTCACAAAATAATTTGCTTTTTCTTCGTCACCTTTGAGTGCTTCCTGGAACCATTCATGCTGATCCGAAAAATGGTTCAATATAAGGTCTGATTTTATATTAAATCCTCTTTTTTTTGCTTCTGCCATAAAATCCTTGAACTCTTTAATCCCTCCAAGGTCAGCCCTTATATTTTTAGGGTCTCTTATGTCAAAACCCGCATCTCCCATAGGAGAATCAATAAAAGGCAGCATAAATATTGTGGTAACGCCTAAATCTTCCAGATAATCCAGCATTCCTATCAAATTTTTAAAGGTATTTCTTGAATCTTTAGTACGAGTGCCGAACTGGTCAACATAAAACATATAGATAATTTCGTCTTTATACCAGTCTGACGCTCTGGACAGGTCCTCCATGTATAGTTTTAGCGGTCTGTTTTGTTTTGCTTTTTTCACCGCTTCCAATACTCTCGGATATATAACAGTTACCTGGTCTTCACCGTAAATATTCGCAATCGACTCCCTGATATTATCTTCAAGGGTAGATGGCAAAGAATAGTCAATTATTTCACAGCTATCCTTGCAGCTATTATTGCACCATACAAATGGATTATTAAAAGCAACAGCTTCCAGATTTATGGTTAAAAATAATGCAACTAAACAAAATAGGATGAATTTTTTCAATTTTTTTTCCAACATCCTCCCAACTCCTTTTTTTATTTATGAACTGAAATTATATATTAACATAAAGAGTTTAAACTGACATAGCACCCATATCTTTTTCTAAAACGCCTGCTGGAATGTTCGCATGGTGTATCGTCGGGATAAACTCATCTGCCTGTAACCATGACGGCGCAAAATAATCCCCGTCATCCGTGTCATTGTACTTAAACCATAATTTACCATTCTGGTCATATTTATAACCGGTAATCATAATTTCATGTCCGTCAGGAGTAAGCAGGTTTCCATTTTCGTCCATATTGGTAAGGAATCCGGTAATGATGTTATATCCTTTATCAAGAGATTCTATGAGCTGTCTTCTGGTTGTTTCATGCGGGAATGTATATTGTAAAATTTTTGTTGCGTCATCATCGAGCATCATATAAACAGCGGGAACTTTTTTACTTTTACCATCCACTATAGACTCAACAAAAGCTATTTCAAACTGGTTAAGGCCCCTGCCATCGCCGGTGTCTTTTGACCTTTCGTCAAATAATGTATTATAAGTTCCCCTGCTGCCTAATTGCATAAAAGCCGACTGCATAAGCACGTCTATCATTGACCTTGTGGCTGGTTGCCTGTAGTCTTCCTGCACATCAGCTCTTAGATAAGCGGCTTTGTCAGGCCTTATGGTAACAATTGCGCTGTTCCAACCGGCGGGTCTAACGTCAGTATGCTGCTCAAATAATGCGCTCATAGCTTCTAATTTGTTCGGCAGGAGGTCAGTATAATTAATTTTTGTCTGCACACTCATTTTTGGACTTGTTAGTGCTTCCACGTACCTTACAAATTCCGCAGGCCGCCTGTCAGCAAGGTCAAACTCAATGCTTGCGGCAGGACATGTATGTCCTTTGGAAAAATTAACGAATCCTGTTGATTGTGGGATTATACTTTCAGGAATATATCCGAAGTTTTGCGTAATTAAGTATGGGTCGTTTAAAGTCCTTAAAGTTTCTTTGGCTATATTTTGCGGGTCAAAAAACTTTAACCTGGGCTCAGTCAGTATTTTATTCAGGTTTTCAATTGTGGATGATCCGTCAGCAGAGTCAGTAGAATAAAGTTTCCCGTTTTTATGCAGATTATCTAATAAAAGTTTCCCCTCATTATCCAATTTTTTCGACACTTTATTAAAAAGCTGTGTATTCTTTTTTATAGCAAGCTGATTGTAAGCATTATTAGCGTAATCAAGAATATTCCTCTCGCTGTGCTGATAAGCTGGCGGAGTCTGCAAATTAGTATCGATTGGCGCACTAACTGTTGTTGCGCCAATCTGATAATTACCATTATTAGGCTTAATATTAGTTCTGTTAATTTCGTACATTATTCCTGACTGACTTCCTGCTATAATTATAAAAACCGGAAGAGTTTTAAATTTGCTAGTGAATAATAAAAAATTTAATTTAATCTTGCTCGTGGAGGGAATAACGGAAAAAATACTGCTGCCCGAATTTGCAAAGGCGGCGGGGTTTGATTTTAACAAAAACGGAGTAAAAATTATTTCTTCCGGCGGAAAAAACAGACTGCTAAGGATATATCAAAAATTAATAAATGAAACGGATGTCCCTGTATTTATGGTATTGGATGCTGACGCCGAAAACCTTATCGACTCAAATATAGAAATTTTAAGACCTTCTGACGATGTTTATGTGCTTTCTAACGGTGAATTCGAGGATATACTGCCGGATGAGCTTATTTGCAGGGCTTTAAACAAATATTATAAGTTTATGAACAGTGTTTGCATAGCAGAAATAACAGGTACTGCAGGTAAAGCAAACTTATTAACAGATTTATACCGGCTAAAAGGGTTTGGTGATTTTAAAAAGTCTGAATTTGCAAGCATAATAGCTGAAAATATTAACAGCAGCCACGATATCGCCGGGGAATTAAAAGACATTATCAACTTAATAATTAAAGCAGCAAGGGAAAGAGTTATTTGAATTTAAAAATTTGTTTATTACACTAAGTTAAGGGCTTGCAATTTTCAAAAAATAGTGTAAAAAATATATTGTTATTAAACTAAAAAATCTTAAGTTAAATCTATTTATCTCTGCTTAAAACATTAATTTAAAACTTGCTTACAAATTTTAAGATAATTTGTAGGTTGAAATGATTATCTGGATGGCTAATTAAACTTGTTTACTAGCCGGGGAATTTTACTTGCTTTTTTAAAATAGAGAGTTATAGGTCATATGTCTTTATTTTTAAATTCTAATGGCATAAATTGCCGGAATAGTTTAAATAATGCTAAGCCTGTTATGTTTAAGAGTCAAAACAGCAATAGTTTTACTACAAAAAATCAAAAAAGCTGTTACACTTGCGACTCGTTTGAAAAAACTAATAAACATATCTATGCTGAAAACACTTCTTCCATAAAAAACAGAAAATGGTGGAAAGAGGCTGTTATCTACCAGATTTACCCGAAAAGCTTTAAAGATACTGACGGGTACGGGACAGGCGATATTAAAGGCATTACACAAAAGCTGGACTACCTGAAAAACTTAGGCGTTGACACAATATGGCTGACCCCGGTATCTGAGTCGCCCGAAGTTGATAACGGCTACGATATCAGTAATTACAGAAAAATAAATCCAAAATACGGCACCATGGAGGACATGGAAGAGCTTATACAAAAAGCTCATGAAAAAGACATGCATATCCTTGTGGATATGGTGTTTAACCACACTTCCGATAAGCACAGGTGGTTCGAGGCATCAGCAGACCCAAACCACCCCGAACACGAAAAGTATAAAAACTACTACATATGGGCGGACCCGGAAAACCCCACGCCTGAAAACCCTAAAGGAAGTCCGCCTGACCCGATGAAGTCTTTTTTTGAAGAGCCGGCATGGACTTATAACGAAAAAAGAAAACAGTATTTTTTCCATCTGTTTTATAAAGAACAGCCCGCCCTGAACTGGAAAAATCCGGAAGTCAGAAAGGACATTAAGGATGTCGCCACATTCTGGCTTAACAAAGGAGTTGACGGGTTCAGGATGGACGTAATTGATATGATCGGGATTAGAAAACCTGATTATATAAGCAAACCAGACTCCTTAAAAGAAAGATTTTTTCAGTCTATAGTTAAAAATGACCTTTTAATAAGCATTGGAAACAGGCTAAAAGACACTAACCTCCCATTAACCCAGATGGCATCATCTTTTGTGGACTACCCGAAGTTGAATAATCATCTGGAAGGTCTTATGAAAAGAAATGAAAATTTCCGCGCCATGAACCCTGAAAAAGAAATCATGACTGTGGGCGAAACCCCATTAACACCCCTCAGCAAGCCCCCTTACGTTGTGGGAGAAGACAAACTAAGTATGACATTTAACTTTGACCTTATTAAACTGGGAATGGAAAATAATTCCATCTGGACAACAAAAAGGCTGCCTGTAGACGGGATAAAGAAAATAATAACAAAATGGCAGGACGGCACTGAAAAAGAAGGTCTATGGTACAGCATATTCACAGGAAACCACGACTAGCCGAGGACAGTATCGCAGTTCGGTAATGATTCAACCGAAGAACTAAGAAGAAATTCAGCAAAAATGATAGCCACAATGAATTTAACCCTGAGAGGCACTCCATTTATATTTCAGGGGCAGGAACTCGGAATGCCAAACGCAAGGTTTGATTCTATACAGGACTACAGGGATATAGACACAAAAAACGTTTATGCAGCAGAGTTGAAAGAATCAAAGGATGATGCGCAAAAAAGCGTTGCGGGACTGGGCATATACGGAAATCACCGCAATAATTACTTAGAATTAACTCTCAAGGGAGCTGAAAAGGATATCATGGAAAAAATCCGGGCCAAAAGCCGAGATAATTCCAGAGCGCCGATGGAGTGGGATTCTTCTGAAAAAGCAGGTTTTACAACGGGCACCCCCTGGATAGAATTTACCAAAGACCAGAAGTCCAATAAGAAATATGCCCCCATGAACGTCGAAGCGGAAACTAACAGGCCTGATTCAGTGCTTAATCATTATAAAAAAATGATAAAGATAAGAAAAGAAAACCCGGTCTTAACTTATGGCGATTACGAACTTTTAAAGCCTGATAAAACAATGTTTGAAAAGCTAACCGGTATTTTAAACCCTGAAAGAGACAAAATATTCGCATACACCAGAACACTTAAAGACAAAAAAGCACTGATTGTGATGAATTATTCTGAAAAATCTGATGAATTTTCATTTAAAGACTACGGCATTAATCCTCAAAGTTTAAAATTATTAATAAACAGCAATACTGGGCCATGAGGTTATGGTGATTTATGACATAATCCATGACATCCCTGTGGTCAAACGCTAAATCGGGCAGCTCATTAATTTTGAACCATTCTGCTTCTTTAGCGTCGTCCCCGGCCTGTACATTTACTTTATTAATATCCACAAATGCGCTGTAAACAACGCTAACTGTCCTACCCCTCGGGTCACGTCCCAATGTACCGACAGTATAGACCTGCTCTAGCTCAGCATCGGTTACCCCGGTTTCTTCTTTAAGTTCCCGCCTTGCCGCATCATGGAGTTCTTCGTCATAATCCACGAAACCGCCCGGAATAGCCCATTTTTCCTTAAACGGTTCATTTTTTCTTTTTATAAGTAAAACTATTATCCCTTCACCTGTTTTCGCAAAAATTACAGTGTCAACAGTAAGGGAAATTGGTTTGTATTTGCCGGGCATATTATTTATTCTTCAACAGCGTTTGCAAACTCTGCTGTAGCCGCATAATTTTCCAGGGCAAGCGCGAACGCATCAGGGTTTTTATATCCCTGTTTTTTTGCATGTCCGTGGAATGCAGGATAAAGCGCCGTTGCTTTTTGTACAGCAGATGGTGATTTATACAGCTGCTCGAGATCTTTTTTAACCTGGTTAATTTCTTTTGAGCCAAAAGCTACTTCATGCCCACCAATTTTTGCCCGTATCATTTTTTCTATAAAAGCTTTATTTACAGATGCCTTAGGGTCATACCTTAAGTCTGTTTTTTCTCCCTGGAATGATATGCCTTTAGGGGCTTGTTCTTTTTTTTCCTTATGTTCTGCCCCGGAGTTTTCGTGGAAATTAGGCCCCTGACTGCTGTTAATTTCGCTCATTAATTTTCCCTCTATATTTCCAAAGATAACATTACTACATTATGCTTAAAAACATGGTTAATAAAAAAGTTAACGATTTTTGACTTGAATTTTAACAAAAATTAATATTTAAATATTATTTTTCACAAATTGAGTATACAATATTTTTATTTTTTTTCCAATATATACTTTTGGGCAGTATTAAAGACTTCATCAAGTTTAACATCCTCCATACAGGGAGTATATAGTTCATAAGGTGAAATATATTTACATTTTCTCCTGTTACAGGGAACACAATCTCTTTGTGAAAACAAAGCAATACAATTTTCACCGTAAGGTCCTGTGCGTGCAACAGGTGCTGCACCATAAAGCCCTATCGCTGGCACGCCTACAGCGGTTGCAATATGCAGCGGGCCGGTATCGCCGGAAATTATCAAATCACATAACGATAAAAGTACTGTGTTTTCTTCTACAGATAATGCACCGCAAAAAGATTTTATTTTTGGAGAAATATTTAACAGTGGCTCTGAAAATTCTTTATCTTCTTTAGAACCTGTTAACACGATGTCACAGTCATATTTTTCCACAAAAGACCTCGCCAGCTCTGCCCAATACTCCTGCGGCCAGCGGCGGCCCTGCCTTGTGTGGCTCACACCCATATTAAAAGCGATAACTTTACCTTTTTTATCAAACATGACTGAAACCTGATTTTTAGTTTCTTTTTCTATATATAATTTTAAATTTTTATCCAGCTCTATATCATTAAATAATTTTTTTCCAGTGCGCCAAAAATTTTCCACGGCATGGAGCTTAAAAGTTTTTCTGTAAGTTACAGTTTTTGGCATGCCGAGCATCATAGAAAAAATTCTTGTCCTGATACCTGGCTGGAGGTTTATAAATGCGTCAAATTTTTCTTTCCGCAGTTCTTTTGCCAGTGTCCACAAATGTTTATAAGATTTACCCTCAGCTACCCATACTTTTTCGAGGTCAGGGTCGTTTTTTATATTTAATGAAGGAATATTAAACGCAACATAATGTATAGCAACATGCGGATATTTTCTTTTTATACTACGAAACAGCTCGGTGGAGTGGACAACATCACCGATTGCGCCAAAACGGAGGATTAAGATTTTTTTAATTTTTTGATTTTTCATAATATCCTTTTACTATAATAAGGAACAAATTTAAATTTTTAAAGTCATTAAATAAGGTCCAAAAAAAATGGACTAAAAAAAATTTAAAAAAAATAGTTGAAATACTTTTTTTTTATAATAAAGTAAATAATACACAGGGCTGAGATATTAAAACCATCTTAAAAGAACTGCTTGACAGCAAAAAATAGTGGTGATAATATACAGACTACTCGCCAAAAAGCGAGTTTTTTAAACGACTAAACAAAAACATTGAACCTTGAAAACTGAATAATTGAAAACGAATGTCCTGTCAATTCAAAAACAACATACCAGGGACAAATGACCAAAGTTTTAATCTATATGATTATATATAAGGTTTTGACAATGGAGAGTTTGATCCTGGCTCAGGACGAACGCTGGCGGTGTGCTTAATACATGCAA
>CAZLCO010000021.1:0-36781 GCA_964558005.1 uncultured Gammaproteobacteria bacterium | reverse complement strand
AATGGATTTATATGCAGAATCCATCGCCATAAGAGAAGAATTGGTTGAAAAAGATCCGTCAGCCTACAGAGCGGATCTGGCAATGAGCTTTAATAATTTTGGCAGCCTTATGTATGATTTGAAAAATTATGATAAAGCAAAATATTATTATCAGGAATCTATAAGAATAAGGCAGGAACTGGCTGAAGAGAACCCGTCAGCTTACCTGCCGAAAATAGCTATGGTTTTAAATAATCTTGCAACATTGCATACTGATCTGAATGAGCTGGAGCAGGCAACATACATATACGAGGAATGTTTAAAGATTAAAAGAAAACTTATTGAGGAAAATGAATCGGCATACAAGCCCAGTCTGGCCTCAACACTTCACAATTTTGGGATTCTCAAGGCCAATATGAAAAATATTGAAGAAGCAAAGGCTTTAATAAGCGAATGCCTTGATATTTACAGGGAAATGGGCGAAAAATACCCCGAAATATACGAAGAAGATATTAAAAGAACTCAGAGAAATTTAAATGTAATAGAGGGAATAGTTTAATGTGCGTTGAAGAAATAGTAATAAAAATACTGGATGTAGGATTAATACACTATATAGCCCTTAGTACAGCGCTGTTCTGTATTGGTATACTTGGGCTTATAGTTACAAGGCACATAATCAGGGTGCTGATGTCCATTGAAATAATCCTGAGTGCGGTAAACATAAATATGGTGGCATTTGCCAATTACACAGACCTTGGAGACTTCAAGGGACAGGTGTTTGCAATATTTATAATGGCTGTGGCCGCAGCGGAAGCCGCAATTGGCCTGGCCATACTGCTGGCTTTATACAGGAATAAGCCTACGGTTGATACAGAGGAATATAAGGAATTAAGAGGATAATGCTGAAAGTTTTTGTACAAGATGCAGGCATAATAGCCGCTTTGCCCCTGTGGATATTTTTAATAATAGTGCTTGGCAGGAACCTGGCCGTATATGACAATAAAAAAATCACGCTGCTGATGACATGCACAAGCACTGCTATAGGTTTTTTATGGTCGTTGTTTATTCTGGCGTGGACATTCGGGGCAGAAGAACCGTTCACGACAAATATAACCTGGCTCAGCGCAGGCACAATCAAACTCTCGTTCGGATGGCTTATAGATAACCTAACAGCGGTGATGCTGCTTGTTGTCACCAGTGTAAGCCTTTTAATACAGGTATATTCGCACGGCTATATGGAAAAAGATGACGGTTACCACAGGTTTTTTGCTTACCTGAACTTTTTTAACTTTTCAATGCTCGGTCTAGTCTTGAGCAGTAACCTTTTTCAGATATATATTTTCTGGGAACTCGTGGGATTATCAAGCTATCTGCTTATCGGCTTCTGGTTCAGGAGGCCTTCAGCGGCAGGTGCTGCTACAAAGGCGTTTATTGTTAACAGGATAGGCGATTTCGGCCTGTTAGTAGGGATTATGGCGTTCCTGTTCTTTTCACTTGCCTTTTGGACATCAGGCAGTGATGTTTTCCTCAGTTTTACAGCGTTGAAAGGCGCTTCAGAGTTCGTGCTGACAACAGCCGGGCCCGTTATTTACTTTTTAATTGCACTTGCAATTTTCTTTGGTCCCATTGCAAAGAGCGCACAGTTTCCGCTCCATACGTGGCTGCCGGACGCTATGGAAGGCCCTACTCCTATAAGCGCATTGATCCATGCTGCTACTATGGTGGCGGCAGGTGTGTACCTTGTTGCAAGGGCATATCCAATATTTGAGGCTTCGCCCTGTGTTATGACTACCATTGCCTGGATAGGTGCTATAACTGCTCTTTTGACAGCTGTAATTGCAATAACCCAGAATGACATAAAGAAAACTCTAGCATATTCTACGTGTAGTCAGCTGGGATATATGATGATGGCAATGGGCGCTGGCGCAATGGCCGCCGGAATGTTCCACCTTACCACCCACGCTTATTTCAAGGCAATGCTGTTCCTGTGTTCCGGTGCGGTTATTCACGGGTTGAGCGACCAGCAGGACATGCGCTACATGGGCGGACTGAGAAAACACATGCCGGTTGTTGCATATACTTATTTAATCGGGTGTCTGGCGATTTCAGGGTTGTTATTGAGCGGTTTCTGGTCAAAGGAAAAGATTTTTTCAGGTCTGCAAACTGAAGGGCAGACGGCCTTGCTGGTAGTTGCGCTGTTAGTTGCTTTGATGACCTCATTTTATATGTTTAAAACCTACTTCCTTACTTTTGAAGGCGAGTACAGGGGGCACGCACACCCTCATAATGCACCGAAAGTAATGACTGTGCCGCTTATTATATTGGCTGTGCCTTCAGCTGTACTGGGTTTTGTGCCGATAGATAACTACATAGCCCATCACGCAAGTGAGCATCATGGGGCATGGTGGCTGCCGGTGCTGTCTATAACTATTGCCCTGGCGGGTGTGGGTCTGGCAAAACTTTTTTATTCTATGCCGGTAAGGCAGTTAAAGTTGTTAAATATGGACACTTACTATTACTGGTTTATTAATAATGTTTTCCTGCCTGCAACAGAAGTAGTTGCAGCGTTTGATAAATACATTATAGACGGTCTGGTCAATCTGCTTGGTTGGAAAAAACGTTTTGAAAGCTGGTTGCTGAGTCAGCTCCAGACAGGGCAGGTACAGAGCTATCTGGCGTTAATGTTCAGCGCCCTGGCGGGTTTGCTGTTGGTTTTTGTGTTAATACAGTGGTTATGGATGTAAGAGGATAATATGGAACTGCTATCACTATCATTTTTAATATTTTTGCCGCTAATTGGTGCCGGGATTATATTTGGGCCGTGGTTTCCGCAGAATGAAGTCAAAATAAGGCGCTTTGCTAAAGGCTTTGCCGGAGTTGTATTTATTTACTCTCTTTTCTTTGTCGCATTTTTCAACCCGCTGCAAAAAGGTTTCCAGTTTGAGGAAACAGTTCCGTGGATTACGCCTATCGGGGCAAATTATTCGGTTGCGGTTGACGGCATATCAATAATACTCGTAGTTTTGACTACTTTTTTAACCCTGCTTGCTATGATTGCCAGCAAGTACAGCATTAAAAAACGCCATAAGCTTTATTATTCGCTTGTATTTATACTTCAAACAGCTATTTTAGGTGTATTTGCCGCTAAAGATTTATTTTTGTTCCTGCTTTTCTGGGAAATAGAGTTGATTCCGATGTATTTTTTAATCTCGATATGGGGCAGCGGCAGAAAAGAATATTCTGCGATGAAGTTTATCCTTTATACGTTTGGCGGGAGCATTTTCATGGTGGCAGCAATCCTTGCTATAGTATTCTTTAATCTTACCCAGACAGGAACATTGACTTTTGATTTGAACACATACACATATATGAAGTCGTTCACATACCCGACACTGTTCGGCATACTGACATTTACAGGGTTTTTCCTTGCGTTTGCGGTCAAGCTGCCGATTGTGCCGTTCCACACATGGCTGCCCGATGCGCACGTTGATGCGCCAACCCCGGTGAGCATGCTGCTTGCGGGCATCCTTCTCAAAATGGGCGGGTATGGTCTTATAAGGATGAACGTGCAGATATTGCCGGAAATTCTTGAAATTCTGGCCCCGATAATAGTGCTGTTAGGAGTAATAAACATCATTTATGCGGCAATAGTAGCGCTGGCGCAAACAGACCTTAAAAAACTCGTGGCCTACAGCAGTGTAAGTCATATGGGCATAGTGCTTTTAGGCATTGGCGCAATGAATATCGCCGGAATATCAGGAGCGGTTTTTCAGATGGTCGCCCACGGGTTGATTAGCGCCGGGTTATTTATGATAGTGGGCGTAATTTACCTGCGGACCCGCACACGGCAGATATCAGAGATTGGCGGGCTGGGCCAGAACGGTTCGGGTATAATGTATCTTTCTATGGTTATTGCGCTTGCAGGGCTTGGACTGCCGTTATTAATCGGGTTTGCCGCTGAGACCCTGGCTTTCTACGGCGCATTCATTTCCAACACAGAATATATACAGGTAATGATTGTTATAGCTGCTATTGGAGTAATATTTACGGCGGTTTATATCCTGTGGATGTTCCAGAGGGTTTTCTTTGGGAATATTTTTGACAGGTGGAAAAATTTCCATGACGCAACACCGCATGAGCTGGTGGTTTTGATTTCACTGGTGCTTGTAATTGTTGTGTTTGGGGTTTATCCCGCAGGATTGACGAACATTTTTGTACCTACTGTAAGCAATTTGTTTCTTTTAGGAGTTTAGAATATGGAATTAATTAGCGATATAAAGACATTGATGCTGCCAGAGGCAGTGCTGACTTTGTTTATACTCATTATCGGCATATTGAGTTTTATGCTGGAAAAGCATCGGCAAAATCTTTTTATATGGATAAGCCTGTTGGGCATAGTTCTTTCACTTATTGCCACGGGGTTTGTCCATTCGGGCGAGGCTTTTTATGCTTCTTTCCTTTCAAGCAGCTTTACCAATATGTTCAGAGTGATTATACTTCTTGGGACAGCAGTCACAATACTGCTATCCAGCAGTTATTTAAAGCAGGACTCTTTCGCCAAAACTCCAAAGGGTGAATTTTATTTTCTATTATTGGTTGCTACACTTGGCGCACTGCTTCTGTGTGGGGCAAACGACCTGATAATGCTGTTCATCGCACTTGAAACCCTTAGTATATCAAGTCTGGTGCTTACAGGATACGCAAGGTTTGATAAATTAAGCAATGAAGCCGCATTAAAATATCTTGTATTCGGTGCGGCATCAACAGGTATTATGCTTTTCGGGTTTTCATTTATCTATGGCCTTACTGCTGAGACAAACTTAAACCTTATTGCAGAGCAGTTAGTTTTTAATGAAACAGGTTATATACTTATAATTGGCTTCCTGCTTTCACTGGCAGGTTTTGGGTTCAAAATTTCAGCTGTGCCTTTCCACTTATGGGCTCCGGATGTATATGAAGGCGCACCGCTTCCTGTGGCAGCCTATCTTTCAGTTGTTTCAAAAACAGCAGGTTTTGCTATATTAATAAGGTTTTTAAGCCAGCTTTTCCCGGATGTTATGCTATTCAGCGTGGTAATAGCAGTCCTGGCCGCCCTGACTATGACTATCGGCAATCTTGCCGCACTGGGGCAGAACAATATCAGGCGGCTTATGGCTTATAGTTCCATTGCACATGCGGGTTACCTGCTTATGGGATTGGCTATAATGTCTTATAATGGGTTAACAGCTGTTGTATTCTATCTTATAACTTATTTATTTATGAATTTCGGTGTTTGGACAGCAATAGAAATATTTGCAGTCATTACCGGCAAGGAAAACATAGATGATTACAACGGACTTTGGCATAAACACAGGTATTTTTCATTGGGACTTGCCCTGTGCTTGCTTTCACTGGCTGGAATCCCCATTACTGCCGGGTTCTTTAGTAAATTTTACCTGTTTACAGCGGTTGCAGTGGCGGGATATGAGTACATGCCGCTGTTGATTATTGGTTTAGCAAACACTGTAATTGCCCTGTTCTATTATATGCGCATTGTGAAGGCGCTGTATGTGCGGCCGCAGGATAAAACTCAGTATATTGACCTGAGCAGGTCACCTTTTGCCCTGAGGGCGGTGCTGGCCGTTACGGTTACAGGCGTTGTACTGATTGGTATTTTCGCCTCGCCGTTTATTGAATTTATTTTAAGGAATTCGTAAGGTTTATAAACTTTGAAAATAACTGATATAGACTATTATTCTGAATTTGGGGAAAGCTGGTTAAACCGCTTGCCCGCTAATGTTAAACTGCTGGCGGTAGGCGTGGTGCTTGCTATAGTTATTTTTTCGTCAAATATTTATGTATTGGGCGGGCTTTATTTAATTCTATTAACGATTGTGCTTGTTTCATCAGTGCCAAAACTCGATATAATTAAGATGTCTCTTTATCCGCTTGTTTTTTTGTTACTGTTTATATTTTCTATGCGTAATTTATCGCCAGAAATGGCTATGGTGTTTTTGTTTAAGGCATTAAGCGCTGCTACAGCGCTTATATTGCTGATTTTTACGACCAGTTATACTAAAATAATCCCCGCATTGCAAAAATTTATGCCTGATTTTATGATCACAATCCTGTTTTTGACCTACAGATCAATATTTATTCTGGCAAGGACTTTTGAAAACCTGCTTGAAATGATGAAATTTCGGGGCAAACCGTCATTAAAAAATCTGGGTAATATGGTTGGTTTCTTTGTTATAAAATCTATACAGACAGGGGAAAATATGTACAACGCAATGCACCTTAGAGGTTATGATGATAAAAAAACTGCTGGTTAGAAATTTTGTCCTCATAGATGAGCTGGAACTGGATTTTGACAAAGGGCTGAATATACTCACAGGCGAGACAGGTTCCGGTAAAAGTATAATCATTGATGCGATTGATTTGGCTTTCGGGGCAAGGGCAGCTAAGGACCTGATAAAAACAGGCACTGACAGAGCTTATATCGAATTGGAGCTCGAAGACGGAACTGTAATTTCAAGGGAAATAACCCAGACTTCTTCCAAGTCAAGAGTAAACGGGGTTATGGTTACTCAGGCGGAAGTACAGGGTTTAAAAAAGAATATGCTTGATATCCACACCCAGCATGAAAGCTATAGCTACATTAATCCGAGCACGCATATTGGACTTCTGGATAATTATGGACAGGATGAATATGGCGATATACTTCACGAATATTGGGAAACATTTAATAATTATAAAAAAGCACAGGCACAGCTGGAAGAATGTTTAAGTTCAGCAAGTGAAAATGAGCGCAAATTTGATTTTTTGAAGTTTCAGACTCAGGAAATCAGGGACGCAAAAATTGAAAATATCAATGAATATGAGGAATTAACAAGGGAAAGGTCAGTATTAATAAATGCCGGGGAATTGAAGGAGCTTACAATGTCCGGTTATGAAGCTTTGTATGGCGGGGAGCAGAGCATAATCGACGTGCTTGGCACAATACAGAACAGGTTATCAAAGGCCTCAGAGTTTGATTCAAGCCTGTCTGAAATAGCTCAAACAATTTCATCAAGTGCGATAAATTTAAAAGAAACCTCAAATGATTTGAGAAATTATGCAGAGGGACTTGAAATTGATCCGCAAAGGCTGGCTGAAATTGAAGAAAGAGTTATTACGCTTGAAAAATTAATGAAGAAATATGGGCCGGAATTGCCTGACGTGTTGAAAAATTTTGAAAAATTTGAAACAGAACTCGAAGAAATAAATCTTAGTGATGAAAAAATAATTAATCTGCGGCATGAAGTTGAGAATTTAAAGGAAAAGGCGCGGGATTTTGCTTCACAGCTCAGTAATTCAAGAAAAAATCTTGCTAATATATTATCAGGCCTTATACAAAAAGAATTATTAAGGTTGGAAATGCCAAAGGCGAAGTTTTTAGTAGACGTAAAGTCACAAGAAACTCTTACAATAAAGGGATACGATAATATAGAGTTTCTTATTTCCCCAAACACAGGTGAACCATTAAAACCGCTTGCTAAGATAGCGAGTGGCGGCGAGATTTCCAGGGTAATTCTGGCGATAAAAACCATTTTTGCCAGAGCTGATCGGGTCAATACAGTAATTTTTGATGAAATAGACACTGGAATTAGCGGTAAAGCTTCGCAGGCTGTTGCTGAAGCCTTGTTGGAACTGGCAGGCAGCCACCAGATTATATGTATTACCCACCAACCGATAATAGCGGCCATGGCTGACCGGCACATTCATATTACAAAGGATCAGGGCGAGACCGCAACCAGAATTAACGTTAAAATACTTGATGATAAAGAGAAAGTTGCTGCGATAGCCGAGCTGGCAGGCGGGTCTGATAGTGATGAGGATGCGGTTAACTTTGTGCAAAAGCTTTTGAGTCATAGAAGGATTAAGTGTGGATAAAAAATTGACCTCTCCGACTATCTTGTGAAAAACTCCTTGAGTTTTAGTCATCAGAGAGGAACCTTTAATATTTATCATGATATCATAATTAAACTGGGAAAACAGAATTTTTTGATGTCATTCCGAGGAGGAGCGGAGCGACGACGTGGGAATCTTTCCAAATTCCAAATTGAAGCATAATAGCAACATTGGATAGATTGCCACGGGCTACACAAAATGAAGTTGCAGCCCTCGCAATGACATTTGATTAGTTAATGTTAGGAAAAGTTAATTAGAATGAACGATAATATAACTTTTAAATTTAAACTTGAAGGACAAAGTTGTCATTGTTCTCATTGTTTGCCTGAATTTTGGAATGAAGTTAATAAATTAATTATCCCTGATAATCCTATCGGACATGAAGGTAAGGTAAAAGTAAATCTGGATAATGCGAAGATTATATTAGAACAGCATGAATCTGGGCCTGAGATAGTAGTTGCAAACTTAAAAGAAATAGTTGAAAATATAAATCCTTTTTTAACTTTTATCAATAGCTTTATCGCTTTATTTTTGTTAACAAGAAAGAATAAAAAATGCTATTCAGATAAAATTAAACTTACAATAATTAAAGATAATGAAATTATTGAATTATCAACTGATTTATTAGATAAAGAAAGAAAAAATTTTCTTGATGAAATTAAAAAAGTTATTTTTAATATGAAAAATGAGGAAGCGACAAAATGAACGTATGCTGCTTGAAAATAGCAATACCAAATAAAGGCAGGCTGTCTGAAGACACCTTGTCACTCTTTGAAAGAGCGGGTATAACAATAGACAAAAGCTCAAGACAGCTCTATGCAACTACCCAGGACGGCAATTATTCAATTATTTTCGTGAGAACTCAGGATATCCCTAATTTTGTAAGCGATGGAGTTGCGGATTTGGGTGTTACCGGTCAGGATGTGATAGCTGAAAGCGATGTAAACGTTGAGGAAATAATACAATTGGGCTTTGGTCGCTGTAAAATGGTCGTGGCCGCAAAGGAAGAGTCAGCCGTAAAAACCGTTAATGATCTGCCTGAAAATATTAAGGTGGCGACATCCTTCCCTGCGGCAGCCAGGAAATATTTTGAGAAAATCGGCAAGAAAGTTCAGATAACAGAAGTTTGCGGGGCAACGGAAATCATGCCCAAGCTGGGGCTTGCTGATGTAATAGTGGACATAACCTCCAGCGGCTCAACCCTTAAAACCAATAATCTTAAAATTATTGGCGACATAATGGATTCGCAGGCAGTTATTATTGCCCGGCCGGAGCTGAAAAAAGATGAACCAGGCAAGCTGGAGTCATTCATAAGGGTAATAAAATCAGCGCTGGATGCTGAAGAAAAAAAATATCTGATGGCAAATATTCCAAAATCTTCGCTTAATGAGGTTAAGAATATTATTCCAGGATTAAAATCCCCAACAGTTATCGGACTTCTCGATAATGACGATGAAGTTGCAATACATGTAGTTGTAAATAAAAAAACTATATACGACAATATTGATAAATTAAAACAGCTGGGGGCAACCGGCATACTTATTTTAACAGTAGACCAGATGATCCCGTAAAGTCGTGAAAGGGTGACTAAATGATTATCGGCGTTCCAAAAGAAATAAAAGCGCAGGAGGAAAGAGTGGCGTTGACTCCTGCAGGGACTGAAATGCTTACCAAAGCAGGACATACTGTATATATTGAAAAAAATGCCGGTGTTGGGAGCGGTTTTTCTAATGAGTATTATGAGCAGTTCAGCGGAATTATACTGGACAGCGCAAAGGAAATTTATGATAAAGCTGAGATGATATTAAAGGTCAAGGAGCCATTGGCTCAGGAGTATGACCTGTTAAGAGAAGGCCAGGTTTTGTTTACGTATTTGCATCTTGCAGCGGTTCCTGAACTGGCAAAAGTCCTGTGCAAAAAGAAAATTGTGGGCATTGCTTATGAAACTGTTCAGAACAGCGACAGAACTCTTCCTCTTTTAACGCCTATGAGTGAAGTGGCGGGAAGGATGTCGGTACAAATAGCATCAAGGCTGCTGGAAAAGTACTATGGCGGCAGCGGTGTGCTTATGGGTGGTGTACCCGGGACGGCTCCAGCCAAAGTTGTTATTATAGGCGGGGGAGTAGCTGGGGCCAATGCGGCTAAAATTGCACTGGGACTTCGGGCAAATGTTACAGTAATGGATATTAATTTGGACAGGCTGCGTTATCTTAATGATATTTATGCTGAAAGCCTTACAACAATTTATTCTAATTCTTACAACATAAGAAAACAGGTCCAGGACGCTGATGTTGTTATTGGCGCAGTTTTGGTCCCCGGTGCAAAAGCCCCATGCCTTGTAACAGAGGATATGGTTAAAAGTATGAAAACCGGCTCTGTAGTTATTGATATTGCCATTGACCAGGGCGGTTCAGTCGAAACCATAGACAGGGTTACGACTCATGAAAACCCTACTTTTATAAAGCATGGCGTGGTTCACTATTCAGTCGCAAACATGCCGGGAGCAGTACCAAGGACATCTACTATTGCGCTGACAAATGCTACTATGCCTTATGTGCTAAAGCTTGCAAATAAAGGTTGTGAAAGGGCAGCAAAAGAGGACCCTGCGCTTGCAAAAGGCTTTAATACACTAAATGGCAGTATCGTGCATGAAGAGGTAAAAAGGGCTTTAATCTAGGTTTTTTTAGTCATTGTAATGGCTGCGATTCCAAGGATTAGTCCTAATATACCAAGTACAATTGCTTTTTGGTTTTTAAAAATTCGCAATTTTGCCTGTTCTATTTCAGGATGTTTGCCCATAAAATAGCCTGCTTTATACCCTGTATCAGCGGCCATTCTAATTCCGCGACCCGTGCCACGCAGTAATGAGTAACCGCTTCTTAATATTTTACCGTTTTTTGTTAGACTCTCCATTGTTCTCATAAAAAATCTCCCCTTTTGGTGAACATAAATTTACCCAAATATCATATAGGTTTAAATATAGTATTTAATGCCCTGAAAGTATTAGTAGTTTAATGCTTTTTAACTATTTAATTAGCCCCCGGTTAAATATAAAAAACCGGGGGCTAATTATTAATTTTTGACTTTACTCAGCAGGAGTTTCTGTTTCTTCTTCCATTATTTCTTCTTCAGTTGTTGCTTCTTCTTCAGGAGCAGCTTCCTGTTCTTCTTCAACCATTGGAGCTTCCTGGGTTTCAATTTGTTGTTCTTCAACCTGTTCGGCAGGTTCCTGATTCTGAACGCATCCTGTTGTTAATACAAATAAGGATAAACATGCCAGAGTAAGTGCTAGTTTGTTTTTTAACATTTTAAGTCTCCTTTTTATTATCTCCCCACAAAACTATTTTATAAGGATAGATTGATATTAATATATCAAAAGAAAAGTTAATTTCAATATAAAACTCAGTATTAATGTCAATAAATTTTTTCAGGAGATTTATATTATTAACTATTAATTTTTTACGTGATTAATCATGAATTTCCAGTCATTAATACCTAGTCAAATAAAATTAGGGGTACTGCCGGATATTGACCAGATAAGGGCAATGTCAGATGGACCCCGGTATTCTGCCTTGGGAAGCAAAAGTTTATTATATGAAGGATTAGAAAAAGAAAAAAAACTTCATGATAAATATTATAACTTTTCCTATGCAACTGGTATTCTTAACACCGGACTGCAGGCGCTTTCGGGTTTAATGATTATGGGACTGGGGATATTTGGACATAAAATAAAAAATCCGCCCAAAGACACTAAAATGGAAAAACTTTTTGTAGGCAAGTCCAAAAAATTATATAAAATAGCTGCATCTGTACTTGGAGCGGGCTATTTTATCGGATTTCCGGCTGTAACCGGCGCGGGAATAAAGGCGGAACAGCCCGGCATGGTACTTGCTTCCACTATGTGGTTTCTCGCCAGTCCTTTAATGCTGCTTGGGGAACTTGGCACAAGGGCAAGAGCTTTTCTGGATATTGCTTATGCACCGGCTTTTACGGGTTTTGCCAATGAAATTAATAATGAGTATGGCAAGGAAAAGGATAAAAAAATCAGAAAAATGGATTTAGATTTTTTACTGGAAAAAGAAACATATAAAAATATTTTTACAAAAAATCAAAAAGGTGAAGAAATTAGAAAGAGGCTGGTCGATTTTTCAAAATTCTGCATGGAAGATCAGGTAAATGCACTGAAAACCGCAGGAAACGGCATTTTGGTAACAGCCCGACAGAGTTTTGATATGCTGACAGGAAAAAGGGATAAACTGCCGGATACTATTTCGACAAAACCCTCAAAAGAAAGCATGAGCCTGGGTAGTCTTTTTATACTTGCAGGTACTATCCCCAAATTGATTATTGGTAAAAAAATTAATGGGAAACTGGAGACAGCGGCTAATATATTTATTGGTTCCGGTTTCTTCTTTGAGTCAATTGGCATGATGACACTCGCAAACCAGAAGGATGATTCAAGGAAAGAAGCTATGATGCTAGGCGGACCGATGAGGATTATTGGCGACTTTAACCACGATAATCCGTTTATGTATGGATTAAGGACGCTTGGCGGCTCTGCTTTTGAATATTACTGGACATTAATGAATAAAGATGAAAAATCTGATTAACACGTAAAAAAACCATTCTGCCGCAAGGCTTCATAAACAACTATCGCAGCTGAATTTGCGAGATTAAGGCTTCGTTTTTTCTCTGCCATAGGAATAGTCAGGCTTTTTTCGGGGTTGTTGAATATTACATCTTCTGGAAGTCCTTTTGTTTCGCTGCCGAATACCAGAAAATCTTCGGATTTGTATCTTATTTCTGTATAAAGTTTTTTTGCCTTTGTGCTGAGGTAATAAAAATTATTTTGCGGGAATTTTTCTTCAAGTTCCTGCAGGGAATTGTATTTATGGATTTTTACGTCTTCAATATAGTCCATTCCTGCCCTTTTCATATGTCTGTCAGTGAGGTGAAACCCCAGCTTGCCCACAAGATATAGCTCACAACCTGTACAGGCACACAGGCGTATTATATTGCCTGTATTTTGAGGGATATCGGGTTCGTGCAGGACTATGTTCATTCTTTTAAGAATCTTTTGCTTTCAATAATTACAGGTAATCCCCTGACCACACAGAAGAATACCGCACCATAAGCACATATGTATGCTGTCAGGGAAACCTGCGGCAATACCTGTGCCAGAATAAGCAGCGCAAAAGCAATCGCTTTTAGTACGGCATAGGAAAACCTGCTAAAATTGGATGCTACAATGAATTTGCCGACAGGTTTTTGCATCATTGTCTTTTCACCGAATGCTGTATATCCCTGCTCAAGTGCAAGTCCCCGTAGTCCGTCTGTAACTATGCCGCGAGTTAAAATTACCAGCGGCACCCATAAGGGCAGCCAGCCTAACACCGCAAATGAAATCCAGTAAACGTTTTCCACTATTCGGTCGCTCAGGATATCCAGTACAGCTCCGAACTTTGAGCATTCGTTGAATTTTCTTGCTATATAGCCATCGAGCCCGTCCATCCAGATTACAAGAATAGTAAGCACAAACGCTGCCCAATAAACAGCATTGTTCTCTATAAAAAGCAGACCGACCGCTACAAAACATAAAATTACTCTAAATATTGAAATAAAATTAGCCATAAAAGAATTTTAGCAGAATTAGTTAATTTTTGTAAAAAATAAATATTTTATTGGCATATTTTTGTATTCAGGGGATTTAGACATTACAGAATAAATTATTGTGTATAAGGGAGATAAAATGCAGTTAAATTTTTCTTATAATCCAAAACAAAATTATAAATATACTTATAATTCAGAATCTTTAAATAATAAACCAAAAATTTTACAAGACCAGTCAGCTGGAGCTGTATCCACCAAACAAAGCGTAAACTTTAAGTCCCTTTATTATAACCCTGTAAAAATACACAAAGTATCTTTTGGCCAGTCATTAGAGGATAACCTGCATTCATGGGGAGCAACTTACAATGAAAACAAGGGGACAAAATTTAAAGTTTGGGCCAGATGGGCAGACCAGGTTTTTGTACAGGCTGTTCCGGCTGATAAACAGGACCCGACAGAAGCCGATCGTTCTTTGCCAAAACACGCAAAAGCTTTCCCCTGGCACTGTGAGGCTGAAAAAATTGGTTTTGAGTTGGCAGGAGAAAATGGACAGGTTTTAACTGATGAAAATGGCAGGCCAATATCTCTACATAGAAGTGTAAAAGAGCAAACAATGCCCAGTAGAGCGAAAAAAATTAACATTCCGGATAGCAATAAAGGAGAAGTCTGGGAATTAACCAGAAAAACACAGGATGGAGTTTTTGAAAGCGAATATCTGCCACAGATAGAGCCCGGCTATAAGTACAGGTATATTCTTGTAAACAGTGACGGAAACATAAATTACAAGCATGACCCAAATTCTTACTGGTTGGACAATATAAACAGCTGGTCAACTGTAGTAAATCATAAGGACTTTGATTGGGGTGAAGTGGGAAGAGCCGCTGTTAACAATAATCCTAATATATTAAACGCGCCTAATTTAGAAGCCTTTGCTTATAACCATGACAGGGGCAACGCTTCCCAGATTTCAATCCAGGCTGTTCATCTCGGAACAGTTTCAGAAAAAGGCGGTTTGGAATCAGCCAAAAAATATGTCAGGAATTTGAAAAAAAATCACCCCGGAGTAACTCATATAGAAATAATGCCTCAGGAACTTACTTATTCTATGAACTGGGGATATGACGGCATAGGCACAGGCAAATTTGCTGCTACCCCGCATTATGGGGCAAAGAGTCCTGAAGCATTAAAGGATTTTATAAAATTTACCCAGGAACAGGGTCTGGGCGTAATAATAGATATGGTTCCTAACCATTATTCACATGATTTTTCGGATCATATAAAAGCTTTTGGGCCTTATGAATCAATGAATGAACAGGAAAAAGAAAGCTGTAAGTGGGGGAAATTATTTAATTTTGAAGGCAAAGAAAATAAGAGGGTACGAAATTTCCTTACAAGAATGGCTTTAAACTGGCTGGTTAACTATAATGCTAACGGATTAAGGCTTGATATGACTAAGTTTATGCACTCTGATAATGCTTTGAAACAAATGAGCCAAGAGGTAAGATATCATGTCCCCGACGCTATACTTATAGCAGAAGACGGGCGGGACGACGATGGTTTTCACTGTCATGGAGCTGTAACAAATCAGCTAAGCCCAGAAGAAGATTGCAGGGGTCAGGATATAGACATTCACAATCAAGCAATAGAAAAAACAGCCAGTAACGGTTCAAGCACTTCTAATATAGGGCTTGATTCGCAGTGGGGCTTCCCAATTCAGCATACAGTTTTTGCACTGGTGTCAGGAAGGGATTATCCTTTAAATGAAAGATATAAGCCTGATATTAATAAATTAGAAAACATGTTTAAAGATTCAAGCGCAAAAACAAATGTGGTTTATCCAATGAGTCACGATGAAATTGGAAATCTCGACGGGACAAGACTTATTGCAAAGGTGCTCATAAATTCCCTTGATATGCATTCCAGGGTACTTGGAGCAGAAGGTAACCCGGGCCATAATACCGCCCAGGCCGCTCAGAAAATGCTGGAAACTTATTATAATGAAGGTTTTTGTAATGCCAATGAAGATGATGCCGAACAAAATAAACGGTGGATAGATTTTCAGAGACAAATCACCTATAAAGAAAGAGAATGTGATCTTGACGGTAATTATACCTATAAAAACAAAACTATAAATGTAGTAAATCCGGTAAGTTTAAAAGACTTTAAAAAAGCTGTTGAACAGGCAAGGGCTTCTCATAAGCTTGCTCTAGGGACAGTATATGCTTTTCCGGCACCTAAAATGTTATTCCAGGGAGATGAATACGGTGCGATTGAACCGTTTTATTTCTTCCGGGATGAGCCCCCGGGTTATGACCTGCATAAAGTTTATTCAGGAGTAAGAAGAGAAAAAGGATATGATTATGGAATAGAAAAGGATTCTCCTGCTGGAGCATTTAATGCATATGAAAGGTCAAAACTTCATAGAGATAGTGCACCTGCTGCTTTAAAATCAGAATACGACCAAATGGAAGCTTTTACGAAAAAGCTCGAAGAGTTGTATCTTGAAAATCCGGCCTTAAAAGAACATAAAAATGATTGGGCACATTTGCAGACTTATGCTTATACCAATAATAGAGATAAAGTTCTTCAGGTATACAGAAAAGACGGCAATGGTAATCATATACTCATAGTTATGAATTTTGGAGAAAAAGAATACGATAGTTTTCTGCTCAAAAGAAATGAAGATGGAGATCGCCCGACTCGTGGGAATTGGATAGAAGAAATAAACAGCGATGATTCTAATTATGGCGGAAGCGGTCAATTTGTAAATAAAAATGAATTGACTCCTGATGCAAATGGAAGCATAGACATAAAAATTCCTTCAAAAGGATTTATTGTTCTTAAAAGAAAAGCATAACTTGTAAATTATCATGTTCCATGTAAAATCAAATTAAGTGCAATATTTGTCATGCTTAATTTGAGGTAAAATGTCTAAGGAAACAATAGAATTTGAAGGAACAATAGTTGAGTCGCTGCCAAATGCGATGTTCAAGGTAAAATTGGAAAATGAACATATGGTGCTGGCTCATATCTCAGGGAAGATAAGAAAGAATTTTATAAAAATCCTTCCCGGGGACAAGGTAAAGGTCGAATTAACTCCTTATGATCTCACCAGAGGCAGGATAATATACAGACTAAAGTAAAATCAGGAAAGGGCACGAAAAGTGAAAGTAAGAGCATCAGTAAAACAAATGTGTAAAAACTGCAAAGTCATAAAAAGAAGAGGCAGAGTAGCTGTTATATGTACTGACCCAAAACACAAACAAAGACAAGGTTGAAATTTTTTCATGTTTTGGGTAATTTATCCCATACTTACTTATATCTAAAAGGAGAACAAAATTAATGGCCAGAATAGCCGGTGTAGATTTACCAAGAAATAAGCGAATGGTTGTCGCATTAACCTATATATACGGAATAGGCAGAACTCTTTCTGAAGAAATCCTTAAAAAAGCGGAAATCGATGAAAGTACAAGGACCGATAATCTTTCTGAAGAAGAAATTAACCGCCTGAGAAACGTGCTCGCTGATTATGACGTGGAAGGCGACCTCAGAAGAGCGGAAGCCATGAGCATAAAGAGGCTTAGTGAAATTAATTCATACAGAGGCATGAGACACCGCAGGAACCTCCCTGTAAGAGGTCAAAGGACCAAAACAAACGCAAGGACAAGACGCGGCAAAAAAGGCGGACCAATCGCAGGTAAGAAAAAGGTAACAAAATAATAATTAACGGAGAATAAAGTATAAAATGGCAAGACCAAGAACAAGAGGTAAAAAGAAGGAAAAAAAGAATGTATATCAGGGTAGGGTACACATTCAGTCAACTTTTAATAATACAATAGTTACTTCAACTGATATGCTGGGTAACGCAATTGCCTGGGCAAGCGCAGGCAGCAGTGGTTTTAAAGGCGCAAGAAAAGGAACTCCTTTTGCAGCCCAGTCCGCAGCAGAATCAGTAGCCAAAAAATCAGTCGAACAGGGAATGAAAACCGTTGAGGTCTATATAAAAGGGCCGGGTTCAGGTAGAGAAACAGCAATCAGGGCGCTACAATCAGCAGGTCTGGAAATTACATTAATTAAAGATGTTACTCCAATACCACATAATGGTTGCAGACCACCCAAAAGAAGAAGGGTATAAATTATGGCAAGATATACAGATTCAGTTTGTAAAATATGTAGGAATGAAGGCAAAAAATTATTTTTAAAAGGCAGCAGGTGCTATAGCGCTAAATGTTCCGCTACTAAAAGGCCTTATGGCTCAGGACAGCATGGCCAGGCAAGGAAGAAATTGTCTGAATACGCTCTCCATCTTAGAGAAAAACAAAAAGTGCGCCATTCATACATGGTTTCAGAAAAACAATTCTCTAAAACATTTAAACTTGCTGCAAGGAAAAAAGGCGTTACCGGCACAATATTACTACAAATGCTCGAATCAAGACTTGACAGCATTATTTACGCAGCAGGCATAACAGCCGGAAGAAAACAGTCAAGGCAACTTATAAGGCACAGGCATTTTACTGTAAACGGCAGGATAGTTGACATTCCTTCCTACAAAGTAAAGCCGGGCGATGAAATTTCAGTGAAAGCAAAAAGCATTGATTTATTAAAGTCAATAAATGAAACACTGCCGGAAATCCCGGAAGTAAGATGGCTTACAGTTGATAAAAATAATTTTAAAATTAAGGTTATTTCCCTGCCGGAAAGAGAAGACCTTGATCCGACAACAAAAGAACAGCTAATAGTCGAATATTATTCCAAGTAGATTTTGATATTATAGGAGGTTATAAAAACCAGATGGATATAACAATAAAGTGCGTGAATACAACAACAGATTCTGACGGTTCAATATACGGCAAGTTTGTTATTGAGCCATTAGAAAGGGGTTATGGTACAACAATAGGTAATTCATTAAGAAGAGTTCTTCTTTCCAGCCTGGAAGGTTCTGCTGTTACAGCAGCAAGAATAGAAGGAGTAACTCATGAATATACTACTATGAACGGTGTTGTTGAGGATATAACTGATATTCTCCTTAACCTGAAAGGATTAATCGTTAAAAGTGAAAGTCTTGAGCCTCAAAATTTAAGAATTGATGTTGACAGGCAGGGCCCTGTTTTTGCAGGTGATATACAGTTACCTGCGGGAGTTAAGGTAATAAACCCTGATTGGATTATATGCAATCTTTCTGATGGCGGTAGTCTTCATGCTGATATCGTTGTAGAAACCGGTAAAGGTTATGTGACAACAGATAATTTTGGCGAAGACAGCATAGCACGCTCAATCGATATGCTTCCAATTGATGCGGTATTTATGCCAATCAGAAAAGTCAGTTATACAGTAGAAAACACCAGGGTTGGCGAAGTTACAGACTTTGACAAACTCATTATTGAAGTCTGGTCAAACGGCAGTATTGAAGTTAATGCGGCATTAAGTAAAGCAGCTAACTTACTTATTGAACAGTTTATGCCTATTGCTAATTTAACAGGCCAGGTATCAGTACAGACCCAGGCAGTAGTTGAAGAAGAAGATCCCGAACAACAAAAACCAACCATCGGGATAGAAGAGCTTGACCTGTCAGTAAGAGCTTACAACTGCCTTAAAAGAGCAAGTATAAATTCACTGGAAGAGCTTCTTGAAAAATCAGAGCATGACCTTTTAAATATTAAAAACTTCGGTAAAAAATCTTCTGATGAAGTAATCGAAAGACTTCATGCCTTTGGTTTAAAACTTAAGCCAAATCCGGAAGGAGTGGAAATAGAATGAGACACCAGAACAGAGTAAAAAAACTGGGCAGGCCACAGGACCAGAGAAAAGCTATGTTAAGGTCTATGGCGACATCTTTGTTTGCTCATGGCCAGATAAAAACAACTGTAACCAGAGCAAAAGTGCTTAAATCATATGCTGAAAAGCTGATATCCTTTGCAAAAAAAGGTGATTTGCACTCCAGAAGACAAATTGCAAGGCATATATATGATCAGGAAATAGGCGAAACAACAGTTCTTAGAAAACTTTTTTCTGAAATAGGCCCGAAATACAAAGAAACAAACGGCGGCTATACAAGAATATATAAAATTGGTTTCAGGCGCGGTGATAACGCTGAAATGGCCTTAATACAGCTAACATAATTTCTGTTAAAATTTATAAATAATAACCCCTGTTGTTTTCAAGCGGCAGGGGTTATTATAAAATAGATTTGATAATTTTAAAATGAGCGAAGGAGAATGTCATGTCCGAAAAGAATATGCTGGCAAGGATACCCCGTACTGCAACAGAAGAGGTACAAATATCAATAAGCGAATATAAAGGAAAAAAATTCCTTGATATGCGGATATTTTACACAACAGACGGCGGAAACAGTTGGTTGCCAACAAAAAAAGGGGTAGCTTTTTATCCTGAAACCTTTGATAGGCTGAAGGAGGCCATTGAAATTGCTGAAAGAGAGCTGGTAGAAGGTGGAGCAGAAAGCTAAGTATGCCCAGGTAATAGTTGATGTACCTGATCTGGATACAAGGACGTTCAGTTATTTAATTCCTGAAGAACTTTACGAAAAACTACAACCCGGAATCCCTGTGATAGTTTCATTTGGTGGCAGGGGGGCGGTTAATGCTTTTGTTGTTGGGTTTTCAAATTATTTGCCCGAAGGCATAAACGCAAAGTATATCCTTGAAATTCTTGATAATGAACCGTTATTAAATATTGAATATCTGAAAATGCTTGAATGGGTAGCCAATTATTACTTTTGTGACTTGCAGACAGTTATTGATGCTGCTATTCCGGGTAATATTTTCCCTAAAATAAAGAGGGTTGTATTTCTTTTATCTGACAAAAGTACAGGGAAAACCACAGGAAAAAACGAGGAAAAAATCATAGGGATTTTAAGGCAAAAGCAGGAAATATCAATAAACACCTTAAGAAAAAAGACAAAAATCCCCTATAAAGACTTCTATTCCGCAATTAGAAACCTTCAAAAAAATGGCAGTATTGAAATAAAAAATATAGTAGAAGGAAAAAAATCAAAATCAAAGCTGGAAAGGTTTGTAAAAATACTTTCAGGTTCTGATAAAGATAGTTTAACCCCTCGCAGGAAAGCTGTAATTGAATGCCTGGAAGAAATAGGCGGTGAAGCAAAGCTATCAGAATTAATTAAAAAAGCAAAGACAACCACCGCAACTCTTAAAAAGCTTGCTGAAGAAGGTTTTATTGAGATTTTTGAAAAAGAAACGTTCAGAAACCCGGCTAATATATTTAAAAATAATGAAAAAAGCAATTTTTTTAAACTCAATCCGCACCAGCAAATAGCGCTGGAAAAGATTAACAGGCAAATGGGCGACAAGAACCCCGAACCTTTATTGCTTTATGGTATAACCGGTTCAGGCAAAACTGAAGTGTATATGCACGCCACAAAAGAAGCCCTGTCCAGGGGGAAGTCTGTAATCATACTCGCACCGGAAATAATACTTGCTTCTCAGTTGGCAATGCGATTTTCGGCAAGGTTCGGGCAGGATAATGTTGCTATATGGCATAGTAGTGTATCTGACGGGGAAAAACACGATATCTGGAAAAAAGTTAAAAGCGGGGAAATAAAAATAATAATAGGCGCCCGCTCAGCCATTTTTGCCCCTGTGGAAGATTTGGGGCTAATAATAATTGACGAAGAGCATGAATCAAGCTACAAGCAAACCTCCCCTGCGCCCAGATATAACACAAAGACCATCGCATCAGAGAGGGCAAAACGAGAGGGTGCTGCTGTGGTGATGGGTACCGCTACCCCTGATATAACAAGCTTTTTCCGGGCTAAAAATACTAACAGCATAATTACATTGCCGGAGAGAATTGGCACAGAAGGACTTGCCAGGGTAAATGTGATAGATATGCGGGAAGAATTCAGAGTAGGCCATAAAAGCATATTTTCGCAAGCGCTGAAAAAATCTTTAAAGCAGGTTTTCGATGATAACAAGCAGGCCCTGCTGCTTATAAACAGGCGTGGGTTTTCTACGTACGGCCAATGTTCTAACTGCGGCCATACCCCCAAATGCAAAAGCTGTGATATTCCGCTTATACTGCATAAGTCAGCTGAGCGGCTCCGATGTCATTATTGCAGTTATGAAATACATGTGCCTGATATTTGTCCCGCTTGCAGCAGTGCGGCAATACAGTATTATGGTATGGGTACTCAGCGTGTGGAGGAACTTTTTAAAAAAGAATTCCCCGAGGCTAGGGCCAGCAGGATAGATAGTGATGTGATGAGCAAAAAAAACGCTCATATAAAAGTACTGGAGGATTTTTCAAAAGGTGAAATTGATGTCCTTATAGGAACCCAGATGATAGCAAAGGGGCTGGACGTGCCTAATGTAACTTTAGTCGGTGTAATAAGCTCGGATTCTTTATTTAATATTCCTGATTTCAGAGGTAATGAGCGGGGTTTCCAGTTGTTGACACAGGTTGCGGGCAGGGCAGGCCGGGGGGCTTTTAGCGGAAAGGTTTATTTCCAGACTTATACGCCTGAGTTTTTTGCTATAAATTATGCAAAAGAGCAGGACTTTTTAAAATTTTATGAGTATGAACTGCAGGCAAGGAATGAGTTTTCTTACCCTCCATTTAGCAGCATAATAAGGTTCATAATCAGTTCGGGGCAGGAGATAAAGGCCATTAAATATTCTACTGACTTTGCCTACAGGCTGCGGCTGATTACTGAGCAGCGGGACTTAACGGAAAGGCTGGAGGTGCTTGGCCCTTCTCGGTGTGTTATCTCTAAAATCAAAAATGAGTATCGGTTTCAGGTATTGATAAAAAACACACTTGGCGAGAATGGCCATTTTATGGTTTCAAACTTTGTAAAGAGCTTAAAGATACCCGCTGATATCAAGTTTCTAACCGATGTTGACCCGGCGGATATGCTGTAAAAACTTTTAAAGCATAAAATGCTTATTCATAGCGGCCAGCTGTTCCATACCGATAAAGTTATCGGTCGGAGGTGGAGGCGGGCCCTGCGGCGGCTGTATTGAGTTAATTATATTGTTTAACTCATCTTTTAAGTCTTTAACATTTTGCTTGTCATTACCGGCCTTTGCCGCAGCTTCAAGCTCGGCCAGCTTTGCGTCAATCGCTGCCTTGTCACCGTCCTTTGAGTTAGTAGGTGATAGTCCCAGTTTTGCCATAAATGCGGCTACTTCCGGCGGGGTTTTGGGCGGCGGTGGTTTTGGCTGACCCGGTTGCACAGGAGGAACAGCCTTATTCAGCTGGTATTGGTTTAAATTATTATTAATGGAATTTATTTGCATAGCACCTTACCTGAAAAAAATAACTATATAGTATATATAAAATATATAATAAGTCATTTTTTCAAAAAATCAGCAAAAATTAACAAATTTTTATATTAAAAATTAATAAAGGCGCACGAGTCATTGTGCGCCCTTACAATATAATTTTTAAAATTATTAGTCGAACAGCTCTTTGAGCTTCATCTGAATTTCCAAATTATCAAGCTCATTAGTATGCGCATTAAGATCAAGTGAAATCTGTAAGAGCCTTGCCGCTTCGACCTTATCGCCTTTTAACGCCATTGCCCTGCCTAAATTATAATGTGCAAGGGCGTAGTTGCCGTTACACTGGATAGCTTTTTTAAGGCTGTTAATGGCTTTTTCTATATATCCGAGGTTATCAAGGTAAATAACGCCAAGGTTGTTGTGCGCTATGTCATAGGTCGGGTCAAGGTTTATAGCCTTTTCATATTCCCTTACTGACTCTTCTATTTCACCTTTGCCCCAGAGAAGAAAGCCCAGGTTGCAGTGTATCCTGGCGTTATTCGGGTCGAGTTCCAACGCCAGCCTGTATGTATTCATTGCATTGATATAGTCGCCCTTATCATAATATGCGCTTCCAAGGCTCAGATAAATATCAATATCTGTCGGGTTAAGAATAGAAGCGCTCTGGTATGCGCTTATTGCTGCGTCGTAGTTGTCTTTTGATTCATGGAAAATATATCCCAATGTCTGGGCAATAATACTTGTCCAGTTTTTGTTAGGATTTAGCGCAATTGCAGTTTGATAGTGCGATACCGCTGCTTTTACATCACCCTTTAAATAATAAATATTAGCAATATTGCTATGATAAATAGCATCATTGGGGTTCATTTCAATTAGTTTTTTGTATGTTTCGATTGCATGAATATAGTCACCATTTTCTTCATATAATGTGCATAATAACCTGTGTGCCGCTATATTCATTGGGTCAAGCCATATTGCCATCCTATACTCATTGAGTGCTTCTCCATTTCTGCCTAGTGCTCGGTAGGCGTTACCCATCCAAAGATACAAGGGAACAAAGCCGGGTGCTTTTTCAGCCTCATCCATATACAAATTTGTTGCTTCAAGAAGCTGGGAGGTCTTTTCGAGGTAATGGCCCTTTATAAATACGGGTAAAAATTTTATTGAATTAATTTTTATATTCACTTCCCGTTGGGCCTCTGGATCAAAGGGAAGTTTTATAATCGACATAAGCAAGTGGTATAAAGAATTTAGTCGATTTTCCTTATAAGTCATTGATGAGAGTATACTGTGTGCACGTGATGATTTTAAACCGCCATCTTTTATTGATTTTTCAAGAAAAGAGCGGCTTTCTGAAATACGATTTCGTTGAGCGAAAATTTTAGCCATCATCAGACATGCATTATAATTTTGAGGATTATATTCAAGACTTATGCCGAGATGATTCAGGGCTTTTTCAAAATTACCCTGATGATAAAAAGTCACACCTAATTTATAATGAATTTCGTCAGAATCGAGGTTGGATTCCAGAGCCATTTGATAGTGATTTATAACCTCATCGAGATAAATTTTTGGCTGGAAGATATCGAGGTGTTTTTGCAGGTACAAATCCCCAAGTCTTATATGCAGCTCGGGATTAGTGGGGTCATCTTTTAGTGCAGTCTGACATACCTCTATAGCACTTGAGAGGTTGCCTCTTTTTTCCAGCTTTTTAATTTTGTCGGTTATTTTATTAAGTTCTATTTTTTCGCTGGTATTAGTTATTTGTTCACTCATAAACTCTATTATAAACTAATATTTTGATTTAATCTCTAGTGGTTTGAAAAATTGTTATTTGACGAATAAACTTAAAATAAATATCATAAATTATACAAGGAGGGAGTAAATGGCAGAGCATTTAATTATAATAGGCGGAGTTGCAGCAGGGACAAAAGCTGCATCAAAAGCGCGCAGAGAAAATCCTGAACTTAAAATAACCCTTTATACTGATGAAAAATATGTTTCTTATTCAGCATGCGGTATGCCTTATTATATTCAGGGGGTTATTTCATCGGAACAACGTTTGCTGGTAAGATCGCCCGAGGAATTCAAAAAAAATGAAAATATAGAAATATTTACTCTCCACCGGGTTGAGAAAATAATGTCGGAAAATAATAAAGTCCTGGTTAAAAACCTTGAAACTGACGAAGAATTCGAAGACGAATATACGAATTTGCTTATTGCGACCGGCTCCCGCTCAATCATGCCGCAGATTGAGGGGCTAGACATGGGGAAAGTTTACAAGCTCAAGACTATAGATGATGCTTTGAAAATAAAGGAAGCGACTAAAACAGCCAAGTCCGCAGCAATAATAGGCGCGGGGTATATAGGCGTTGAGTTAGCTGAAGCATTCCAGAGCCTGAGCCTTAAAACAACAGTCATAGAACGTTCAGAACAAATACTGACAACATTTGACCCGGATTTGGCCTATCAGGTGCAAAGGCATATAGAGGAAAAAGGAGTCAAAGTCCTTACTAATACAAATGCTACAGGCGATCTGCCAGAGGTGAAGGACGCTGACATAGTTATAATGGCAGTGGGAGTCCAGCCTAATGTCGAGCTTGCAAAGAAAGCCGGCATAGAGCTAGGCGAAACCGGTGCCATAAAAGTTAACAGTAAAATGCAGACCAATATCTCAAATATTTACGCTGCCGGTGACTGCGCCGAATCTTTAAACAGAACAACTGGTAAGCAGGTTTGGGTACCGCTGGGTTCTACCGCCAATAAGCATGGCAGGATTGCGGCCATGAACATAACGGGAGATTATGCTGAATTCGGAGGAGTTCTTGGTTCGCTTGTAGTAAAGATTTTTGATTTTACTGCTTCCAAAACAGGCTTAAGCGAGAAAGAAGCACGTGAGCATGGTTATGAGTATGAAATCGCCATAGTCCCTCACAGAGATAGATCGGGATATATGCCAAATGCAAAAGATATTATCATCAAAATGATTGCTGAGAGAAAAACAGGCAGATTATTGGGGTTACAGGCAATCGGAGAAGGTGACGCCGATAAGAGGGTTAACGTTGTTGCAGCGGCATTAACCAGCGGAATGACAGTAGATGAATTTATGCATTCTGATTTAACCTATGCTCCGCCTTATTCACCGGCTATTGATCCATTGCTGGTGGCGGCGCAAATTTTACAGGGCAAGATTAAAAAAGACATTAAAAGTATTACCCCGCAGGAACTCCAGAAGCTTTCAGAGGTAGAAGTAATAAATATTCGAAACTTCACAACCGAGGAGCTGGCAGAGAAAATACTTAAAGAAAATCGTAAGGGCGTATTCCTGTGTTGTGATAAAGGAATGAACAGCTACCTCCAGGCTCAAAAACTAAAGGAAAAAGGATGCAGGGACGTTGGCTTTATTGACGGCGGGACTAATCTACTCTAATAATAAAGAGAATTTTTACTTGCATACTTCCTGTACTTCTGCGTCGAATTTTTCTGCAAAATAAGGATTACCCTTGAAAAAATTTTTATTAAAGGGCTCCTTGTAAGGTAGAACGATTTTTTCAGAGTTTATATCAAAAACCAAAAAACCTTTTGAGGTCAGAGTAACAGTATTTTTTTTAATGTTTTTTTTGAGACAATGCATGCTTTTCTGGTGCTGGAATGCTTTATAAATATTCAGCACAGACCAAGCCCCCCATAAAACCATAAACCAGTTAAATTTAAATACTACGAACATACAAAGATACATCGTGGTAAAGAAAACAGTCCCTCTTATATGGTCGGTGTAATATTCTATTTCCCTGTCGAGTACAAGATTTTCTATCCTTGCAAGGTAAGTGGCTCTATTAAAATCTGAGGCAATACTCATTGTTAATATCCTTAAAAGTGATATTAATTGATTTTAATGATATTTAATTTGCCTGTCAAATGTTATTTTAATTAAAAATAACATTTGTATCCTATACGTTGCTGAGGTTACCGCTGAGCTTTTTTATGCTTGCTTCGAGAGCACCCAGAGCTGTTAAGACATCTCTTTCGCTCACAAAACCAAGGTGGCCTATCCTGAATATTTTGTCTTTTACCTTGCCCTGGCCGTTAGCAACTACAAGATCATAGTCCTTGTTGAGGGTTTTCCTTATATCAGGTACGCTCACGCCTTCTGGCGGCCAGATAGCGGTTATAACGTTGCTTCTTGCGGCTTCGTTTTCAACAAAAAGCTTAAGTCCAAGGTCCTGCACCCCCTTTTGCACCATAGCAGCCAGTTTTGCATGCCTTGCATAAATATTCTCAAGCCCTTCTTCTTTCATCATATCAAGGGTTTCCTTAAGGGCTACGATTAATGAAACATTCGGCGTATATGGGGTTGTGTTTTCAGCGATAGATTTTTTATATGCGCCAAAATTAAAGTAAAAACTCGGGTTTTTACAGTTTTCATACACAGCCCATGCTTTTTTGCTGCAGGCCAGGAATGCCAGCCCCGGAGGTATCATAAACCCTTTCTGGCTGCCGGACACCAGGACATCAACGCCCCATTCATCCATTTTAACAGGAAGTGCGCCTACACTTGTCACGCCGTCAACTATTGAAAGTGCGCCGTGCTCTTTTATCATGGCCGCAAGCGTTTGCAGGTCATTGGTTACGCCTGTGGAGGTCTCGTTATGGATAAGGGTGACAAATTTAATTTCCTTGTTTACGTCCTGCTCAAGCCTTTGTTTTACAATTGCCGGGTCAACAGCCTGCCCCCAGTCAAAATTAATTCTTTCAACGTCAGCGCCGCGCATTTCAGCTATTTTTGCCCATCTTTCGCTGAAGTTTCCGATAACAAGACTCAATACCTTGTCGCCGGGGTTTACGAGGTTAAATATAGCGGCTTCCATTGCGCCTGTGCCGCTGGAGGTATATACAAAAACGTCTTCCTGTGTCTGGAAAAGCCATTTTAGGTTCTGATAAACTTCTTTCATTATTGCGGAAAATTCTGAACTTCTGTGGCCCATTGGGTGTTTTGCCATGGCGAGCAGTGCTCTTTCGGGCACAGGGGTTGGTCCTGGAATCATTAAAAATTGTTTGTCTTTCATTGCGGGTCTCCTCTATTATTTTAAAAGTTTTGAAATTTGTTCTTTTAATACGGGTAAATCTTCTTGTATTGTAAGCCATACAACTTTTTTATTTATACCAAAATACTCATGTATAATTTTGTTTCTCATACTTATAATTTCACGCCAGGGTATTTCATGGTATTGAATTTTTAACTCTTCCGAAATACTTTTTGAAGCTTCTCCAATAATTTCAAACATCCTGATTACTGCCTGGTAAGTTTTATAATCATTTGAAAAATTTTCATAGCTCATACCTTCAATAAATTTTTCAATCCAGTTTATTGAACTGATGATATCTTCAATATAATCTCCCTGCTCTCTTTTCATAAATATTTTACTTCCTTTAAAATTTGTTTCCCGATGTGGGGTTTGAGAGAATCTTTCATAACCAGATCAACCTTTTTTCCAAGAATATCACTTAAAAAATTTTCCAGCGCACAAAACTTGAATAAGCTTATAGTTTCATAAAAATCGACCAGAATATCCAAATCACTTGATGGTGTTTCTTCACCCCTGATATATGAGCCGAAAACGCCCATTTCTTTAATTTTATATTTTTCCTGGATTTCAGGCTTTATTTTTTTTAATTGTTCGAGGATTTTATTGATGTCTTTCATTTTTTAGCCTTCCTCCTCTGAATAGTATTCAAATTCTAAACCGGATATTTTTATTGTATCACCGTCTTTTATTCCTGCAGCCTTTAATTCCTTAAATACCCCCATTGCCTTTAAAATATTTTCAAAACGGTTAAGTGCCGTCCTGTTTCTTGAATCAACGACTGATGCCAGCCTCTCGACCTTGCCCCCACTTACTATAAAGTCATTTTTTTCTTTAATAATAACAATTCCGCTGTCATCATGGTCAAATGCGGCTTCGTCCTCTTCAATTTCTATATCAAAACTCGGCTGCGGAAGCTCTTCAACTTTTTTAATCAAATAGTTTACCAGCTCGCCCGTGCCCTGGCCTGTTGCGGCGGATATGGCAAATACATCGTGCTCCATTTTTTGGAATTCCTGTTTCAGCATATCAACCTTGACCTCGTTGGCCGCGTCGATTTTATTCAGGGCAACTACCTGAGGAATTTCAACCAGCCTGCCGCCTTGCTTTTCCAGCTCTATATTTATTGTGTGAAAGTTTTTTATCGGGTCATCCTCTAAAATATCAAGGATATGCACCAGTATGCGGGTTCTTTCCACATGCCTTAAAAATTCATGGCCAAGTCCGGTGCCTTCGCTTGCGCCTTTAATCAGGCCGGGGATGTCTGCTATAACTATACCGCCTCCGTCAGGCTTTTTAACGATTCCCAAATTTGGGACAAGGGTGGTAAAAGGATAATCGGCAATCTTGGGTTTTGCGGCGCTGATCACGCTTATAAGAGTGGATTTTCCTGCATTGGGCATGCCTAACAGCCCAACATCCGCTATTAATTTAAGTTCAAGGTCAATTTCTCTTTCTATTCCCGGTTCTCCCGGCTCACAGAACTGCGGAGCCTGTTTTCTTGATGTCACAAACCGGGCGTTTCCCCTGCCGCCCCTGCCGCCCTGGGCAATTAGAAGCGTTTGGCCTTCTTCTGTCAGATCACCGATGATTTTTTCGGAATCAATATCTTTTACAAGAGTCCCACAGGGTACTTTTATGTAAAGATTTTCACCGTTTCTGCCATGCTGGTTTTTAGGCTTGCCCTTTTCGCCGTTATCCGCGGAAAACATAGACTTGTATTTAAAATCAAGCAGGGTTGAAAGGTCCGGGTCAGCTATTAAATAGACATCGCCCCCTTTGCCGCCGTCGCCGCCTGCGGGACCGCCTTTGGGCACGTATTTTTCTCTACGCCAGGCGACTATGCCGTTTCCGCCGGAGCCTGAAGTAACCTTAATTTTAACCTTATCTATAAACATAACTAACTTATATTAGCAAAAACAAGTAAAAGTTTTTTCTTTACAAGGCTAATTAAAGTGGTTTTTAATTTAGAGAAAGAGGAGGACTAAATATGTTGTATATGAATAATAGTAAGTCAGGCGAGAAATCCAGCCATAAAAGGAATAATATTTTTAATTTGGCTGCTCTGTGTATAGCACCTATACTGCTGTTGTATCAGGTAAACGGAGATTATTTGCCGTGGAAACAAACTCCGGAAGCCCAGAACAGGGTTGTTTCCCAAAAATTTGATATAGATTATGAGTCAGGACATATGGCTGAATTAACAGCATTTATGAATAAAGTTTTGCCGCCTTTAAGCAAAGCCGGGCCGGATAAGTTGTCATCAATAAATGTAAATGAAACAGGACACATACAGGTAAATCATCCTGATTTTGGCCATGTGTTTTCCAATATGGATGAACTTTCTGATATGGAATATAAAAATTTTATAGCAGGCGGTATAAGGGGAAATGACCCGGCACCGCAGCCCAACTGGGAAAAAACAGGTCTTGGCAGGCAATGGCCGCCTTCTCAATATCAAACAGTGCAATTAGGGGCTGATAACGTTTCAGAAACAGTGTTATTTCAAAATGAAAACCATGACTATCAGGTGAAGACAAGGGGCATAGCCAGTGTTGACGCTGATAGCGGTTCTGTTATATGGGCTTTCCAGCAGGAAAATAATAACCCTGATATAGAATGGGCTGCATGGACTATTGCTCCTTTCAGGGTGCCGGAGGGGAAAGAAGTAATAGGCGTATTCCCTGTTAGCGGAATTTTTAAGGATAAATATAGTAAGGCATTAGGCGGTAAAAACCAGTGGGATATAGATAAAAACAGAAGTATCGTAATGGTAAAGCCCAACAAGAGCGGCGGATTTTTTGACCCGTTCGACTCTGAAACTAACTGGTGCGCCTTTGGAATAGAAGGGGCTGACAGGGTTATAGTCATGAGAAGCATATATAAAATGCCGTTTGAGGATAAATTTAAGGCATGTATAGTTGAAGATAACGCCAGGTATGTAGAAAAAGAATTTATGGCACCAAAAGTCAGCAATGGTAAAAAAAGTACAATCGCATGCAGGCTGGAGTTCGTATCTCTTTCAGAACTGGGGATTAAAGAGTTTGAAAAGTTTGAAAAGGGAAAAATGGACGAGCAGATGGACGAAGTGTCAGATAAACTCTTACAGCTATTAGGTTAGGAGAAATATTGCCGCGTTTTTTGCTTTACAAAAGTCAAAAAACCGAAAATATGTAGAATGGCCTTATACTATTACTTTACAGTAAGTATGTTATGCTTGTTATAAGAGTTGTTAATTAATTAAGGCTTAAACGCAGTATGCAAAAGAAAATTCATAATCAGGATTTTTCCGAGCTGGATAATATAAGCCTTACGGCACTCAGGATTATTTTAATTTTTGATATGCTTTTAAAGGGTCCCTGTACGGATAAAGAAATAAACCGGAAACTTCAAAAAGAAATTAAGGACGGCAGGGAATTATCAAAAGACACAATATGTATTTACCTTAATACATTAAGACTTTTGGGCTGCGATATTTCCAGGCCATCAAAGAATAATAACTATAAATATATATTAACTTCTCACCCATACAATTTATCTTTAACCGAGAAAGAAGTGCAAAATCTTATAGAGCTCAGAAAACATGTTTCCACCCTGTGTAAATGGAAAACAGCCGTTGAGATAGATGAACTGTTCGATACACTTTTTAAAAATTCTAACCAGAGTACGAAAAAATTGTTTTTCTCCGCAAAAAAAATTTTTTTAAGCCGGGAGGTTTCCTCGGAAAAGTTTTTCCAAAAAGTAAAACAGCTTGATAAATATTGCAAACAGAGTAAAACACTGACACTTATTTATAAGTCCCCGGAGTCCGGAGAAAAAAATATTATTCTTACCGCAGAAAAAATCACAATGGAAAACGGCGCATTTTATTTATGGGGGTATAATGAAGAAAAGGAAACTTCAATGTATCTGCGTTTGGACAGGATACAGTCCATCAAAACAGTAAGTCTTCAGGAAAACAGGGTAACTCCCGCATTGAATTTAAAAGCAAAGTACATTCTTAAAACAGGTAAGGAGCAAAATTATTTTTTAACCGATGAAGACAGGATAGTTGAAAAAAAAGAGGATGCAATCATTATAGAATCAATAATAACCAACAAATTCAGGTTTTTTCAGAAGGTCCTTTCTTATGGCAGTGACTGCACTATATTAAACCCTCCGGAGATAAAAAATGAAATGACGCATAATCTTTCTAAAATACTTGGTATTTATGATGAAAGCGGATTAGTGGACTATGAAAAGCAAACTTAAAATCAGCGCATCAGCATATAGAGTTCTTTTACTTTTGAAAACATTAAATGAAAAAGATTGCGGTATAGATGAACTGAACGACATTTTCTGGAACGACCCCTATATTAAAAGGTATTTTTCCAGGGACGTTATTTTAAAATACATAAATACACTGAAGCTGGCCGGTTTTATTATATCTAAACCTTCTATGTCGGGAACACCTCGTTATAAGTTAAATAACAGCCGGACAGTTATAGAGTTTTCTGAGGAAAACCTGAAAACCATGGCATTGCTCGGAAGATACGCTGAAAGCCTTCATCAGGAAAGGTTTACAGAAAATTACAAGTCTTTTTTATCAAAATTGAAAAGATTTATGCCAGAAAAACAAATCCATAAATTGCAGGGGTTTTGTGATTTTTATGAGAAAGAACGTCAGGAATGTTTTTCAAAATTTGATGTGCATTCTGATTTAATTAAAAAAATTGAAAAATTTATTGAAGAAAAACAAAGAGTGGAAATAAAATATAAATTGCCTGAACAAGAGGACATGAAAGCCGTTACCGAGCTGCAGGGCATAAAGTATGAACAGAATGATGCAAATCTTGTGTGTTATAACCTTGTGTCCAACCAGACAAATACCATAAAAATCTGTCATATCATCGACATCAGGCAGTTGCCCGTTATTTCTAAAAACAGCCAGATACTTTGTCCGATACTTTTTAAGGTAAAAGATAAACTTGCAAAGGTTTACAGGCCTTACGAAAGGGAAAAAGTGGCAGAGCCCGATGAAAATGGGCACATAGTAGTAACGTCATACCCGGATGATATGGAGGGGCATTTAAAGAGGCTTTTGCGTTACGGGGAAAGCTGTGAGGTGATTTATCCCAAAATGGCTAAGGATAAGATGAAGGAGCTTATAAAAGAAACTCTGGCTAATTATCAGTAAGGCTTTCAATAAATTCAAGCACAGCACTGTCCTGCCACCCAATGCCGGTGTGAGTGCCGGTATCACAGGAATAAAAAATTGCGTTCGGGTTAAGTTTTGACAGTTTAACTCCCATTTCATGCGGTACCACAGTGTCTTTTTTGCCGTGTATAATAAGCATCGGCGATTTTATCAGTCCGATTTTCTCTTTTGAATTAAAGTTCTGGGTAATATTCAGGGATTTATAGATAATATCCCTGATAAGATTACTTACAGGGTTGCCTTTATCGTCATATTTTATCCTGAAATCCCTCATGTCCTCTATGCTGGTAAAGCCCCCTTCAAGGATAACGCCCCTGAAAGGAAGGGTTTTAGCTATATCCACCGCCACCGCCGCTCCCAGTGAGTGCCCCCAGATGATAGTGTTTTTGGGATTTATATTTAAATAATCAATAAAAGACCTGACATCAGCATACAGTCCTTTTTCTTCGGGCTCTCCCCCGCTTTTTCCGTAGCCCCTGTAGTCAAGCACAAAGGTTTCAATCCCTTCTTTTTCGAGGAATAGCATTTTTTCCTGAAGTTTTTTAAGGGTTATGTTGCCGTCATTGCCGTGGCAGAAAAGGATTATCGGTTTTTCTTTATTGCCTTTTATTTGCAGGTATGACAATTTGAGGTTTTCACTGTTTGTAAATTCCTTTATATCAGCCTCAAGAATTAATGGACTTAACTCTTTTGAGGGTTTATAAACAATATTTTTTTCTATAGTGCTGCTCAATGAAAAATAAAGACCTATAATAAATGCTAGTATCAGCTTAATACAGGCAACCAAGAACATTTTTGACCTCTTCTTCTCTAATATAGTCAAATATTTCCACCTCTGACTCGCCGGTGGGCAATACAAACCTTATTTTGCCGGACTTTACCTTTTTGTCCACTTTCATGGCTTCATACAGCGAATCAGGGCTTGTTTCATGGTTTATTTTATAATTCACACCATAAGAGTTAAGCAGTTCAATGCCCTTTGTGTAGTAATCCCCGCTGATTAGCCCTTTGTTTTTGGACAGCAAAAAAGCGCCTCTCATTCCTATTGCCACAGCCTGGCCGTGGGTAATGCCTTTATAACAGCAGCATTTTTCTATGGCATGGCCGATTGTATGGCCAAAGTTCAGGATTGTCCGCAATCCCGACTCTTTTTCGTCCTTGTTGACTACGGCCGCCTTGAGTTCACAGCAATATTTTATAAGTTCCGGGGATATATTGCGGTTTTTATCAAGATAGTCAATAAACGACATTTCCAAACTATTTAAACCGCAGCTTTTTTCAATAAAACCGTATTTTAAGACCTCGGCTAGCCCGACCTTGATTTCAGCTTCCGGCAGGGTGTTGAGCGTTGTGGTGTCAGTAACTACAACTTTTGGCTGGTAGAAATTGCCTATCAGGTTTTTACCAAGAACGTGGTTAATTGCGACTTTGCCCCCTACGGAAGAGTCCACCTGAGCAAGCAGCGTGGTCGGTATCTGTATGAAATCCACGCCCCGCAGGTACGTAGCAGCAGCAAACCCTGTCACATCGCCGACAACTCCGCCGCCGATGGCTGCTATTGCGTCTTTTCGTTCCAGTTTAAGCTCAATTGCCTTTGTCCAGATGGCTTCCAGCGAATTTATATTTTTAAACTCCTCGCCCTCTTCAATCAATAAAACATAAGCATCAAGCCCTACAGCTGTCAGGGAGTTCATTACAATTTCGCCGTAAAGCCCAAAAATTCTTTTATTTGAAACAATAAGAATTTTTTTTGCGTTTGTGTTTTGTTTAATAAATTTTCCTGATTCAGAAAGGATGTTTTCCCCGATTATTATCGGGTAGGAGGTTTCTGTTCCGGCGGGTATGTTAACGTTTACTGCGGGCATAAAACATTCAACTGTCCCATTAATGCTTTGAACTGGTCGATAGTGAGGCTCTGTGCGCCGTCAGATGAAGCGTTGTCCGGGTCATGGTGCACTTCTATCATAAGCCCGTGAGCACCTGCGGCTATAGCTGCCATTGACATAGGCTCTATGAGATATCTCCTGCCTGTTGCGTGGCTCGGGTCAGCTATTATTGGCAGGTGTGAGTATTTCTGTACTACCGGGATAGCGGCTAAGTCCAGGATATTCCTTGTATAATGGGAATCCAGACCTTTTACTCCTCTTTCGCAGAGGATAACATCCGGGTTGCCCGCATATAAAATATACTCAGCCGCCAGGATAAATTCCCTTATGCTTGCGGCGGGGCCTCTTTTCAGGATTATCGGTTTGTTGACTTTGCCGAGGGCCTTAAGCAGTTTATAGTTCTGCATATTCCTTGCGCCCACCTGCAATATATCAGCGTATTCTGCTACCAGCGGTACTTCCGGGGTGTCCATGATTTCCGTTGCTATTAGCAGACCGGTCTTTTCTCTTGCTTCTGCGAGGTATTTAAGCCCTTCTTCTTCCATTCCCTGAAAGTCATACGGGCTTGTTCTGGGTTTGAATGCGCCGCCCCTGAGCACCTGTGCGCCCGCTTCCTTTGCCGCATAGGCTACCTCTAAAAGACCTTCGATATCTTTTTCAACGCTGCATGGGCCGGCTATTATTACAGGGCAGTTATTTCCCCCTATTTTAACCCCTCTGCCCAGGTCGATAATCGTATCATCTTCTTTGCTTTCTCTTCCGGCGAGCTTGTATGGCTCTTGAATAAGTTTTACTTCCCTTACGCCTTCCATAGAAGCCAGTGATGCCGGGTCGATAAGCCTTTTATCGCCTATTGCCGCCAGTACTGTCATGATTTCTCCCCGGTTAAAAACTATTTTAAACCCGAGTGATTCAAGTTTTTTTGCTACGTTTTGTATCTGGTCTTCATTGGCCTGTGGTTCCATTACTATAATCATAGGGGGGCATCTCCGTTTTTATAATTCAAGTAAAGTTTAACATAAAGTTATTGACTATTTAGTTAAAAGAAGGTAAAAAGAAAAATGTCTTATGATTAGTAAAATTTAAGGAAAATATGACAGATAATCTCGATATAATCGTAATCGGAGAAAGCCTTATAGAACTTGCAACTCAACAAAAACTTGCTTACGCCGAAACGTTCCAGAAATATTACGGCGGGGATGTTTTGAATACCGCGGTTGCCGCCTCAAGATTAGGCTCAAAGGTAGGTTTTTTAACAAAAGTGGGTAACGACCCGTTTAAGGATTTCCTTCTTGACTCATGGCAGTCAGAAAATATCGATATCAGTAACGTAAAAATAGTCGAAGGGTATAACGGGCTTTATATTGTTTCAAGGCAGGATGAGGGCAAAAAAGAATTCGCCTATTACAGAAAAAAGAACGCATCCACCACAATATCAATAGAAGATATCCCGGAAGATGTAATTGAAAAGTCATCAATAGTATACGCAACCGGCATAACTCAGGCCCTGTCTTCATCTGCGAGGGGTGCGGTTAAAAAAGCATTTTCCCTGGCGGGGAACAAGGAATGCCTCGTTGCTTATGACCCTAATTTTAAGAAAAAAATAACCGACGTAGAGGACGCAAAAGAAGCCCTGGAAGAGGTTATTGAACACATAGATATCTTAATGCTCAGTAATATCCATGATGCCGAAAAACTGATAGGCCTCAGTTCTTATGACAAGATAATCAAGTGTTTCTGGGACAGGGGAATATCCACCATAGCCGTAAAAAAGGGCAAGGAAGGCAGTGTGGTCGGGCATAACGGGGAAATAAATTTTGTGCCGCACAGGGATGT